>JAZUQL010000001.1:0-5769 GCA_045605685.1 Lachnospiraceae bacterium
AAAAGACGAATTGCAAATACCCCCTGTCCGGTCATTCCTTCCGAAGTTCCTATCTTAGTGATTGCATTCTCATAGTCCGCTCCGTTTTCCAGATATTCCAGTTCTACAGATACTGCCTCGCCAAATGCACCTCTGACGCGAATTCCTTCCCCTATCAGTTCTTCGATTGCTTCCTCTGTTTCCGTCTCTGTCTCCGTGCTTGGATTTTCTTCCTGTTTACAACTATTACATCCGCTTAGGACGAACATTCCCGTAAACATTCCTGTCAGCATAATCATACATATCAGTCGTTTCATCTGTCTCTCCAAGGGTTATACCCTGCATCCTCCTTTTTTAGACATCACATCTTTAAAATAGGGTTAATATCTTCCCCTCAGTCCGGTAAGAGTTTCATAAACACTTATCTGTAAACTTGTATTTGAGTTCTTTGGTTTATATACATACTTACATATCATCTTGTTATCCCAATATTTATGCTCTTTACAACTTGCACCTGACCATACTCCCCACCTTTCGCTTGCCCGGTTTCTTGCACTCTCTTTTATCTCATCATTTTGTACTTGATACGAATCCTCATGGGTAAACGCATAAAAATAAATACTATCCTCTGTCTCAAACAGTGTATACATTGTAACCGGGCACGGTCCCGGATCTGGGGTCGGTGGCGTTGGCTCCGGGGCAGGGTCTGGGGCCGGGTCTGGCTCTGGCCTTGGTGCCGGGTCCGGACTTGGACTTGGTGTTGGTTTTGAGGACGAACTCTGCGATTCTGCCTCTTGCTGTGGTACTTGCGGCGCCTCCTCTTCTACTACCGGCTGAATTTTTGTAAGAACAAATAGGGACACGTACTCTGTTTCAAAGGAAAGAACCATCTCCTCTACTTCCGCTTCCAGGCTGCTATATTCTCCGCTTTCCTGCATGCCATACAAATGATACGTCTCTTCTTCTTTCGCCTGCAGACTTTCCAAAAGATCCAATTCTATTTCGACCTTTCCTTCCGGTTGCACCTGCTCTTGTTCGTTATCTAAAAGACGAATTGCAAATACACCCTGTCCGTTCATTCCTTCCGAAGTTCCTATCTTAGTGATTGCATTCTCATAGTCCGCTCCGTTTTCCAGATATTCCAGTTCTACAGATACTGCCTCGCCAAATGCACCTCTGACGCGAATTCCTTCCCCTATCAGTTCTTCGATTGTTTCCTCTGTTTCCGTCTCTGTCTCCGTGCTTGGATTTTCTTCCTGTTTGCAACTATTACATCCGCTTAGGGTTGACATTCCCGCAAACAGGCCTGTCAGCATAATCATACATATCAGTCGTTTCATCTGTCTCTACAAGGGTTTTACCCTGCATCCTCCTTTTTTCTAGCCATTAATTCTCTTCTTTCGTATTCGAATTGTAGCACATGTTCCTACACCTGCCAGCAACACGATTCCTCCTATCAGACAAAGAAGCAATGGGATATTTCCGGCCAATCGTACAAAGAAGTTTGTACTAACCAAAACATCCTCTACTTCCAGTCTTTCCTCATTTCCGGCTGCATCTGTCGCTACAATTTCTATCGTCTGTTTTTCTTTGGACTCCGGTATCTCGAAAAGGATATCATCTCCATCCTGCTGATAATCGATTTCCTCTCCGTTTAATTCTACACGAATCTTGGATAACATCAGATTATCCGTTACCGATACACGTGCTTCATATCCGGCTTCCTTATAGGTCTTTCCTTCCTGTAGGTTTCCGGCTGCAATCAGCGGAGCTGTTCCATCCACTCCAAATCCGATTTCTGCACGCTTGTTTTCTTCTATGTTTTGATTAATGTTTCCTGCCTTATCCTCAGAATATGCACGAACCGTGTAAACACCGTCTCCCGCAAATACCTCTTTATCTATAATATAGGTATATTGTGACCATCTGCCGGAACCTCCACTTACCTCGATTTCATAGTCTTCTCCCTCGATTAAGTCTCTTGGTACTCCGTTTCGGGTCATCACTATTTTTAGGGTATCCATTTCTAATGGGTCTGTATTCGTTTCGGTAAAGACAACATCCACCGCTTCTTTTACATAATTTCCTGCAAGTTGTTTCAGTTCCTCTCCAAACGTATATACTGAGCCAAAGCGGTTAACTGAGAAGGTGATTTGCTTACTTGCCGTATTCCCCGCTAAGTCTTTTTGTGTTACCAAAAGAGTATAGATATCGTCCATCTCCTGCTCTCTTGCGAAGTCTTCGAATTCAATTCGAAGACCTTCTTTGCTGCGCATACGGTTTGCTTCCACTTCTATTTCTCCGTGATTTACCCCACTTAATGTGATATGGGTCTCCCCCTCATGAAAGTTTTTATCTTGAATGATAATAATCGGTGCTACTTCCCCGTTATTCGCGGATGCATCTTCTACACCGATAATCTCTATTTCAGGTTTTGCCGTGTCGATAATAAAAGCCTCAATTTCTTTTCGCTCTCCGATATTTCCCGCTTTATCCTTTCCTTCTACATAGAACTCATACATTCCATCTTCCGTAAAATACAAGGTTGCTTCATATCCATCCGCAACTTCCTTCCATTCCGATACTTTCGGGAATGCTAATTCATAATCCCCTTGTCTGCCACTTCCCACAATATGCATTCGTTCTGCAATAAAGTTACGGTCCGTTACACGTATCACAGCCGTTCGGTTCTGATTATAATAGATTCCATTTACGGCACTGCCATCCATACTCACCTCTATAACGGGCTTTGTCTGATCTATCACAAATCGGGTTTCATCCAGATTTCCTTCTCTTCCTACTTCGTCCTTACAACTCATAGAAAAAATATAGGTATCATCCGTCTTAAATGTTACAGTCGCATAATGCACGTCATCTTCATGCGTCCATTCCGATATCTCTACCTTGGAACCATAACTGGTTATAATGTTCCATTCTACCTCTTGGGCGTCAAAATTTTGCTCAATTACTTTCAATGTAGCCTTTCTTTCGCCACGGTAGATATCCGTATATTCTGTGTCTGCATCTGCACCTTGAAAGTTCACGCTTACTTCCGGATTCTTTTTATCAATACTCAGTGTATACGTTTCTATTTTCGTATGACCTACACGGTCTGTCAGCGTTACAGTCACCAAAATATCCTTTTTTTCCGTATTATCCAAGATACTTACCGGAATTTCAAATAATGCCGACGTAATGAGATTTTCATCCGTTGTCGTTCTCTTTATCTCTTCCGGCAAGGATGAACTCAAAAGGTCGAGACTTTCCGTCTGTATCTCTTCTCCCGGAATTGCTACGCTCCATTCAATCTCACTAATACCGGAATAGGTATCCTCTGCCGTTACATCAAGTATTACATCCTCTACGTATAAGGAATTCGTATTTTCTTCTCCTTGCGGTTTAATGGTGATAGAACTGCTGTTATCGTGTGCCTCTTGACTTTCTAAGATGATTCCTTGTGTTTGGTAAACACTCGTCCAATCCAGGTTATCGCTTACCTCTACATATAGAAATCCCTTTATATCCGGTTCCAGATTTACCACAATGTCCTCCGTCTTATCATGATTGGTAAGCGTTATGCTTTCCTCTTTAATGTCTCCTCCACTATCCTTCCATGCATATGTAATCTTCTTGATTCCGGAACCATTGTCTCCATCCACCGCAATAATCTTAGCCGTTACCGGTTGGTCACTAAAATAAGCATACATTCCGTCCTCGTTTTCTAAAAAGGGAATTCCGGATATGGTTATGGTTGGAGCCGTTCGGTCGATATGAAGAATACATCCCATATACTCTTTTACTCCTGAATATGAATTAACAATCAGTTGTACATTTAAACTATTATGGTTTTTTATATCTGCTTCTGTTATAGAAACGGTTGTGCTTGACGTATTTTGAACAAAGATAGACCGAATCTCCTTTTCTTTCTCATCTTGAATACTCACATAAATGGATTCAATTCCTGTGGTCTTCTGGCTCGCCTCAATTGTAAATGTTGTACTTCCTCCTATATAGTATGTACCCTGTTCTCCGTACAATCCCGTTATCTTTATTGTCGGTTTTTCTGTATCATAATAAATTGTTTTTCCTTCATTCCAACTTAGCTGCTCTGATTCATTTCCTGCTGCGTCCTGCACATATACTCTAATGGTGTTCCTTCCCACCTCTAGTGGTACCTTATAAGAATTCTTTGGATTATATTCACGTTCTATTACTGTTTGACCATTTGTTTCATTATTCACAAGAAAAAATACCTTGCTGACTTTTGAAACGGTATCTGTTGCGGCCAAATTTACTTCAATTTCATTTTTTGCTGTATAATATTGTTCGTCCAATTCATTATATGTATACTCTTCTTCCCCTATATCAAAGTTATCTATCGTCGGTACTTGGTTATCCAATTTAACCATAGTTGTTACTTTTGTTATATTTCCCACCTTTCCGATCGCATAGATATAATATGTAGTCTCCCCTTCCGGAATCGTCCCCTGCTCCTTTGACAACTGAAAACGATAGGTTTCCTTCTTCGCATCATAGGTTGCTTGGTTCCCATCCTTCTCAGGGGCACCCAATTCATTCGTTGCCCATACAACTTTTTCTATTCCATATTGATCACTTGCTTTTCCTGTAATACTCAACTCTTTTGTCGTATTGGAAATCCAATAAGTATCCTCATCCACCTCTACCTCTGGCACAACATCATCTATGATAAAACAGATTGGCTTGGACAGTTGCAGAATGATATCCTCATGATCTAGGGAAACCGTACTGATTGTTATATTTTTATTTATGACATACGATTTTTGATAAACTTTATCTCCCCCCACTGAGTTTTCGTTGATACAGATACTTCTTCCGTCAGGTGCTTGAATTGTCACACTTCCTTTTTTTATAATATAGTATACCTTATTTTCACAGGTATCTATTTTCTTGTATGTTTTTGGAAACTTTATCTCAACACCATTCTGCTTGAGATTTTCTATCTCTTTTATCTCCTTTATCTCCTTCTTTCCAAAAGTAATCTCTATGTTTATATTCTTCGTTAATTTTGAAATCTCATATAGGTAGGAATCTCCTTGTCCTTTTTCTAATGTCGTTTCTTTATCATCAATTTCTACCGTCTCGACGTAGTATCCTGCCTCCGGAGTAATTGTAAAAGACAATTTTTCGCCGTAAGAAAATGTCCAATCCCAAGATTTGTCCTGCTCATCTTCTTTTTTTCCCGAAGCCGTATTACCGCTTGCATCCACATAGGAAATACTTCCCTTTCCGCCGCTTAAACTGACGGACACATCACACGATATTTTCTGAAAATTTGCCTCAAATGTATAATTCACATTGTCTGTCGTGCAAGTATAAATACCTTTCCCTTCCTCTTGTACAAATCCGGACGTTTCTGTTGTCTCTATCTGTACCGTATATCCTTCCTCACATGTAACAGTAATGATATAATTCTTGCCTGTCTCTGTTGCGTATCGAATCTCACCTGCTCCTACAGTTTTCGCACACTCCGTCTTACTGTTCGACTCTACTACGCTGATGCTTCCGCCCTTTTCCTCTCCTGTTAACTTTGCCACAATTGAAGGACCCATAAACGTAAGTGCCAGTTCTCTTATTTGGCCCAGTTGACTACCGGTTGTTCTCAAAAAATAGGATTGCGTATTATCTGCTTGTTTCCTTTCTTGAAACCCACCCTGCAATCCGGACACATGACATGCTTCTTCTAATACTACCTCAACAAGGTATTCTGACTGTGAATCCAACTGATAGAAATATTGGGAGGTCCCGTCC
>JAZUQL010000002.1:0-5647 GCA_045605685.1 Lachnospiraceae bacterium
TCGCGCTCGGCTTTATGCTTATTTCCAAGCCGCGCTAGCCCGCGTGTGGATTGTCGCGAAACGGCAAGACGCTGGGCTTCTCGCTAGCATTCTTCCTCGTATTTTTTGCCTATTTATTGGGCGCTAGCCCGCGTACGAGCGACTTTGACGCGAGTTCGCGCTCGGCTTTATGCTTATTTCCAAGCGGTGACAGCCCGCGTGTGGATTGTCGCGAAGCGGCAAGACGCTGGGCTTTACGTCGGTATTTATTATGTTTACTGGTGAATTGCAATTGCAAGATTCAAATAACCGGCGAACGTAACCCACAGCAAATACGGAAGAAGAAGAAGTCCGGCGGTTTTGTCAATGGCATAGAATTTCTTGAACGTAGTATAGATGAGATACCACAGAAGAATAAGCCAGAAAAAAGCAATCCAGTATGCTTCAAATCGGAAGAAAAGAACGGGCCATCCAATGTTAGCAATCAATTGGGCAAAATACCATTTGAGTGCATCTCCTTTTTCGTTCGAGTTGGTAAGGGAAATTCGATAGGCGGCAATTCCCATAAGGATATAGAGAATGGTCCAGACGATGGGGAAGAGCCAGCCCGGAGGAGCCAGAGGCGGTTGGTACATGGATTGGTATTGTCGCATGGTGCCACCGGATAGAATTGTGCCAAGAACTCCGGCTCCGAGACTTAGGAGAAGATTAAAAATTAGGATTTTTAAATTTGATTTTTTCATAAAAATACCATATATATTCTTTAAGATAAGTGTATGAGAGAGAGTATTTTTTTATTCGTTTGTATGATATAAGGGGGATTATATGTATCTGATATCGATTTATTTTGATGAAAAGACCAATACTTCCATTCGTCATCTCATGACTCGGGTTGCACAAAAGACAGGGAATACTTATATGATAGATAATCAGGTTCCACCGCATATTACCATCGGGGCATTTGAAGGACAAGAGGATGAAGTGGCAAAAACCATTTTCGCCAATGCCGTTTGCAACATGTATCAGGATACGATTCAGTGGGTGTCTGTTGGTTGTTTTTTGCCATATGTGATTTATCTGATGCCGGTATTGAACGAGTATCTACATTCAATGTCGCATCAGGTATTTAAGACTTTGGATGCAGAGGGAGTAGAGGCAATTAGCAAATATTATTGTCCGTTTCAGTGGGTCCCTCATACCACAATAGGAAAAAAGATGAGTCAAGAACAATTGCGATTGGCTTTCGAGGTACTCCAGAACGAATTTGGTGTGATGAACGGTCGCGTGACACATGTGGGGTTGGCAAAGACCAATCCCTATTCTAACCTTGTTCTTGTGGAACTTAAGCAGAAAACATGATAGCATTCAAGTAATTTTTTACAGCGTGATAGAGATTTTTCACAGATTTCCTCTTTCCACGCTTTAGAATTTGTAATATAATAAGCCTATATTTTGTACTATACGACAAAAGGAGAGATACAATGAAACAGGATATGATTGTTATTCTAGATATGGGAAGTACCGAGAATACCGTAGTGGCTCGTCAGATTCGTGATATGGGTGTATACAGCGAGATTCATCCACATGACATTACACTGCAGGAATTGAAGGCACTTGATAATGTGAAAGGTATTATTTTAAATGGTGGAGAGAATCGCATCGTAGATGGTGAGGCAGTCGAAGTGAATGCAGAAATCTACGAATCCGGTTATCCGATGATGGCAATTGACCATCCAACCGCAAAATGCGATAAACAGTTTGCGACAATTCCGGATGAAGCAACAATGAAAGCCTTTTTATTCGAGGAATGTAAGGCGGAAGCGAACTGGAACATGAAGAACTTCATCGAAGATCAGGTAGAGTTGGTTCGTAAACAGGTTGGAGACCGCAAGGTGCTTCTTGCATTATCGGGTGGAGTGGATTCTTCTGTAGTAGCCGCTTTGTTATTGAAAGCAATCGGACAGCAGTTAGTATGCGTTCATGTGAATCATGGACTGATGCGTAAAGATGAATCTGAGAATGTAGTAGAAGTATTTCAGAATCAGTTAAAGGCGAACCTCATTTACGTGGATGCCACAGACCGATTCTTAGGTAAATTGGAGAACGTTGCAGATCCGGAACAGAAGAGAAAGATTATCGGTGGCGAATTCATTCGCGTATTCGAAGAAGAAGCAAGAAAACTGGAAGGAATTGATTTCCTTGGACAGGGAACCATCTATCCGGATATTATCGAGAGCGGAACTAAGACTGCAAAATGTGTAAAATCTCACCACAACGTAGGTGGATTGCCGGAGGATTTGCAGTTTGAATTAGTTGAGCCGTTAGCACAGCTCTTCAAAGATGAAGTACGTGCGTGTGGTGTAGAATTGGGACTTCCTGCAGAAATGGTATATCGTCAGCCATTCCCGGGACCGGGACTTGGCGTGCGTTGCTTAGGTGCAATCACACGTGACCGCTTAGAAGCCCTTCGCGAATCCGATGCAATTCTTCGCGAAGAGTTTGCCAAAGCAGGACTGGATAAGAAGGTATGGCAGTACTTTACGGTTGTACCGGATTTCAAAGCAGTTGGTGTTAGAGACAATGCCAGAAGTATGGGATACATGGTTGTCATCCGTGCCGTGAATACGATAGACGCTATGACAGCAACCATCGAGAGAATTGATTATGATATCCTAGAGAAGATTACCGATAGAATTACAGCGGAAGTACCGTCTGTAAACAGAGTTTGCTATGAATTGACAAAGAAACCGGTAGCGACGATAGAGTTCGAGTAATCGCGATTTAATACAGAGTATTCTATATGGCAGGTAATCTAAGTGATTATCTGCCATTATCTATATTAGTCTCACTACCAAAATTAGGTTGACAGTCAACTGCTCATTTTTCTTCTGTATAATTTTGAAGATATGATAATAGTCTGTTTCTCATTTCAAGATCAGAATTCTTATATTTCTCAATCATATGAAATAATTCTGGCTCAGCATTCAATTTAATCAAATAACTATCCGGATTTGGATTATTGGTTTTTCCGGTAAGATAAGCAACTGATGTACCAAGAACATCAGCCATAACTTGTATAACATGGATGGATGGAGTGCGTTCGCCGGATTCATATCTTAAATAAGCGGGCTGTGACATTTGCATACGTCTAGCAGCTTCTTGCTTAGTGATGCCGAGTTTTTCCCTGCAATTTATAAGGCGTTTGCGGTCTAACATGTTTGTGTTCATTTGAAAAATCTCCATTTTTAATATTTATAAGCAAACTATATCACATTTATGTTGATTATACCATTGGAATAGTATAACATATAATATACCAATGGTATATATAATAGAAAATGAAAATGCCATAGAATTAGCATTGGTGGTAGAAAAATTGTATGATAAGGACGACTTGCCAGCGATAAATCGTATAATGAAAATAAATGATTTAGAAGCAAAAAGTAATATATGAGGAGAAGTTTGATGGGATATACTACGAAATTTAAAGGGGAGTTTATAATTACGCCGTATCCAACCAAGGAGTTTATTAAAATAATAAATTCATTTTCGTCCCAAAGGCATGATGAAGAAAATTATCCGGGAATATGGTGCCAATGGATTATTAACTCAAATGGCAGATTGTTATGGAACGGTGGGGAGAAATTCTATTATTATGTTGAATGGCTTCAATATTTGATAGATGAGTATTTTAAACCACAGGGATATGAAGTGAACGGAAAAGTAAATTACCGGGGAGAACGCCTGGAAGATATGGGAATGATCTACATAAAGGAAAATAATGTAAAACAAATATGTGGACGTTATGATGTAAATGAAAATGAGTTGATTTTATCAGTAACTATGGATGCGAATGGGAAAGTAAAGAAAGAAATATTGTAGAATGCAAATGCGTTGACGCCACATATAACACCATATATAATAAAGATAGGAGGCATGAAAATGTCCAAATGGAATAAACTAATAGAACGTATATGTAATTTGTCAAAGGACCTTCGATTTGATGAATTGCGAAAGGTATTAGAGAGTTGTGGATATGTGATGAATGCACCGAGAAAAGGAAGCAGTCATTACACATTCAGAAAGCAAGGCTGTCAACCTATTACAATACCGAAACATGAGCCGATTAAAAAGGTCTATGTAGAAATGGTAAGGCAGATTGTAGAAAGTGAGGCGAAGAGAGATGAAGACACTGAATGAATATATGGAAATGCCCTATCGTATGGAAATAGTTGAAGATAAGGATGAAGGTGGCTTTGTGGTTTCTTATCCCGATTTGCCGGGATGTATTACTTGTGGAGAGACGATAGAACGTGCTGTTGCTAATGCATTGGATGCAAAAAAAGCATGGCTGGAAGCTGCGATTGAGGAGGGAATTGAGATTCATAAGCCGAACAGTCTGGAAGATTATTCGGGACAATTTAAATTGAGATTACCGCGTAGTCTCCATAGAGCTTTGGCAGAACACTCTCAGAAAGAAGGGGTCAGTATGAATCAATATTGTGTATACCTTCTCTCAAAATATGATGCGATGTATTTGAAATAAATACTTTGACCGTGTGAGAAAAGTTGTAAGTAATGGCACCAGAAAATCAGTAAGCCAAAATAAAATGTGCAAATAAGATAAAATATTGGCAGATTTTAAATAAAACGGAAACAAAATAGTTTCAGCCAAAACAACAACTTGCAGAGTTCGCATAATCCAAATCCAATACATCATTTTATCGAAAGGACAAAAGAATGACGAAATTACAAACAGCCTGGGCAATATTAGGAACAATCGGGGGAATCGGCGTGCTCTTAATTATCTCAGGCGTCCTCATAAAAGTTGCCAGAATAAAGAAAATCCATTCCTGTACGCACAAGACAAACGGGGTTGTTATTAAGCACAGATTTCCGGGTTCCGGACACCTGTATCCGATTGTAGAATACAAAGTCGATGGAAAATCTTATCAGGCAAGGAAGAAATATGCGGGAGTAAAGACAACAAGCACATCCTTACCAATTCCGGCTCAAACCGAAGTGTATGAAGATGAAAAAGGATGGTTACATATAAAAACGGGAGCAATTGCAAGATTTCGTGAAGTTGCCGAACGGATATGGCCGATTAACAGTGTGATGACAGTTTACTATAATCCCCAAAATCCGAAAAAGAGTTATGTAGACCGCCCGATTCCGGGAGGCTTCGAAACGTTTCTGTTTATCCTAATGGGGATATTTTTAATTATGGTAGGGGTGTTGTTTTTCTTTCTGGTCAGATAGAAAGCATTATTGTTTTGTTCTCCAACCCGGTTAGGATACATCAAAAGTCTAAGTGGAAGAAACACAGGGATGGGATTAACAATCGAGCATTTTTTGCCGATATACAAAATGAAAACATATGGATAAACGGAATTATCACATAGCATACAGGGAGGTAGACTATGGGTTTTGGGACCGTATATCATACCGGAAAAATGTTGGCGATGACTTGTAAATGGGAACAAAAGAAAGCATCCGGTACCATACTAAGAAAAGACAAAACGGAATTAACCTTGGAAGAACGACAACTTCAATTGTATCAAGAGCAACTCCGGCAAGAGAGAGAAGGAAATGAATATAGTGCCATTTATGCAAAGATTGCAAGTGGTCAGGAATTAAGTCCTGAAGAGGAAGAGAAGCTTCGTGC
>JAZUQL010000003.1:0-3682 GCA_045605685.1 Lachnospiraceae bacterium
TTACTTTGTACCTGCAGAAAATCTTCCATCGTGATACTACTTTTTGTCTTGGTTTCCGCTATTCCATCCCTATTTATTTCCATTGTTTGTATTCCAAAGACATTTGCGGTAGTAAAATCCTCTAACCGTATCCGGCTTAACTGCTCCGTTGATAAAGCCCTCATACAACAGCTAATCTAAATGATTTTTTATCCTTGTCGGCACGCTGTCTGCATAGAATAGCAGTTTGTCATATTCATCTTCCAGTTTATTGATTTCTTCCGAACGGTCTGTGTAATCCAGTCCATCTTCTCTAAAAAAACTAATACACTCCAAAGCACTGTTTTTCACTACCTAAAATTTTAGCATATCTTCTCTATCTTCACTACAAAAAGATGAAATTTTATAGCCTTGTTGGGAAAATCCCCAAAATGTTACTTGCTGAATTTCTTAGAAAAATACTAGGGTCGAAGATAGTGCAGATTAAAGTCATTATGCCGCTTGGGGACGGCATAATGAGAAAAACAGCCACCGGCAGAGCCGTTGGGGAAAATTTACTATGGCATAACTTTCTCTGCTGTTCAGGAATTTGTTATGTTTTTTCCTATATCTGCAACTTTCACAATATTGCAAAAATGGTAAATGTCCTATAGCTTGTAGTAGCCACAGAATAGTAAACTCTCCATAGAGAGTACCTTTAAAGTTTAAGGGGCGATGTTCTCGCCCCAGGTTACTTAGGTTTTCGAATTCTCTCTGGAAGGTTTGTCGACCATGGTAATAAATCCTCCAGGAAAGAATTATCCTTATCATCCATATGATTTGGTATTTCGGAAAGTAAATATTCGAAATAATCATATGGCTTTAGGTTATTAGCTTTTGCTGTTTCAGCAATGCTATAGATAATTGCAGATGCTTTTGCACCATGAATGGTATCTATCATTTGCCAGTTTTTCTTGCCGATACAGAACCCACGGATTGCTCGCTCCGATGCATTGTTATCCATAGGAACATCGCCATCTTCAAGGAATACTCTTAAGTATGCTTCTTGGTTTAAGATATATGTGTAGGCTTTTCGAAGCTGACCAGACCTAGGAACTGTCGGCGCCTGCTGTTTCAGGTATACAAATAAGGCATGCCTTTGTACTTCTTTATCATTTTTCGTAAGCGCTCAATAACAGAGTGCCTAGTAAAATAAAAGAGGATGGTGTATAATTCCATCCCCAATAACAACTACTTGCATCGCCTTTGTACTTCCGTATCCCATGGCATAATCTCATCCATAAGTTTCGGATTATTTTGCCAATCGGTTGCGGACATGTACTGAAGCACATATTGAAGATATTTATTAACGTTGAGACCATTTGCTTTCGCAGTCTCAACAAGACTATATACTGTAGCAGAGGCATCTGCACCTTTCGGCGTATCTGCAAAAAGCCAGTTCTTCCGGCCAACTGTAAACGGGCGAATAGCATTCTCGGCTGCATTGTTGGAAAGAGAACATCTTCCATCAAGAAGATAATTCTCCATATATTGCTTTTGGTTCCGGGCATAAATTACTGCCTTTCCGAGGGCAGAACCTTTTAAAGTACTAAGAGAATCAAGCCAACACCAAAAAGCCTCAAGAATCGGTTTTTCCAATTCAAGACGCTTAGCGTATCTTTCATCCGGAGATAAGTTTTTAAGCTCATTTTCTATGTGAAAGAGCTTATCGCAGTATTGTCTGCCAATCTCCGCGCTAGTTGGCGGACCATCAGGGTCCCTTCGGGAAGGAAGTGCTTCCACGAACTTTCGTCTAAGATGTGCCCAACAACCACATCTTATGATGCCATCCAGTTTGTTGTAACCGGAGTAACCATCTGAATGGACGTACCCTTTGAAGTCCTTCAGGTAAGTGGCAGCATGATCACCATTTCTGGATGGTTGGTAATCATACAGAATGATGGGAGCTTTTCCATCATTGCCGCTTCGGTAAAGCCACATATATGATTTCGTTTGCGGCTTTTTGCCCTCCTCCTTTAACACCTGAACGGGAGTTTCATCACAATGGATGATATCGCGTTTTAAAAGGTGCTTTTGTAAGTGAGTGGTTACTGGATTTAAATAGTCCTGACTGCACCTGATAATCCAGTTTGCCATTGTTGCTCTGGAAAGTCCGATGCCAAGCTGTTCCCAATCCTTTTCCTGCCTATAAAGAGGCATGCCGTTTACGTACTTCTGGTACATAACGTGTGCCACTGAACTGGCAGATGCAAGGGAGTGATTCATAAGCGATTTTGGAACTACAGCCTTCTGAATAAAAGGATGTTCCGTGTGCTTACACGCAGGACACTCACAAGACTGCTGTGTGTATCGAATGATTTTTATCTGCGCCGGAATATATTGAAGTTCATCACGTACTTTAACAAAGCCAATCTCTTTAAGTGCTCCACCGCATTGCTCACAGTACATATCGTCAGGATGTATCATGCAAGGAATCTCTGTGACAGGGAGGTCCTTTAAGAGTTCTTCACGATTCGTTTTCTTGTTACGATTTACAGCACAACCTTTTCGGAAGAATACCGGTTCCTTTACTTTGGGATCCGCTTCGAGTTCAGCTTCATTGAATAAAGAAAGCTGTCCTTCGATTTGAACAGTGGTTTTCTCACTGGAAGGTCCAAACTTTTCTTTGCGCAGCAAAAGAACCATCTCGGTAAGATTACTTACCTGATTCTCTAAGTTCTTTATTGTGTTTTCAAGGTGCTGAATATAGGCATCCTTTTCGTTCATAAATCGGTATAATTCCTTTGCTTTTTGATAAGATAATTATACCACAAAAAGTGCCCGAAAGCCAGTAAAATCAATGCTTTTTGCTACTTTAAAGCTAACAGAAATCACCTTTTTTAGCGGGCTTTATAGATTGCTTTTGTTCGATTTGCAGACCTTCCATAAGCCAGCGGAATTGTTGCCATGTGATAGGTCTGACTTCTGTTTCATCACGTGGCCATTTAAACGAACCGTTCTCTAGTCGCTTATAAAGGAGCACGAAACCATCGCCTTCCCAAAGGAGTGCTTTCATTCGGTTTCTATGTCTGCCGCAAAACATAAAGAGCGTATTCGAAAACGGGTCCAGATGAAACTGTTGTTGTACGATTGCCGCGAGCCCATCTATTGATTTACGCATGTCGGTGTAGCCACAAGCGATATAAATGTTCTCAGCAACCGTTATATCGCCTAACATACACTTTGCAGTGCGAGTAACACTGCTTGGATGGTCTGCTGACTGGTGCCCTCATTGATTTCAACCGTAGCACCGTTTAGTCGAATAATGACAGCTGCTTGCATTCCCGGAACTGGTGATTGAACCTCCAGCTTTTTAAATACAGCCGGTGTGGTTTCCTCGGTCGGAACTGCAGAAACAGGAAGCTTTGATAGTTCTTCCTCGCGTATTTTCTTGAGGTAATAATAATACGTTTGCTCCCGAAAACCATGCTGTGTACACCAGGTTCGGATAGGAAGACCGCTTTGTTGGCACTCAATAATTAATTGTTTCCATTGTTCACGTCTGTACTGAACTTTGGCTTTAGTAACTTGATCCATGATAATCGCCTCCATTTTAGTTGAAAAACTTGAAAAACTATAACTTGAAAAACTCTAAAGTTATATGGAGTCCATTATCTCATGGATACGAAATATATTTAAAGGCACTCTGTTATTGAGCGCTTAC
>JAZUQL010000004.1:0-9015 GCA_045605685.1 Lachnospiraceae bacterium
CCAGAATTGCTTTTTCAAGGTAATTTGAATTGCGCACATCATTATAAAGTTTCTTTTTGAATTTCTTGTCAAGAAGAAATGTAGACGGGTGAATAAATACAGCTTTATCCGCATAATTAAATACTGTCTGAAGAATTTTCAAATCAATATTATTGTTATACGGAGGGTTAGAGAATACAATATCAAAATGTTTACCAGCCATAGCGTTTTCAATTACCTTAACGTCTTTATTTTGTTCAGTAAATGCAGTAATATTTACGAATTCAATTTTAAAATCGAATTCTCTACGATATTTATGAAGAAGAAAATTATTATCAAGTGCTTTTCTATCTGCTTCAGAATCGTAAAAATAAGTAAACATAACTTCATCTTTAAGATAATTGTAATCGAGATTATCTTCAAGGAAATTCAGAATAAATTCCCAATTGAAGAGAATCCCGATGTTTTTCGTATCAGATGTGATAAAGTTTTTGAATTCTGTATTTGTAGCTTTTTCAATATTCTTAAGATGCGTAAAAATATTCTGAATACCGAGGTTCTCAATTCCACCACATTTTCTCTTCTGCATGTTAAACCAATTTACAAACATATCAAATTCCTTTCAAGATAATATAACAAGAATAAAGTAAAATAAATGTTATTTCTTATTTTTGTTATTGTTATCATATGTAAATACGTTGTACAAAAAGAAAACAGTAATTTTCAAAAAGTTTCGAAATTCACTACAAAAAATAAATGCAGATATTCCAAGAATAATTAACAAGTAAAGTAGAATCATAAAATCAATTCCTTTAAAAAATTAATGGTGCCCGGAGAGGGACTCGAACCCCCATGGGTTTCCCCACTAGCACCTCAAGCTAGCGCGTCTGCCATTCCGCCATCCGGGCAAAACGGCCTCAACCAATTCATAGTATCAGCATCGGCCCTACTTATTATTTCGTCATGTGTTTACCTATGATCACATGATATAGTCACTTCAATTAACAACTTGTCCAGCTGAAGTCAAGTAACTAACTTATATTATAATATAACAAGAATAAAGAAAAAGTAAAGCTCAAAAAGAACTTTACTTTAAAAAATTATTAATTATTTTTCAAATCAATAATTAAATCATTCATTCCACTTTGTTCTAAGCGGTGAGTATTCATTTAATTCTTTAGCATCACACTTGACTATTCCATCTTCATCTTTACCACATTCGATAAAATATATTTCTTCATATAAGTCACCAGGAGTTCCATAGTAAAGCATATTCTTTTCATCAGTTTGAAGTGGCTAGCCATTATTCTATGCCCACTATACAATCGGTTTAATAGATTCTTTAAATGCAGCTTCATTCGGAATGAAATATATAGTCTGACTAGTTAATTCGCCGTCTACAGAGTTAAAATGTACTGCAAATAATGGATAATTTTTACTAATATTAGAATAATTATTTTCAGCTTTTTTAAGATCTGTTTCTTCTGTAGATTCTACAGGTATCTGCTATTTCATCTATTCATTTATAATAGATTTATATGCTTTCATAAATTTATAATTCATTTTATTCATATTTGAAATATCCTTAAATATTAATTTATTTATATTTATTTATTATATTAGTCGTTTAAATTTTCTGAATGATTATACTTATGAATGAACTTTCTATGAAGTTTCTACAGGCATCTTCTAAATAGAAAATCATCTTCTATTGCATCTGTTATTTTTGCTATTGCTGTTCCTATTTTTGCAATAAATAAATTTATATATTTTATTTTTCATAGATGTAGTTATATGCATGTTTGAAATATCCTTATTTATTCATTAACGGTTTAAGTTTAAGTTTTCCAGAGTTTGTATCTTTCTACAAATATGGGCTTTCTATTTTGATGTCTTTAAGATCATATCCTTCATCGATTAAATGATTATAGAAGTAAACTGCAGCTTCCAGTTCATCATGCTTTATGCTTTGTCCATCCCTTCTACCCTTCTTGATTTATGATATACAAACATTGGAGCAGTCCTAAAAACATCGAATTTTTATACATTCGTTGTGCGTTATCTGTTTTCTTTATCTGTTCTATCGTTGCATCAACTTCTTTATTTCTACTCTACGTAGAATAAATACAGAATATGCCAAATATCAAATAACAAATGAATGTAATTATCATGATGGCCGTGACGGTTGCTACAGGTATATCAAGGTCAGATGTCCATTTAAGTGGTGCAGTCTATTTATTTTTCATATATCAATAGTCCTTTGTTTTTATTTAAATTAAATGTCTAAATAATTTTTGATCAGGTTTTTCATTTTAATTCAACTCCAAATAATTCGGATAATTTTAAAAGTTCATTATCTTTATTTTCATTTAATATTGAATTATTATTCTTACCTTCTTCTTTTGCTTTTTTATAGAAAGCATACATCATTGTAACAACTTCTTTCAGCTGTTTTGTAGTACAAATAGCTTTATATTCGTCAATCGTCAAATGTTAGATTTAAAAATTCTTCGTATGTTGATGGAATTTTCATATATCAATAGTCCTTTGCGTTTCTCCAGATTTTGAATGACATAATTTTATTCATGCCAATAGCTTTATATTTTAGGAGGAATTCCCAGTAGTCATTTGTTTTGATGTCGTCTACCCATTCGATGATTTTGATTTCTCCTCGGTTAGCAGAATTTTCAAATGCTTTTTTCGCTTCAGAAATTTTTTTCAGTCCTGCTTCTTTTGTTGTAGGTTCAATAAGTTCATTAACGCCTGTACCGACTTTATTGAAGAATTCGTCTGCATCGTATCGATCGATAGTAATGATATTTTGAAAAATAGCGTTTTCCATAATATTATATTTCCTTTTTGTATTTTTCTATAGATATATTTCCGGTTCCACCAAGTATTTTGTTTACATGTTTAAATAAATGATCATGTTTAAAAGATTTGAATATTCGTAGTGTTAACACGTGGGTGAATTCATGTAATACAACTTCTCTTATGAATTCTTCTGCATGTAGTATTTTCAAATATGCCGAATTAAGTTCTATGTGTTCATCTTCATACGTTTTCCCATAGATATTCAAATAAAGATTTTTCCATTCTATTTTAGGAATAGTTAAATATTGCTTCAATTCAGTTTCACTTGTTTTGTTTAAGTATTCCTCAAACTTTTGTATAGCTTCTTGTAGAATATTTTCAATTAGTTTATTTGCCTATTCTGTCTTCATCTAAATTTGCATATTCGTAAACTTTATCTGTAAAATATTTATCAGGCAATTCCAAATATTCCAGCATATCTTGCATGTTATTAAAAGAAAATAATATTCCATTCCAGTAAATAAACCAGTCATGCCAGGCAGAATATGTACAACCTCTTAATGCCTTCAATAAATCTGAAGGATATTCAAATGTCATATCAATACAGGATTCATTATTCTCATAAATGAATGGGTGCGGATTTCTATCTGTTTCACCGGCATATCCGAATTGTTCTTCCATCATATATGCAACAGTATTCCATACAGTAATCCAATCACCTTCAGATAATTCATTAAGCGTTTCTGTGATTTTTTCTTTCTACATACCTTTAAAACGTCTTAATTCATAAATTGTTTTATTTTTCATTATGTTTATGTTACCTTTTATATTAGATTTCAAATTCTTTTGCAAGTGTTTCCCAGAATCTCTTATTATTATATCCAATCATAGAAGAGAAATAATTACTATCACAGATTTTGATATATTTGTGACGTTCGTCTGTCATAGTTCCAGTCCAGCCGATAAGATTTTTCAAACGATAGTGCATAGCATTATTGATAGGAGTATTACATACCAGCATAAGGTAATCTTCTGCTGGATTAAAATCAAACTGTGCGCCAGACAAACCATAAAGTTTAGTAAAGTTATCACGGGCAAATGCAATTTCATTTCCGTTCGTTGCAAAAGGATTTCTGTATTTAATCTGTCCGAATACCTTTTTACTGGTGGCGTAATCAATTCCTCTAAAGTCAACACCGGCATCTTCATCATCGGTAATCTGCATATATGTTTTCTGTTCTACACCCACACCGCAATCTGTCTGGAAATACTGCAAGGCAAACATAACGAAGATTTCAAAAATATCACCCTTGATTTTATTCTTGATAGTTTCAATTTCTTCTTTAGTAGTATCCGGCATGTTTCTGTATGTTTCACCATTGCCACAATAAATTGCTTTATAAAGGCTTTCTGCAAGTGCATTATTTCCTGCGGAAAGCAATTCAGAAAACGTCTGAAAACAATAATTCAGTCGGGCAACTCCATTCTGTTCCATAACATTTTTAACAATATTCTGAAAAACCCCGTAGTTCTTAAGGGTTTCAAATGCTTCATGATTTTCGAGATTATAAGTACTCATATTATTTTATCCTTTCTTTATTAAGAGTTAATAGCTTTGATTTTATTTGAATTACAAGAAATACATTCAAGATAGCGTTCATCATCTTTATCAAACTGGAGGGTGGCGGAAAAATAGAAAACGCGTTTACTACGGTCAAACAGTCTGGTGCAATTATTGAAAATAGTTTCACCCATTGTATTCAATGCATGGATTTCATCGCAGATAAGAAAATCAAAATCAATATTCTTCATATTCTTATTACCGTATTCTGCAAGAGACTGATAAAGGCAAATAAACATAGAATGAATACCTGCCTTACGATTCTTTTCAATTTCTTCTGTCAATTCTTCGGTATTAAAATCCTTTACATGTTTCGGAGTATATACCTGAAGTTCTTTTACCGGTTTTCCGGAATTGACAATATAGAATTTGATTTTATCTTTAGGGAGATTACAACCGGCAAGGCCTTCTTTATAATTCGGGTCAAACCAAATTCTGCCGTAACCACTATCATCCTGACGATACTTATTCAGAATAGTGGGAATAATACGGCGAGACAAATCCTGACTCAATCCAATTCTGTGACAAACAAATCCGAATACCAACCCTTCTTTATTGCCGGCTTCTTTATGCTTAGCAATAATATAAGGAGAGATAAACTTAAACACTTCCGTTTTTCCAGTACCGGTTCCAGACTTAAACATCAATTTGTGATCAACTGCTTTATCAGAAGCAATAGATTCTTCAATACATTTCCACATATCCTTCTGATAATAACGGAAATAAGTATTCATGCCTTTAACAATATCTTCAGAAGAAACAATACTCTGAATAGCACTTGCATTTTTTGTTTTAGCACGTGCAGCATTAAAGGCACTTTCAAAATCAAAATTAAAATTCATGTTCACTCTTTCTTTTCAAATATTGTTTTAATATATTATTACTAATATAACAAAAATAGGAATAAAGTAAAGTAATCCTTTATTCCTATTTCAAATATTTTTTAATTATTTCTTATTCTTCTGTAAATGTTTCAATTTTTGTTCTAATCATTTCTGCATAACGTTCAAGGTTTCTCATATTACATTCATATTTCTTGAAGAGGCAGGAATACATATCTGTATAAAATTCGATTTCGTTTTCTTCGATATGCTCGTTGAAGATTTCCGGGTATTCATCGATTTTATCATTTGCGTTCATTATCTGGTCCATACATTCTTTGGTAAAGCCTTCATTATTACTCAATACCATTGCAAGAAGGTCAACGTTAACGCTTTCAAAATCTTTCAATTCATATGAAGACGCGGCAACAATATCTTCAGGTTCTTTATCGGAATTTTTCGGTTCTTTATCATCATTTCTCAAACCGCGTTCCGGAGTATTCACATACGTTTTTGCCATATAATAGTCGCGATAGAAAAACTGCACAGCTTCGTGAATATCATGCAACTGGTCCGGCGCAAATTCATCAAGACAAACATAGATATACGAATAAGGCTTCACATATCCATGATTAGGATTTACACACGGGCAGTTTTCAATTTTTCCAACCTTTGCAACATCTTCACTATCCGCACGGCAAGTTCTACCCGGCACCTGAATTGTATCAGGCATATCTTTCTGGAAATATCTGGCAAAATATGCACCATTCAAACTGGGCAAGTTAATTCCGGAATTACACTGGTTAATGTTAATAAGAATATTCATATGACTGTTGATTTCTTCTTTCGTCAATACGAATTCTTCACAGTCTTCACTTTCCGCTTCACCATTCAGAATACCAATGAATTCGTTAATCTTAAACGCTTCATACGTTCCACTATTCGTAACACGTTTTGCCCAGGTAAGGCTTTCCGCTTTCTTAATTCTACCTTCACCCAGATAAAGCTCGTTATCAGTTCCAGCAGATGTCATATATACACCCACCTTATTTGCATTAGCCCATGCAAGGAATTTAGAACTGGTATAAATCTCTTCAAGATAATTATTACTCGGCACAGTAACAAACAGAAATCCTCTACGACGTCCGCCGGAATCTTTCTGAATAGTCTGGTCATGCAATTCAGAAATATACATCAGATTATTCACAAAATCTTTAACACGTTCTTCATAATCATCTTTATACTCAACATAATTCCCGGTCTTTTTTTCAATTCCACGCACATACACCAAATTCATCGGAGTAATAAAACCATGCTTAGCCAGATCTTCATTATCTGAAACATACGCAACTCTACCAAATGCTGGGTTAGACTGCGATCTGGAATTACTTCTATCAATCATATTCATATTATGCCTTTCAATTAAATGTTAATTCATATAACTAATATAACAAGAATAAAGAAAAAGTAAAGGCGCTTATGAAAAAGTTTTAGTTGGAAAAATTCTGCAATTCTCAGGGAAAAATGAAATAGCGCCGTTTTTATTCCATTTTACAAATAGCTGCCCTTGAATTTTTTTCGTTTTTTTCGGTGTTGGAATAAAAATATTGAAACGTCTAAAATAATTTTGTAATGCTGTGGTAGCACGTTCTATAGTATCTGAATTATAACCGTATTTTTTTGTAACATTAAAAAACATATTAATTACTTTAACAAAAAATCTGGTTCTTGCCGCATCATAAAAATAAAAGAAATTTTCTGTTTTTGTACCATTAACAAACGCATGTTCGTCATATACTATAAAATAAAGAGGTATTCGATTCAAACAGCTATTGTCATAAAAATGAACTAAACCATTTTTTATAAAAGTACCGGTTTCTGCAGTAATGGGTACAATAGGACGTTTATGCATGTTTGGTTTTTCACTATCAAATTCAATAGTTTTTACTTCAACATTAAATACGCATTTATCATCAATCCAGGCTGATAAATCAACTGAGTATTTATTATCAATATTTGCATATTTAATTCTAACTCTATTCAAATCTTCTTGCGAAAAACTTTTACCACGTTCTTGTAAATCCTTAATAATCTTATTTTTAACTTCTTCATCAGCTTTAATAAATTTTTCAAAATGATCAGCCACATTTTTTTCTTGAAGCTTGGCATCGTGCAAACGTTGTTCAGTAGTCTTAAACATAACTTTATCTCTCAGAAATATTTTGAAATCTTTTCAATATCTGCTACACGAATTCCAATCCATCGGGCCGTTGACGGTAATTCAAAAATTTCAAAATACTTTAGGTGTCTCTGGTTACACGGATTTAGTCGAATAGAAAATGCATCTTCGCCACGAGAAATGTCGGCAACGCCGGTCAAAGCGTTAATCATATTTTTGCATTTCACGCAAAAACCAGATGAATAACGATTACCACACCCACCAGTAGCAATAAGTGTATAAAGTTCCTTTTTTTCTGCTTCAGTTAATTCTCTTTGCATTTTTTTTCCTTTAATTAAATAAAATATTAATTCATATCGATACCGATAATATAACAAATGTTTTCAAAAAGTAAAGAAAAACCCTGGCAAATTTTTTACAATTTACCAGGGCCAAACGAAAGAAAGGAAAGATATTAATCAACGTACAAAACATTTTCAGTTGCAGTTGAATTATTACTGGTTTCTTCTACAAATAATTCATCATCCTTTGGTTTTTTCGCCATTGTTGGTTCTAGAATTGTATACAAAAAACATACATAATCACAACCATAGAAAAATTCGGATGGATCTTCCATATATTTGAACATATCTTTTTGATTATTTCTCACAATTTGAATTACCAATTTGAAATCTGAATATTCCTTTGAAATAATATGAAAAGATTTTGTTCTTCGATCTTTATATTTTGTTTTTGCCATTGTAAGAAATTTGTCAAGGCCTCTTTTCAAAACAATAAAAACATCCTCTAACGTATATGTATTATTTGTTCGTTTTAACAATCGGTTTAATACATGGTTTAAATCTTTATTTAAATCTGAAGGAGCACAAAAAACTTTTTTATATTCAAACGGCTTAAATGTCTGGTCATTTATTTGAAATCCGTAATAACATTTTTCTTCATTCAAAATTTTCAAATATACATCATTAAACAAACCCATAAATTCCACAACCCCCTTGAACAGTTTCAATCCCACCTTCTTCTCGTAAATACATAACATTTACGCCATGATAAAATCCGGGAAAAAATTCTATATCATTCCACTCATTTTCATTCAAACTAAAATCATATCCTGGAAATAATGTTTTGAATTTGTCTAAATATGTCTCATCTTCTTCTTTTGATTTTGAAATAATGAACATCTTCTTATTGATGTCAAAACCAATTAAATACCAGATATCGGTTTTTTGGTCAATCCAAATACTGAACCCATCTGTTATCTATTTATCTTTCCAATATTTATCAATAAATTTTTTTAATCGTGTTTCAGGTTTCATTTATCAAATCCACTTTTATAATCTTCATAATAATCCGGAATAAATTTGTCAATATAATTCCATAGTTCTTTATCAATATTAAATTCTTCACAAAGCTTTTTGTCATTCCATTCCTGTGTGAAATCCATCCATGGAATAACCTTTAGTTCGCCTCGTCCAAGATTAGCATTTGTTTTTGTAATACTGAGGAGAAATCTAACAATTTTAGTTTTGCAATAACCAAGAAAATTTTCTCGTTCTACTTCAGAAGCAAACCCATAATGAAGCTTCTGCTGAGCAGATGCA
>JAZUQL010000005.1:0-1574 GCA_045605685.1 Lachnospiraceae bacterium
ATTAACCTTGGAAGAACGACAACTTCAATTGTATCAAGAGCAACTCCGGCAAGAGAGAGAAGGAAATGAATATAGTGCCATTTATGCAAAGATTGCAAGTGGTCAGGAATTAAGTCCTGAAGAGGAAGAGAAGCTTCGTGCGAAAGACCCGAAATTATATGCCGAATACCGTGCAGACCGGATGGAGCAGGAAGCCTATGAGAGTAGGCTTGAAAAGTGCAAGACAAAAGAAGAGGCAGAACGCCTCCACGTAAATCGAATGAACGCAAAACTTGCAGAGCTAAAGACGATTGTGAATAATGCAAATATCCCAAAAGGTGAGAAATTAAAAGCAGCACAGAGAATCATGGGTGACACCACGAGATTAGCACATGTTTTTCATAAGTTTACAAGCAGTCAGAAGTTCCAAGAGATGCCTACGGAAGAAGAGGTCGCTGCTTCCAATCAGGCAGAAGGTACGCTACCGGAAGAGGTACATACAGATGAAAATATCTCCGAAAACAAAGAGGAGGAAGCATTGCCTGATACCAATATATGTGACGTACATGAGTCGGAGAAAAAGATATTAGAAGAGATGTTCGAATTGGAGGAAAAACATTTTGGGAAATCCGGGAAAACAATTCGTGTGGATGTAACACTTTAAGCGATTCAGAAAAAAGAATGATTGCCGATATATGTGATAGCTAAGGAAAGCGTCTATTTTCAAAGGAATGAATTTGAAAATAGACGTTTTTATGTTGTAGAGCATAAGGAGGCAGAAGGGAGAACTATGGATATCAAAGGTGTAGGGGCATATAACATGCAAAATCATACAGAATATAAAACGCAGGCGCATAAATTTAAATTCGAAAAACAATTGGAAGAAAAACGTAATGAGATATACGAGAAGATAAAAAGTGGCGATACGGAGCAATCTTTTCAGATTGGGGCAAGTTCATTCACTTTGAGGGAATGGGATAAGTTGATTTCGGAAGTAGATGAAATTATGGATGATACGCGTCGGGAAATGCGAAAAGAACATCAGCAACGTCAGGAAAAGGCGGAAGCGAAGTTGGAGTCTTGATTTTTTTGATTTGAATTAATTTTTGCAAAAGACATCAAAAACAGAAAAGAAGCAAGTTGCTAAAAACAATCTCCGGGATGCCGACGAAGGAAAAAATAAGCGCTCTCTTTTTTGGCTTGATCCAATCCTATAATTTGAACTTCATCATTGATTTTTACAGTCCCTCTTTGTACCGTTTTGGTCGTATCTGTAGTGTCCATTTCCGAATGACTGCTATTGGCAGATTCTGTGTGAGATGTTTCACGGTTTATTTGATTCCTCCAATCATTGGGTTCTATATCACGAATGTAATTATATCATTATTGACTGGTATTTTAAAGAAACTTTCCGTTGCATTCCGGCTATTCCTAGTTTATAATAAATCATATTTATAGAGAAAGAACTGCCACCGGGTAGTAGATGCAGAAAGCATCCGTTTGTACATCGTTAGGTCTTAGAAGATGTGCATGCGGATGCTTTTTTGGAGGAACAGATGGAAAAAGGAATGAAATATTTTTCGAAATTTGAAATT
>JAZUQL010000006.1:0-2519 GCA_045605685.1 Lachnospiraceae bacterium
TGCCGGGATTCCGTTGAATCTTCCGTAAGAAGTCATAACACCGTTAAAGCTTCCGTTCTCAGCTCCATCTAAGAATCCTTTTAACTGGAACTCCTGCATTCCTCTGTTACTATTATAGCTACTACCATAGTTTCTGAAAAATTCTCCTGAATAGTTAGCGTAATGCTTTGTTCCTAATCCTAATTTCAGCCAGAAACCATCCGGATTGTTCGCATCGCCATTTCCTGTGATACCATTACCCATAGCAGTAATCATATCTCCAACCATTCCAGGATCTTCGGAAAATCCTTCTTCAAATCTTCCTACTAATGGATTCACACGAATATCTCCTTCTGCGGAGAACATCATTGTCATTCCTTCATAATTAGAAAGGTCGCCCCTTCTTTCATCACCTATTACATCACCTACCTTGTTAATCAAGTCAAGGTTCCAAGACTGTCCTAATCCTTGCATAGCCGGGAAATCGGTGTAACGTCCCTGAACTGCGTCGATTTCACCTTTTCCGCTTGGAAGCTTATAGCCTTTTGCTAAGGTAAGTCCTCCTTCTGCATAACGGTGAACTGCGTAAACAGCTTTCTCTTGCAGTGTCATGTCATCAAAGATAGTATCCACGAACGCATCTAAATCTTCTGGCTTACCGCTAAAAATCGGTCTTCCGTCTGCCTCGCGAGCAAATTTTGCCTGCGCCTGAACAACATTACCTGTTGATGGAACTGCCATTCCGCCTACCAACAATGTGGATGCCAATACGGCACTCAAAACCCGTTTCTTTCCTTTGTTTTGCATTTTTCTTTATCATGTACTGGAAGTATGTACACGATTATCTCCTTTCATTTTGTATAATTTTTTCTGAACTTATCTACTCTATGCCTTCCTGAACCGTTTCTGTATTATTATTTTTTACAAGGTTCCATAGAGAATCATACATCACAAAGCCCAGACTTTTAAATAGTAACACATACACCGTATACATATGTTGCTATTTTTGGTGCACTTTTGTTATATAGATGCAAATAGTATACTATCTGCAAACTAATCTTTCGTTACACTGTTGCATATTTGGTCACTACATTTTCAAATAATGTATTCTCGCCCCAGTATTTAACTGTAAGCTCTTTTGCCAAACCTAAACTTAAAACTCCCAACAGTGATTTCGCGTCAATTGTGATTTTCTGATGAAGAACATCAATGTCAAAATCACATTTTTCAGCCGCACTTACAAACTCACGAACTTCTTCAGTAGCCATAAGTTTGATTTTCTTTTCTTTCATCGTTCAGTATCCTTTCACTACTTCCAATTAATTCCTCTCGACAAGCTGATTATTGCACGTTTTTTGGGGCATGTCAATTAGGGTTTCGACATTTTGTGACTTTTACTATGCACTTTATTTTAACGACAAAACTTTCACAAAAACGTTGACAATTTTCACAATTTTTATTTCTTTTACTTATTTTTATTAAACATAATTACTCTTGCAAACCCAAAAGCATTCTTTCTTCTTAACCATTTTTTTCTATAGTACTCAAACAATACATATCTTTCATAATTATTTTCTGTTATTACATAATTTTTACCAAAAAAAAAGAACCTGTTATACAGATTCTTTACCTTATACATCTCAGTACATTTTTAATCCATTGAATCTTCATCTGCTACGGCTGCGGCCGTTCCGGCAACAGATGCGACAACAGCTACAATAACTGCAATTAAAACTACTCCACCAATTAATACAAATAACATATTACCATCTCTCTTTCATTTTTTCATATCATATTTCTTATATCTTAACATATTATAACCTAAAAAAAAAGACCCAAAACAATTCGTTTTGAATCTTTAAGCAGGGGAAGAGGGATTCGAACCCCCGTGAACGGTTTTGGAGACCGTCATACTGCCACTGTATGATTCCCCTTTATCCTTATATAACACATTCCACGTAATATTATACGCGGAAATTTATGTTTTGTGAATATATTTTTTAAAATTTTTTTATCTTTTTATATACCTTCAAAATTTCACACAGCTGAGAAAAATATTTGGTCAAGCCCTCGACCGATTAGTAACAGTCAGCTACATACGTTACCGTACTTCCACCTCTGCCCTATCTACCTTGTACTCTTCAAGGGGTCTTACTTCTTTAAAGAATGGGATATCTCATCTTGAGGGGGGCTTCACGCTTAGATGCCTTCAGCGTTTATCCCGTCCGAACTTGGCTACTCTGCCATGCCGTTGGTACGACAACAGATACACCAGTGGTTCGTCCATCCCGGTCCTCTCGTACTAAGGACAGCTCCTCTCAAATATCCTACGCCCGCGCCGGATAGGGACCGAACTGTCTCACGACGTTCTGAACTCAGCTCGCGTACCGCTTTAATGGGCGAACAGCCCAACCCTTGGGACCTGCTACAGCCCCAGGATGCGATGAGCCGACATCGAGGTGCCAAACCACTCCGTCGATGTGAACTCTTGGGAGAAGTCGGAGGCCAAGCGGTCTTAGGAAGACAATTAGGAAAACCAA
>JAZUQL010000007.1:0-106850 GCA_045605685.1 Lachnospiraceae bacterium
ATGGGAGGCGGGTATAACCAGCCAACACCAAATTATGGAATGGTAACGGCGTCGTCTCCTAAGAGTAATACAATGTCGATTGTTTCATTGATTATGGGAATTCTTGCAATACTGACATTCTGTTGGTGTGTGAATTATGTATTTGCGTTGTTGGGTATCGTTTTTGCATGTATTGCATTGGGCAAGAAGCAAGTAAAATCATATGCAATTACTGCAATTATATTATCCGCAATTTCTATCATATTATCGATTGTATTTTGGGCAGTTTTTGTTGATATGGCAGAAAACATGCCGGAAGAAATCGAGTATTCAACGGAGTACGAGGACTTGTTAGAACAATACGGTGATTTTTAGCATTTCAGGCAGAAATCATCCTTGACAATAAAAAAATGACCATATATACTTAGAAAGTGTTTGAATATAAGAGAAAGACGAAGACGAAGACAGTAGTTTTGATGGGAAAGTTTCAGAGAGTCGGAGATGGTGGGAACCGATACGAGTACGGTCAGAATGAATATCACTTCAGAGTTGCAGACAGAAATTCATTGGAAGAGTAAGGACTGACGTATTTCCTACGTTACAGGGAACAAGTATGCTGGAGGAATCCAAAGTACATTGTAATTAGGTGGTATATCGTATGCTCGCATCCTGGTTACAGGAGCGGGCATTTTTTGTGATAAGAATATAATAGTAGAACGTGCATTATAAGGAGGATGAAATGTACAACAAAGTAGATTCGAATATGAATTTTGTGGAACGTGAGAAACAGATTGAAGCATTTTGGAAAGAAAATGATATTTTTAAGAAATCTATGGAGAATCGTAAGGAATGTGAGACATATACATTTTACGACGGTCCGCCTACCGCAAATGGAAAACCTCATATCGGTCATGTGTTAACCCGCGTAATCAAAGATATGATACCGAGATATCAGACAATGAAAGGCAAGTATGTACCGCGTAAAGCAGGATGGGATACACATGGACTTCCGGTAGAGTTGGAAGTAGAAAAGATTCTTGGATTGAATGGAAAAGAACAAATTGAAGAATATGGAATGGAACCATTTATTAACCAGTGTAAGGAATCGGTATGGAAATACAAGGGAATGTGGGAAGATTTTTCCGGAACGGTTGGATTCTGGGCAGATATGGATGACCCGTATGTAACATATGATGATAACTTTATTGAATCAGAATGGTGGGCATTGAAGGAAATTTGGGACAAAGATTTATTATACAAAGGTTTTAAGATTGTACCATATTGTCCAAGATGTGGGACTCCGTTATCATCACAAGAGGTTGCACAAGGATACAAAACCGTAAAAGAACGTTCTGCAATTGTAAGATTTAAAGTGGCGGGAGAAGATGCATATTTCCTGGCTTGGACGACAACACCGTGGACATTGCCATCGAACGTTGGATTGTGTGTGAACCCAAATGATGCGTATTGTAAGGTAAAAGCTGCAGATGGCTGTATCTACTATATGGCAAAGGCTCTGTTGGACCAGGTTCTCGGAAAACTTGCAGACGAAGAACAGGGAATCAAGGCGTATGAGATTCTTGAGTCTTACACAGGAAAAGATCTGGAATACAAAGAATATGAACCGTTGTTTGAATGTGCCGAGAAAGTAGCATCTAAACAGCACAAAAAAGGTTTCTTTGTAACATGTGATGAATATGTAACGATGTCAGATGGTACAGGTATTGTACACATTGCACCGGCATTTGGTGAAGATGATGCCAATGTAGGACGTAAGTACAATTTACCATTTGTTCAATTTGTAAACGAAAAAGGTGAATTAACAGAAGATACTCCGTATGCCGGAATCTTCGTTAAGAAGGCAGACAACAAGATTCTTCAGGATTTAGAAGAGAGAGGCCAACTTTTTGATGCACCGAAGTTCGAGCATGATTATCCGCATTGTTGGAGATGTGATACACCATTGATTTATTATGCAAGGGAGTCATGGTTTATCAAAATGACCGCGGTGAAGGATGATCTTGTTGCAAATAATAAGACTGTTAATTGGATTCCAAAATCCATTGGAGAAGGACGTTTTGGAAATTGGCTGGAGAATATTCAGGATTGGGGTATTTCACGTAATAGATACTGGGGTACACCGCTGAATATTTGGGAATGTGAAGCGTGTGGAAATCAAGAAGCAATCGGAAGCAGAAAGCAACTTGCGGAAAGAAGTAACAATCCGGAGAATGAGAAAGTGGAACTCCACCGACCATATATTGATGCCGTAACATTTCCTTGTTCTTGTGGTGGAACGATGAAACGTGTGCCGGAAGTAATTGATTGTTGGTTTGATTCCGGGGCAATGCCTTTTGCACAACATCATTATCCGTTTGAAAATAAAGAATTATTTGAACAACAATTCCCGGCAAAATTCATCTCGGAAGCAGTAGACCAGACAAGAGGTTGGTTCTACTCATTGATGGCAGAATCTACGCTATTATTTAACAAAGCTCCATATGAAAATGTAATTGTATTAGGTCATGTTCAGGATGAAAATGGGCAGAAGATGAGTAAATCAAAGGGGAATGCCGTAGATCCGTTTGAAGCATTAGAACAATACGGAGCAGATGCAATTCGTTGGTATTTCTATATTAACAGTGCTCCATGGTTGCCAAATCGATTCCATGGCAAAGCAGTATCGGAAGGTCAGCGCAAATTCATGGGAACACTTTGGAATACGTATGCGTTCTATGTGTTATATGCAAACATTGATAAATTTGATGCAACAAAATACGAATTGGAATATGATAAATTAACCGTTATGGATAAATGGTTGTTATCGAAATTAAATTCTGCCGTTGCAGCAGTTGATTATAATCTTGGAAACTACAGAATACCGGAAGCGGCAAGAGCACTTGAAGAATTTGTAGACGAGATGAGTAACTGGTATGTAAGACGTTCCAGAGAACGTTTCTGGGCAAAAGGTATGGAACAGGATAAGATTAACGCTTACATGACCCTGTATACTGCTCTTGTAGTAATTGCAAAAGCAGCAGCACCGATGATTCCGTTTATGTCAGAGGATATCTATCGTAATCTGGTTTGTTCCTTAGATTCCAATGCACCGGAAAGTATTCATCTGTGTGACTTCCCTGTTGTAAAGGAAGAATATATTGACAAAGAACTTGAAACGGCAATGGATGAAGTGTTGAAGATTGTTGTTATGGGACGTGCATGCAGAAATACGGCAAGTATTAAAAATCGTCAGCCAATTGGACTTATGTATGTGAAAGCTCCGGCCGTATTAAGTGACTTCTATGTTGACATTATTGCAGATGAGCTGAATGTAAAACAGGTTCTGTTTACAGAAGATGTTGCAGAATATACAAGTTATCAGTTTAAACCACAGTTAAGAACCGTAGGACCAAAATTTGGAAAATACTTAAAACAGATCCAAACTACACTTGCGCAGCTGGATGGAAACAAAGCGATGGAAGAAATTCGTAGTACCGGAGCACTAATTCTTGACAATATTAGTGAAGAGGTTGTATTATTAGAAGAGGATTTGCTGATTACGATGACACAGAAAGAAGGTTATGTAACTGAGAACGACAATAATATTACGGTTGTTCTGGATACACAACTGACAGATGAGCTTTTAGAAGAGGGATTTGTTCGTGAAATCATCAGTAAGATCCAGACAATGCGTAAGGAAGCAGGCTTTGAAGTAATGGATCATATTAGTGTTTCTTATGTGGCAGAAGCTAATGTGGCACAGATTTTTGAGCGTAATGCCGAAGAGATTCAGTCTGAAGTACTTGCGGAACAAATAATGGCAGGTAGAACAGATGGCTTTGAGAAAGAATGGAATATTAACGGCGAGAAAGTACAACTTGCAGTGTGCAAACTGTAGTATATAAGAAAGGGAGAGAGCCCAACAGGCTCTCCCCCTTTTTCGCATATATATGCATTGTTAATAATTGGTAAATGGGGGCAGAGACGATGAGAGACAAAGTGTTTAGCAAAAAGAATTTTATTAAGAATGTAACGGATAATATCAAAGTGTTATACAGAAAGACCTTGCAGGAAGCAACTCAGGAAGAGATATTTCAGGCAGTTTCTTATGTGGTTAGGGATGTGGTCATGGAAGAGTGGCTTGCAACACAACAGGCACAAGAGAAACAAGACCCGAAGACCGTGTATTATATGTCGATGGAATTTCTTATGGGTCGCGCACTTGGAAACAACCTGATTAACTTATGTGCTTATGACGAAGTGAAAGAGGCTTTAGAAGAGATTGGATTAGATATTAACGTGATTGAGGATCAGGAACCGGACCCGGCATTGGGGAATGGCGGTTTGGGACGTCTTGCAGCCTGTTTCATGGATTCACTGTCTACTTTGGGATATGCAGCCTATGGTTGTGGAATTCGTTACAGATACGGGATGTTCAAACAAAAAATAGAAGACGGATTCCAGATTGAAGTGCCGGATAATTGGCTGAAAAACGGATATCCGTTTGAGATGAAACGCCCGGAATACTGTTATGAAATCAAGTTTGGTGGCAATATTCGTCAGGAAGTATTAGAAAACGGAGAGATGAAGTTTATTCATGAAAACTATCAGTCTGTTTTGGCAACACCATACGATATGCCAATCGTAGGATATAATAATCATGTGGTCAACTCACTTATGATTTGGGATGCTTCACCGAAGGAAGTATTTAAACTGTCTTCTTTTGACAAAGGAGATTATGATAAAGCCGTAGAAGAAGAGAATCTGGCAAGAAATCTGGTCGAAGTTCTCTATCCGAATGATAATCATATCAGAGGAAAAGAATTGCGTTTGAAACAACAGTATTTCTTTGTGTCAGCAAGTATTCAAAGAGCAATTGAGAAATTTAAAAAGAATTATTCTAATTTGAAAGAATTGCCGAATAAGGTTGTATTTCAGATGAATGATACACATCCGACGGTTGCAGTAGCAGAACTTATGCGTATTTTGATCGATGAAGAAGGCTTATCCTGGGAAGAAGCATGGGATATTACAACAAAAACGGTTGCGTACACCAATCATACTATTATGTCAGAAGCTTTGGAGAAATGGCCAATCGAAATATTTGAACGTCTTCTCCCTAGGGTATACCAGATTGTAGATGAGATTAATCGCCGTTTCGAGTTGCAAATTCGGGAAAAATATCCGAATAACGAGGAGAAAATCCGCAAGATGGCAATTTTATATGATGGACAGGTAAGAATGGCACATCTGGCGATTTGTGCGGGATTCTCTGTAAATGGGGTTGCACGGCTTCATACCGAGATTTTAAAAAAACAGGAGCTTCGCGATTTCTACGAAATGTTCCCGGAGAAATTTAGCAATAAAACAAATGGAATTACACAAAGAAGATTTCTTGCACATGGAAATCCACTCTTGGCAGAATGGGTGACGCGTCATGTAGGCAAGGAATGGATTACGGATTTGTCTAAGCTTGAAAAACTTGCTGCTATTTCAGATGTGCCAAAAGTGCAGAAAGAATTTGCGGAGATAAAATATCAAAATAAGGTTCGGCTTGCAAAATATGTATTAGAACACAATGGAATTGAGTTAGATCCGAATTCTATTTTTGACGTGCAGGTAAAACGTTTGCATGAATACAAACGTCAGTTGTTGAATATCCTGCATGTAATGCATCTGTATAATCAGCTGAAAGATGATCCAAACATGGAATTCGTACCAAGAACCTTTATTTTTGGAGCAAAAGCGGCTGCCGGATATCGTAACGCTAAAAGCACCATTAAATTAATCAATAATGTTGCACAAGTGATTAATAACGATCCGGATATTCAAGGTAAGATAAAAGTAGTGTTTATAGAAGATTACCGTGTTTCTGTTGCGGAGATGATATTTGCAGCAGCGGATGTAAGTGAACAGATTTCAACCGCAAGTAAGGAAGCCTCCGGAACCGGAAATATGAAATTTATGCTAAATGGTGCATTGACAATTGGAACAATGGATGGTGCCAATGTGGAGATGTATGAGGAAGTTGGAGCGGATAATATCTTTATTTTTGGTATGAGTTCAGATGAAGTAATTGCACATGAACAGCGTGGCGATTATCATCCAATGGATATTTACAGCAACAATGAGGCGATAAGAAGAGTGCTCAACCAGATGGTGGATGGAACTTACTCTCCAAATGACAGGGAATTGTTCCGTGAACTCTATAATTCCCTGATTAGTGTTCCTTATGGTCAGGTTGCGGATCGTTATTTCATATTGGCAGATTTTAATTCTTATGTGCGTGCGCAAAAGAAGATTGAGGAGTATTATCAGAATCCGGAAGCATGGAGAAAGAGTGCAATATTGAACATGGCACATGTGGGAAAATTCTCTTCTGATCGAACCATTCAAGAGTATGTAGATGAAATCTGGCATTTAGATAAAATAACCGTAAATATGTCAGGAGTCTAGGATGACGATAGGAATAAAAAAAGAAATTACCGCGTACCACCTGAAAATGCTGGCCGTTCTTACCATGCTGATTGACCATTGTGCGGCAATTTTTATGGCAGACATTTATGGATTCTTTGGAATCTATGCGGTTGGAGTATACAAGGTGTTGCGCGGAATTGGCAGAATCGCATTTCCGATTTATTGTTTTTGTATTGTAGAAGGATTGCAACATACAAAAAGCAGGAAAAAATACCTTCTGCGATTATTACTATTTGCTCTGATTTCTGAGATACCGTATGATATTGCTTTCTCTGGTAGCATAAGTCCCAGATATAGCAACGTTATGTTTACGCTGTTGTTCGGATTAGCGGTTTTATGTTTGTGGGAAAAAACCAATGAGATACAAAATGCAAACCAAAGAATCCTGTTGAAAGCGTTGCCGCTCGGAATAGCAGTTGTTTTGGCAGAATTGGTGTTTGTTACGGATTATGGGGCAGCAGGAGTTCTGGTCATAGTACTCCTCTATTGTTTAAGAAAGACTCCGCTGGTTGGAATGGCATGTGCCATTATTATTCTTGCAATCATGGTCGGATGGATAGAACTTGCGGCACTGCTAGTCCTGATTCCGTTATCCTGCTATAAAGGAAAACAAGGAAAAAAACAAAAATGGTTTTTTTATATTTTTTATCCGGCACATCTTTTATTGTTGACATTGGTGACATTTATATGAATCGAAAACCTCCCTTGCGTTAGAAGATAAATGTATCTAACGTTGCGGGAGGTTTTGGTGATTATCTATAATTCGAGCATCCACTGAATGGCAGATTCAAGCTCGTTATTCCAATATTTCCAATTGTGTTCTCCGGGATTGGATTCGAACACAACCGGAAGTCCGAGGTTTGATGCTTCTTCCGAAAAGTGAATATTGTCTTTTAGGAAAATATCTTTCTTTCCGCAATTGATATAAAAACTAAGCTTGTTGTCTGCCGGAACAACCTGTTTAAGCAGATGAAGCAAATCCTCGTTACTTCCTTCAAGTTCTTTGTGGTTTTTTAAAGGTGTCGGAACGTGTCCACCACAGTTTTTCACAAAGAGGGAAGAGATTCTGCTATTGAGAGCTCCGGAGAAACTAAATACTTTTTCAAACAGATCCGGGCGAAGCAGTGCACAACGGACGGCACCGTATCCGCCCATGGAAACTCCACCGATAAAAGTATCGCAACTTTTGGTTGATAATGGGAAGATTTCCCGGGTATAAGGAATTAACTCCTCCGTAAGAAAGGAGTAGTATGGAAGTCCTTCCGGGTCATCCAAATAAAAAGAGTTACGTGCAGAAGGCAATACAACTGCAAATTGGTAGGTGTCTACCAGTTCTGAAATATTCGTATTACGAACCCATGTGAATCCGTCATCAAATGCACCGTGTAAGAGGTATAATGTCTGGAATGGAATGGAAGATTTTACTTCAGCCGGAGTCTGGAATACACCGGGCCTCACCTTCGGAAGAAGTACGATAAATTCCATATTTGTTGACATCTGTTCAGATGGGAAACTACATGTTAAATATGTCATAAAATACACCTCTGTTTCGTTATAATTCCATAAAAAATATACAAACATTCCCTTGAATGTTCAAGGCTAAAATGATATACTTTTAAATATGTATTGAATATAGCAGATTTTAGAGAAGAGTTCAATCAAACAATAATTAACGGAGGAAGAGAAATGGCTATTAAAGTAATGGGTATTGCAGCTGGACGTAAGAACAGCAACAACGAGATTTTGCTTAAGGAAGCATTAATGTATTGTGAGGAGCAGGGTGCAGAAGTAACAATGATCAATCTGAAGGATTATAATATCTTAGATTGTACCGGATGTACTTCATGTACAAAATCAATGTCACAGGGTAAATACACAGGATGTGTATTGGATGCGAAAGATGACAAGAAGAAGATTATGGATGTAATGTTGGCACAGGATGCAGTAATCTACTCTGTACCTACATATGATTTGATGCCATCAGCAACATATCTCAAATTTGCACAGAGAAGTTTGAGTTATGAAACTGCATTCTTAGAGACAATTGGTGCAATTGAACATAAAGACCGTGTTGCAGGATTGATTGCAGTAGGTGGTTCTTCAAGAGACTGGCAGTCAATGGCATTAGAAGGATTACAGGCAACTATGTTTACAACAGACATGAGAGTTGTAGATATGTTATTGGCTAAGAGAGTACCGGGATTTGGTCAGTGTGTATTGGATGATGAATTAATGGCTCGTGCAAGAAAATTGGGCGAGAACATTATGAAAGCAGTAAATACTCCTGCAGAAGAGAGAACTTGGTTAGGTGATGAAGATGCCGGATGGTGTCCAAACTGTCATTCTAACGCACTTGTACTTGGAGAGAAACAGTGGGATGGACTTCAGTTCCCTATCGAGTGTCAGGTATGTGGTGCCGGTGGAGATTTAGAGAAGACAGCCGATGGAAAATGGAAATTCGTTATCCAGGAAGATGGTCTTACAAAAGATCGTACAACCGTTCCGGGACGTGCAAAACACTTAGAAGAGATTGCACATACACAGGGTGGTTTCTATGCAAATCCGGACAACATGAAACGTGCTCAGGAACTTGGACAGAAATACAAAGAAAAAGTTTTCAAAACAGTATAATATAGAATCAATTATATCAAAGTGGAGGTAGAAGAATGAAACAGTTAGAAACTGATGTAATTGTTGTTGCAGCTGGTCTTTCCGGATTGGCGGCATCGATTGCGGCAGCTGAGAATGGTGCAAGAGTAATTACTTTTGAAAAATCTAATACAACAGGAGGAGCTGCTAATATGGGTATGGGACCATTAGGTGTTGGTTCCAGAATACAGCGTGAACACATGGTTGCGCTTACACCGGGTGAAGCTTTCCGTAAACATATGTACTTTACACATTACCGTGTAGATGCACGTATGGTTCGTGATTATTATTTTAAATCAGGAGATACCATTGACTGGTTAGTTGAGATGGGTGTTGAATTCGTAGGCGTTCAGCGTGCGTTTGGTGCACCGGAAGCAACAAGACCATACTCAGATGGTGAATTTACATGGCATGTATGTAAGCCGGAAGGTGGCGGAATTCCTGGACCACGTGCGGCTACAGCCATGACAAAGAAGATGACAGAACGTGCAAAAGATTTAGGTGTTGAATTTATGTTAGAAACACCTGTATCAAAAATCATCATGGAAGATGGTAAAGCAGTTGGTGTTATTGCAAAAGATAAAAACGGTGAAGAAATCGAAGCAAGAGCGAATTCAGTAATCGTTGCAACAGGTGGATTTGGAGACAACCCACAGATGATTAAAGAAGAGACCGGATATGAATTCCAGAAAACAATCTTCAACTTTGCAATCCCTGGTATGAAAGGTGATGGTCTGAAGATGTGTTGGGAAGCAGGAGCAGGAAAAGAGCCATCAACAATGGAACTTATGTATCAGCTTCCGGACAACATGAACCACTTTATTTTAGATGGTGCATTCCGTCAGCCTTGTCTTTGGGTTAACCGCAACGGACAGAGATTTATGCCGGAAGATCAGATTGGTAATACAACATTTACCGGTAATGCAATTACAGCACAGCCTGGTAGCATTGCATTCTCTATCTTTGATAGCAAATTATTAAAGAAATATAAGAAAAAAGGTCCGGATATTATTTCTCACGTACATCCACATGACTTATACGATCACTTCGATGAGCAGTGGGAGAGAGATTTAGCAGACGGATATCCAAATATCACACAGGCTGACACAATTGAAGAACTTGCTGAAAAAGCTGGTATTGATGTTCAGGGATTAGTTGAACAGGTTGAAGAATACAACGATATGTGTGCAGGCGGATTTGATGAAATCTTCGAAAAAGACAGAAGTTATATGCAGCCAATCGAAAAAGGACCATTCTACTGCTGTAAACAGAATGTTGGAGCATATGGTTCACTTGGTGGTGTTAAGATCAACCATAAGACACAGGTTCTTACACAGGATGCTAAGGTTATCCCTGGATTATACTGTGTAGGTACAGATGCATGTAATATCTTTGGAGATAGTTATCCATTTATCCTTTCAGGAAATACAATGGGATTCTGCTTGAACAGTGGACGTATCGCTGGAGAAAATGCAGCAGCAGAGTTAGATGATTTTGAATATTAATATTCGACAGATTCTAATTAGCAATAAATGTTTTAACACTAAGGAGATATTATTCTATGAAAATTACAATCGATGGAAATGAGATTGAGGCAAAAGAAGGCCAGTCAATTCTTGACGCAGCGTTGGAAGCCAATATCTTTATTCCGCATCTTTGTAGCCATCCTGATTTGGAGGCAAAAGGTGGTTGTCGACTGTGTTCAGTAGAGATTGAGGGTATGGCGGAAGCTGTACCCTCATGTGCGACTATAGCAGAAGACGGAATGAAGATTACAATTAACGGACCAAAAGCTGAAAAAATCCGTAAATCAGCAATGGAATTAATTCTTGCTACACACCCGGCAGACTGTACCGGATGTCCAAAATACGGAAAATGTGAATTGCAGTCCATGTACCAATATATGGGTGTAAGTCCGGAAAGATGGAGAAAGAAATCAAGAAGTGTTGCAAATGATGATAGCAATCCATTGATTTCACATCTATTTACAAGATGTGTGCGTTGTGGAAGATGTATACGTGCCTGCCAGGAATTACGTGGAGTTAAAGTATTAGACTACGTTAAGACAGAGGCGGGAATTGCAGCCGGCGTAAGAGATGGATTATCATTAGAAGAAGCAGGATGTCGTTTCTGTGGAGCATGTATTGAAGTCTGTCCAACAGGCTCTATCATGGATGCAGTTAAGATTATGAAGGATGAACGTTCTTATGCAGAGAATATCGTTCCATGTAGAAGTACATGTCCGGCACATGTAGACATTCCTCGTTATGTTCGTTACATAAAACAGGGAGATTTCTCTAAGGCAACAGCAGTTATCCGAGAGAGTGTTCCATTCCCGGAGACATTGGGAAGTGTATGTGTACATGATTGTGAGGCAGAATGTAAGCATAAGGAATTAGGAACTTCTGTTTCTATTTGTAAACTGAAAAAAGTAGCCGCTGTGAATGATGATGGTTCATGGAAAGCAAGAGTTCGTAAGGAAGATCCGACCGGAAAGAAAGTAGCCGTTATTGGAGCAGGTCCAGCCGGACTTACAGCTGCATACTATTTGGCCAAGAAAGGGCATAGTGTGACTGTATTTGAACAGAATGAAAAAGCTGGAGGACAGTGTCGTTACGGAATTCCTGCATATCGTCTACCGGATGAGATGCTGGATCGAGAAATTAATACGATGCTTGAGGCCGGTTTTGAAATTAAAACGAATACAAAGGCTCCGACTCCAAAAGAATTGAAAGCAGACGGATATGATAGTGTTCTTGTTGCAGTTGGAACGCATAAAGGTTCTGTATTGCCAATTGAAGGACATGATTTGCCGGAAGTATACGTGAATGCTGATTTCTTAAAACAAGCCAGAAGCGGATCACCATTGCCAATCGGTGAAAGAGTAATGGTTCTTGGTGGAGGTAACGTTGCATATGACTGTGCACGAACAGCAATCCGACTTGGTGCAAAAGAAGTTCATATGGCATGTTTAGAGAATGAGCAGCAGATGACTGCATCAGCAGATGAGATTGAAGAAGGAACAGAAGAAGGTGTAATTCTGCATCCGGCTCATTCGTTCCTAAGAATTGTCGGAACGGATAAAGTAGAAGGTGTGGAACTTCAGAAGATCGAGAAATTCTATTTTGATGAAAATAGACGTGCAGTCATGGATTTGGTAGAAGGCTCTAATCATATTATTGAAGTAGATAATGTAATCTTTGCTGTCGGACAGAAGCCGGAAGGTACAGAAGATATGGAACTTGAATTAACACATGGTCCATATATTCAGACAAATGAAAATCTTGAAACAAGCATGGAAGGCGTATATGCTGCAGGTGATGTTGTAACCGGAACGAAGAGTGTCATTATGGCAATTGCTGCCGGTCGCCAGGCTGCAGAACAGATTGATAAATACCTTGGCGGAGATGGAGATATCAGCGAAGTTTTAGTAGATGTTGAAATCCCGGATCCATATATTGGAAGAGTTGAAGGTTTCTCCAAATTACCAAAAGAATTACCGGAGATGGTTGATGCGAAAGAACGTATCAATAACTTTGATAAGATTGAGCAGACATTAACCTGTGATCAGGCGATGTGTGAAGCCTCCAGATGTCTACAATGTGATTTGAGATTGAATTTAGAAAAACCAAAACTTTGGAATGAATACTAATAAGGAGGATAACTATGAGTGCAGTTGATAATATCAAGAACTTAAAAGAAGATCAGTGTATAGTAGATGTTCTCTTAAAATCCGTTTCTGCAAGCAAATGCGATGAATGCGGAAAATGTGTATTTGGTTATGAAGGCGTAACACAGTTACGAATGATTTTAAATGACATCTCAGAAAAAAAAGGTCGTGGAGATGACCTTGCCTTAATGCAGGATCTTGCAGAAATGATGAAGACGCAATCTCTTTGTGAAGATGGCGTTGATGTAGCAGATGCTGTTTTGGCTGCAATTGATTCACAGAAAACAGAAATTGAAAATCATATTTCTAAGAAAGGCTGTAAAGCAGGTGTGTGCCAGAAGTTTATGACATACCATATTCTTGCCGATAAATGTACCGGTTGTGGAGATTGTATGGATGAATGTGATGAGGACGCAATTCTTGGAAAGAAAAGATTTGTTCATGTCATTGAGTTGGATGAGTGTACACAATGTGGAGCATGTATAGATGCGTGTGATGAGGATGCAATTGTACGTGCTGGAGCAGTAAAACCACGTTGTCCGAAGAAGCCAATTCCTTGCAAACGTTAGTAATTTAGGGTTTCTCCAAGGGAGTTCCTTTGGAGATACCCTTTTTGTAATATTAAAAATCACAAAGGGGGCAAACAAATGAGCGATACTAGAAAAAAAGTAGTAGCATTTACTGCCGGAAGAAAAGGCGGAAATACGGAAATATTTGTGAAAGCAGCATTGCAAGCAATCTCAGAGAAAGGCATTGATGTAGAATTGATTCGTTTAAATGAATGTAATATACATCCTTGCGTGGCTTGTAAAAATGGAAAATGTAATGATGAAGGACCTCAGGGCTGTATCTTTAAGGATGATGTTCCGTGGTTAGCAGAGAAGTTTTTGGATAGTGACGGATATATTTTGGGGGCACCGGTATGGTCGCTTTCGCCTTGCGGAATCGTATCCGATTTTAGAGATCGTGTTTTCGGACCGAAGATGGATGCCGCTTTATGGGAGATGGCAGGCGTTCCGGAATGGGTAAAAGGTCGCAAAAAGCATCGTCCGGGAGGATTGATTTCTGTTGGTGGAGCTTTAACAGAGAACTGGACATCTCTTGGAATGGCAACTTTATATACCACAACTTTCTCAACCCAAACTAATATTGTGGACCATATGAATGTATCACAAGTAGCTGATATGGGAGAAGCATTACTTCGTAAAGATTACATGCAGCAGGCAAAAGAATTAGGAGAGCATGTTGCACAAGCAGTGCTGGATGACGCAACAGATTGGGAAGGCAAATGGCTTGGCGGTGATAAAGGTGGAGCATGTCCGGGATGTAATATGAGCCTTATCATTGCAAAACCTGGAGAGGATCATGTAGAATGTGCAATTTGTGGTAGAAGCGGCAAATTACATCTGGATGAGAACGGTAAGTTCTCTTACACATGGCCGGAAAATGATCCAAAAGATCGTTTGCGTATGCCGGGTAAATTTGATCATATCGAAGAGATTATTCATCATTCGAAAGATTTATTTGCACCACATGCTGGTGAAATTGAAGAAGAGTATGAATATTACAAAAAACTGGAAACATTTACAGTAAAAGCACCATCCAGACAACCTAAGAAATAAAAAATTATGGGCATATCACAGTGTGATATGCCCTTTTTATCTGCATAAAACTTTTAGAATTTTCTCCAAAGCAGCTAGGAAGTGATTTAATTCAGCGATTGTATTGTAGAAAGCAGGAGATACTCTAACGACATCTTTTATCTGTAGTTGTTCCAATAATGGTTCAGAACATAGTTTGCCAGAACGTGTAGCGACTCCGAATTGGTCTAATCCCATAGCAACATCAAATGCGGATGCACGCTCTATATGAAAAGAAATGCAATTAATATGCTGGTTGGGCTCTCCTAAAAGCTGTATCTGTGGGAAATTCGCCAATGCAGATTCTAGGTATTGCATCAGTTCTTTTTCTAAAGAATAAATGTGTTCAAGTCCTAATTGTTTGCGATAGGAAAGTGCGGCTGCCAATCCGGTAGCACCAATGTAGTTAGGAGTTCCGGCTTCGAAACATTGTGGAACATCTTCCCATATACTTTCGTGTAATTTACAGGATTTGGTCATTCCGCCCCCAAAACGACTCGGGAGAATTGAGCAGAGTGCATCAATTGTTCCGTAGAGGACGCCAATACCGGATGGTCCCATTAGTTTGTGGCCGGAGAAACAGTAGAAATCACAGTTTAAATCCATTACATCGACATTGGTATGTGCGATTGCTTGTGCCCCATCGACTAGAACAGGAACACCGAATTTGTGAGCACTGTTACAAATCCGTTTTATATCGGCAAGGTTACCAAGAACGTTTGAACAGTGTGAAACCGCAATAAATCTTGTGTTGTTGTTAATGCTGTTTATCAGGCAATCGGTATCTAAGGTCTGTTTTCTGGTTAATGGAACGACGCGCAGTACAGCACCTGTATGTGCGCATAATTGTTGCCAAGGAATTAAATTGGAATGGTGTTCCATGATTGTGATTAGAATCTCATCCCCTTTTCTTACAATATTATATAATGCACGGACAACCAGGTTGATACTATCTGTTGTAGAAGAAGTAAATACAATATTGCTTGGAAGAGGGGCATGAATATAATTAGCGACAACTTCTCTGGCATCTTCATAAAGCCTTAGGCTTTTTTCCGCAAGCGTATGGGTACTTCTGTGAACAACTGCGTTTGATGATTCCAGATGGTGGTTGATTGCATCAATAACCGGACCAGGAATCTGCATTGTCGCAGCGTTATCAAGATATACAATTGGTTTTTGTCCATTCTGATATTTTAAATATGGAAAATCAGTACGTATTGAATCAACGGTTCTCATCACTAGTTACCTCTTAATAAAAATAAACACAATTTGAATATAACACACCTCTATTTTGATTGCTATATAATTCTTAAATATTCCTTGCAAAAAAATGACAGAAAGGTTACAATGTAATGAGGATTTTGAGAATGGGGTTTTCATGTCTCATTTTTTTTGTTGAAAAACAATATGATAGAGAGGTAAGATAAATGAGTGAAACATTACAAGCAAAACTCACGAAAAAGAGATGGGCAGTCTTAATCGCAAGTTGTCTTATTAATTTGTGTATTGGTTCTATTTATGCATGGAGTGTATTTTCAGGACCGATGGCAACACATTTGACCAATGTGGTTGGAACAGAGTATACACCTGCGACGTTGGCGATTGTGTTTACAGTGGCGAATGCAGTCGGACCGGTTACAATGATTTCGGGTGGTTTTTTCAACGATAAACTTGGACCGAAATGGGTTATCTTTATAGGAGGTATCTTATTTAGTGTCGGAATGTTTGTGTCAGGATTGGCAAATAACCTTGCTATCCTCTTGGTAGGATATGGATTGGGTTGTGGTCTTGGCATGGGGATGGTATATGGATGTACTATCAGTAATTCAGTTAAGTTTTTCCCGGATAAAAGAGGTTTGATTGGTGGAATTGCTACTGCATCCTACGGAATCAGTTCTGTGATTGTTCCGCTGATCGCACAGCCGCTTATTGGTGAAATCGATGTAACAGGAACGTTTAAAGTATTTGGTATCGTATTTTTGATTGTTATCTGTGGTGGAGCTTTTATCATTGAGAAGTGTCCGGAGAATTTTATGCCGACCGGTTATAATCCGCCGGTTTCAAGTGCTTCGGGAAAACCGGCCGTAGAGAATAAGAACTGGTCTAAGATGCTTGCAGACCCGGTATTCTATATTATGATTCTTATGTTAATGTGTGGAGCGACATTTGGAATGATGACGATTTCACAGGCATCTTCAATTGCTCAGAACATGATTGGTGTATCTGGAGCTACTGCGGCAACAGTTGTATCCATTTTGGCATTATTTAATGCAGCAGGACGTGTGGCAGCCGGATATATATCGGATATTATTGGACGTATTCATACACTTATGGTAATGCTTGTGCTTGCTATTGTAGGACTTGGTTTATTGGTATTATCCGGTGAGGGTGATTTTGTAATGTTTGCGATTGGAATTTGTATTATTGGATTGTGTTTTGGTTCTTTTATGGGTGTGTTCCCGGGATTTACAGCAGACCAATTCGGACAAAAGAACAACAGTGTGAACTATGGAATTATGTTTATCGGATTTGCAATTGCAGGAATTGTTGGACCGACTATCATGGGTAAATTATACAGCCAGTCCGGAAGCTATAAGATGGCATTTGTATTTGCTATGGCGTTGGCAGTTATAGGTATTGTTTTGGCAATTGTATACAAATTGGTAACAAACAAGCGTAAGAAAGCAGATTCTTAATATATGAAGTTGAATAAAATAGTCATACGCAATGTATTTATTACATTGGCATTAATCACATTTATTTTCTCTTTTTCGGTTGTGTTCATTTTGAACTTGAGATGTGTGTATTATGTAGATATAGAAGTGTATCAATTAGAAGAAGAGGTTGGATTAACCAAAGATGAGATTAAAGAGAATTATGATGTTTTAGTTGATTATATGATGTTTTGGAATTCAAAACCATTGGAGTTTCCGGATTTTAAGATGTCTGAAAGTGGCAGAATTCATTTTGATGATGTAAAGAGAATCTTTGTGGGATTTCAGTACACTTGTTTGATTAGTTTTGCATGTGCACTAATTGCGATTATTTGCACAAGGAAGGAAAAAGACAAGAATTATTTGCTATATGCTTCTGCTATTTCTATTATATTACCACTTATTGTAAGTGTGCTTGTTTTAATTAGCTGGGAAAAGATTTTCATTCTGTTTCACGAATTAGTCTTTTCGAATAGATATTGGAGTTTTAGCATACTAGAAGATCCCGTTATTCTAATTTTGCCGGATGGATTTTTTAAACACTGTGCAATTGGGATTATCATTATGATTTTGCTCCAAAGTGCGATTGCCTTTGGAATTTACAGGAGAAATAAAATAAAGGGTAACAGATAAAGAAGATAGGACGTGATTTTTCGAAATCATGTCCTGTTTTATTATTTGCAGGCGATACAAGGGATTAATTTGTAATAATTTTGGTATGGAAGACGCTTGCAGGGGAGAGTTATTGTTCTTGAAAACAGGTTGAATTCAATTTGAAATTACCATATACTAATTAATGTATTATGGAAAGGAATTGTTATGTCGAAAGAAAATAAAGCATCAAAAAGTTGGAAAAAGATTGCCTGGATTGTGTTAATTGTATTGCAATCAGTTGCCAATATATATTTGTTTTTCAAAGGTGATGTATATGTGGGACAAGAATGGTGTTCGGCCATTGCCTATCAATCAAACAAAATTATCAGTTATATGTTTATCTTGAATATACCATTTGTATTTTTGGTTTTGAATTTTTTGTTTGAGGAGAAGTATAAATATATAACGATAGTATCTTCACTTGAGATTGTAATTATGTCAGTGTTACTGGGCGTATATACGTTACCACCACAAAATATTATAAGTACGATATTTGTTGAGTCGACGCAGAAATGCTCCGGTTTGTTATGGTCTATTTTGTATTGGTTAGATGGAATGAAACCAATTTCATATTTGATTTTGCTTGCATTTTGTATATGGGGCGCACATTATATTGAAAGTAAAATAGGAATATATCTGTATCTTTCATCCTTGTGTGCAGTAGAATTACTGATTATGGTTTCATTTTCATTATCGTTTATTATAATGGAAGCAATTTATATTGCAATTGTGATTGCAACGCTGTATATGTTTCCGTTTGCGAAAGGGATTGGAAAAGGCGGCAAGAAATTGTTTGACGGATTAACTTTTTACAAAGACAAGAAAGAATGGATTGCCCTCATGATAGGGATTCTTGCGATGCTGCTTTTCATCTGGATTAGTAAGGTAGAGAATATTAATTATGTGGTAAGTTTTTTGTACCATACGCAGACAATTGGTAATTTTGCCTTGATATTTTTATGCATGTTCATATTGGCGATGGCAGTGAATGCCGGTGCGGCAAAGTTATTTACCGTAAACACAATTGTGGGAAGGATTGCGGTTATTTGTATTACATATGCTGGAATTCTGGTTCTTATGCTGATTAGTGGAAAACTGACTATGGGTGAAGGAATCAATCGCATCACGGGATTTGCACAAAGTGTGGCGAATCATTCCGATACATGGGTAGGTACAGTGTTGTATATTGTATTTTTTGTCATAATAGTTGCATTATTAATCATGGCGTTTTTACTGTTTCATAATATTTTTGCATATTTTATGATGTTTAATATATTTGGTATTCTTATCTATACGTTGATTGATTGCTGTTTTGCAGGAGGGATGCTCCGGTTTGGAGGAGTTAAGTTCTTAATCTTGCTTACCATATTGCTTAGTACGATGATAAGTATGTTATCAATGGGTTATTCGAACGTATTTAAAAAGAAAAAAAGCTAGAAAGGAACAAGACAATGGCATTTGTACATCTTCATACACATACGGAATATAGTTTGTTAGATGGTTCCAATAAAATAAAGAATTATATCGCCCAAGTAAAAGAACTGGGAATGAATAGTGCTGCGATTACAGACCACGGAGTAATGTATGGTGTGGTTGAGTTTTATAAGGCGGCGAAAGAAGAAGGCATTAAACCAATCATAGGATGTGAAGTTTATGTAGCACCGAATTCTCGTTTTGATCGGGAGACTGCTCCGGGAGACGATCGATATTATCATCTGATTCTGTTAGCTGAAAATAATAAGGGTTATGAGAATTTGATGAAAATTGTTTCCATAGGTTTTATGGAAGGCTACTACTATCGGCCAAGAGTAGATTTTGAAACGCTACAACAATACCACGAGGGACTAATTGCACTATCTGCCTGTCTTGCAGGAGAGATACCGCGACAACTTGTTCGTGGTCTTTATCAGGAAGCGAAGAAAACGGCATTAAAATATGCAGAGTGTTTTGGGAAGGATCATTTTTTCTTTGAACTTCAGGACCATGGAATCCCGGAGCAAAAGCAGGTGAACACGGACTTGCTCCGCCTGAGTAAAGAGACCGGGATTGAGTTCGTATGTACCAATGATATTCATTATACGTATGCTGACGATGTGGAGGCACATGATGTATTGTTGTGCATTCAGACAGGGAAGAAAGTATCCGATGAAGACCGTATGCATTATGATGGCGGTCAGTATTATGTAAAAAGTGAAGAGGAAATGAGAAAACTTTTTCCTTATGCACAGGTGGCACTGGAGAACACACAAAAAATTGCAGATCGTTGTAATGTAGAATTAGAATTTGGTAATTACAAAATTCCAAAGTATGAGGTGCCGGATGGTTACGAAACGGCGTGGGATTTTTTGAATGCTTTGTGTGAGAAGGGGTTTGAAGAAAAGTACAAGAATAATCCGGAATATAACGACGAACAAATACAAGAAATTCATAAAACGATGCAGTATGAATTAGATATTATCCGGGAAATGGGATTTGTTGAGTATATTTTGATTGTTTGGGATTATATCAACTGGAGTAGAACGCATGATTGTTGGGTTGGTCCGGGACGTGGTTCTGCTGCAGGCAGCAAGGTTTGTTATTGTACAGGGATTACCAATATTGACCCGGTAAAATACAATCTGCTGTTTGAGAGATTTCTTAATCCGGAACGTGTTTCCATGCCGGATATTGACGTGGATTTCGAATATGCACAAAGATATCGTGCCATTGAATATGTTCAGGAAAAATACGGAAAAGATTCTGTAACGCAGATTGTTACATTTGGTACAATGGCAGCAAGAGGGGTAATCAAAGCAGTTGGAAAAGCACTGGATTTTCCTTATGCACAAATGGATAAAATTGCCAAAATGGTGCCAATGGAACTTAATATTACAATTGATAAAGCACTGAAAATGAATCCGGAATTTCGCAGTGTATATGAGAGCGATTTACAGATTCATAATATGATAGATATGGCAAAACGTTTGGAAGGGCTTCCAAACCACACGTCAGTACATGCGGCGGGGGTTGTCATCTATCCAGGTATGGCGAGTGACTATGTTCCACTTGGAAGAGCAAGCGATGGAAGTGCAACTGCAGAATATAATATGGTTCAACTGGAAGAGTTGGGCCTGCTTAAGATGGATTTTTTGGGGTTGAGAACACTTACGGTAATTAAAGATGCGGTAAGAAATGTGAAATTATCACATGGCATAGACATTGACATTGATCAGATTGATTTTAATGATAAAGGTACCTTAGATTTTATCGGTACAGGAAAGACGCAGGGCGTATTCCAGTTGGAATCTGCTGGGATGCAAAGCTTCATGAAGGAACTAAAACCGCAGAGTTTTGAGGACATTATTGCGGGTATTTCGTTGTATAGACCGGGCCCGATGGATTTTATTCCGGATTACATCAAAGGAAAAAATAACAGCGATGCTATTTCCTATGACACACCACAACTGGTAAGTATTCTAGAGCCAACATATGGATGTATTGTATATCAGGAACAGGTAATGCAGATTGTTCAAAAACTTGCCGGTTATACAATGGGACAGGCTGATAATATTCGTCGTGCGATGAGTAAGAAAAAGCAATATGTAATTGATGCGGAACGTAAGAATTTTGTTTATGGGGACCCGGAACAAGGGATAACCGGATGTATTGCGAATGGGATTGAGGAATCAGCGGCAAATAAAATCTATGATTCCATGGTAGATTTTGCAAAATACGCATTTAACAAATCACATGCGGCAGCGTATGCAGTCATTAGTATGCAGACAGCATGGTTGAAATATTATTATCCGGTAGAGTATATGGCGGCATTAATGACGTCTGTAATCGATAACTCAACGAAAGCATCGGAATATTTATATCATTGTAAGGAACTTGGAATCAAGGTTTTGCCTCCGGATATGAATCATGGTGGAGGAGAATTTACTGCAGAAGGCGATGCTATCCGATATGGATTATATGCAATTAAAAGTGTTGGAAGACCTGTGATTGACCGGATTATTGAAGAACGTAATCTGGGGGGTAAATATCGCACACTGCAGGATTTCCTGGAACGTGTTGCAGAAAAAGATGTTAATAAACGTGCCGTTGAAAATCTAATCAAAGCCGGAGCCTGCGACAGTTTAGATGCAACCAGAAAACAGATGACTCTCACATATGTTGCACTTATGGATCAGGTTTCTCATAATAAGAAAAATGTGCTCTCCGGACAAATGAGTTTGTTTGATATTGCGACAGAAGAAGAGAAGGCAGAATATACGATTCACTATCCGGATGTGGGAGAGTTTCCGAAGGAAATGCTGTTATCCTTTGAAAAAGAAGTATTGGGAATCTATTTGAGCGGTCATCCTTTGGACGATTACATTGATAAAATGAAAAAGAACATAACCGCTGTAACAACAGATTTTTTGTCAGATGAAGAGAATCCGGAGACAAAGATAAAGGATAATCAGCATGTGGTAATTGGCGGAATGATAACGGATATTAATGTGAAATTCACCCGTAATAATCAAAAAATGGCATTTCTGACGATTGAAGATTTATTTGGAATTGTAGAGGTAATCGTATTTCCAAGGGATTATGAACGATGTAAAGATGCCATTGCAGCAGATGAAAAGGTTTATGTAATTGGTCATGCAGCTATAGAAGAGGAACAAAACGGCAAAGTTATTTGTGAGAATATAGTTTCCTTTTCCAATATGCCAAAGGAATTGTGGATTCAGTTTCCGACGAAAGAAGAATTTCTGGAAAAAGAAGAAGCATTGTATTCTCTTTTGTACGAATCAGACGGGAAAGATGAAGTTGTAATTTACCTTGCGCAGGAGAAGGCATTAAAACGGCTGGGAAGGAACCGGACAGTTTGTGCAGGCGAGGTTCTCATGGAACAGTTAAGCGAATTAGCAGGCTCAAATAACATTAAAATTGTAGAAAAGAATATTGAAAATATAAGGTAAAGAGTTTACAATAAGAAAGGTTTCTGTTTAATTATAGTTTAGGAGGTCATTTTATATGACAAAAGATATACAGACAATCGGTGTACTTACCAGTGGTGGAGATGCACCGGGAATGAACGCAGCAATTCGTGCTGTTGTAAGAGAAGCAATTGCCAAAGGCAAAACGGTAAAGGGAATTAAAAGAGGATATGCCGGTTTGTTGAACGAAGAGATTGTAGATATGGATGCACGTAGTGTGTCGGATACGATAGAACGTGGCGGTACGATTCTACAGACTGCACGCTGCGCGGAATTTGTTACAGAAGAGGGCCAGAAGAAGGGTGCCGAGATTTGCAAGAAACATAGTATTGATGGATTAGTTGTAATTGGCGGAGATGGTTCGTTCCAAGGCGCACAGAAATTGGCGGCTCTTGGTATTAATACGGTAGGAGTTCCGGGAACCATTGACTTGGATATTGCATGTACCGATTATACAATTGGTTTTGATACAGCATGTAATACAGCGATGGAAGCAATTGACAAAGTTCGAGATACTTCGACTTCGCACGAACGCTGTTCCATTATTGAAGTAATGGGAAGAGGCGCCGGATATATTGCATTATATTGTGGGATTGCGAATGGTGCAGAAGATGTTTTACTGCCGGAGAAATATGATTATGACGAACAGAAATTAATTGATCATATTATAAATAATCGCAAGTTAGGAAAACAACATCATATCATTATTAATGCAGAAGGAATCGGTCATTCTCAGAGTATGGCTAAGAGAATTGAAGCGGCGACGGGAATTGAGACGCGTGCAACAATTTTGGGGCATATGCAGCGTGGCGGAGGTCCAAGCTGTAAAGACCGTGTATATGCAACTGTGATGGGATCGATGGCAGTGGATCTTCTTTGTGAGGGGAAGAGTAATCGCGTGATTGCGTACAAGAATGGTGAATTTGTTGATTTTGATATTGATGAAGCATTAGCTATGAAAAAGGAGATACCTGATTATTTATATCAGATTTCTAAGAATCTGGTTTAGGCGTAAGGGTATTAAGGCGTCGCAGGGGTGACGCCTTTTCTATTGTAAGCGAGTCTTTGTATAACGATGAACAGAAGGGAAGATAATATGATAACAAGTATGTCAAATTCTCAGGTCAAAGCACTTCATTCTTTAATGAAAAAATCAAAAGAGCGATACAAACAGAAATTGTTTGTGGTGGAAGGGATTAAGATGTTTGAAGAAATTCCAAAGCGATGGCTCAAACAGGTATACGTTTCAGAAAGTTTTTTAAAGGATAAAGAACGTGCAAAATTAATAGAGAATTTTAGCTATGAGACTTTATCCGACACTGTCTTTAAATCGGTTTCTGATACACAAACACCGCAGGGGATTGTTGCAGTGGTACAGATGCCAAGTTACAGATTGGATGAATTGATGCGGGATAAAGATACCTTGTTACTTATATTAGATAGTGTGCAAGATCCCGGAAATCTCGGGACCATAATGAGGACGGCAGAAGGGGCTGGTGTAACGGGCATTATTATGAATCATACAACGGTAGATTTGTTTAATCCCAAAACAGTTCGTTCCACTATGGGAAGCGTGTTCCGTGTTCCATTTTTTATAACAGAAGATTTGCAGATTGTCTTACAACAATTACAGAAGGATGGAGTGTGCCTCTATGCGGCTCACTTAAGAGGTGAGAAATTCTATGATGCATTTGACTATACAAAAGCCAGTGGTTTTCTGATTGGAAATGAAGGAAACGGTTTGAACGAAGCGATTGCATCTTGTGCGGATGAGTATATTCGTATTCCGATGGAGGGAGCGGTAGAATCACTCAATGCAGCGGTAGCAGCGTCCATTCTTGTTTATGAAGGAAATCGTCAACGGAGGAAAGGGTAAATGCGAATCTGTTTTAATTTGGTATCCGAAACCAGAATTATCCAAACTAGGACAATAGAGATTATTAAAAATGATACAAGGACACATAAGATTTTTGACGCGATAGAGCAAGCATGTGTGTATTTTGATTTGGGTAAACCGATATGGTTTGATTCCAATATTCAGGAATTTCAAAAACATAGGAAAACAAGATTCCGACAGGATAATTTTGTAGAAGAAATCGAATTTGATTTTTTGGAAATGCAGGTGATAGAAGAAGATTAAAAAAAACTAAAATATAGAAATAATTTACATATTTTGAGAAGAATATGATATAATGTAATTGTTGTGATACGGAGGGGATTATGGGAACGACAGAACAATATACAGATGATGTGGATAGTTGGGAGACTCTTATCTTTCTATATAATTCGGCAATTAAGGAAGTAGGAACGAAGTTAGAGATTTTAAATGACGAGTTTTTACATATTCACAAGTACAATCCAATCGAATATATTAAGTCTCGTGTGAAGAGCGCAGAGAGTATAGTAAAGAAATTGAAGCGCAATGGATTAGATATCACCATTGATAATATGATAGAGAATATCAATGATATTGCAGGAATTCGACTTGTATGTTCCTTTACATCAGATATTTATCGCCTGGCAGAGATGATTGGGAAACAGAATGACCTGACTGTTGTGTCAGTGAAAGATTATATTAAGAATCCGAAGGAGAGCGGATATAAAAGTTATCATATGTTGGTAACGGTTCCGATTTTCCTGTCAGATCGTGTTGCAAATGTTAAGGTAGAGATACAGATTCGTACGATTGCAATGGATTTCTGGGCAAGTCTGGAACATAAGATTTATTATAAGTTTGAAGGGAATGCACCGGATTATATAAGTCTTGAATTACGAGAGTGTGCCGGCATCGTTTCAAAGCTTGATGCGAAAATGCTTCAATTGAATGAGGCGATTTTAGAAGCGAAAGCGAAACAAGAAGGAGAATCCTAATTGGCTTTTTCTTTTTGGCAGATGGTATGAAACCATTTTTGAGGTAGGAAGAAACCGATTAGAATTCCGAATACGATACCGATTCCGGTAGCCAGTGTTTCGATTCCTTTGGAAGCGAATTCGAGCAAAGTGCCGTGAATTAGATTATAAACAGAATAATAGATACCCGCACCGGGAACCATTGGTAAGCTGCCAGGCAGCAGATAGATGGTTGCCGGTGTTTTTCGTATAACAGCAAATGCCCGCGATAAGATAGTAAGGACGAGAGAAGCAAAAAAGACAGAAGTACTTTTTCCCAGCCCTTGCGTTTGTAAGATGTGGTATAATACCCAACTAATCCCGCCAATGAACCCGCATAATAATAGTTCCCTTTTTTGAATGGACATAAGAATTGAAAAACAGGCAATGGCAAGTGTAGAAACAAAAAACGAAATAAGCATACTAGCCTCCCAGAAACTGATAAAATATTTTAAGAGGAATACTCACACCGACTGCAATAGATAGCGAGGTGATAATTGTATCAATGAAATGAATCATACCGGATAGATAATCTTTGTTGTAAAAATCGCGGATAGAAGTACAGAAAGATAGACCCGGCAGTACAGGGATTATTGTTGCAATGATAATCTTGTCCTGAAGGATGTGCAGATGGTTTTGAAAAAATCTAAGATCCATATTTCGAAGGAATAAAACAGTAGAGGTTAGAAACATGCTGATAATAGAGGCTTGAAAAAAACGAATGATATTTTTCTTTCGGAGTACAATTAAAAAATGTTGTTCCAAGATGCCTAATAAGAAAGATACCATTATGGCAAAGGAGCCGCTGTTTAGAAGAAAACAAAAACTTGCACATCCGATTCCGCAACAGAAGCAGCGGACTTTTGCAGAGTAGTAAGGTGCATTTTTCGATTCGTGTAATCTTTTTTTTGCTTCTGATATGGTGCATGAATGACTACACAAATCGCGTGTCAATTGGTTAAGTAAAGAAAGACGGCCCAGGTGGAGACTTTCAAACGGTACACTGCGGATGATACTGCACGAATTTGGGCCGTTTTCATCTGCGCTTGCAAAAATACCGTTTGACAGAACATAAACATCAAATTCCTGAATATTGTAGGATAAAAGAATGTTCCGAATGGAATCATTAACCCGATAGATTTCTGCCCCATTTTGAAGAAGTGCTTCTCCGACTTCTACAGCCAGTATCAGAATTGTTCTTGTGTTGTCCATTTTTTCTCCCAAACAATTTATTGTACTTATTGTTACTGTTTCCGAAAAAATTCAAATTATTCTCATATTTTATATAAAAATGGAAATACTACGAAGAGAATAATTGGAAAGGAGATAACAGATGAGCAAAAAGAGAGGCTACCGTATTTTTATTGTCTTTTTAATACTTATGATTCTGGGGGTTGCAGCAGTGTATTTCTATATGGAGATGAAAGGGAGAAAAATTCCGGAGAATGGAACACTCGTGAAATTAGAAAATGGGAAAAGGGTATCAAATGGCCGAATCTAGATGTAATGTTTTTCTGAAAGCGGATCAGGTGAAAATGGTATACCGACCGAATGTTCTGATGGGAGATATTGTTAAAATTCATTGCAATCATGCCGCAACAAAAAAGAAAATTAATCACATTGTTGTGTATCAGTTTAAAGAACCATCCAGCATGGTTTTTTCTATTTTAAAGTTAATTGAATTAATTCAACGAGAAGTACCGAATGCAACCATTCAAAACTGTGGAGAATCTGATTTATTGGTGGAATACCGTATGGAGAAGAAAGTTTCGCCGGTTTTGGAGTTTGTAAAACTATTTTTTATCTGTCTCATCGTATTTTTTGGAGCAGCGTTTACCATTATGGCATTTCATAATGATATTTCGATAAATGATCTTTTTGTACGTTTTTACCGGCAATTGACCGGTCAGGAAAAACCGCTCGTTAGCATTATTGAAATCTCTTACAGCATCGGATTGGCAATCGGAATTCTTGTTTTTTTCAATCACTTTAGAAGACAGAAGAATGCTTCGGATCCGACCCCAATACAAATAGAAATGCGCAAATATGAAAAGGATATGGGTACTACAATTATTGAAAATGCAAGCAGGAGGAATCATGTAAAGGATGTGGATTAATCAAATACTATTAGCGGTATTATCGTTTGTCTTTGGATTGGCTGTTTCTTCCGGAACCTTTGCATTTGTGTTGATTATAGGTGTTGTGCCTAGGATTTTGTGCAAGGCAAAATTAGCAAAAAAAGTTAAGATAACGGAAACGATGATATGCATTGGAACGATTGTAGGATGCATTGCAACGATTTTTGCATGGAATCTGAATCTGAGAGGGATAGTTGGTCAGATTGTGTTATTTTTATTTGGTATGTTTGCGGGAATGTTTGTTGGCTGTACTGCGGTTGCACTTGCAGAGATTTTGCATTCGTTTCCGATATTATTTCACCGCTTGAGAATAACGAAAGGTCTGATGTTTATTATGCTTGCAATGGCACTGGGTAAAATGATGGGTTCACTCTGTTATTTTATTTTTTCCTATGGAATGATATAATAGTTGTCAGTATGAAGGCAAGGAGAGTGGACTATGGTAACATCTATCGCACGACAAAGTGTTATTATCAAATGCAATCAGCAAACATCCGTGTTGTTGGGGAATTATGAATTTTATTATTTGGCAGGGCTTATGAATCAATGTTTTGGATTGACGAATACAAAGGACCTGAAGCCGGAAGAATTGTATGAATCTATTTCGAGTGTGCTTACAACATTACAGCCACAAGATGAAAAAGAACAATATATGATAAAACTTCTTACATTGTTTGAACCGAAAGCAGATTACGACAAACAAATGCAGGAGTTATTTGAAATGGGAGAGAATGAAAGTAATATGTGGCAGATACATCTGCCATAATGTATAGTTTCTTGTGTTTCGGTTATGCTAGTACAAAAGAATTGATTGGAATGAGGATAATTATGGAAGACAAGAAAGATATATTGGAAAGAATTCAACCGGAAGATTTGGAATTCGAAGATTCCGTTGAGACGGAAGCAATACGAAATGAAGCATATGACAAATTGGTCCAACATGTTACGCCTAAACATAATATTTGGTTGAATATGGGGAAAGCATTTGTTTTGGGAGGAATTATCTGTACAATAGGTCAGTTTATTTTGACAATTGCCCAGAATCAATTTGGTTTGTCCACAGAAGACGCTTCAACATGGTGTAGTATAATTTTAATTTTATGCAGTGTCGTTTTGACTTCAATGAATTGGTATCCTTCTTTAGCGAATTGGGGCGGGGCAGGAGCACTGGTTCCGATTACCGGGTTTGCAAATGGGGTTTGTGCATCTGCAATTGAATTTAAAAAAGAAGGACAAGTCTTTGGGATAGGTTGTCAGATATTCCGAATTGCAGGGCCGGTGATTTTGTATGGGATATTTTCTAGCTGGGTGCTAGGCTTTGGATACTGGATGCTCAAGATGTTTGGAGTACTGTAATTCAATATGATAAAATAGGAAGAATTACAGGATATTTCCCGTGCGCTAACGCATATGTTGTTTCGAAATGTTCCTTTGGTAGAGGAAATCCATACAAAACAATTGGTTATTGACCAAGAAACAATGAAAAACTTAAATATTGAAATCAATAATCGGATTTATTCTATGCTGTATATATGGTTTTATGGCTCTGAGGAGGAAATTCAAATGCTATTTAAGCATATTGGGTTTAATAGTATATATGGTCGAGGAACATGGAAACCAGCGAGAAAAGTCGAAATATAAATTATAATGCAAGATTAGGGTGTCAGAATACGCTGTAAAATAGCGGGTTCTGGCACCTTTGTGCAAATTATATCAGAAGGGTCATTCTAAAATTCAATTGTCTGTTTTAAATTATTTGACAAACATATGTTCTGGTGCTAGTATATGAGTAAGATATTTGCGATAGCATTGAAAGGACGTGGATAAATGGATTCTAAGAGAATCGAGCAGATAAAACAACAATTTGATAGTGTGATTAAGATTACTGAAAATGAAAAAATAGAATTCTGGTATGCAAGAGATTTAATGAAGTTGTTAGGATATACAGAATGGCGTAATTTCGAGAAGGCAATAAAGCGAGCTATTATTTCATGTGAAACCTCAAATATATCGAGCGGTGACCATTTTGTTGAGGTCAACAAAATGGTTATGATTGGAAGTGGAGCTAATAGAGAAGTTAATGATTATATGCTTACTCGATATGCCTGCTATCTTATCGCAATGAATGGTGATACTTCAAAAGATGAAATTGCTTTTGCGCAGAGTTACTTTGCTGTTCAGACGCGTAAGCAAGAATTGATTGAAGAAAGAATTGCGTACATAGAGAGAAACCAAGTAAGAAACAGATAAAAAGAGTCTGAAAAGAGATTATCTCAGAATATATATGAACGTGGTGTAGATGATGAAGGCTTTGCAAGAATAAGGTCACGAGGTGATCAAGCATTATTTGGCGGGTACACTACAAAGGAAATGAAGGCAAGACTAGGTGTTAAAGATAACCGACCATTAGCAGATTTTTTGCCAACATTAACAATTGCTGCAAAAAATTTAGCGACTGAAATGACAAATTACAATGTGGAAAGTAAGGATTTATATGGTGAACCTGCGATTACTGGCGAACATATTCAAAATAATACAGAAATTAGAAAAATGCTTGGAGGACGAGGTATTAAGACAGAAGAGCTTCCACCTGCTGAGGATATTAAAAAATTAGAACGTAGAACAAAGTCCCAAGATAAAAAGATAATAGAAAAATCTGGAAGTTTTTCAAGTTGTGATAATGTATAATTACATTATTCAAGAGGGGATAAAATGTACCTCACTTGAATTATGAGAAGAAAATTGGAAGTTATTGGAGAGAATTATGGATAATACTTTAGGAAGAACTATATCGGAAACAAGGAAGAATTTAATTGATGGCAATATCCTTCCTTATAATAATATTTTAGCTTTGATTGATGCATATGTATACGGAACAGCAACGCCAATGATAGCATTAATAAAAACGCTACGACTGATGTATTTGCAGGTTGAGGAGGGAAAACAAATTTTTTATTTGGATAAAAATGGCCTCGAAAAAACTATAAGTATAAATAATTATGAGGAATTTATACTTAGTATTTTTGATGCTTATGTTTTGAAAGAAATATATAGTTATGATAAGAATGAATTATATAGATGAATTTGATTTTTCGTCTTAGATTAGTCATAAAAGGGGAAAGAAAATGCAATTAAAGCAAATTGTTTTTAAAAAAGAAAATAAGAATAATGAATATGTATCTTATGACATATATGTTTGATACAGGGAATATGAAGTGGGGTACAAGTTATACCTTGCTTCAAAATTGTAAAATCGCATTTGGTTACAAAATGTAATCAGTTGTAGGACTAAGTGGAAGTTTGAATTTTAACTAGACGATATGTGTCTAATCGTAGAATATACGGCATTTCTCACTTTGTGTCGTGGTAATCTAACGATGTATGTAACATGATTGTTTTGAAAGGAGATTGTAGCAAATGAACCCAAGGAAAACAGGAGAGCTTTTAAAATAGCTCCGAAAAGAAAAAAATATGACACAGGAGGAATTAGCTGAAAAGTTCTATGTTACTGGGAGAACGGTTTCTCGTTGGGAAACAGGGAGCAATATGCCTGATTTGGGCGTACTTGTTGAACTAGCGGATTTTTATGATGTAGATATTCGAGAGATTATTGATGGAGAAAGGAAAAGTGAGATTATGAATTTAGAAACAAAAGATACGTTAAAAAAGGTTGCAGAGTATACGGCAGAGGAAAATAAAAAACTTAGGAACAAAATGGCTGATATGATGGTTGGTACGGTTATTTTAGTATTTTTTAGTTCTATACTATTTGCAACGAATGCTTTTAATGGGGCTATTCCACAAAGTGCTTATAATAACCTGATGAACTTTACACAGGGTCTTACATTAGCAGTGTTGCTTCTTATTATTATGTATTTGTTTGGAGTGTTCGAAAGAATCAGTGAGAAAAAACAACATTAGCGGAACACAAATAAAGAAAAATAAAAGAGAAGAAAATTTTTGGCTTGTCCCAATAATATATTTTTTGTACCATGATTGACAGAATGGGAAGGTCAGGTCATTGGTATTGGATATTGAAGATGACGGGGATTTTATAACGGAAAATGGAGGTGTCAGAAAACGTAGATAAATAACGGCTTCTGGCACCTTTTGCAAATTAAATCTGGAAGTATTTCAAATTTGCGCACTATTAACATTTGTTTATAAAGTTCCGATAAATATTATGAGCTAAGGATGGCGTCTGTTTTCAAAGGATTAAATGGGAAACGGACGCTGTTTTTATAATAAAATATAAACCACTTGGACCTTGCGGGAAGTGGTGCAACTCTGCCCGACAGATGGATTGCAGAAAGGAGTAATATGGGTATAAACGGTATAGGTTCTTTTTATGCACAAAACTTTGATGTACAGAATAGAAGTCGCTCTATAGAGGCAAATTCTGCTACTACAAATTTTATGAGTAAAGCATTATTACGCTATGAATCCTTGGATGAAGAAAAAATACCGGATTTACTTCAGTGGGGTAATAGAGGTTCTATTGCATATAGTAATATGGACTATCAGCGGATAATGAGTGAGAGAAGAAATGAAATCTATGAAAAATTGAAAAATGGCGATACAGAGGAGTCTTTTCAGATTGGTGGGAGTTCATTTACAGAAAAAGAATGGGATAAGCTACTTTCTGAAGTAGATGATATTACGGAAGAAATGCGAGAGGCAATGCGTGAAGAACAACAGAAGCGTTTTACAGAATCTGTAAAAGAGAAAACAGCAAATCAGGCGGAGCGCGTGGACAGCACCAACGCTGTATCTAAACTTTTTGGTACAGGAAGTATAGAAATAAAAGTATCTAATTTTAAAGAACATAAAACTACCAATTACCAGTTTGTTCCTGAACCGGATATTGGTTTAGGAGGTATGAGAATCTTAAAGAATGGACAAAGTGTCGCTGTATTTTCCGTAGACAATTTGAAGATTCGAGTCGATCAGAAAACAGGAACTAGAGTTATGATTAGTGAAATACCGGGGATTGGTAATTCTTGGTATGATGCATTACCGGTAGATGCAGAATTAGAAAGTGGATTGGCAGAGGCGATAGGAGTAGATGATATTCCGGAGGTTGCTTTAGAAGGTTACTACATTGGAACTCATGCAGAGACGGGTATACAGTATGTAATGAGACCCGGTGATGAAGGGAGAGGGGGTAAAGTTCTTCTTAAAGATGAAACAGATGTGGCAAAATATAATGCTTTGGCAGAAGAGTATTTTAACCGTTATTCGAATTTGATCACAAGTAAAAAATATGGAAGAATTTATGCTTCTTTTGAAATCTGTGGAATGATGGAGCGAACACCAACAGGTTTTGTGAGGATTGGATTTGACAATATTTCTTATAATGATAACCTGGACGATAAGAAGAATTGGAGTGCCAAGATAACTGGAGAGACATGGGATTTGTTATGGAAATGGTTGGAAGCAAACAGAAGTCATATGAAAGACGTAGGTGCGTTTAGTACATGGGGAAATATTATAGACGAGCTCGGTGGTTCATATGAAAGAGTTTGGTCTGATGAAGAATTGCTACAAGGGCACTTGAATAATTAGACGAAGTGAAAATTTTAAATAGCGTCAATGGCCGAACGTGCACTGCTGACAAGACTATTGACGGTATTGCGTATATGCGATAGATATCTTTTTTTTTTGACCTATATGCATTATAATTAAAGTGATTCGTTAAGTGTTTGAAGGCATAGGGTATTTGAATTTGGCAAAGGCAATATAATGACGGCATTCTAGAAGTGTTGCAATTATTTGCGTTGTTATTTGATATTCAACTGTTAATACTAAATAGAGGTACGTATTATGAAATCAATAGAAAAAAAGACGAACCAAATATGGCTCTTGGTCGTATCAGTCGGTGTTGTTATTGCCATAATTCTTGGCGTTGTGGGATTGGTTAACCCCAATGATACTACGACAAATGCGATTCCCACTATCAATCAACAAGTGGAGAATATCAATAATACGTTGCCCGAACTGGAAAGGGTTAGCACCGAACTAAATGGCTACATAGACGCGTTGGAAACTACAATGGAAAAGCTGCAGACTGACTTGACTGCAACGAATACCGCCATTGACACCCTGGTAACCGAGCGGGAAGGCAGGTTATCCGAGTCTGAGCAGAAGGTTCTTGGCGAGCTGAACTCCCTTAAAACCTCCATTGAAGGTCAACTCGCAACCGTAAGTGACGACATCGCTATGCTCAAGACCAAGGATGCCAAGTTATCGGTAAAAATCAGCGATTTAAAAACATATGTTGATGATGAAATCAAAGCAACAGAGGATTGGGCGAATGCCACCTTTATGACTCTTACACAGTATAGTGCCATTGAGACAGAACTCTCAAGCATTAAAACATCCATTACTACCATCAACTTAAGGATTGCAACCATTGAAAGCGATTTAACAACCAAAATTGATGAAATCAACAGTTCCATTGATGAATTGGGTGCAGAGTTTGCGGCAGAAATTACGAAGGTAACAGACGATTATACAGCAGCGATTGCGGCCTTTAAGACTGAGACGGAGGCTGCTTACACCACTGCTATCACAAATGCCATTACCGTAAGTGAAATCTCTATGAAAACTTGGGTAAATGATGAACTGCAAAAGGTATACGGAAAGATAACCGTGTTACAAGAGCAGGTGGATGCTCTTGATAGTAGTGAGGTTACCGATGCAGAGCTTGCAACTGCGGTTTCCCAACAGCAGCAGGCACTGGATGATGCAGTTGTAGATCTAAAGGCATATATCGATTCCATCATCGCAGACAACGGTACGGCCAACACTGCTCTGGCAGAACTTAATACGAAGCTTGACGCAATCGGTGGGCGATTAACAAACCTTGAAAATCGGGTAACACAGCTCGAGAATAAGGTGGATAGTATGAATCAATCCTGTACGATTCGTTTCCTGCCCACCTATTCCGAGGGAAAGGCAGCGATGGACTATCAGACAAAAACTGCGACTATAAATTTCCTAACCTCGGGAGTCTTCGTTTACAATGTCGATGGGCTTTCTGATAATTGCGATGTATACGCATATCTGTACTACGTATCCGATTCGTCAGACCATACAAGCAATGATGCGAATACGTTGGAATGGAAACAACTTGAGGTCGTTTCCGCTAAAACTTTAATGCCAAACGATCAAAATAACCTTATTATAAATTCTGGCTATGTGCTACAAGTAACCTTGAATACAAAGAGCTATATTTTTGAAAATGATACCGATATTATAGGCACGGAAGACCTTTCGGATAATTTCTGGAGCGGTAATGAAAAGGCAATGTTGTATATTCGCATCGATGGCAAAGAAGAGTCCGGTCTGCCGAACATGATTCTTTCTGATGTGGTTCCTTTAGTGCCTTATGGGTACAATCCATAATCCCTATAAGATAGGCTAATGGATTGTAGAACTGCCAAGCATGTGTAATTTTTAGTTTGCAAAATAATATATTGTTAGTTCCCGGGGTGATAGAATGGGAACGTTAGGTATCGAATGCTGGATATTGAAAATATTGGGAATAGTATAGTTGAAAAAAGCGTCTACAATTGTAGGCGCTTTTTTGGTGGAGTGAGAATTTATTAATATTTGAAAATGGTATTCATTGATTCCAGTCCGGCATGATTGTAAGCAGCAAGGTTGATATAGCCCTCTAAATAGGAGAATATTTCTTGATAGAGCGTTTGTCCTTCCTTTGATAAAAGCCATTTGTACACGTATCCGCATGCTGTTGTCGAATTGTGTTGATAGGAAGCGAAGAAAGGACTCATTTCCTGTGCCAACCGACCGATTTCACCAGTGAAAATATACATTTGTGGAACGAGAAAGGAATGATAGTGTTCTTTCCATTGTTTGATAGCGGATGGAGTATGAATAAATTCCGATATGTTTTCTTTCATTTCTTCGGCATAGGAGGGAATATCGTCTTCGGAAAGACCTGCAATTCGGTTAAAATGCAGTATAAAAAGGGTGATTTCTTCAGAAGGAAACATGATTCAGATATTAGATTTGGAAAAGCTTTGTGAAGAAATCAGTTTGTAAAATATTTGTACTGTTTAAACTTCGTCATTTCGGGAATGCTTCTATGTAGAATGATAGAAAGGCACCGTGGCAGAAATAGTATGAAAAATACACATGGATTTGCGTACCAACTGTTACAAAGTAAACAGGCAACAAAGAATTTTGAAAAATTAGATGAGGAAGAAAAAAGGCAGGTAATAGAAGCTGCTAGAAATGTATGTAAGATACAAGATATTTGTGGCATAATATCCGATTTGGAAAACTTAGAGAATAGAAAAAGTAACTAAAAATTTCAAATATATCTTTGAGCAATGTAAAAATGCTATAAAAATTGAAAAAAATCAATTTTTCACTTGAGGTTTTTTACTTTAGGAATATAATAGAATAGATAGGGTAAATTTAATATATATATATTGAATTTTTGAATCGCAAGATATCTTATAGTAGAACCAAGGAGGACATATATATGCCAAAAAGAACTGACATTCATAAAGTGATGATTATAGGATCGGGACCTATTATTATTGGACAGGCATGTGAATTTGACTATTCGGGAACTCAAGCTTGTAAAGCTTTACGCCAGCTGGGATATGAGATCGTATTAGTGAATTCCAACCCTGCAACCATTATGACAGATCCGGAGACCGCAGACGTAACCTATATTGAACCATTGAATGTTGAAAGATTGGAAAAGATTATTGCAAAAGAAAGACCGGATGCATTGCTTCCAAACTTAGGCGGACAATCCGGACTGAATTTGTGTTCAGAATTAAATCAGGCAGGTGTTCTCGATAAATATAATGTAAAAGTAATTGGAGTTCAGGTAGATGCCATTGAACGTGGTGAAGACCGTATTGAATTCAAGAAGACAATGGATTCCTTAGGAATTGAGATGGCAAGAAGTGAAGTTGCTTATTCGGTAGATGAAGCACTTGCAATTGCAGATAAATTAGGATATCCGGTAGTATTACGACCAGCATACACGATGGGTGGAGCCGGTGGTGGTCTTGTATACAACAAGGAAGAATTAAAGGTTGTATGCGCAAGAGGCCTTCAGGCAAGTTTGGTAGGACAGGTTTTGGTAGAGGAATCTATATTAGGCTGGGAAGAATTGGAATTAGAAGTTGTACGTGATGCGGAAGGAAACATTATTACGGTATGTTTCATTGAGAATATTGATCCGTTGGGAGTACATACAGGAGACTCTTTCTGTGCAGCTCCAATGCTTACCATTTCGAAAGAATGCCAGAAGAGATTACAGGAACAGGCATACAAAATTGTTGAATCCGTTCAGGTTATCGGAGGAACGAACGTACAATTTGCACATGATCCTGTTAGTGACAGAATTATTGTAATTGAGATTAATCCTAGAACCTCCCGTTCTTCTGCATTGGCGTCGAAAGCGACAGGTTTCCCGATCGCATTAGTATCTGCAATGCTTGCCGCGGGATTGACACTAAAAGATATCCCATGCGGAAAATACGGAACCTTAGATAAATATGTTCCGGACGGAGATTATGTTGTAATTAAATTTGCACGTTGGGCGTTTGAGAAATTTAAAGGTGTTGAAGATAAGTTAGGTACTCAGATGCGTGCCGTAGGCGAAGTAATGAGTATCGGTAAAACATATAAAGAAGCATTCCAGAAAGCAATCCGTAGTTTGGAGATAGGACGTTATGGACTTGGACATGCAAAAGATTTTGATTCCCTTACGAAGAAAGAATTACTTCATCGTTTAATTACACCGTCTTCAGAGCGTCACTTCCTAATGTATGAAGCGTTGCGAAAAGGTGCAACGGTTGAAGAAATTCATGAAATTACCAAAGTAAAAGCATATTTTATCGAACAGATGAAAGAATTGGTAGAGGAAGAAGAAGCTTTACTTGCATCAAAGGGAAGTATGCCATCCGACGAGCAGTTGTTAAAGGCAAAGAAAGACGGATTTTCCGATAAGTATTTAAGCCAGTTATTAGAGATTTCAGAAGAAGAGATTCGTAATCACCGTATTGCGATTGGGTGTGAAGAAGCATGGGAAGGTGTACACGTTAGCGGTACAGAAGATAGTGCATATTACTATTCCACCTACAATGCACCGGATAAGAATCCGATTAAGTCAGAGAAACCTAAGATTATGATTTTAGGTGGTGGTCCAAACCGTATTGGACAAGGTATTGAGTTTGACTACTGTTGTGTACATGCATCAATGGCATTAAAGAACTTAGGATTTGAAACAATTATTGTTAACTGTAATCCGGAAACAGTATCAACCGATTATGATACATCCGATAAATTATATTTTGAACCATTAACATTAGAAGATGTTTTAAGTATCTATAAGAAAGAGCAACCGGTTGGTGTAATTGCACAGTTCGGTGGACAGACACCACTCAATCTTGCGGCTGAATTAGAGAAAAACGGAGTTCGCATTCTCGGAACATCTCCGGCAGTTATAGATTTGGCAGAAGACCGTGATCTGTTCCGTGCAATGATGGACAAGCTAGAGATTCCAATGCCGGAATCAGGAATGGCAGTAGACGTGGAAGAAGCAGTCGCAATCGCAAATAAGATCGGTTATCCGGTTATGGTACGCCCTTCTTATGTATTAGGCGGACGCGGAATGGAAGTTGTATATGATGACGACAGCATGGTAGAGTATATGAATGCGGCAGTTGGTGTAACACCGGATCGTCCAATTCTGATCGACCGATTCTTGAACAATGCATTAGAGTGTGAAGCAGATGCAATCAGTGACGGGGTGAATGCGTTTGTTCCGGCTGTTATGGAACATATTGAACTTGCAGGAGTTCACTCAGGAGATTCCGCTTGTATTATTCCGTCAGCACATATTTCAACTGAAAATGTTGCCACAATTAAAGAATATACACGCAAGATTGCGGAAGAGATGCATGTAAAAGGTTTGATGAACATGCAGTATGCGATTGAAAATGGTAAAGTATATGTGTTAGAAGCAAACCCAAGAGCATCGCGTACGGTTCCATTGGTGTCAAAGGTATGTAATATCCGCATGGTACCGTTGGCAACAGATATTATTACATCAGAGATAACAGGACGCCCATCACCAATTTCAGAATTAAAAGAACAAATAATCCCGAATTATGGTGTAAAAGAGGCGGCATTCCCATTCAATATGTTCCAGGAAGTTGACCCGATTTTAGGACCTGAGATGCGTTCGACCGGAGAGGTACTTGGAATGTCACAGTCTTATGGAGAAGCTTTTTATAAAGCACAAGAAGCAGTTCAGTCCAAACTTCCGTTAGAAGGAACTGTGTTAATCTCTGTAAATGATAATGATAAACCTCAAGTTGTTGAAGTTGCACAGAGTTTTGCAAATGATGGTTTTGAAATCGTTGCAACAGGAAGAACCTATGAATTAATCGTTGCAGCAGGTATTCCGGCTAAGAAAGTAAAGAAAATATTCGAAGGACGTCCGAATATTAATGATATGATTACAAATGGAGATATTCAGATTATCATTAACACACCAATCGGTAAAGATGGTGCAATTGATGATAGTTATCTTAGAAAAGCAGCGGTTAAAGCTAAAATTCCATACGTTACAACAATGGCTGCAGCGAAAGCATCTGCCGAAGGAATTCACTATGTAAAAACCAATAAAGAAGGTATTGTGAAGTCACTTCAGGAGTATCATAAAGAAATTAAATAAAAAGGTATCCATTATAAAAGGTTTTTGCAAATACCGGAAAGAAATTTCTGGTAGCAAAAACCTTTTTGTGTTATGATAACAGGCAGAGGTGAATGTATGAAGATACATAGAAGGAAAACCATATTGTTTATCTTATCAGCTATCGTGATATTGACGAGCATGTATTTGGAAAAGAACCAGATAGATGCTGATTTTCGCGTTGTTTTTCACCAGTTTCATGAGAACGAATTACTTTCTGTGATTGATGAATTACCGGAGACGGATTCCTGTACGGAAACATTGCTTGGAAGCAAAAAGAACTCTGTAATTATGAATCAGATACAGGAAAAGAATAATCGCAATATTCATCAGAAGAAAATGTCAAAGGGTTCTAACTTGATATTTTCATCTATATTTTCAAATAGCTTATCTATAGTTGCTTGTATTACCAATAACCCGATTGGTAATGACGAGCATGTAATTCAAATTTATATTCACAAGACGGATGGAAAGAAAAGAGCCTAAATAAATAGATAAGAATTAAGCCCGTGCACAAGGGGCCTATTTTTAGTGTGTTTATTTAGGAGGAAATATGATAGTAATTCAAATAATCTTATTAATTGTTGGTTTTGCAATGCTTATAAAGGGTGCGGATTGGTTTGTGGAAGGCGCATCCGGAATCGCTACGAAACTTGGGATTCCCCAGTTGGTAATTGGATTAACCATTGTTGCTATGGGAACAAGTGCTCCGGAGGCAGCAGTAAGTATAACGGCAGCATTAAAAGAGACTGCGGACATAGCAATAGGAAATGTTGTTGGAAGTAATATTCTTAATATATTTATTATATTGGGACTTACTGCGGTTATTACAAGCGTTGCAATCCAGAAATCCACATTGAAGATAGAGATGCCATTTATGATATTGGTCACTTTAATTTTGGTAATAATGGGAATGTTAGGTGGAAGTGTTTCCCGCTTGGAAGGCGCAATATTATGGATTTTGTTTCTTGCTTATCTGGCATATCTTTTTGTCCTAGCCAAAAAAGGAAAACAGGAAAAAGAAGAAGAGCATAATAAAGCAAATGCCGGAACGGTTAAGTTGTTACTTTTACTTATTGTCGGTGGAGTTATCATTGTATTAGGAAGTAATGTAACCGTTAATAGTGCAACTTATATAGCGCAGGCTATCGGTATCAGTGAGCGTGTAATAGGACTGACAATCGTCGCACTTGGAACATCATTGCCGGAGTTGGTAACATCTGTTACAGCTGCGAAAAAAGGAAATGCGGATATAGCGATAGGAAATATTGTAGGAAGTAATATTTTTAATATTTTATTTGTAATCGGCACTTCTGCACTGATAACTCCGGTTACCTATCAAACGAATTTTTTGATTGATGGAATTATTGCTATCGTTTCAGGGATCATATTATTAATATCTGTTTTGAAAAAACGGGAATTGAATCGAAAATGGGGAATTGTTTTTTTGATTTGCTATGTTGGATATTTTATCTACCTCCTAATTTAAGAATAACAGGTACAAAATGGAGGAATGAATGATTCAGAATATCATAGTTGTAATTTTAACACTAATCGTATTTAGTGCATCTGTTTTTTGTTTCTTGCTGGAAAATGGAAAAATCCTTAGTGTTGAAAATACGGAAGAAAAAAAAGATAAAGAATAGAATGAGGATAGAAAAGAAACTCCCAATTGCCGGATTAAATTGGCAATTGGGAGTTTTTTATCTTTTGTTCGGAGCAGGTAATTCCTCAACTTTTACAAGATTAGGAAGCTGCTCTTTTAAAAATTCAATCAGCTTTTCATAAGCTGGTTTTGAAGAAGCATACAATTGTCCAAGTTCGTTGGATGATTCATCATACAATAAAACGGAATAACTGGATTCCCAAAGAACGGTTGTAGTAGAAAGAAGTGGAATCATTGCTTTTACCTTCGTCTCTGTAACCTTTTCCTTTTCAATAATCACAATCTGCTTATACAAAGGATTGGTCGTAATAAGCGAAACCAGATAACTGGATGTGCTGATAAATTCAACATTTTCGTCTGTATTGGTAGGAAGATGGTCTGCTTGCATTTCAGAGTCAAAGATAGCAAGTTCTTCCGGTGTAGGAAAAACGGTAGCAAGCTGTTGCTTTAGCTCCGTTAGAACTGCCTGTTTTTTCCCGAGCAAACGTGGGATTAACAGGATGAGCAGAAGGAGATAGATAACCAACACGAAAACAAATTCCATTATCCAAATATTACCTACCTGCATATTCCTTGTTACGACAACTGCGATTTCTAAAATTATGAAAAGGATTGTCAAAACAATAATAATTATCTTTGAACTGTTCCTATTTTTTTGAATGAAAGATAGTGCCTCTTCCTCTTGTTTTTGGTACCATGTACTGCGATTGATATAATTGTCCATTTTATTTCCTCTCTTTTGTTTCTGTGAAAAATTGTATCATTTTTTCGCCAGAGTGTAAAGATACACAGAATTTACAAATAAAAGAATAATCTGTTCACAAAAGAGAAATGCTTTTAATAAAAAGCATGGAGGTAAAAAAGATGTTTTCAAGAAGAATTGTAAGGGTAATTGGTAGAGAGATTTTGGATTCCAGAGGAAATCCGACAATAGAAGCAAATGTATTTGTTGATGATGGAAGCGTTGGATATGGGGCGGCACCTAGTGGGGCATCGACCGGTCGCTATGAGGCTTTGGAGTTACGAGATAATGTTGCAGAACGTTATATGGGAAAAGGGGTAAGTAAGGCTGTAGCAAACATTAATACGGTAATTAATAACACATTGCAGGGAATGCCGATATCAGATTTATATAAAATTGATTGGACACTGATGCAGACCGATGGGACACCGGACAAGTCAAGGCTTGGTGCGAATGCAATTTTGGCGGTTTCGATTGCTGCTGCGAATGCTGCCGCGGCTAGCTATCATATGCCGTTATATCGGTTTCTCGGAGGCGTATCAGGGAATCGTATGCCGGTACCGATGATGAATATTTTAAATGGCGGTGCACATGCGGGAAACAGTATAGATATACAGGAATTTATGATTATGCCGGTAGGTGCTCCGAATTTTCGCGAAGCGTTAAGATGGTGCGCGGAAGTGTATCATATGTTGCAAAAAATATTAAAGGAGCGCAATTTGACAACTGCTGTTGGCGATGAGGGCGGATTCGCACCGGATTTAAGAGATGCAGAAGATGCATTAGATTGCATTGTGAGTGCGATTCAAAAAGCAGGATACACAATGGAAAAAGATTTTCTTTTGGCACTGGATGCAGCAGCCAGCGAATGGAAAAGCAGACAACCGGGAGAATATTTGTTGCCAAAAGCAAAAACTACTTTTTCTACAGAAGAATTAATTCAATATTGGAAAAACTTATCAGAAAAATATCCGATTATTTCAATTGAAGATCCACTGGACGAGGAGGACTGGAAAGGGTGGCAAGAACTAACAAAATGGATAGGAAATAAGGTTCAGTTAGTGGGGGACGACTTATTTGTAACGAATCGACGTCGTCTGATGGAAGGAATCCAACAAAAATGTGCGAATTCTATTCTAATAAAGCCAAATCAAATAGGTACGATTACAGAAACGTTTGAGGCAATTAAAACAGCAAAATTTGCCGGTTATACAACGATTGCTTCGCATCGTTCCGGAGAAACGGAGGATACAACAATCGCGGATCTTGCGGTTGGATTAAATATGGGACAGATTAAGACAGGAGCACCAACCAGAACGGAACGTGTTGCAAAGTACAATCGTCTTTTGCGCATTGAGGAAGAATTAAACGGGTTATCAATCTATCCGGGAAAGGGTGCATTCCACTAAAATAGGGTTGGCTTTTTTTGTAATTTCACTTACAATGGAAAAAAATATTAAAAGGTGAAAGCGCATGAAAAAGAGAACAGGAATTATTATTTTTAGTGTATGTTTTGTAATGGCAATATCGGGGTGTCAAAGGAATACAACACAACAGCCGAAGGAAGCGTCAGAGGAGACCCGGAATACGGAAAAACCAATCGATGAAGAACCGAAGAGTTTGATACAGGAGGATGGAACTTGCATTGTGGAAAGGTTTTATACACCGGACGGCTATGCAAGGGAATCCTACGAAGCAGACTCCTTTGCGTATTTCGTGCAACATTATCCGTTATATGAATACGGAAGAAACGTATATTTATATGACGGGAATGAAAAGAAGAGGCAGGATTGTCACGTTTCCGTCTTTCAAATGGATGTAGTAAGTGGTGATTTGCAACAATGTGCAGATTCGGTCATTCGTATGTATGCAGAGTATTTGTATCAAAATAGTCAATACAGTAAGATGCAGTTTCATTTTGTAAGTGGTTTTAACTGCGATTTTTCTACATGGGTAAAAGGTAATCGGGTTAAAGTCGAAGGAAGTGATTGTATCTGGTATTCGGCCGGAGGTTATGATGATTCAAAAGAATCGTTTGAAAAATATTTGAGAGTGGTATTTTCGTATGCTAGTACACTGTCAATGCAGCGTGAATCCTCAAGAATAGAACTGGAAGAATTGGAAATCGGAGATATTTTTATAAAAGGTGGAAGTCCCGGACACGTTGTTATGGTTGTAGATGTGTGCACAAATGAAAATGGAGAAAAGGCATTTTTACTGGCGCAAGGATATATGCCGGCGCAGGAATTTCACATCTTAAAAAATATGGCACACGAAGATGATCCATGGTATTACGAGAATGAAATGGAATATCCGTTTGAAACTCCGGAGTATGATTTTGAGGAAGGAAGTTTGATGCGTCCGGACTATCTGCAACCGTAGAATGATTTGTCAGAAAATATTAGCACTCACCTATTGACAGTGCTAACAAAAAATGCTATAACTCAGATAGAACCAAAATGAATAGAAGGGAGAGTTACAGTATGAATATTCAAAAGTTTACACAAAAATCGATTGAAGCAGTTACAGAGTGTAATAAGCTTGCATATGATTACGGAAATCAAGAAATAGAGCAAGAACATTTATTGGTTGCTCTCTTAGAACAGGAAGACGGATTAATTCCAAGATTAATCGAGAAGATGAGCATCGATAAAGAGCATTTTAAGGAGAATGCGATTCGAAAGTTATCCGCCAGAGTTAAGGTGTCAGGCGGGAATGTTTATGTTGGGAAGGATTTAAACCAAGCATTAATTCATGCAGAAGACGAAGCAAAGAAGATGGGAGATGAGTATGTTTCCGTAGAGCACTTATTCTTATCCTTGTTGCGTTACCCTAATAAGGCGATACAACTCTTGATGAAAGAATATGGATTAACGAGAGAGAGATTTTTACAGGCACTGGCCACGGTCAGAGGAAATCAACGTGTTACATCGGACAATCCGGAAGCTACGTATGATACCCTGGAAAAGTACGGTTATGATATGGTGGAACGGGCAAGGGCGAAGAAACTAGACCCGGTTATCGGAAGAGATTCCGAGATTCGTAATGTGGTGCGTATTCTTTCGCGTAAGACAAAGAATAATCCCGTTTTAATTGGAGAACCGGGAGTTGGAAAAACAGCAGTAGTCGAAGGATTGGCACAGAGAATTGTAAAGGGTGATGTTCCGGAGAATTTAAAAGATAAGCATCTCTTTGCATTGGATATGGGAGCGTTAATCGCCGGAGCAAAATATAGAGGAGAATTTGAAGAACGTCTGAAGGCTGTTTTAGACGAAGTAAAGCATTCTGATGGCAGGATTATTCTGTTCGTAGATGAACTGCATACCATTGTCGGTGCAGGAAAAAGTGATGGTGCAATGGATGCGGGACAGTTATTAAAGCCAATGTTGGCAAGAGGCGAATTGCATTGCATCGGGGCAACTACATTAGATGAATACAGAGAGTACATTGAAAAAGATGCGGCTTTGGAACGTAGATTTCAACCTGTAATGGTAGATGAACCAACTGTAGAAGATACCATTTCGATTTTACGTGGGTTAAAAGAACGGTATGAAGTCTTCCATGGAGTAAAGATAGCTGACGGAGCTTTGGTATCAGCGGCAGTTTTATCAAACCGATACATCTCGGATCGTTTTCTGCCGGATAAAGCCATTGATTTAGTGGATGAAGCCTGTGCAATGATTAAGACTGAGTTAGATTCCATGCCAATGGAATTAGATGAGTTAAACCGCAGAATCATGCAATTGGAGATTGAACAGACTGCATTAAAAAAAGAGCAGGATCGGTTGAGTCAGGAGCGACTTGCTGATTTGCAAAAAGAATATGCGGAATTAAGGGATGTTTTCAATGAGAAGAAAGCACAATGGGATTATGAGAAAAGTGCAATTGACAAAGTCAGCAAGCTGAAAGAAGAAATAGAACATAACCGCAATGAGATGGAGCGTGCACAACAGGAATACAATCTTGAAAAAGCGGCAGAATTGCAATATGGAATTATTCCGCAGATGGAAAAGGAACTGGAAGAAGCAGAGAAGCTTTTAAAAGAGCGCGAATTAACCCTGGTTCATGAAAATGTAAGTGAAGATGAAATTGCAATGATCATATCCAGATGGACAGGAATTCCGGTTGCAAAACTAACTGAAAGTGAACGGAATAAAACATTGCATTTGGATCAGGAATTGAGTAGAAGTGTAATTGGTCAGGAAGAGGCGGTTGTTAAAGTTTCCGAAGCAATTATACGTTCGAAAGCAGGAATTAAGGACCCGAACAAACCAATAGGTTCCTTTTTGTTTCTGGGACCTACCGGTGTTGGTAAAACTGAATTAGCCAAAAGTCTTGCTAAAAGTCTATTTGATGACGAATCGAATATGGTAAGACTGGATATGACAGAATATATGGAGAAGTATTCCGTGTCACGTTTGATTGGAGCGCCTCCGGGATATGTAGGCTATGATGAAGGCGGACAATTGACAGAAGCAGTTCGAAGAAAACCATACTCGGTTGTTTTGTTTGATGAGGTAGAAAAGGCACATCCGGATGTTTTCAATGTTTTACTGCAGGTATTAGATGATGGCAGGATTACGGATTCACAAGGACGAACGGTCGACTTCAAAAATACAATCATCATCATGACAAGTAATCTTGGCGCTCAGATTTTATTAGAGGGAATCCGGGAAAATGAAACGATTGATGAACAATGCAGAAAAGTGGTAATGGAAGAAGTAAGAGCTCATTTCAGACCTGAATTTATCAATCGTTTGGACGAGGTGATTCTCTTCCAACCACTAACGAAGGAAAGTATTTCCGGAATTGTCACACTGTTGTTAGAAGAGTTAAATCAACGTTTGGAAGATAGGGATATGTCAGTTGTTTTGACAGAACGTGCAAAAGACTTTATTATAGAAAATGGATATGATATTGTTTACGGTGCACGCCCATTAAAAAGATTCCTTCAGAAGCATGTCGAAACTTTGTCAGCCAAGTTGATATTGGAAGATAAGGTTGGATTTGGTGATACAATTACCCTGGATGTTTTGGATGGAGCATTTGTCGCTGAGGTAAGAAAGAATAATGGATAAAATTTACAGATATAACATAATGTAGGATAAAATTATATACAGAACGTAGAAAATATAAGTTAGTCCTTGTAAAGTGCCGGAAATTTTTGTATTCTATTATAGGAAATGAAATTTCCGGCGCTTTTACTGTCAAAATACAAGAAATAAGAATAAAAAATACTTTATTTTTATTGACGATTTGCAAGATTGGTTTTGAAATAATTCATAAAGGGTAAAGATATGGACTTATTCGAGTATATGAGAGAAGAGAATATGAAATCGGAATCTCCATTAGCGTCAAGATTACGGCCAACTTCATTGGATGAAGTTGTGGGACAACAGCACATAGTTGGAAGAGACAAGTTATTATACCGTGCAATTAAGGCGGATAAACTGAGTTCTATCATCTTCTATGGCCCGCCGGGTACGGGCAAGACAACATTGGCAAAAGTAATTGCACACACTACCAGTGCAGAGTTTAAGCAAATAAACGCAACTTCTGCCGGAAAAAAAGATATGGAAGAAATGATTGGGATTGCAAAAAACAATCAGGGAATGTATGGGAAGAAAACCATATTATTTATTGATGAAATTCATCGATTCAACAAAGGGCAACAGGATTATTTGTTGCCTTATGTAGAAGATGGAACCATTATATTGATTGGGGCGACAACAGAGAATCCATATTTTGAAGTGAATGGAGCTCTTTTATCAAGGTCTGTAATCTTCGAATTAAAGAAACTGTCAAAAGAAGATATCAAAACACTTTTGTTAAGAGCTGTTGAGGATGAGGAAAAAGGTCTTGGAATCTACAATGCAAAAGTAGATGAAGACGCATTGGAGTTTTTGGCGGACGTTGCAAACGGAGATGCAAGATCAGCGTTAACTGCGATTGAATTAGGAATTCTAACTACTAAACCGGATGAAAATGGAGTTATTCATATCACATTAGATGTTGCAAGTGAGTGTATCCAGAAAAGGGTGATATCATATGATAAAACAGGTGATAATCACTATGATACGATCTCTGCCTTTATTAAAAGCATAAGAGGATCCGATCCGGATGCGGCAGTTTATTATCTGGCAAGAATGTTGTATGCGGGAGAAGATATAAAATTTATCGCACGTCGTTTGATGATATTGGCATCAGAAGATGTAGGGAATGCAGATCCGATGGGACTTGTTGTTGCGACTTCTGCTTCTATGGCAGTGGAACGGATTGGGATGCCGGAAGCACAGATTATCCTTGCACATGCAGTTACCTATTTGGCAAGTGCTCCCAAAAGTAATGCATCGTATCTTGCGATTAACAAGGCAATGGGTACTGTGAAAAATACGAAAACACCACCGATTCCACCACATCTGCAAGATGCACATTATAATGCTGCAGATAAATTAGGACATGGAATTGGATATAAATATGCACACGATTATCCGAATCATTACGTTAAGCAACAGTATTTACCGGAAGAGATGGAAGGGGAGATATTTTATGTTCCAACGGAAATCGGTCATGAAAAACAAATAAAAGAACATTTAAACAGAATCAAAACAGAATCAGAGGAGGAAAACTAACATGAAATCCTATCAGGAAATGTCAAAAGAAGAACTCATGCAGGAAAAAACTGCATTAGAACAGGAGTATAGAAAGATTAAAGAGGCAGGACTTGCTCTTGATATGTCCAGAGGAAAACCGGGACCGGAACAGCTGGACTTGTCAATGGATATGCTGGATGTAATAAATTCAAAAGAGGCATTAAAGAGCGAAAATGGAATGGATTTAAGAAACTATGGTATTTTAGATGGAATTCCAGAGGCAAAAAGATTATTTGCCGAAATGTTGGAATGGGATCCGGCAAATATCATTGTGTACGGCAATTCCAGCCTGAATATTATGTATGACCAGATTGCAAGAGCATATATTCACGGAATTTGCGGGAATACACCTTGGAGTAAATTAGACAAAGTAAAATTCTTGTGTCCGGTACCAGGATATGATCGTCATTTTGCTATTACAGAGCGCTTCAGAGTAGAAATGATTAACATCCCGATGACGGAAAATGGTCCTGATATGGATATGGTAGAAAAGTATGTAAATAACGATGAAGCAGTAAAAGGTATTTGGTGTATTCCGAAGTACTCTAATCCGCAGGGTGTTGTATATTCAGATGAAACAGTACGCAGATTTGCTGCTTTGCAACCAAAAGCAAAGGATTTCCGTATTTTCTGGGATAATGCATATGTGGTTCATCATTTATACGAAGAGAAACAAGCAAAAATTCTTAATATATTAGAAGAATGTGAAAAAGCAAATAATCCGGACATTGTATTTGAATTCTGTTCAACCAGTAAAGTGACTTTCCCGGGTTCCGGTGTAGCAGCATTTGCATCTTCAAAGGCAAATATTGATGACGTGAAGAAAGAAATAACATTGCAGACAATTGGACATGATAAAATTAATCAATTACGTCATGTATTATATTTCAAAAACATGGAAGGAATTGAAGCACATATGATGAAACAGGCAGCTTTGATCCGTCCAAAATTCGAAATTGTAGAAGAAATATTAGAACAGGAGATTACACCAAGAAAAATTGGACAATGGATTCATCCGTTAGGTGGATATTTTATAAGTTTTGAAACAATGGAAGGCTGTGCAAAAGAAGTTGTGGCAAAATGTAAAGAAGCCGGTGTTACCTTAACTGGTGCTGGAGCCCCATTCCCTTACGGAAAAGACCCGAGAGATTGTGTGATTCGTATCGCACCTACTTATCCATCCGTAGAAGAAATGAAAAAGGCAGCAGAAGTATTTGTAATCTGTGTAAAACTTGTTACTGCAAATAAGTTATTAGAAATAAAATAAGGATGCGTATGACACGGAAAGAGAAAGCAATGAAATTGTTTGAAGCGGGTTATAATTGTTCACAATCGGTTGCACTTGCTTTTTCAGACATGATAGATATGGATGAATCAGCATTGGCGATGATGGCATCTCCTTTTGGTGCGGGAATGGGACGATTGCGAGAGGTTTGTGGCTGTGTTTCCGGAATGTTTATGGTTATTGGTCTGTTATATGGAAATGACAACCCAAGTGATAACACAAGGAAAAAAGAAATCTATGAAAAAGTACAGAAATTAGCGGCTTCTTTTGAAAAGAAGAATGGAAGTATTGTTTGTAGAGAATTGCTGGGTTTGGAGCATAAAAAAGATCAACCACAACCGGAAGAGAGAACAAAGGAATACTATAAAAAACGTCCATGCAAAGAATTAGTAGGAGATGCAGCCCAGATTGTAGAAGCGTTTCTTGAAACAATTGAAAAATAGGAAAAAAGTATCAAAAACGGAGAAGAATTCTCCGTTTTTCTATTTACTATTAACTTTGACTTTGATATAATTAATGTCAGACAATGAGCAGAATGTGTATAAGTAATTTAACTATATACAAGAATGAAATAAGGGGTGGACGAACGCATGAGAAATACGAAGGCATTAGTAGGGGTAATTATTGCAGGTGTAGGTTTAGTCATTACGTTACTTAGTGGGATTGCAGCTATGTTTCTATCGATTATAGCGCTCCCGATTCTGTTAATCGGATGGATTGCAGGACTAGTTGGAATTATTTTGGCGATCGTATTTACACTGAAAGGAAGTGGCAATTCTGTAGGAAGTAATACGGGGGAAGTACTTGACTTAAAGCAACGTATGATTCGCATGAAAGATGATATGATGTCAATGGTAGCATCCATTGAATCTACAGATAAGAAACTTGGTGCACTGAATGGAGAGGCGGCAGATATTTCTTCTATCATGACAGAATTTACAGCTTTGATTCAAGAGATGTCCGCGAATATTATAGAGATATCAGATTCGTTAGAGAATATGCAGAAGTCTTTTGCAGAGATGAATGCAGAAGCAACAGAAGGATCTACATATGCTCAGAATTGTAATAAAGACGCTTCTGATATTATGAAGAAATCAGAAACAGAACGAATCGAAGTTGAGAATAAAGCGAATGAAGTAGAAATTGCATTATCAGAGAAGATTCTTCAGTCAAGACAGGCAGAACGAATTATGGATTTGACGGCAGATATTATGGAAATTGCAGACCAGACCAATCTGTTAGCATTGAATGCATCAATTGAGGCTGCGAGAGCCGGAGAAGCCGGAAAAGGATTTGCGGTAGTTGCAGATGAAATAACAAAACTTGCAACAAGTTCAAGAGCAACAGCCGGACAGATTAAAGAGATTTCCAATACAGTTATTACGGCAGTAAGTGAACTTGCGGATGAGGCCAATAATGTTGTTGTATTTATGAAAGAAAAGACGGTTGGTGCATATGGAGAACTTGTAGAAGTGGGTGGAAAGTATCAGAATGACTCTAAGGTTATGTATGACAAAATGGAAGATTTCTCGACGATATCACAGAGCCTGACTAAGGAAGTTGGAGATACAACCAAATCATTGAATGCAGTACGTTCGGCGGCACAAGAAGCATCCGAAGCCGTTACTTCTCTTACGGTAAATGTTACAAAGGTATCAGATGGTATGGCAGATGCATACAGTAATATGGAGAACAGTGGTGCCCTTGTTTCTGATATTTTAAATAGTATTAATTCTTATAATATGCAGTTATAGAATCTTATGAAAGATGCGGTTTAGACGAACCGCATCTTTTTAAATGCGAAAAAGAAATCTTAATTTGTAGTTTACAAAATTAAAAAATGTAGTATCATATAAAGTATCTTTTATCTTAAATGCTGTTTTGTGAAACTTATGCACAAGACAGTGTCTTATATTTTCCCAATATTATATTACAACTGAATAAGAACACTGTTCTTTTGTGCTTGTCAGATACCGCAGAGAGCGGAGAAAGGAACAGTATGAAAGAGATTTTTGAACAGTATGGAGGAATACTAATTACAGTGGCTGCAATTTTATCTGTTATTCTTGTAATTGTAGCTGTAATAGGAACGAATGGTGATAGCATTATAGGAAGAGCTTTTTCTAGTGTAATTGAGCGTTTTATAGAACAAGCAGGGATGAATTCCGGCATATGAAAGTAGCAGACAGTATTCAGATAGGGAAGGATTATTTTGGTCCGCTATGGAAATTTGTATCCAATGATGAAATAACAGACATTGATTATAATGGTACACAGATTTGGATTACGAATACATTTAATGAACGTTATCAGATTAAGGGATCCTTTGTGAATGAGTATATGACGGATGGGTTTGTGGAACAATTTTCTCAACGCATTGCGAATGTTGTAAGCAGGCAGTTTAATAAATTGAATCCGGAATTGGAAGCAGAGACAAGTGAATTGAGAGTAACGTTACTACATGAGTCTGTTGCAAGAACAGGCAGATGTATTAGTATACGCAAAACGCCACCTCTGATTCGACTTACAATTGAGAAAGCTTTAGAAGAAGAATTCTGTAGCCGAGAGATTTTATCATTTTTGATAAATTGCGTATCGATGAAGATGAATATGATATTCTGTGGGATGCCGGGAATCGGAAAGACGGAATGTATAAAGTTCTTTTCCGGTTTTATTCCTCCACAAGAAAGAGTTATTACAATAGAAGATACATTGGAATTACGATATGCCAAGACAAATCCGGAGAAGGATTGTATTGAATTAAAAGTGAAGGATGAGATATTTTCGTACTCACAGGCCATCAAATCATGTCTTCGTATGAACCCGAAATGGATTATGTTGTCAGAGGCTAGATCAAAAGAAGTAAAGTATTTGTTAGAGAGCTGGTCGACCGGAGTGTGTGGAATGACAACACTTCATACGGATGATGTTAGAAATGTACCGGACCGGATTTTGAACATGCTGGAAACAAGAATTGATGCAGACAGAATGGAGAATGATATCTATCAGGCATTGGATGTTGCTGTCTTACTTCGCAAGAAAAAGAAGGAGAATAATAAGGTTTGCAGATATATAGACCAGGTGGCGTTATTTAGCAGGGAAGACGGTCAGAATCGAATTACCATGATTGTCAGCGATGGAAATATTGTATATGAGGGATTTCCGGAGGTGTTTAGGAAGATTTTTAGAAGGTGTGGGATACATAACCCGTTTCTTTGTGAACAAATAAAATAAAGGAGGGAAGATATGCTTTATATAGCAGTTGTAATTGGGGTATATGGCCTGCATTTGTTGTTGAAACTAAATCTGCCGGCGACCGTTGTATTAATGTGTTATTTTTTGATTGCTGTTCGAATTCATAGGAGAAAGTATTTTCGGAAGGGGGAACAAACCAAACGTTTTTATGAAGCATCAACGTATATGGACAATATGCTTTATGCCTTTACCAAAGAGCAGAAGATAGATGAATCTCTCAAATCTGTAAAGCAGATTTTGCCACATGGAAGATTGAGGGAATTGGTTGAGAAAGCATGGAATCATATACATATGGTGTTTGATGATCCAAAGTTGATGGAACATGCACTTGCAATTATTGCAATGGAATATAACTGTCGTAGAATCGATACAATCCATGCATTTATGCTACATGTGGAAAGTTACGGAGGAGAAATAGAACGACCGGTTGAAATTCTTTTAAATGAAAAGCAAGCATGGGATAGAAGAATACAAGAAAGCATTCAGCAACGGGAGAAGTGTTTTCGTGATGTAGTGTTATCTGCAATAGCATCCGTATTGATATGTTCCGCGATTGTATACCTTCCGGTTTTGAATATGGATATCAGTACATCACCTTTTTATCAAATTATAACGGTGATGGTTTTGATTTTAGATGATTTTATTATTATGAAAGCTCAATCTTACTTGGAAGAGAATTGGTTGTTGGTAGATAAAACAAAAGAGAGTACGGTGTATGCCGATAAGATGAAAGAGTATAAGGCGTATAATCCCAAGCGTGCTGCTTTTCTATCATATTTGTTGGGATTAGTTGTTCTTTTGCTATCGTTCTTATGTTTTTTTAATCGATTACGTTGGTGGGGCTTTCTTTTCCTAATTATATTTCTTATTGTTTTTAATCAGCACAAAATAGGGCATGTTCTTGCCCGAAAATCCCTTGAAAAAGAAATTAAATATGTTTTTCCGAATTGGTTATTAGATATTGTTTTACTGTTGCAGAGTGAAAATGTTCATATTGCATTGCAACGATCGATTAAACATGCACCGGCAGTGTTTGCAAAAGAGGTGTATCTTTTGTTGGAGCAGTTGAGGTTGAATCCGGAATCGCCGGAGCCGTATCATGATTTTCTGAAGGAATTTGAGATATTGCAAGTGCATTCTACTATGAATATGTTGTATTCGTTATCAGTTGGAAATACGACAAATGAACAAAAGCAACTTGCAGAATTAATTCTGATGAACCAGAGCATGTTAGATGAAGCAGAGAAGCTAAGGATGAAGGATAAGAATAGTGGCTTGTATGTATTATTTTTGCTTCCGGTTTTGACAGCTTCTTTCAAGTTGATCTTTGATATGGTAATTTTTATAATTCAATTTTTAGCAAACACCGGATTTGCAGGATGAATGGAGGAATGTCATGAGTCAGATTATGAAAACTTTTCTGGGAATATATTTACTTTTTTTTGTATTATTTACATCGGTTAGTATTTTGTTTTTATTTTTGCAGGTGACAGATGCGCAAAATTCACATGCAAGAATAATTGAAGAAGTGGAAAATGCTAATTTTTATCATGATGTTTTGAAGGAGTGTTTTGATAATGCACAAAGCAATGGATATCAATTACGTATGGTTTTGTATCGGGAAAATAATTTAGAGATCATATGCGAACAACCGGAAGATATTCCGGAGGAGGTAAATGATATCACAAAAGCCCGGATTGAGTTGGACTTTCACTTTGAGGTTCCTTTTTTCGGGATTGAGGAAGAACATACAATGGCTGGATACGCACATTAAGGCAGAAAGGAGGGCTATGAAAAGTGTTGTAGAGGAATATGGAGGAGTGATTCTCTTTCTGGTAATTGGAAGAATTGTGATTTGTCTTTTTGCAAAACTTTTGAGTGTAATTGGAGGTTAGAATGAGTGAGATTATGGAAGAGTATGGGGGGATGATAATCGCCTTAGTCGGAACGCTACTTGTAATTGCAGTTGTTGCTTCTTTATTTAGGAAGGATGATGGCGTCATTTCTCTCATGTTTCAAATATGGGGAAGTGGTGCAGTTAAATGAAGCAGATGTTAAAAGAGTACGGGAGTATTATGATAGCAACTTTTGTATGTGTTATGCTTCTTCGTCTCTGGAGCACACTTCCAGTTAGTTCTAATGGGAATATAAAGGAGACCGCAAAGAGTGTGATTGTAGCACAAACGGGTTATCTGTTGGATTCAAACTGGTGCGAAGATGCGTTACAGGAATATCATAGCAAAAAGGTGCCGGAGATTTACTACAAATATTCAGGCAGAATGCTGACAGATACATTTATTTCGTTAGAGGAGTGTTTTTATTTGTCCGAAGGGGTTGTAAATACGCAAGTAAAAGTTCAAAGAATTATGGATATGAAAGGGAATGAACATACAATAAAAATACAAAATGGAACAAAAGGGTTTTATTTTACAGAGGAGGGGATTTATATGATTTTTCTTGAGATAACAGATAAGGATGGGAGAACAGCAGAATATATCATAGAGTTTGCGGTATGTGACATATGAAAAATGTTATATTTGGAATATTTGGCGGGATGATTTCGCTGTATGTAAGTATTCTTGCTTTGTTTTTGTTCCAGTATTATTCCAGAGAGAATGATTTATCGAAATGTTTGGCACAAACGATGGAACGTATTGTGGAGGAATATTATGGAACAAGCAGTACAAAGGAGGAAATAAAAAATAGTCTTACAGAACAACTAAGTGACCGGCTTACTATGAAATCAGAGTTGAAAATCAACGTTTTGTGTTGCGATATGCAAAAAGGCATTTTATCAGTGGAGGTGGAACTCGGATATCCAACCATTACGAAACAGGAATGCAAAATTATTCAAAAAAAGACGATTCTGGTAGACAAAAATCAGATGGAAGGCAGGTTCGAAGATGTTACAAAGGAATGGATTGAGGTCTCTTTTAAAAGAGATGGTGTAATGTACAAAAATTACCGGCTCAGAAAAGGGAATTATATCATCATTCCGGAATTAGAAGAGGCAAAATATTATGGATGGAAGAATCTATCAGATGAGACCATCTATGAATCAGGGGAATCATATATGGTAACAGAACAAGTAGAATTTATTTCAGTTAAAAAATAGGAGAAGAAGAAAGATGGATAAAAAGAAAAAAAGAAAATATATAGTTATAGCTGTCGTCTTATTGGTGATTGTAATTTTGTGGTTCAGAGGTTGCCATAAAAAAGAAATGGATTTGAATTCAGAGGCGTCGGAATCATCCGAAACACAGTTACATTTTTTACAGAAAGAGAGTGAAAGAACAGAAGGATTGCAGACAGAAGAGACAGAGAATGAAACGGATACAAGGGAAGAAAAAGAGTTTGATTCGGGAGAGGGGAGTTCAAGCGAAGAAAATAATGAAAGCACGCCCAATAATGAGCCACAGGAGGATCTTGTTGTACCATCGGAGAATCCGCTATTAAAAGAACAATGGCTCTTTTACAACAGCAAAATAAGTAGTCCGTTAACGGCTGAAGATAAGAATCAATTAGATGAATTTGTTGCAAAGTGGATTAAAAAAGAATTGGATGATAATGCCTTAGGTAATTCTTTTGCATCTTACATTACACAAATGGATGAGGTTACGTTTCATTCTGCTGGTGCGATAAGGGAACAAAAATGCATCTACAGTTCCTTATCTGACATACCTGATTATCAGAGTGCATTAGACAGTAGTTATTGTATGTACGAATTTATCGGTTTATATACAAAGGGAGAATATGATGAATATGGGAACCTGATATGTTACTACTGGTCTGCAAGTGCAAGGTAGGTGAACGGATGCGAAAAAGCTTGTTCAAAAACATTTGTCTGGGAGGTTGGCTTTTCTTGGTCTTTCTGGCGATTTTAAGTATGAAACCGGATAAGATTGCGGCAGCGAACTCCGAAACCTGTGATGCGTATGAATATTATGCAAGATACGGGAATAGAATGGTCTTTTTCCCGGAGAATCAGGCAGATGGACGAATTTTGTGTGCAACAAAAGCTAAGAAATCAACCTCCAGTATCCGTTTTAAGACATTAGGATGGAAGGCTACGATATACGATAGTTATGGAAAGAATTTACAAACATTATATTTTCAGTTGGGTGGAAGATATATGTCTCGCATTCATACATGTGTAAGAGGCGGATATGAATATAACCTGTATAGTTTATCACTTCAAAGTTTGAAAGGAAGGTTGTCTGATGGCGCAGTGATACATTTGCAATCCGGAAGATGTACAATCTTGTTTGATGCATGCATGGTTGTTGTGATAAAGGGACAGGAACAAGGTGCAATGGATGATTTTGGAATCAGAAAAGGAATGGTTTATACCACGTATGAAGGAATTGTAAATGCACAAAATTGGTCATCGGCATCAAAGGAATCCCTTCGATCATATTTTAATAAAAACGTAGAGGGTTTGTTTGTAAAGCTTATGCTTGGAAAAGGGACAGGAATTTCAGAAGTGTATGGGATGGGCACATATTGCTATGGGACTTATGTTACCATTGATTGCTTCAGTATAGATGGATATACGTTTCAAAAATGGATTGGAACGTATCATTTTAATGAGAAGTCACCCGGATTTTTTCTTTCCCAGGATACGATATTATTCGCGTTAGCAACGGAAGATACATTGCAAGTCGTCTTTCATTATGGCGTGGAAGAGAACATGCCTGAAGAAATTCAACTTTTCTCTTTTCATGCAAGAGGTCAAAGTTTTATAACTCCGAAGTGGGAAATGCAAGGTTATCATCTTGCTGGATGGACATGCCAAGATTCGAAGGAAGAGGTTTATCCTTTGGCATATGAACCGGATGAACATTGGATTCAGGAAAAATATCCTACAGTGCACTTAGTCGCCGTATGGGAACCAAACCAATATCGGATAGAATTTGATGCAAATGGGGGCGAAGGCGAGATGGATTCCATGTCAGGTTTCTATCATCAAGAGATAGAACTTCCGAAGAATCTCTTTTGGAAAGAATATTATGCATTTGAAAGTTGGTCAATTAGTTCGGAGTATTCTATAAGCAAGTACAGAGAGAATCAAATGGTAGCCATAAGTGAATTGGCTAATTTGGCAGGTGTACAAAATCAAACGAATCAGATTATAACACTTACTGCGTTGTGGGAAGGTCTTCCAAGTATTATGGTACAAGATTTGTATTTTACGTTAGACGAAGCAAAAGAAGGATTGATAACGGAGGCGGTGTTGGCAAAAGGTGCGACTGCTTACGATCCGGAGGATGGTTATTTGCCGTATTGTACCGGAAATAGTTCGTGCTTCTATATGGAAGATTATAGAAGTGAAGATTATACAAATTTAGAGGATAGTGCGGAGCTAACACAATTCTTTACGGCAGTAGATAAGGATGGAAATCAGAATTATCGGCAAATGAGAGTAGTGATTGTGAATACATTACCAAGGCCTTCTGGATATCTGACAGGGAAAATACGTTTTATCAGTCAAAAATATTTTGAGGATAATGATGGGAATCCGGTTCCTTCGGATGAGGGCGGATTATCAGAACATTCTTGTTGGATACGGGATGAGGAATATAGAAATCTGTTAAGAAGAGTATTAGAAAACGGGTGATAGGAGAAGTCCTACACCCGTTATTTATTTGATTCATTATTCCGTTTGTTTTGAATCAGGTAGTTTGATATATATTTTTTCAATTCGGTTTTTATCTATTTCTTCAATTCGAAGAAGTACATCATCACTTGTGAGAATGATTTCGTTTTTCTCAGGCAAGTGATTCAGCAGGCCGAGACAATAGCCACCCATGGTGTCGTAATCATCACTTTCGAATTTAACATGTAATTCATTACTGATGTCATCAATATTGGCAGAACCCAGTACCAGATATTCGTTGTCAGAAATTCTTACGATATCATCTTCTTCATCCTGATCGTATTCATCGCGAATTTCACCAACAATTTCTTCTAACAAGTCTTCCAGAGTTAGTAATCCGGCTGTTACACCGTATTCATCCAGCACAATTGCCATTGGAATGGATTCTTTACGCATTTCAAGAAATAAATCTGCGGTATTTTTGTGCTCGTATGTGAAGTATGGTTCGCGAAGAAAGTTGCGGAGAGAAAAACTATCCGTATCTTTAATTAGTAAGAAATCCTTCATGTTGATAATACCAATGACATGGTCCGTACTATCTTCGTATACCGGAAGTCGTGTAAACATGCATTGCTGAAATATTTCCATAACATCCTGATACGTATAATCAATCTGCACGAAGGTCATGTCAATGCGCGGTATCATAAGTTCTTTTGCTTGCGTATCGCCAAAATCGAATACGTTATGAATCATGTTTCGTTCTTCGCTTTCAATGACGCCGGTTTCTTGGCTAACGTCTACGATGGTGCGAAGTTCTTCTTCTGTCATTTGATTTTGCGTTTTTTGTGGATCTACTCCCAATAATTTTAGAAACAGAAGCGAAAGTCGGTTAATAATGAAAATAATTGGTGTCAATACTTTCATTAATACTTCTATAATACCTGCATTGCGCATAGCTATTTTATCTGCACGGATGGTCGCCAGTGTTTTTGGAGAGACTTCTCCGAAGATTAATATTAGAAAAGTTAATATTCCGGTGGCGATTCCGGCACCTGCATTTCCAAAGTACTTTAACGCTAGTGATGTTGATATGGAAGAAGCGGAAAGGTTAACAATATTGTTTCCAATTAATATTGTGGAAAGCATTTTACCGGGATTACTGGTTACATGTATTACACGTGCCGCCCGTTTATTCCCTGCTTCTGCCAGTGTTCGCATTCGTATCTGACTTACCGTGGTAAGCGCGGTCTCTGCGGAAGAGAAGAATGCTGAAAATATCAGTAAAATAATAAGAATTACAAGTTGTGCAATAGAGTCTGGTTCCAATTTATTCACCTCATGGTAAAGTATTATTTAGTTAACGTTTGAACTGTAGTTAGGAGCTTCTTTTGTAATGTGAATATCATGTGGGTGACTTTCACGTAAGGAAGCTGCAGAAATTTTTACAAACTTGCCGTTTTGTTTCATTTCTTCAATAGTTGGGCATCCGCAATATCCCATACCGGAGCGGATTCCACCGATTAACTGGAATACGGTATCCTCTAGAGTTCCTTTATAAGCGACTCTTCCTTCTACACCTTCCGGAACAAGTTTCTTGTTTCCTTCTTGGAAATAGCGGTCTTTACTTCCGTTCTCCATTGCTGCAATTGAACCCATGCCGCGATAAACTTTATATTTTCGTCCTTGATACAATTCAAATGTTCCAGGAGCTTCATCACATCCGGCAAACATGGAGCCCATCATACAAACATTGGCACCTGCCGCAATTGCTTTTGTCATATCGCCGGAATATTTGATTCCGCCATCGGCAATGATTGGAATATCATACTTCTTAGCGGTTTCGTAGCAATCCATAATTGCGGTAATCTGTGGAACACCAATTCCTGCAACAACACGTGTAGTACAGATAGAGCCTGGTCCGATACCAACTTTGACTGCGTCTGCACCGGCTTCGATTAGCGCTTTTGCTGCTTCCCCGGTTGCAATATTGCCGGCAATAATTTGTAAATCCGGATATTTTGCCTTGATGGTTTTCACAGCTGTAATAATATTCTTAGAATGACCATGAGCTGAATCAACAACAATAACGTCAACATGCGCACGTACAAGTGCATCAACTCTGTCCATCATGTTTCCTGTAATACCAACACCTGCTCCACATAATAATCTGCCTTGTTCATCTTTAGCAGAGAGCGGATATTTAATCTGTTTTTCGATATCTTTAATTGTAATAAGTCCTTTTAAATTAAAGTTCTCGTCTACAAGCGGAAGTTTTTCTTTTCTTGCTTTTGCAAGGATGGTTTTTGCTTCCTCAAGGGTAATTCCTTCCGGAGCTGTGATAAGACCTTCAGAGGTCATGCTTTCTTTGATTTTCTTAGAAAAATCTGTTTCAAACTTTAAGTCACGGTTGGTGATTATTCCAACTAGCTTTCCGTTTTCCGTAATCGGAACACCGGAAATGCGGAATTTCGCCATTAAATTATCAGCATCCTGTAATGTATGTTCTGGAGATAATGAAAATGGGTCTGTTATAACGCCGTTTTCAGAACGTTTTACCTTATCAACCTCATCAGCCTGAGCTTCAATGGACATGTTCTTATGGATGATTCCGATTCCACCCTGTCTGGCCATTGCAATTGCCATTTTTGATTCTGTAACTGTATCCATAGCAGCACTCATCATAGGAATGTTTAATACAATCTTCTTAGTGAGATGTGTTCTTAGGTCAATCATGTTTGGCGTTACTTCCGAGTATTGTGGAACTAAAAGAACGTCATCAAAAGTTATTCCATCGCTGATAATAGTACCCATTATTGTATCCTCGCTTTCTTCTTATATAATGTAAAAATAGTGATTTTTATGAATATAGCAAAATTATTGGATAATGTCAAGGTGGAAACGCCCTATTTATCAAAGATTTTGAGAAAAAATAGAGGACATATAATTCCATATTTTATAAAAGTATGATAGTATAATTATGCGCTTGAAAGGTGGGAAATAGATTATGCAATTTAGACCGTGTATTGATATTCATAATGGTAAAGTAAAACAGATTGTTGGAAGTTCGCTGAAAGATATGGGAAACCAAGCGAAAGAGAATTTTGTTTCGGAACAAGATGCTGCATTTTATGCGGATATGTATAAAAATGACGGAATTTGGGGTGGTCATATTATTCTACTGAATGCCTCGGACAGTGATTATTTCGACCAGACCAAGTCTGTTGCAATAAAGGCGTTACAGAAATATCCGGGAGGTTTACAAATCGGTGGAGGGATCACTGCACAGAATGCACAGGAATACATACAACAGGGAGCATCGCATGTTATTGTTACCTCGTATGTTTTTTCTGACGGAAGAATTAATTATGAGAACCTGGAGCAGTTAAAACAGGCTGTTGGAAAAGAACATATTGTATTAGATTTATCTTGCAGAAAAAAAGAGGAACAATACTATGTTGTGACAGACCGTTGGCAGAAATTCACCACGGAAGTTGTAACTACGGATTTTTTGGATTCTCTTACAGAGTATTGTGATGAGTTTTTAATTCATGCAGTTGATGTAGAGGGAAAGGCAAATGGTATAGAAGAAGAGTTGATTCATATTCTTGGTAATTGGAACAAAGTTCCAATTACATATGCCGGCGGAATTCGAAGTTTTAAAGATTTAGATGCAATCAAACGATTAACGAATGGCACTATGAATGTCACGATAGGTAGTGCATTAAGTTTATTCGGCGGTGATATGGATTATAAGCAAGTACTTGAATATATTAGAAAGATTTAAATCAAAAAGCACTGTACAAATCATTGAGGTGCCCCCAAAAGTTAGACTTAAAAGCTAACGATTGGTGGTTGCCTCACATTGTACAGTGCTTTCTATTATTTCGCGTTCTTTTTTGCAAAGGATGCACGCTTGCGAAGCGTTGGATCTAAGATGCGTTTGCGAATGCGTAATGAAGTAGGCGTAACTTCTAATAGTTCGTCCGTATCAATAAAATCCAATGCCTGTTCCAGGCTAAGAACTCTTGGAGGAACCAGTGTGAGTGCTTCATCTGCAGATGAGGAACGGGTATTGGTCAGATGCTTCTTTTTACATACATTTAATTCGATGTCTTCTGCTTTTGCAGATTGGCCAATAACCATACCGGAATAAACGCGTTCTCCGGGTCCGATGAATAAGGTTCCGCGGTCCTGGGCAGAAAATAAACCGTATGTGACAGATTCCCCTGTTTCAAAAGCAATTAAAGAACCGGTTGAGCGATATGCGATTTCTCCGTGGAAATGATCATATCCATCGAATATTGTATTAATAATACCATTTCCTTTTGTATCGGTAAGGAAATCTCCGCGATATCCAATTAACCCTCTGGATGGAATTCGAAACTCTAATCGTGTATAACCACCGGCGATGGAACCCATGTTAAGTAATTCGCCTTTTCGTTGTTGCAGTTTTGATATTACGGCACCGGTAAAATCTTCCGGCACATCAACGTAGGCCATTTCCATTGGTTCAAGTTTCTTGCCGTTTTCATCTTCGCGATATAATACTTCAGCTTTGCTTACTGCAAATTCATATCCTTCACGTCTCATGTTTTCAATTAATACAGAAAGATGTAATTCACCACGTCCGGAAACCTTTAAACTATCCGGACTGTCAGTATCTTCTACGCGAAGAGAAACGTCCGTATTTAATTCTTTCATTAATCGTTCCCGAATATGGCGAGAGGTGACGAATTTTCCTTCCTGTCCGGCCAATGGGCTATCATTTACAATAAAATTCATAGAAATAGTTGGCTCTGAGATTTTTTGGAAAGGTATGGCAACCGGGTTTTCTACAGAGCAGATAGTATCTCCAATTTTAATGTCCGAAATTCCGGAGATTGCAACAATCGCTCCGATGTGTGCTTCGTTTACCTCAACTTTATTTAAACTGTCAAATTCGTAAAGTTTACTGATTTTAACCTTTGTCTTTTTTTCAGGGTCGTGATGGTTTACAACCACTGCTTCCTGATTAACCTTTAGGGAACCATTGTCTACTTTTCCGATTCCGATACGCCCAACATATTCGTTGTAATCAATTGTGCTAATCAATACTTGAGTATTGGCGTTAGGATCCCCGCAAGGTGCAGGAATGTAGTTGATGATGGTTTCAAATAATGGAGTCATATCTTTTTTCTCATCATCCATATTTAACATTGCATATCCATTTCTGGCGGATGCATAAATGAATGGACAATCCAATTGTTCATCGGAAGCGTCCAAATCCATAAATAATTCTAAAACTTCATCTATAACTTCATCCGGGCGAGCTTCCGGGCGGTCAATCTTGTTGATGCATACAATAACCGGAAGATTTAAGGAAAGTGCTTTCATAAGAACAAATTTGGTTTGTGGCATAGTGCCTTCGAAGGCATCTACAACAAGGATAACTCCATTTACCATTTTAAGAACACGTTCTACTTCTCCACCGAAATCGGCATGTCCCGGGGTGTCAATAATATTAATTTTAACATCTTTATAGCAAACCGCAGTGTTTTTGGAGAGAATGGTAATACCACGTTCTCTTTCGATATCATTAGAGTCCATGATACGTTCCTGAACCTCTTGATTCGAACGGAACACACCACTTTGTTTTAATAATTCATCTACAAGTGTGGTTTTTCCATGGTCTACGTGGGCAATTATGGCGATGTTGCGAACATCTTCTCTAACTGTATTCATAAATAGCCTTCTTTCTACATATAAATGTTTGTTAACAGTGTGTCGGTAAAAGACCAACGCATTTTATTTTAAACACATCATTTTTAATTTGCAACAAAAAATAGGCTTTTCGGAGTTTTGTATATTTTTCGATTTTGTTATCGACACGCTTTGATGATTTCTACCAATACGACAGTGATAAAAATAATATCTGAAATAGATAATTCCACAAGAGGAAGGGAGAAAATTCATGGGAGATAAAATGTTTGAAAATAACCAGGTATCAATTGTAGGTGAAATTGTATCGGATTTCGTATACAGTCATGAGGTGTATGGAGAAGGATTTTATATGGTAGAAGTTTCTGTAAACCGATTATCCAATTTTGTTGATTACATACCGGTTATGATTTCAGAGAGATTGATTAACGTAAACGAAAATTACATAGGTCAGTTTGTGTATGTTGGAGGACAGTTCAGATCGTTTAACCGGCATGAAGAACAAAAAAACAGGCTGGTGCTTTCTGTGTTCGCACGGGAAATTGAATTCTTAGAAAATGCGTCGGAAGAAGATGCTACCAATCAGATTTTTCTGGATGGATTTATTTGTAAGGAATCCGTTTATCGAAAAACACCTTTAGGAAGAGAGATTGCGGATTTATTAATTGCAGTCAATCGCTCTTATGGGAAATCGGATTATATTCCATGTATTTGTTGGGGAAGAAATGCACGGTTCGCATCAGGATTTGAAATCGGAACACATGTACAAATCTGGGGACGAATCCAGAGTAGGGAATATGTTAAGAAAATTAGCGAAACAGAAGTTGAACAGAGGATTGCGTATGAGGTTTCTGTTAGCAAGATAGAGTTTCTAGAATAGAAAGAATTGTATAAGGATTGAAAAAAAAAGCGAAATATGTTATCTTATTGCCGTTAGTTTACATAGCATTTATCCACTGAATGGAAGACTGGATTGGTCTGGAAAGAATATGGAGGCAGATATGTGTAGAGGTGTGGTTCGGATTTATTATGGGGATGGCCATGGTAAATCAACTGCGGCGCTAGGAAAAGCTGTGCGGGCAGCGGCAGCCGGTAAGAATGTTGTCATGATTCAGTTTTTGAAAGAGAAGATGGATGAAGGACGATTGGAATTCTATCAGAAGTTGGAGCCGGAGCTTAAGGTTTTTCGTTTCGCGAAATCAGAAGAATCTTTTGAGGAATTGTCGGAAGAAGAGCAACAGGAAGAGATTATGAATCTTAAGAACGGATTTAACTACGGCAAGAAAGTTGTATCTTCCGATGCGTGTGACTTACTTATTCTGGATGAGGTTCTTGGATTGATTGATCGGAAACTATTGGAAGTTGAAGACCTGATATCATTATTGGAATCAAAACCGGAGAATATGTCAATTATTCTGACAGGGAGGATTCTGGACGAACGACTCTTTGATTATGCAGATGAGATTTGTAAACTCGTTGCAGAAAAGACGCGTTTGATGATTGACACAGAAAATTGATAATGCTATTATTAATATGTTTTAAGGATAGAGGTTGCGTAAATCATTAGTACACGAAGGGATGCAGCAGAAGCAGAAGAACTTGGTGGAAAGGGAGGCACGCCGAAAGGATATAAGTACTGCGCTTATATGCTTGGGCATAAGGTGAATAACTTTATGACTGTCATCGTAAAGATGGGGAGCTATCAGGATTCAGGGATTATTTGGATTTTGACCGGCTCTTTGAGCCGGTTTTTTTGTTGGCTGTATTACGAAACATTTCCGGGAAGGATTCAGCTGTTGCGCGATTGAGGGATGTTTCACCGATACGATTGTAATCCGTATGTAGTAATTTTTTGAAAGAATGGAATAATTTATTTAGAAGGAGGATTTTGATATGTCAATTTTTAAAGGTGCAGGTGTAGCGATTGTTACTCCGATGAAAGAAAATGAAGATGTAAATTATGAAAAATTAGAAGAACTTATTAACCAACAGGTGGAGGAAGGAACCGACGCAATCATTATTGCAGGAACTACAGGCGAAAGTTCAACTTTAACAATGGAAGAACACGAAGAAGTTATTAAAGCGGCAGTAGAATTTACAAAACATCGCGTTCCGGTTATTGCCGGAACCGGTTCCAACTGCACAAGAACCGCAATTCAGCTTTCAAAGGAAGCAGAGGAAGCCGGTGTAGATGGTTTGTTAATTGTCACACCATACTACAATAAAGCAACACAGTCTGGTTTGATTCATCACTATTCACAGATTGCACAGAATACAAAGGTGCCAATTATTATGTATAATGTTCCGGGAAGAACAGGATGTAATCTTTTGCCGGAAACGGTTGCAACCTTATTTAAAATGGAGGAAAACATTGTTGGTTTAAAAGAGGCAACGGGTAATGTTGCACAGGCATCGAAAACAATGTATTTAACAGATGGGAAAATTGATATGTATTCCGGAGAAGATGGATTGGTATTGCCATTATTATCGATTGGAGCAGTTGGTGTGATTTCTGTATGGAGTAACGTTGCACCTGCAAAAGCACATCAATTGTGTGAAAGTTTCTTCCAAGGAGACTTAGAAACGGCACGCAGATTGCAGAAAGAAGTATTACCATTAGTAGATGCACTTTTCTCAGAAGTAAATCCAATCCCGGTAAAAAAAGCAATGAACTTAATGGGACTTAATGTAGGTCCTGCAAGAGCACCATTGTCAGAAATGGGAGAAGAAAATGTTGCAAAATTAGCAAAAGCAATGGAAGCATATGGTTTGAAATTGGCATAAGAATACCGATTTGTAGACCGATTCATACTTTAAGAAGAGAGGAAATTAATAATGACAAAAGCAATTATGAATGGATGCAATGGCAAAATGGGACAGTGCATTACTGCCATTTGTAAAGAAGATATGGATATAGAAATTGTTGCGGGAATCGATATGTATGATGGCATTGAAAATGAATATCCTGTATTCAAATGCCTGGAAGATTGCGATGTGGATGCAGATGTAGTGATTGACTTTTCGAATCCTAGTTGTCTGGATTCCCTTCTTAATTATTCAATTGAGAAACAGGTTCCGATTGTATTGTGCACAACCGGCTTAAGTGAGGAACAACTACAGAAAGTGGAAGAATCTTATGCAAAGACAGCAATACTGAAATCTGCAAATATGTCTTTGGGAATTAATACGCTAATGGATTTATTAAAGAAAGCAGCTTTAGTATTCACCGATGCAGGATTTGACATTGAAATTGTAGAGAAACATCACAATCTTAAAATCGATGCACCGAGTGGAACTGCTTTAGCGCTTGCGGATTCAATGAATGAAGTGATGAACGAAGCATATGAATATAAATATGACAGAAGCACAGAACGTTGCAAACGCACAAAAAAGGAAATTGGAATTTCGGCAGTACGTGGTGGAAATATTGTTGGAGAACATGAAGTGATTTTTGCAGGATTGGACGAAGTAATAGAATTTAAACACACTGCATATTCGAAATCCGTATTTGCGAAAGGCGCAGTTGAAGCCGCAAAATTCTTAAAAGGGAAACCGGCAGGTCATTATGAGATGGCAGACGTGATTGCGGCAAAATAATTACTGATAAGAAGAGGGAGCATATAATATGTTTATTGGAAATCATTTGGCCTCCTCAAAGGGTTTTGAGGCAATGGGAAAGATGGCATTAAGACTTGGGGCAAACACGTTTGCATTCTTCACAAGAAACCCAAGAGGCGGTGCTGCTAAGGCAATTGATCCTAAGGATGCACAGAAGTTGATTGACTTAATGCAAGAGAATTCTTTTGGGAAATTGGTTGCCCATGCACCATACACAATGAATGTGTGCTCTGCAAAAGAAGATATCCGTCAGTTTTCAAGGGAAATGCTAAAAGACGACCTGATGCGCATGGAATATCTGCCGGGAAATTATTATAATTTTCATCCGGGTTCTCATGTGGGGCAGGGCGTGGATGTGGCAATCCCAATGATTGCAGATGCCTTAAACTATGCCTTGCGGGAAGAACACAATACTACCGTCTTGTTAGAAACAATGGCGGGAAAAGGTTCTGAGGTAGGCGGACGATTTGAGGAAATCAGAGCCATTATAGATAAAGTTGACCTGAATGGAAAGTTAGGTGTTTGCCTGGATACATGTCATATCTGGGATGCTGGATATGATATTGTAAATGATTTGGACGGAGTACTCAAAGAATTTGATGATGTAATCGGATTAGAACGTTTGAAAGCGATTCATTTTAATGACAGTATGAATCCGACTGCATCTCATAAAGATCGTCATCAGAAAATCGGCATGGGAGAGATTGGTGAAGAAGCAATGAAACGTATTGTTTTACATCCGCTTTTACAGGATAAACCATTTATTCTGGAAACTCCGAATGATGACGAAGGTTATGCAAGAGAAATTCAAATGATAAAAGATTGGCAAAAATAATGGAAATAGACGGGATTACTTGCCCCGTCTATTTTTGTATGGTAAAATATTACGATATATTTCTTAGGAAGAAAAGAGGATGTATATGACGATTTTAATTAAAAACGGGCAAGTAATAAATCCCGCAACAAAGATGAATCAAAAAGCAGATGTTTTGATTGAGAACGGAAAAGTGAAAAAGATTACACAGGATATTTTAGAAGAGGCAGAACAGGTAATTGATGCAGAAGGATGCCTGGTTATGCCTGGTTTTATAGATTTGCATGTTCATTTTAGAGACCCTGGATTGGAATATAAAGAGGATATTTTTTCAGGTATGAAAGCTGCAGCCGCCGGTGGATTTACCACTGTGCTTGCCATGCCGAACACAAAGCCTGTAGCGGATTGTAGTTCGGTAATAGAATATGTTCACAAGAAAGCAAAATCTACGCAGGGGATTAACGTTTTACAGGTTGGTGCCGTTACAAAAGGACAACAGGGGAAGGAACTGGCTGATATTGAAGAAATGGTTCAGGCAGGGAGTCCGGCAATCAGTGAAGATGGAAAATCTGTTATGGACACCGGTCTGTATCGTGAGGCAATGATAAAAGCAGCAGAACTTGATATTCCGGTACTGGCACATTGCGAAGATATTAATCTGGTACAGGGCGGAGTTATGAATTTGGACTCACAATCCAAGAATTATAAACAACCGGGAATTTCTAACGCGGTAGAAGATATCATTGCGGCAAGGGATATACTTTTGGCGAAAGAAACAAACGCAACTTTGCATTTATGCCACTGCTCGACAAAGGATTCGGTTGAGATGGTGCGCCAGGCGAAAGAAGAAGGAATTAAAGTAACGGCAGAAGTTTGTCCACATCATTTTATTTTATCTTCTGGTGATATTGCAGTATATGAACCAAAAGAAGGGGAAACATATCAAGATTATGATTTGGATACAAATTATAAGATGAATCCTCCATTGCGAACAAAAGAGGATGTGAATGCATTAATAGCAGGGCTTTCGTCTGATATTATGGATGTGATTTCAACCGACCATGCACCGCATAGTGAGGAAGAAAAACACACCACAATGAAGAAGGCACCATTTGGTATTGTCGGATTGGAAACAGCAGCAGCACTTACTTATTCCGCATTGGTTCAGAAAGGTCACCTTACCAAGATGCAGATGGCAGAGAAAATGAGTTACAATCCTGCAAAAGTGCTAAAGATTGATAAGGGAGATATTCAACCCGGAAAAGTGGCAGACATTGTTATTTTTAACCCATCAGAAACGTATGTCATAGATAAGAATACATTCTTGTCGAAAGGGCGTAATACGCCATTTCATGGAATGCAAGTGACCGGTAAAGTGAAATATACCATTTGCAACGGAACTGTCGTATATGCAGATGGAAGATAGAAAGGAAGAAAATTATGATTAATAAACTAGTAGAAAAAATTACAAAAACAAACGCACCAATTGTAGTTGGTTTGGATCCGATGTTAGCCTATATACCGGAGCATATTCAAAAAAAAGCCTTCGAAGAATTTGGGGAAACACCAAAAGGGGCCGCAGAAGCAATTTGGCAATATAATAAGGCAATTGTAGATGCAACTTATGATTTGATTCCTGCCGTAAAGCCTCAGATTGCAATGTATGAACAATTTGGAGTAGAAGGCATGATTGCCTACCAAAAGACAATTGATTATTGTCATGAGAAAGATCTGGTTGTAATTGGTGATGTGAAAAGAGGCGATATTGGTTCTACATCCAGTGCATATGCAACCGGACATTTGGGAAAAGTTCAGATTGGAAATCAGTCATATACAACCTTTAATGAAGATTTTGCTACAGTAAATCCTTATTTGGGAAGCGATGGAATTACACCGTTTATTGATGTGTGTAAGGAAGAAAAGAAGGGTATCTTTATCTTAGTTAAGACATCAAATCCATCCAGTGGTGAGTTTCAGGATCGATTAATTGACAATCGTCCGTTATACGAATGGGTTGGTGAAAAGGTTGCAGAATGGGGCGAAGATTGTATGGGCAACGATTACAGCTATGTGGGAGCTGTTGTTGGTGCGACATATCCGGAAATGGGAAAAGTATTGCGGAAAATCATGCCAAAGAGCTTCATTCTTGTGCCGGGATATGGTGCACAGGGTGGAACCGGAAAAGATTTGGTTCACTTTTTCAATAAGGATGGATTGGGGGCAATCATCAATTCATCAAGAGGAATCATTGCTGCTTACAAGCAGGATAAGTACAAAGAAATGGGAATTACAGATGAGAATTTTGCAGATGCATCCAGAGAAGCAGTAAAAGATATGATTGCTGACATTTCCGGAGCATTGAATCAATAAGAAAGTAGGTAGAATACATGGGCGAGAAAATAAAAGAACGGGCAATTGTTGTACAACAAAGACAACTTGCTGCAGATATCTTTGATTTGACATTAAAAACAAAGGACATTGCACGTCATGCAAAGGCAGGACAGTTTGTATCCGTTTATTGTAATGACGGTACGAAACTTTTGCCAAGACCAATCAGTATTTGCGGATATGAGAAAGAAGAAGGATTGCTCCGGTTGGTGTATCGTATTGCAGGAAAAGGAACACAGGAATTTTCCCAATTACAGGAAGGGGATACCATTGAGATTATGGGACCACTGGGAAATGGTTTTTCAAAAAGTGAAAAAAAAGCAATTGTAATTGGTGGTGGAATAGGGATTCCGCCTATGCTCCAACTGGCAAAGGAATTAGACTGTGAAAAAGACATTGTATTGGGTTATAGAGATGTACTCTTTTTGTATGATGAATTTCAAAGCCTGGGTCATGTGCATGTGTCAACGGATGATGGCAGTTTTGGTGTGAAAGGAACGGTTCTTGATGCAATCCGTGCGAATCATTTGACGGCAGACATCATATATGCATGTGGACCTACGCCAATGCTTCGTGCAATCAAAGAATATGCTATCGAGAATGAAATCGAATGCTACATTTCAATGGAAGAGAGAATGGCATGCGGAATTGGAGCATGTCTTGCCTGTGTATGTAAATCAAAAGAGAAAGATGCACATACGAATGTGCATAATAAGAGAATTTGTAAAGAAGGTCCTGTATTTGATGCCAGGGAGGTGGAATTATAATGAATACAAGTGTAAATCTTTGTGGTGTCACATTAAAGAACCCGGTAATGACTGCTTCCGGAACATTTGGCTCAGGGAAAGAATATAGTGAGTTTGTAGATTTAAATCAGTTAGGAGCAGTTGTGACAAAAGGCGTTGCCAATATTCCTTGGTCCGGCAATCCGACGCCGAGAGTTGCAGAAGTGTATGGGGGAATGTTAAATGCGGTAGGTTTACAGAATCCGGGGATTGATTTGTTCTGTCAACGGGATATTCCGTTCTTAAGACAATATGATACAAAGATTATTGTCAATGTGTGTGGTAAGTCGACCTCCGATTATTGCGAAGTGGTAGAACGTTTGTCAGATGAACCGGTTGATATGTTAGAGATTAATATATCCTGTCCGAATGTAAAAGAAGGTGGGATTGCATTTGGACAAGATCCAAAAGCAGTAGAGGCAATTACAAAGGAAATCAAAAAAATAGCAAAGCAACCGGTTATCATGAAACTGTCTCCGAATGTAACTGACATAACAGAAATGGCAAGAGCGGCAGAAGCCGGAGGTGCAGATGTTCTTTCGCTTATCAATACGATTACGGGGATGAAAATAGATATAGACAGAAGGAAATTTGTGCTTGCCAATAAAACGGGCGGTATGTCAGGACCTGCAATTCATCCGGTTGCTGTAAGAATGGTATATCAAACAGCTCAGGTGACAAAACTTCCGATTATCGGAATGGGAGGAATTGTAACAGCAGAAGACGCGATAGAGATGATTCTTGCCGGGGCTACAGCGGTATCCATCGGTACAGCTAATTTTACAGATCCATGCGTAACGGAAAAAGTTATAAAAGGTATTGAAGACTATATGAAGAAATACAATGTAGCTGATATCAACGAATTAATCGGAGCAGTAGCAGACAATTAGTTTATAAATTTTTAATAAAAAAGGAATACTGGATAATATTGACACAAAAAGTTGAAAGTTCTATACTTTTTGAATGTAAGTCAGAGGAGAATAGTTAAGAAAGGAAGAATATGTTAGAACTTAAAGGTATTAAGAAGAATTATGCGGAAGGCGATAATATGGTACGTGCCCTGAAAGGGATTAATCTTCAATTCAGAGAGAATGAATTCGTATCAATTTTAGGACCATCCGGTTGTGGTAAGACCACAATGTTGAACATTATCGGCGGATTGGATCAGTATACAGAGGGAGACCTTATAATTGATGGGAAATCTACCAAAGATTTTAAGGATAGAGATTGGGATGCGTATCGTAATCATTCGATTGGATTTGTATTCCAGAGTTATAATTTGATTCCGCATCAGACAGTATTACAGAATGTAGAACTTGCATTAACATTATCCGGAGTTTCGAAGAAAGAGAGACGGGAAAGAGCGAAGAAGGCCTTGGAAGAAGTTGGTTTGGGAGATCAACTTCGCAAGCGTCCAAGCGAGATGTCCGGAGGGCAGATGCAACGTGTTGCAATCGCGAGAGCTTTAGTGAATAATCCGGAGATCATTCTTGCAGACGAACCAACCGGTGCACTTGATACAGAGACAAGTGTACAGGTAATGGAGATTCTAAAGAGAATATCTTCTAAGTGTCTTATCATTATGGTTACGCATAATCCGGATTTGGCAGAGAAGTATTCTACACGTATTATCCGAATGTTAGACGGCGAGATTAAGAATGATACACAGCCGTTAACAGAAGAAGAAATCAAGTCAAACTATGAGAATGAGGAACAGCTGAATCGTGGTAAAGAAGGTGATAAGAAACCATCTATGTCATTTCGTACTGCATTTAGTCTTTCCCTTAAGAATCTATTTACCAAGAAGGGGCGTACATTACTTACTTCTTTTGCAGGAAGTATCGGTATTATAGGGATTGCGTTGATTTTTGCGGTATCTAAGGGAATGACTACGTATATCGATACGGTTCAGGAAGAGACATTGTCTTCTTATCCGATTACCATTGAGGCAACGCATGTGGATCTTGGAACTTTAATGGAAACCTTTATGGGGGTTGCTGAGAACGCAGAGAATCAACATGAAAAAGATGCTGTGTATTCGGAATCCGTTATGTACGATATGATTAATTCGTTTAATAATATGGAAACCAAAGAGAACGATTTAAAATCATTCAAAGCATTTATTGAAGAAGAGAGAGCAGATAAAGACAGTACAAGTGGTCTGCACGATGCCCTAAACGGAGTACAATACACGTATGATTTGGACTTGTTAGTTTATACAGAGAATGTGGATGGAAGCATCCATCGTTCTGATACGGAGGAATTATTAGGTAAAATCATGTCTCAATATTATGGAATTGACATGATGAGCATGGAGGAGTCTTCTGCAAATTCTACATCCGGTATGTCATCTATGATGACAATGGGTATGGATACAAGTTTATGGACAGAAATGATTCCGGGAGACAACGGCAAACTTGTGAATCCGGTTGTGGAGAACCAATACGATGTAATCTATGGTTCTTGGCCGGATGAATATGATGAGGTTGTTCTTGTTGTAAATTCATACAATGAAATCGATGATATGACACTTTATGCATTAGGCTTAAAGAGCGAAGCTGAGATGAATGCAATCTTTGACGCGGTATTACGTGGGGATGAGATGGAGACTGAGACGCAGAGTTGGTCTTATGAAGAAATATGTTCATTAGAGTACAAGGTAATTCTTAATTCGGATTGCTATAAATATGACGAAGCAACCGGATTGTATGTAGACATGAGAGAATCGGATGCAGGATTGCGTTATTTGTATGATAATGGTTTGGATATTAAGGTATCCGGAATTATCCGTCCGAAGGAAGACGCTACTTCCGCAATGATTACAGGCTCAATTGCTTATACAAGTAAACTTACGGAGTATGTAATTTCACAGTCTCAGGATACAGAAGCAGTAAAAGCACAGAAGGAAAATGAAACCATTGATATCTTCACAGGTCTTCCGTTTAAAGAGACAACAGGAAGCCTTTCTACAGCAGCGAAAGCAGAAGAATTTAAAAACTATGTGAATAAACTGGATAATGTTCAAAAAGCTGCTGTATATATAAAAATGATGAGCATTCCAAGTGACGAGCAGATTCAGACTGTTTTATCGCAAACAGTAGATAAAATGTCCAGAGAAGAGATGGAAGCAACCATTGCAGATGCGATGAGTATGCAGATGGGAATGTCAATTGAAGACATTCAGGCGTATACGGCGGCAATGGGAGATGAGGATCTTCGTGAAATTTTTGCACAGATGATTACGGAACAGATTAAAGTTCAGGTGGCATCAGAGGTTCAGGCTCAGATGGGGCAATTAAGCGAAGCTGAATTGGTTGCCGGTCTGGAGACAAAACTGGGTGGTTGTACCGATGAAGAGGCTGCAAAATATTACGATGAAGTGTTAGCATTCTCAAATTCCACATATGAGGATAATCTTCATAAATTAGGTTGTATTGATTTAGACAGTCCGGCTTCGATTAATCTCTTTGCAGCAAGCTTTGAGGATAAAGATGTTATTGAGGCTGCAATCGCAGAATACAATGAATCAGTAGATGAACTATCAGAGATTAATTATACAGATTATGTTGGTATTATGATGTCATCGGTTACCACTATCATCAATGCGATTACGTATGTTTTAATTGCGTTTGTTGCAATTTCCTTAATTGTTTCATCTATTATGATAGGCGTAATCACCTTGATCTCTGTACAGGAACGTACAAAAGAAATTGGTATTTTGCGTGCGATTGGTGCTTCAAAACGTGATGTTTCAAGTATGTTTAATGCAGAAACAATGATTATCGGTTTTTCTTCCGGACTATTAGGTATCCTGGTTACCTATGTTCTTTGCATACCGATTAACATTATTATCCATGCATTGACAGGAATTAACAATTTAAGTGCTTTCTTGCCGATACCGGTAGCAATTGTTTTAATTATAATTAGTGTATTGCTTACACTGATTTCCGGTATTATTCCGTCAAGAAGCGCAGCAAAGAAAGATCCTGTTGTGGCACTTAGAAGTGAATAATAGCATATGAATGATAGGAGTGACGAATCGATTATGGTTCGTCACTTTTTAATATGGAATGTCGGGTGACGAATAGATAGGATTCGTCATACCGGCATTTATTTTAGGAACACATTTTTGTACCCAATTTGTATGAGATGCATATGCTGATTAAGGGGTATCTGTAGATGGAATTATTCTGTGCAATTTTGCTTCCGTTTTTAGGAACGACATTAGGTTCCGGTCTTGTTTTTTTTATGCGGAAAGATATGAATAAGTGTCTGAAAAGATGTTTCTATGGTTTTTCAGCGGGTGTTATGTTGGGGGCTTCCGTTTGGGGGCTTTTGATTCCGGCAATTGAGATGGCGCCAGGAGGAGGACAGAGGTTTGTCATAGTGCCGCTGGGATTGTTCTTGGGATTTATGTTCGTGTTTTGTGTAGATAGATTGATTGAGAAGAACTGTAATCAGAAACTGTTTTTAGCTGTAACATTTCATAATATACCGGAGGGGATTGCAATTGGTGTGATGTGCGCAGGCTATTTCGCAACACCGAATGAGGTTTCCGGGGTACAGGTAATAGGTTTAGCAATGGCAATTGCGATTCAAAACATACCAGAAGGGCTGATTGTATCGTTTCCGGAGTATATGAAAGGGAAAAGAAAAGGGATTAGTTTTCTTTTGGGAGCATGTTCCGGCATAGTTGAACCGCTGGGGGCAATGATTACGGTTGTTGCTGAACAATTGGTATCGCCATTTCTACCGCTTTTTCTTGGTGTCGCAGCGGGAGCAATGATACAGGTGGCAATTGAGGAACTAATACCGGAGTTGGGAAAAGGTGTCAATCGAAGGGATGGATATGTTTGTTTCTTTTTGGGGTTTATTCTTATGATGATTTTGGATATGATAGAACTATAGGATTCAAGAGAAACTTGAGTGATATGGGAATATATTCAAGCACACTTTGCTGGAAAACTTTTGGCGACATTATATAATATATTTGTAAGGAAACAGGAAAGGCGGATGGTGGTATGAAAGAGTTTTACAAAAGATTTGCTATGGCACGAAAATCGCGTGGTATGACACAGAATGATATTGCAGAATGCTTGGATGTTTCGTTCCAGGCGGTCAGTTTGTGGGAAAGAGGAGAAACGATGCCGGAACTGGATAAAATCCCTGACATAGCAGATTTATTACAGGTTTCAATGGAGTGGTTGTTACTAGGAAAATCGGATAAAAAACCAGAGTGCTCATTTGTAGAACCGTTATCAGAAAGAATATTTTCGGAAGACAAAATGTATACTTACATTAAAACAACGGCATCGTATAAGAAAATGGAGCAAACACTTAGGGTGTTGCCATATGTAAGAGAATTGCATAGTGGTCAAGTAAGAAAAGGGAAAGAGAAAGTTCCATATATGAATCATCCTTTGCTGGTAACGTGTCACGCGTTAGCACTGGGGATTGACGATGATAATCTGATTGCAGCGGCTCTATTGCATGATGTGTGCGAGGATTGTAACATTACCGCATCGGAGTTGCCGGTAAATAAGACAACTCAAGAAGCTGTTTGGCGGGTGACCAAAGATAAAACAAAGGATATAAATGAATATTATGAAACGATTGCAGAAAATGAAATTGCAACGATTGTAAAACTTTTAGACCGTTGTAATAATATATCCGGTATGGCAGCGGGGTTTTCGAGAGAAAAAATGATTGAATACATGAATGAAACAGAACAATACATATATCCGTTGATGGATAAGGCAAATGTTCGATATCCGCAATATGCGGATATAATCTTTCTTATCAAGTATCATATGAAGAGTGTAATAAATTCATTAAAACATTTGTTGATTTTACAATAGGGAGGAAGCGTATGGAAAAAGATATATATTATCGACTAGGTGATGTTTTAGAGGATGGAAAACTGGAATTATATTCTTCAACGACTGCATCCTATAGCCTTTACGAACAAGAGAATAAACTAGTTTTTAAGGGGGCCCACTATGGTGCCACGGTAGAACGGATAAGTGGAAAAGATGAATACGAATTTTATTATTTAATTTCTCAGGAAGGTTATAATTCGCTGGTAGCTGCCTTGCAGGACAAGCAGAAAGAGGCAGTCCCGTTAAAAGAACTGTTTTTAAAAGAGTTCGGTGTGGAGGATGGTTCTTATTGTTTTTTGAAATTTTGCGAAGAAAATCAAATTGACGTGGAAGTACACTCTTTATAGCCAATTATATTTCAAAACAGAAACTGGAATTTTAAACAATATTATTGTACAATATATAAAAATAACAGAAAAAGGAGGACATGTAGAGTGGAAAAGAGAAATCCATATGCAGGTACAAAAACAGAAAAGAATTTATGGGAGGCTTTTGCTGGCGAATCACAGGCACGTAATAAATATACTTATTTTGCGTCTGTTGCAAAAAAAGCAGGATATGAACAAATTGCAGAATTGTTTTTAAAAACAGCAGAAAATGAAAAAGAGCATGCAAAATTATGGTTTAAAGCTCTGGGAGAATTAGGAAATACAGCAGAGAATCTGCTTCATGCGGCAGAAGGTGAGAATGCGGAATGGACCGATATGTATGAGAGAATGGCTCAAGAAGCGGAGGAAGAAGGATTCCATGACCTTGCAAAACAGTTCCGTGGTGTGGCTGCGATTGAAAAAACACATGAAGAAAGATACCGCGCATTACTTCATAATGTAGAGGCAATGGAAGTGTTTAAGAAGAGTGGAGTAACTATGTGGGAATGCAGAAATTGCGGTCATGTAGTAGTTGGTTTAGAAGCTCCGGAGGTATGTCCGGTATGTAACCATCCTCAAGCATATTTTGAAGTTCGTAAAGAAAATTATTAATTTATAGGAGAGAATGATATGAAGTATTATATTTGTGAGAACTGTGGAAATATAATGGAATCAATTAAGGAATCCGGTGTTCCTGTTATGTGTTGCGGACAGAAGATGACAGAATTAGTTCCGGGAACTTCGGACGGAGCACATGAGAAACATGTTCCGGTTGTAAAACAGGAAGGTGATTTGGTTACGGTTGAAGTCGGTTCAGTTGCACATCCGATGGTAGAAGAACACTATATTCAATGGATTGCAATAGAAACAACAAAAGGTAGCCAGAGAGTTAAACTGGAATATACGGATCAGCCAAGCGCCACATTCAAATTGGCAGCAGGAGAAGAATTTGTTGCAGCATATGAATATTGCAATTTGCACGGATTGTGGAAAGCAAACAAATAGAAAGATAAGTCGTTATCGCCACGTAGATTATTCTAATCTACGTGGTTTTTTTTTGGATAAAAATAGAAACGCCTGGAAATAATACATGTAATTAAGTGTTGAATCCGGAGGTAGATATGGGACATTTTGACTTTGACAAAGAGAAAAACTACTTAATCTGTATGGATAGTGATGGTTGTGTTGTTAACAGTATGGAAGAGAAACACAGAAAATGTTTTGGGCCGATATGGATTGAAACATATGGTTTAGAAGATTGTTATGACCAATGTATCAACCTTTGGTTGGATCTGAATCTATATTCATTAACGAGAGGGATTAACCGATTCAAAGGCTTGGCAATGGTGCTGCAGGAATGTCTGAATCGCGAGTCAGTACGTAACGGATTTGAAGTATTTGAGGATTGGGTACAAAACACAACAGAACTATCGAATGCGTCTCTGGTCCGATTTCTGGAAAAAAATGAAAGTGCATGCGGTGAAAAGGCACTTATGTGGAGTATTCGTGTGAATAGATCCATTCAAAAGATGACAAAACGGGCAGGGCTATTTGAAAATGTAAAAGAAACAATGGAACAATTATGCACAGAAGCAGATTTGGTTGCAGTTTCATCAGCCAATACGCTTGCTCTTGAAGAAGAATGGAAAACGTATGGAATTGAAAAAATGTGCAAATCGCTTTTGAGTCAGGAAGATGGAAGTAAAAAAGAATGCATACGCCGTCTTTTAGAGAAAGGATATACCAATGAAAATGTGGTAATGGTAGGGGACGCGATTGGAGATATGGAAGCGGCATTACACAATAAGGTATCCTTTTTCCCAATACTTGTAGGGAGCGAAAGTCAATGTTGGAAAGAATTTGGAGAAGAAGGCTTGCAAAGGCTAAAAAATGGTACGTTTCAGGGAGAGTATCAAAATGAATTAATAAAAAAATTTAAACTTAGCCTTACGAAACGGAGGGATTGTGAATAATTCCATTTATTTTGAACACTACTATAAAAAAAGATATGAAAAGGGGATTATTATGGTTGATATGAAAGCAAGTCCGTATTGTTTATCGGACGAAGATTGCAAATGGGTTGAGAATACGATTGCTTCAATGAATACGGATGAAAAAATCGGGCAACTGTTTTTTAATATGGGTTCATCAAGAGACGAAGCGTATTTAAAAATGACTGTGGATAAATACCATATTGGCGGGATTCGATATAATCCGGCAAAGGCAAGTGAAGTTCGTCTGCAGAATGAAATTCTTCAGAAAAACTCTAAAATTCCACTAATTATTGCGTGTAATACAGAAAATGGAGGGAATGGTGCATGTACAGATGGGACAATGATTGCGTGTCAAACTAAAATTGCTGCTACCTCCGAGAAAAAATATGCTTACGAATTAGGACGTATTTCTAATTCTGAAGCTGCGGCAATTGGTTGTAATCTTTCTTTTGCACCGGTATGCGATGTGCTATATAACTGGGAGAATCCGGTTATCGGTCTTAGAACTTATGGGAATGATGCCAATAAGGTTGCAGAAATGTCGAGCGCATACATGGAAGGGGCACATAGTGTGCCTGGTTTTGCATGTGCGGCAAAACATTTTCCGGGAGATGGGTTGGATTTTAGAGATCAACATGTGGCAAATAGCATTAACACATTTTCCTGCGAAGAATGGGACGACACTTTTGGAAAAATCTATAAGCATCTGATTGATGATGGATTGGAAGCAATTATGGTAGGACATATCATGCTTCCTTCCTATACACGGTTTTACAATCCGCAAATCAAGGATGAAGAGATTCAGCCGGCAACCTTATCGCCGGAATTATTACAAGGTTTATTGCGAGAAAAATTAGGATTTAATGGAATGATTTTAACGGATGCCTCCCACATGGTTGGGTTGACTTGCCGAATGAAAAGAAGTGAACTTCTTCCAAGGTGTATCGCAGCCGGAGTAGATATGTTTCTGTTTTTCAATGATATGGAAGAAGATTTCCACAGTATGAAACAGGGGTATGAAAATGGAATTATCACACCGGAACGTTTGGATGATGCATTACATCGTATTTTGGCATTAAAGGCGCATATGGGTCTTCACAAAAAGAAAAAAGAGGATTTGGTACCAACGGAAGAAGAAATGCAAAAAGAGATTGGGCGCGAAGAATATAAGGTAATTGCAAAAGAAATTTCAAAGAAAGCGATTACGCTGGTTAAAAATAAACAACCGGAAGTGTTTCCAATCACTCCGGAACGTTATAAACGCATTATGATTGTTCCAATAGGCGGACTTTCTGCAGGTGGGATTGGCGGAGCAATCTCAAAACTAATGAACGGTGGAAAGAAAAAACCGGCTGAGGTACTAAAAGAGCAATTAATTGAAAAAGGATTTGATGCATGGATTTTCGAAAATCCAATAGAGAAAATAACGCAGGAAGCAGAAAAAACAGGGAAAATTGATGTAAACCTTTATTTTGCAGGAAAAACAGAAATACAGGAATTCCGAGAAGGACAGGATTTGATTATCACATTGGTAGATATAGCAGGCGGTTTCCAGCCGGTTGCCCGTCCAGGATTTTCTATGAGTAAAGGTGGTGGAGAGATTCCGTGGTATGTCTATGAACTTCCGGTTGTAGTAGTAGGAGTAGGTCAGCCGTTTGTTCTTGCAGACATTCCGCAGGCTCGAACGTATATTAATACCTATGATGGAACACAACAGACGCTGGAAATCCTGGTTGAGAAGCTGATGATGGGTGAAAAGGGATTTGAAGGAAGTGATCCAATAGATGCGTACTGTGGAATGTGGGATACACGCTTATAGCGGAGAAAAGGAGGTTATATGTCCAATCGACCATTTGGAATAAGAGATAAAATAGGATATTTACTTGGAGATTTTGGAAATGATTTTACATTTTTATTGTCTTCCATGTTTTTGCTAAAATTTTATACAGATGTTATGGGGGTTTCCGGAGCGGCTGTAGGTACAATTATCATGGTGGCGAGGTTTATCGATGCGTTTACGGATATAACCATGGGCCGAATCTGTGATAAGAGTAAAACGACACCGGTAGGAAAATTCAAACCATGGATACGCAGAATGTGCATCCCGGTGGCAATTAGTTCTTTTCTAATCTACCAGAGCGGACTGGCACATTTATCATTGGGATTTAAGGTTATATATCTGACGATAACGTATATTTTGTGGGGTTCTATTTTTTACACCTCAATCAATATTCCATATGGTTCCATGGCGTCAGCGATTTCGGCAAAACCGGAAGACAGGCAATCTTTATCGACATTTCGCTCGCTTGGTGCAACATTTGCAGGAGTTATTATTGGTTCGGTTGTTCCGTTGATTGTGTACCAGAAAGTGGATGGCAATACGATTTTTAACGGTGCCCGTTTTACCAGCGTGGTTGGCGTTTTCTCAGTGTTGTCTGTGATACTTTATTTGTTTTGCTACGGATTAGTTACAGAACGGGTGAAATTTGATGATGCAGGGAATGAGAAGCAAAATATATTTGGTATGTTAAGAAATGCAGTCAGAAACCGGGCATTAATTTCTATTATCGTTGCATCTATATTCATGCTTTTAGCACAATTTACAATGCAATCCATGGGGAATTATATTTTCCCGAATTATTACGGAAATACGGCGGCGCTCTCTTCTTCTACAATATTTATGATGATTGCAACTGTTGTGGCTGCGGTTATTACAAAGCCGTTGGTAAGACGTTACGGGAAAGCAGAAGTAAGTGCAATATGTGCAATATTCGCAGGGATTATCAGCGTGCTGCTGTTTTTGTTCCGCCCGGAAAATGTATGGGTATATGTTGCAATACAAACTCTCATGTGGCTTGGATTGGGTGTGTTTTCTATGGTGTCATGGGCACTTATTACAGATGTCATTGATTATTCGGAATTGCGTAATAAAGTTAGAGAAGATGGTTCTGTATATGCTTTGTATTCTTTTGCACGTAAATTAGGGCAGGCGGCGTCCGCAGGACTTTCGGGGGCATTATTATCCTTGATAGGATATTCACAGGAACATGCATTTGACCAAGATGTGTTGAATGGAGTTTATAGCATCGGGACCATTGTTCCGGCAATTGGATTTGTTGTGCTCGGATTGATTCTTTGGTTTTGGTATCCCCTAAAGAAAAAAGTTGTGGAGCAAAACGTTCAGAAACTGGAAGAAATTAGAAATAAATAGTTAAAAAAAATTGAGACCTGGGATTTTCAGAGTCTCAATTTTCTGTTATACTAGAAAGGATAGAAAAGCGTAAGAAAAGGAGTTCTTTAAAATGGAATTATGGGATATTTACGATAAAGATAAGAAATGTACAGGAAGAACCATGCACCGGAATGATTGGAACTTAAAAGACGGCGAATATCATTTGACGGTGTTAGGCGTAATTTCCTGCCCGGATGGGAGATTTTTGATTACCAGAAGAGCAGCAGATAAGTCTTGGGCACCGGGATGGTGGGAGGTTTCCGGAGGAGCTGCCATGGCAGGAGAGGATTCTAAGACGGCAGTCTGCCGGGAAGTTTTGGAAGAAACCGGTCTGGATGTGAGCAAGGCGGAAGGAGGCTATGTTTTTACCTATCGCAGAGATAATCCGGGAACCGGAGATAATTATTTTGTAGATGTATATCGTTTTACATTAGAATTTTCGGAAGCAGACCTGAAAATGCAGGAAGAAGAAACGGATGGTTACATGCTTGCGACGAAAGAGCAGATAGAAGAATTTGCGGCGGAAGGAATCTTCCTACATTACGACAGCATCAAACAGGTCTTTGAACGCAGCAATTCTTAAGAACAGTGCAAAGGAGAAAGAGAATGGTTAAGATTATTTCAGATAGTACATGTGATTTGACGGAAGAATTAATCAAAAAATACAATATCGAAATTTTACCGCTTCATATCATATTGGGAGAAGAAGAGTATTTAGATGGTGTGAATATCCACCCGGATGAAATTTATAAATGGTCAGATGAAAACAAACAGACACCAAAGACTTCAGCAGCAGCGATTGAAGATGCGGTTGATATTATGAAACCGTATATAGAACAAGGTGACGAGGTTGTGTTTTTTACGATTTCAGCACAAATGTCCACAACAAACAACGTAATAAGATTGGCAGCAGAGGAGATGGAAGCAGAAGACCGTGTATTTGTAGTGGATTCGGCGAATCTTTCGACCGGAATTGGCCTCATGGTAATAGAAGCAGCAATTCTTTCAGCAGAAGGAAAATCAGGACAGGAAATCGTAACATTTATCGAAGAGATAAAACCAAAGGTAAGATCTAGTTTCGTCGTTGATACGCTTACCTATCTTCACAGAGGTGGACGTTGTTCCGGGCTTGCAGCTTTGGCGGGAGGTGCACTGAAATTACATCCTAAGATTTTGGTAGAGGATGGGAAGATGTTGCCAGGCAAGAAATATAGAGGGAAAATGCCGGTAGTTATCATGGAATATGCCAAAGAATTGGAAAGCGATTTACAAGTTGCAAGAAAAAGCCGTGTTTTCATAACACATTCCGGATGCGATGAAGCAATCATCGATAATGTCAGAAATTACCTGGAAGAACTAAAATTGTTTGACGAGATTTTGGTTACAAGGGCAGGTAGCGTAATTTCAAGTCATTGCGGTTACGGAACACTTGGAATTTTATATATCTTAGAATAGTGATATAAGGAGAATAAAACATGTTAAAACCATCACAGATGATGAAACTTATGAGCGCCAAGAATCAGTTTACGGCGAATCATCCAAAGTTTGTTGCTTTTTGTAAAGCGGCATTTGGTAGTGGAATTGAAGAGGGGACAATTATTGAGATTAGCGTGACAAATCCGAATAATGAAACGATTACTTCGAACTTGAGGGTACTGCAGTCAGATTTAGAATTGATGAATGAACTAAAGTCAATGATGTAAATTGGAGAATAGAATATGGATGATACACTAAATATGTCTGTATCCGGAATTGTAGAAAAAGATGGAAAGAAATTAATCTATATACAGTTTTCCGATGAATCCCATTCGGCAGAGGGGTGTCTGCCGGATGGTAAGATTATATCAAGTGTCGGATTTGATGAGAAACAGATTCGTGCGCTGGAACAATACATGGTAGCAAATAAAAGAGAAATCATAAACATGGCAAAACAGATTCGTGCCATGGATGCTTTTTTGAAATAGCATATAAGAAGGAGTGACATTATGGCAAAGCAGGAAGTATCAGTATGTCAACCACAAGACATCAAGATAAAACCATATGAACATCATGCAAAGTATTATGAGACAGATCAGATGGGTATTATTCACCATTCGAATTATATTAAATGGATGGAAGAAGCCCGAATGGATGTATTGGAACAAATCGGATTAAGTTATAAACAGTTAGAAGAAATGGAAATTATCAGTCCGGTATTATCCGTTCAGATTACATACCATAGCATGGTGCACTTTGATGACGTTGTAATAATAGAATCAAAAATCAAATATTATAATGGCATTAAATTAGAAATGGAATACACAATGAAGGATAAGGAGACCGGGGAGTTAAGAACGACGGCAACCAGTAGTCACTGCTTTTTGACACGTGCAGGAAAACCGATATCTTTAAAACGTTCTTATCCGGAAATAGACACAAAATTTTTCGAAATGAAGGAAGACTAATTTATGGTATCCAGACGTTTGCAATTGCTACGTGAACAAATGAAACAGGAAGGAATTTCCATTTATATTGTTCCGACTGCTGATTTTCATGAATCAGAATATGTAGGCGGATATTTTAAGACGAGAGAATATATTACCGGGTTTACGGGTTCGGCCGGAATCGCGGTGATTACGATGACAGAAGCGGGGCTATGGACGGATGCGCGTTATTTTATTCAGGCAGCCAAACAGTTAGAAGGAACAGAATTTACTCTTTATAGAATGGGGGAGGAAAATGTTCCGACGGTAAAAGAATATATTGGTCGAATACGAGAGACGGATACATGTATCGGTTTTGATGCAAGGGTAATCTCTGCGGATTGGGGGCGCGAATTAGAAAAAGCAGCTCAAAAAAAAGGACAGACGATAAAAGATATTGATTTGTTCGATAAGATATGGCAAGAGAGACCAAAATTATCAGCAGAACCGGTTTCAATATTACCGGTTGAATATGCAGGAAAGACCGCAACGGAGAAACTGCAGGAAGTAAGAGAATGCATGCGGAAAAAGGGCACAACAATACATTTTATAAGTACTTTGGATGATATTGCGTGGTTGCTTAATATACGAGGGAATGATATTGCGTATGTTCCGGTTGTATTGTCTTATTTGCTCATTACACAAAAAGAAGCAATTCTATTTATACAGGAGAAGCAAATCACACCGGAACTGGTGGAATACTTAGAGGAGCATGGTGTGAAAACCTGTGCATATGAAAGCATATATGAACGTATATCGCAAATTGCAAAGGGAGAAGTTATCTGGTGCGATTTGCGAAAAATGAATTATTCGCTTTGGAAGAGAATTTCGAATGAAGTTAAGGTTCATACAGAACCGACACCATGTGCTTCCATGAAAGCAATCAAAAACCAAACAGAAATCAATAATTTGAGAGAAGCACATTTGAAGGACTCTGTTGCAATGTGTAAGTTTATGTTTTGGCTTAAAAATGCAATTTGCAACACACCGATTACAGAAATCTCCGCTGCCAAATATTTGGAAATGCTGCGAAAAGAACAGAGTAATTTTATTGAGTTAAGTTTTGAAACCATTAGCGCGTATGCAAAAAATGGAGCAATTGTCCATTATGCACCCACGCCAGACAGCAATCAAAGACTGGAAGAAAAGGGATTTTTGTTGTTGGATTCCGGAGGTCATTATCTGGAAGGAACAACGGACATCACCAGAACTTTTGTATTGGGTACAATCACAGAACAGATGAAAGATGACTTTACAAGAGTGTGTCGCGCCAATATTAACCTGGCTTATACCCGTTTTTTATATGGGTGTACCGGAAGTAATTTAGATATCATTGCCCGTATGCCACTATGGGAGGCAGGTTTAGATTATAAGCACGGAACCGGTCATGGAGTTGGTTATTTATTGAGTGTGCATGAAGGTCCTAATGCTTTCTTTTGGAAGAGTTCCAAGGAGAGAGAGGCTGTTGTACTGCAGGATGGAATGGTCACGACAGATGAACCGGGCATTTATCGGGAGAATGAATACGGAATTCGCATCGAAAATGATTTGTTGTGTCGCAAAGCAAAACAGAATAAGAATGGACAGTTTATGGAATTTGAGATTCTTACGCTTGTCCCGATTGATTTAGATGGAATCTGCCCGGAAGCAATGTCATTTGAAGAAAGAAGACGACTGAATCAATATCATAAGATGGTATACAAAAAGGTTTCTCCGTTTTTGACGGAAGAAGAAAGACAATGGCTGCGTCAATATACGCGCGAGATATAAAACAGGAAGGCGATAATTTATATGAGTGAGAAACTGGTTCTAATTGATGGACATAGTATTTTAAACAGGGCATTTTTTGGTCTCCCGGATTTGACCAATTCGAAAGGGGTTCACACGAATGCGGTATATGGATTTTTGAATATCATGTTTAAGATTCTGGAGGAAGAACAACCGGATTATCTTACAGTTGCGTTTGATTTACACGCACCAACCTTCCGCCATGATATGTATAAAGAATACAAAGGAACCAGAAAGCCGATGGCGGATGAATTGCGTCAACAGGTTCCACTCATGAAAGAAATGTTAACGGCAATGGGGGTTACCATTGTCGAAAAGGCCGGATATGAAGCGGATGATTTGCTTGGAACATTAGCACATATGGCAGAGGAAAAGGGATTGCAAGTATCTGTTATATCAGGAGATAGAGACTTATTACAACTTGCAACGCAAAAGGTTCAAATTCGAATCCCTAAGACCAAGAATTCAAAAACCGAAATAGAGAATTATTATGCGAAGGATGTTGAGGAGCGATATCAGGTTTCGCCGGCAGGTTTCATAGAACTAAAGGCTCTAATGGGAGATACTGCAGACAATATTCCGGGAGTTCCGGGAATTGGTGAGAAAACGGCAACGGCATTAATCGTTCAATATGGCTCAATTGAATCGGTATATGAACACGCAGCAGAGGTAAAGCCACCGCGTGCAGCAAATAATATCGTGGAATATTGGGAACAGGCGGTTTTAAGCAAGACACTTGCAACCATTATTACAGATGTTCCGCTTTCCTATGAATGGGAAACTGCAAGATTAGGTTCGGTAGGGGAATTGTATACACAGGAAGCTTACCTGTTGTGCAAGGAGTTGGAGTTTAAAAATTTACTGAACCGATTTGAACGTTCCTCCACTACGAAGGAAAATGATACAGAGAACTTTATCGTATTAAGTGAATTGATACAAGTGGAGAGTTTAAATCAAAAAATAGAAAAGAAAACAATATCGGTCTGCATAACAGAAGATATGGGAGCGTCCGTGGCGTTAGGAGAAAATGAAATATATTATCTGCCTCCGGAACTGGTAAATGAGCTTGATACATCAAAAGCATCTTTGATCCTTGCTTTTCACCTGAAAAATCAGCTTTCCATATTAGAACCGAATGGATATGTTGCTCCGCAGGAGAGAAAGCGCTATATTGATGTCGGAGTAGCGGCGTATCTTCTAAACCCTTTAAAAGGGGACTATCCATATGATGATATTGCAAAAGATTATTTGGGAATTCTCCTGCCAAGTAAAGAAGAAATATTTGACAAAAAGAAAACACCTGAGCCGGAAGAAATGGTCCGTTTTTTGTGTTACCACACGTATAGTGCATTTTGTGCATATCCGCTCCTGTTGGAACAATTGCAGGAGAAAGGAATGGCGTCCCTGTTTTTTGAGATTGAGATGCCGCTTGTGTTTGTTCTTTCCGACATGGAAAGAGAGGGTATCGGAATAGATGCAAAGGAATTAAAAGAATACGGAACCAATCTCTTAGTATCCATTGAGCAATTAGAGCAAACGATTTATGAACAGGCAGGAGAGCGTTTTAACATAAATTCGCCAAAACAGCTTGGAGTGATTTTGTTTGAAAAAATGCAACTGCCAAACGGGAAGAAAACCAAAACCGGTTATTCAACTTCTGCAGAGGTATTAGAAAAACTATCAGAAGAGTATCCGTTTGTAAAAAATATATTAGAATACCGTCAACTTACGAAACTAAAGTCAACATATGCAGATGGACTTGCCAATTGCATTCAGCAGGATGGTAAGATTCATACTTCTTTTCATCAGACCATCACTGCAACAGGAAGACTAAGCAGTACAGAGCCGAATTTACAGAATATACCGATTCGTATCGAACTGGGGAAATTAATTCGTAAAGTTTTTCATCCGATGGAAGGGAATGTATTTATAGATGCAGACTACTCTCAGATTGAACTTAGAGTATTGGCACATTTATCCCAAGATGAGCAGTTAATAGAAGCCTACAAAAAGAATCAGGATATTCATAGTAGCACAGCGTCTTTAGTATTCCATGTTCCAATAGAAGAAGTAACACCTTTATTAAGACGTAATGCAAAGGCTGTCAATTTTGGAATTGTATATGGAATTAGTGCGTTTGGTTTAAGTAAGGATTTGGATATTTCTAAAAAAGAAGCACAAGAGTATATAGACCGTTATTTTATGACCTATCCAAAGATTAAAACATTTTTGGATCAGTCAGTGGAAGAGGCAAAACAACAAGGCTACAGCAAGACTTTATTTGGAAGAATCCGGCCGATTCCGGAACTGACATCTTCTAACTTTATGCAAAGACAGTTTGGAGAACGTGTTGCGATGAATGCTCCAATTCAGGGGACGGCAGCAGATATCATTAAAATTGCAATGATACAGGTTCATGATCGACTGATGGCGGAGAACCTGCAATCAAAACTGATTCTTCAAGTTCATGATGAATTGCTGATAGAAGCGACAAAAGAAGAAGAGGAAATCGTAACACAAATTCTAATAGAAGAGATGGGAAAGGCGACGGATATGTCAGTTGCACTGGATGTAGAAGCGAATTCCGGAGGCGATTGGTATGCAGCTCATTAATGGAGATTCATAGATGAAATTTATTGGAATAACCGGTGGGGTAGGAGCAGGAAAAACAGATATATTGAACTTTTTGAGTCGAAAACCAAAAGTCCGGATTTTACTTGCGGATGAAATCGCACATGAAGTTATGAATCCGGGAACGGAATGTTACAAAAAGATTCTGGACACCTTTTGGGATGAGGATATCCTAGATGATGATGGTTTTTTTCATCGGGGAAAGTTCGCACAAGTGATTTTTTCAGATGCCCAAAAGAGGATGCAAATCAACTCGATTGTGCATCCTGCCGTCAAGGCACAGGTAAGGAATATCTTGCAACAGGAAAGGGAATGCGGAAGTTTAGAATATCTTTTTTTTGAAGCGGCTTTACTTTTAGAAGAACATTACGATGAAATTTGTGATGAAATTTGGTATATTTATACGAGTGAAGAAACCAGACGGGACAGGCTGAGGCGTTCTAGGGGTTATTCCGATGAAAAAATCATGCGAATTTTTGAAAGTCAATTAAAAGACAGTGAATTTCGAAACGTTGCTCATGTTATAATTGATAATAACGGAACAAAGGAAGAGACATATCTGCAAATAGAGGAAGCTTTAAGGAGATAAGGAAATGAACAGTGTATTTGGATTAGATATAGGGACAAGGAATGTTGTTGGTATGGTAGGACACAAGACAGATGAGAATAGTTTTGTTGTAGATGCCGCACATATGATGCCACATGAAACACGTGCAATGCTGGACGGACAGATTCATGATATCGGTCGTGTATCCAAAACAATCCGACAGATAAAAGAAGAACTGGAGAGTAAAACCGGAACCGAACTGACAGATGTTTGTATTGCAGCAGCAGGTCGTGTGCTCAAAACGATACATACTCATGTGGAATATGAATACGAAGAAGAGTCTGTTGTTACTAGGGATGATGTGCATACATTAGATTTGCTCGGAATAGAAAAAGCCCAGAAAATACTCATGGATGATAACGATACCAATTTCAAATTCTATTGTGTTGGATATTCTACCATTCGTTATTATATAAATGAAGAACCATTTATAAGTATTGAGAATCATAAGGCAGAGAAAATAAGTCAGGATATTATCGTAACATTTTTACCGGAAGATGTTGTCGATGGTTTGTATGCAGCAGTCGGACTAGCCGATTTAAATGTTGCAAATCTTACATTAGAGCCGATTGCAGCAATTAATGTGGCAATTCCGGAGAATTTTCGTATGTTAAATATAGCCTTAGTTGATGTAGGTGCAGGAACTTCAGATATCTGCATTACGAGAGATGGCAGCATTATTGCATATGGAATGATTCCAAATGCGGGAGATGAATTGACGGAGCTTTTGGTACATCATTATCTGGTAGATTTTAAGATGGCTGAATCAATGAAACTTGCATCTACTGAAGGGGACGAAGTAACGTATGAGGATATTATGAGTATTTCACATACAATTCCGTCTTCGGAGATTTGGAATTTAATCGATGATAGTGTGGATAAAATCACAACCGATATTGCAGAAAAGATTAAAGAACTCAATGGAGGCAAAAGCGTTAGTGCATGTTTTGTAGTAGGCGGTGGCGGAAAAGTACATCGTTTTACGGAATATCTTTCAGAAAAATTAGAACTGCCACAGGAGAGAGTTGCACTCAGAGGGGAGGAAGTATTAAAGAACGTAACATTTATTCAGGATGAGATTAAGAAAGATCCGCTTTTGGTAACCCCTATCGGAATTTGCCTGAATTATTATGAACAAAAGAATAATTTTATTATGATGCATTTTAATGGTGAGAGAATGAAGTTGTATGACAATGGACATCTTACAATCGTTGATGCAGCGTTACAGGCAGGATTTCCAAAGGAGCATTTATTCCCTAGAAGCGGAGAGGGGATTCAGTTTACGGTAAATGGTGTTACCAGAACCGTTCGTGGGGAGGCAGGAGAAGCTGCAATTGTAACCATGAATGGGAAGCCTGCGAATATTAACACAAAATTAGAACCAAACTGTGAGGTAACAATCCAGGCGTCTACACAGGGAGAGGCGGCTTGTTATTATATCAATCAATTAGATGTGTATTCTACCTCTACCGTATCGTTTGTGATCAATGGGCAGACCATCACCTGTCCCAAATTTGTTCAAGTGAATGGAAGTTTGGAGCCGGGATCCTATGAGATACAGTCCGGTGACCAAATTGAAACCCGTAATTTCTATACCGTAGGACAAGTTGCTGAATTTATGGATATTGTAATTGATACATCACATGAAATTCTGGTTAATAATATGCCGGCAACAACAGATTCACTGGTATACGAGAATTTCACCATTGAATGGGTAGCAAAAGATGAGTATACACCAACAGAAACTAAGACAGACTCCCAGAAACCGGAAGAGAGTGTCGAAGAAACAAAGACAGAGCAGGTAGCAGAAGAAAAACCTAAAATAACTGCCTGTGTCGTAATTGTGAATGGAGAGACGGTAACACTTCTTGGGAAAGAGGCTTATATATTTGTAGATATTTTTGATTTTATTTCATTTGATTTGACGGCAGGAGACGGACGTGCAATTACAACGAAGATTAATGGACATGAAGCTCAGTTTTCCGAGGAACTGCATGAAGGGGATGAAATAGAGATTTATTGGAATGAACCATAGAAAGAGAACTCTAACATGTTAGAATTATTTAGTATTGCCAGTGGAAGCAGTGGGAATTGTATCTGTGTCGGAACAGAACAATCGCATGTATTAGTGGATGCCGGTGTTAGCGGGAAGAAAATAGAAAATGGATTACATGCAATGGATTTGACTTGTCGTGATTTGGAGGGTATACTGATAACTCATGAGCATTCGGATCATATTGCAGGACTGGGGGTGCTCGCCAGACGATATCAGATTCCGATTTTTGCAACAGAGCAAACCATAACAGCCATCAAAAATACAAAATCAGTCGGCAAGATTGAAGAAGAATTATTTTGCCCGATTTGTGAGAAGGAAGAATTTCAAATCGGGGATTTGAAGGTGAAGCCCATTCCGGTTTCTCATGACGCGGCAAATCCGGTAGCATACAAGATGAAGAACAAAGAGAAATCATTGGCAATTATAACGGATTTGGGAGATTATGACCAAACGATTCTAGAGGAAGCAAAAGATTTAGATATTCTATTTCTTGAAGCCAATCATGATGTTAATATGCTGCAAACAGGAATTTATCCATATGCTTTAAAGCAAAGGATTTTAGGTAATCGTGGTCATCTTTCAAACGAGAGATGCGGACAATTACTAAGCAGTATTTTGCATGATAATGTAAGTTCAATTATGTTGGGACATTTAAGCAAAGAAAATAATTATGAAGCATTGGCATACGAAACGGTTCGCTTAGAGGTTACAATGGGAGATAATCCGTATCGTGCGGATGATTTTCCGATGTATATAGCAAAGCGGGATACGAATTCGCAAGTGCTTCGTGTGTAAAAGGAGATAGAGATGGACAAGACAATGGATAAAGTTATTATTACGGTAGTAGGGAAAGATACGGTGGGAATTATTGCAAAGGTATGTACTTATCTTGCAGATACCGGAGTTAACATTCTTGATATTTCACAAACCATTCTTTCCGGATATTTTAATATGATGATGATTGCTGATATGACAAATGCAACCAAAGCATTTGCAACAATATCAGAGGAAATGGAAGCTCTTGGAGTAGAAATTGGTGTTTCCATCAAATGTCAAAGAGAAGAAATTTTCAACAAAATGCATCGTATCTAAGGGAGGATATGGATTTGATAAATAGCTGGGAAGTAAATGAAACAAATGAAATGATTGAAAAGGAGAACCTGGATGTCAGAACGATTACGATGGGCATCAGCCTTTTCGATTGTATCGATTCCGATTTAAAAATATTATGTGAGAAAGTCTATGACAAAATAACCCGGATGGCAAAAGATTTAGTTGCAGTCGGAGAGGAAATCGAATGCAATTATTCCATTCCGATTGTAAATAAAAGAATATCTGTAACACCGATTGCACTAATAGGTGGAGCTGCCTGTAAAACACCGGAGGATTTTGTAGAAATTGCCAAAACACTGGATCGGGCGGCAAAAACGTGCAAAGTGAACTTTATTGGCGGATATTCAGCACTGGTTTCAAAAGGAATGACCACGGCAGATGAGAATTTGATTCGTTCCATTCCAATGGCATTGGCTACAACCGATTATGTATGCAGCTCCATTAACGTAGGCTCTACGAAGACCGGTATTAACATGGATGCAGTCAAACTGATGGGTGAAATTATAAAAGAAACAGCAGAATGCACCAAGGAGAGGGATTCTTTAGGGTGTGCAAAACTTGTGGTATTTTGTAATGCACCGGATGACAATCCGTTTATGGCAGGAGCATTCCATGGGGTAACAGAGGAAGAGGCGATTATCAATGTAGGTGTCAGTGGGCCGGGAGTCGTAAAAACAGCTTTGAGTAAGGTGCGTGGTGAGAGTTTTGAAGTGCTTTGCGAAACAATCAAGAAAACCGCTTTTAAGGTTACGCGAGTTGGGCAACTGGTTGCAAAAGAAGCTTCTAAAAAGCTGGGTATTCCATTCGGAATTATTGATCTTTCTTTAGCACCGACTCCGGCAATTGGTGACAGTGTTGCAGATATCCTATGTGAAATCGGTCTGGAATATGCAGGTGCACCGGGAACAACCGCGGCATTGGCACTTTTGAACGACCAAGTGAAAAAAGGAGGCATTATGGCATCCTCTTATGTGGGTGGTTTGAGTGGAGCATTTATTCCGGTAAGCGAAGACCAGGGAATGATTGATGCAGTAGAGGCAGGTGCGCTTACATTAGAAAAATTAGAAGCAATGACCTGTGTATGCTCGGTTGGTTTAGATATGATTGCAATTCCGGGTAATACAAAGGCAACAACCATTTCAGGAATCATAGCGGATGAAATGGCAATTGGAATGATTAATCAGAAAACAACGGCAGTACGTTTGATTCCGGTAGTTGGGAAAGACGTTGGAGAAATTGTCGAATTCGGAGGGCTATTAGGATATGCTCCAATTATGCCGGTAAATCATTTTTCTTGTGATGCATTTATCAATCGGGGCGGCCGAATTCCGGCACCGGTTCATAGCTTTAAGAACTAAGCAAATATATTTGTAAAAGATGTTATGTCGTGATAGAATGAAGAATATTAGAAAAAGCGAGGTAGAAAAGATGCAGATGTTATCATTAAGTCAGGAACTTTCCAATAATTCTTATCCGGGAAGAGGGATAGTAATTGGTAAAACAAAGGATGGAAAGAAGGCGGTAACCGCATATTTCATTATGGGAAGAAGTGAAAACAGCCGTAACAGAGTTTTCGTAGAAGAGAAAGACGGAATTCGTACACAGGCTTTCGACCCGGCTAAGTTAAGCGATCCAAGTTTGATTATTTATGCACCGGTTCGTGTTCTTGGGAATAAAACAATTGTGACCAATGGAGATCAGACAGATACCATCTATGAGAATATGGATAAACAGATGACATTTGAGCAGTCTTTAAGATGTAGAGAATTTGAGCCGGATGGTCCTAATTATACACCACGTATCTCAGGTATTATGCATATTGAGAATGGAACATTTAATTATGCAATGTCCATTTTAAAAAGCAATAACGGGAATAGTGCAGCTTGCAACCGCTATACATTTGCATATGAGAATCCGGTAGCCGGAGAGGGACATTTTATTCACACATATATGCAAGATGCGGAGCCATTGCCAAGTTTCGAGGGAGAACCAAAGTGGGTTGAGATAGACGGCGATATTGATGCGTTTACCAACATGATTTGGACCAATCTCAATGAAGAGAATAAAGTTTCATTATTTGTAAGATATATTGATATTGAAACAGGTAATTACGAAACAAGAATTGTTAATAAGAATCAATAAAGTACAGATAGGAGAACAGATATGCAGGAATATGAATTAAAATATGGATGTAATCCGAATCAGAAACCTTCCAGAATATATATGGAGAATCAAAACCTCCCGATTACAATTTTAAACGGCAGAGCCGGATACATAAATTTATTGGATGCATTGAATGGATGGCAGCTTGTGAAGGAATTAAAAAAAGCAACCGGACTTCCGGCAGCAACTTCTTTCAAGCATGTTTCACCGGCAGGTGCAGCAGTAGGTCTTCCGTTAACAGATGTTGAGAAGAAAATCTACTGGGTAGAAGATATGAATATTGAATTTACCCCAATGACGAACGCCTATATCCGTGCAAGAGGAGCAGATAGAATGTCTTCCTTCGGAGACTTTATCTCTCTTTCTGATACATGTGATGAAGCTACGGCATTAGTAATTAAACGTGAAGTTTCGGATGGTGTGATTGCACCTGCATATACAGAAGAAGCATTAGCAATTTTGAAAGAGAAGAAGAATGGTAATTATTGCGTAATTCAGATTGACCCGGATTACGTTCCGGCTCCAATTGAAAGAAAAGACGTATTTGGAATCACTTTCGAGCAGGGACGCAATGAATTATCAATCGATGACAATTTCTTTGATAATATCGTAACAGATAATAAAGAGTATACCAAGCAGGCCAAAATCGACCTTGCAATTGCAATGATTACTTTGAAATATACACAGTCTAATTCCGTATGTTATGTAAAAGGCGGACAGGCAATCGGTATAGGTGCAGGGCAACAGTCACGTATTCACTGTACCAGATTAGCAGGAAGTAAAGCAGATAATTGGTGGCTCCGTCAATCACCTCAGGTGTTAGGACTTCAGTTTGTAGACAATATTAAGCGTGCAGACCGAGACAACGCAATTGACCTGTATATGGGTGAAGATTATATGGATGTTTTAGCAGATGGAGCATGGCAGAATATCTTTAAAGTAAAACCGGAAGTATTTACACAGGAAGAAAAAAGAGCATGGCTTGATAAGAATACAGATGTAGCATTAGGTTCTGATGCATTTTTCCCATTTGGAGACAACATTGAACGCGCACACAGAAGTGGTGTTAAATATGTTGCACAGCCGGGAGGATCTGTTCGTGATGACCATGTAATTAGTACATGTAATAAATATGGAATGGTAATGTCCTTTACGGGAATCCGCCTATTCCATCATTAGTAAAAGGCAAAGAAATTACAAACACTACGTTTCCGTGGGGAGATGTAGTGTTTTTTCAAAGGAAGGTAAGTATGGGGTTACAGTTTGTTTTAGGAAATTCGGGAAGTGGAAAAACAGAATATATCTATCGTAATCTGGTAGCAGAAGCCGTTGCGAATCCGGGATTGAATTATCTGGTTGTTGTGCCGGAGCAGTTTACCATGCAGACACAGAGATGTTTGGTGGACCTTTCACCCAACAAGGTAATTATGAACATAGATGTTTTAAGTTTTAAACGTCTGGCATATCGTGTATTCGACGAATTGGGGATTCGCGGTTTAGATATTCTGGAAGATACCGGAAAAAATCTTGTGCTACGAAGAGTTGCACAGGAAAAAAGGGAAGAACTGGTCGTATTCCGCGCAAGTGTAGAACGGATGGGGTTTGTGAATGAATTGAAATCTCTGATTTCTGAATTCTCTCAATATAATATTTCACCGGAAGAGTTACGTCATTATCTGAATGAGAATACACTTGCTCCGACTTTGGAGGCGAAACTAAAAGATATTCTAGTTATTTATGAAGGGTTTCGGGAGTTTTTGGAAGAAACCTATATCACGGAGGAAGAGATCCTTACGGTATTGATGCGCGTCGCAACGGAGTCTTCCATTTTAAAGAATAGTACAATCGTATTTGATGAATTTACCGGATTTACACCGATTCAAAACTGCCTATTGGAGAAATTATTGCCAATCTGTCAGACGGTATATGTATCCCTTACAATAGATGAAAAGGAATCATTTTTTCAGCAGGGGAAAATACAGGATTTATTTGACATGCCAAAGAAGACAATTCACACATTGGTGGAAATTGCACAGAAACAATACATTGAAATAAAAGATCCGATTGTATTGTCCGACAATGCAAAAAAACGTTTCAAGAATGCACCGGAATTGGCATTTATGGAGAAAAACTTGTTTCGAAACACATACCAAAGGAAGCTTGGTGAAGTAGAAGCAATATCCCTGTTGCAAACTACCAATCCGAAAGCAGAAATTCTATTGGTCGCTAGGGAAATCAACAGGTTGGTTCGAGAGGAAGGGTATCGCTATAAAGAAATCGCGGTTGTTTCCGGTGCCGTTGAAACATACGGACCTTATGTAGAAGAGGAATTCTCAAAGTTTCATATCCCGTATTTCTTGGATACAACAAAAGAAGTATTATTTCATCCGTTTATAGAATTTATTCGTTCCATATTTGAGGTGATACAAAAGGATTTTTCCTATGAATCGGTCTTTCGCATGTTACGTTGTGGTTATTTTGATATCACATATGATGAGATAGACAGATTGGAAAACTATATTCTGGCAACAGGAATTAGGGGGAGAAAGGCCTGGTCCGGGAAATGGACCAAATCTCCGAAACGTTTAAAAGAGATCGATTTTGAACAGTTGGAGAAGATGCGAAATAAGATATACAATTCATTGGAACCATTGCTTTTGGTGTTCCAAGATTCAAATGCTACGGTAGAAATGCAAATTATGGCATTCTATCAGTTGATTGAAGAACGAAAGATAGAAGCTCAATTACAAGAGCGGGAAGAATCCTTGCTACAAGAAGGGAAACAGACAAAGGCAAAAGAGTATGGACAAATCTATCAGGTTGTAATGGATTTGTTGGATAAGAGTGTGCTTTTATTTGGTAAAATGCACATGAAAATCCATGAATTAATCGATTTATTGGATGCCGGATTCTCTGCAGCAAGAGTTGCAGTGATTCCACCGGGATACGATAGTGTTACAATTGGGGACATAGAACGTACCCGGTTGACACAGATAAAAGTTCTTTTTTTCGTTGGAGTAAATGATGGAATTATCCCGCAAAAAACGACACAAACCGGAATTATATCGCAGTTTGAACGTGAGTTTTTACAGGAAAATAACCTGCAAATTGCACCGGGAATCAAAGAGTTGAGTTTTCGTCAAAGATATTATTTATATTTAAATCTGACAAAACCATCTGACAAACTCTACATTAGCTACTCAAAGGTAAGTGAAAATGGTGAAGAGAGAAGACCTTCTTATCTTATTCGGACACTGTTGCGAATTTTTCCGGATATGGTCACAAAAAGAATCGATAATCCTCAAATAATTGCAGATGATACAACCTTGGAATCCGCACGGGATTATCTGATTTATGGAGAACGGGATGATAAATGGTATGCAATTGCAAACTGGTTTTATCAGGATGGAACACCAAAGAATCAGGAAGAACTAAAGAAAATTCTAAAAGCATGTTATGAAGAACACGTTGATTGTCCAATTAGTAAGAAACTCGCAGAACAGTTATTTGGAAAGGAACTGAATTGCAGTGTGACCAGATTGGAACAATATGCACAATGTTCTTATGCACATTTTCTGAAATACGGATTGCGATTGGAAGAGAGAGAACTTTCCAGTTTTGACGCAATTGATATCGGAAACCTTTTTCATGAAGGATTGCGAAAGTATGGTGTGAAAGTAAAACAAAGCGAGTATGATTGGTTCCTTATTCCGGAAGAAAAAAGAATGGAATATGCGAATAAAGCTTTAGAAGAAGCCATTACAGGAAGTCACAATTCTTACATGTTAGAAACAGCTGAGAATTTACATGTACTCGAATGTATACGGAAAGAATTCTTGCAGATGGTACAAGTCCTTTCCACACAAGTACAAAAAGGGGAATTCTATCCGACGGAATATGAACTGCCATTTGGAGCGGGAAATCAAATTGATTCTCTTAGTATGATGTTGAGTCATGATGAGAGCATAAACCTTCATGGCATTATAGACAGGATAGATATCAGGGAGACGCCTGAAGAAGTTCAGGTTAAGATTATTGATTATAAAACCGGGAATAAGGATTTTGATTTTAAATCGCTGTATCATGGTTATCTAATGCAATTACCACTCTATTTGTATGTCGCTATAGAGTTGCAAAAAAAGAAAAATCCTAACAAGCGCGTGGTGCCGGCGGGGATTTTCTACCAGGAAATTGCAGATCCTATCATTTTGTATAACGAGGATGCAACAATTACGGAATATAAAGAGAATCTCTTATCCATGCTTAGACCGAATGGGCTTGTGAATCGCGATGAGGAAGTCTATCGTGGAATGGACGATGGATTCGAAAGTAAATCGGATGTGATTCCGGTCAAATTAAAAAAGGACGGAACAATTATGGAGTCATCCTCCAGTGTAGTGTCTGAGGAGCAATTTTGGACCATCATGAATTATGTTAATACTTATATTCGGCAGGTGGCTGAGAATATCTATGCCGGAAATATTGATGCGAATCCATATAAATGCTCCGGAAAAGATAGTTGTAAGTATTGCAAATATGGACATATATGCGGAATTGCATCCAAAATTCCGGGATATAAAACAAGGAAACTTCTTCCGATGGAAAAAGAAGAAATACTACAAATGATGGAAAGTGAGAATGCAAAAAACAAACAATAGCAGGAGGAAATTATGGGGATAAATTGGACAGAAGAACAAGAAAAAGTAATATACCTTCGGAATCGTAATATTCTTGTATCAGCTGCCGCAGGCTCCGGAAAGACTGCAGTATTGGTAGAAAGGATTTTTCAAAAAATATCAGACCCGGAATCCTCTGTTGATATTGACCGCCTTTTGGTGCTAACATTTACAAATGCAGCAGCGGCAGAAATGAAAAATCGTGTAAATGAAAGAATAGAGAAAGCATTGGAGGAACATCCGGATGATGAGAGGCTTCAAAAACAAAACGCGCTCATTCATACGTCGCAAATTACGACAATCGATAGTTTCTGTGGTTATATTGTAAAAAACCACTTTAATGACATTAATCTGGAACCAAACTATCGCATGGGGGAACAGGGCGAATTAAAGTTGATGGAGCAGGATGTATTGGGAGAAGTCTTTGAGTCAAACTACAAAAGGAAGCAAAACGATGCCTTTTTAGATTTGGTGGATGCATATGCATATAAAAGAAGAGATACAGAAGTTCGTAAGATGGTTTTGCAGATTTATCGTACTGCAGGTAGTAATCCATGGCCCAAAGAGTGGATTAGAAGCCTGGCGGGCACATATCTCGCAAAAACGAAAGAGGAACTGACAAATACTCCTATTATTCAGGATTTGCTGCAACATACAAGGATTATTTTATCGGATTACACAGATTTATTGTTGCAATATAAGGACTATGCAAAACAATATGCAGTATTGGAAAAATACATCCCAATTCTGGAATCGGATATTGAACTTCTGCAGAAGGGAAAAGACATTTCCGATTATACGGAAATGAAGCAGTTCTTTCATGAAATCCAGAATATGAAAAATGCTCCTAGGATTACGACCGATAATGAAGAGGAAGAGGCAAGAAAAGAGTACCTAAAGAATTCACGTAATGAGATAAAAGCAGAACTGAAAAAATTAGGCAGTGATTTCTTTTCAATGGACATACAGGATATTTTAAAACAAAATGCCATAATTGCACCGGTTGTATCGGAATTGGTACGTCTTTCACTGGAGTATTATGATGCGATTATGGAGCATAAGAAAGAAAAAAGAGTTTGGGACTTTTCGGATATTGAGCATTTTGCATTAAATATATTGGTAGATGAACAGACCAAAGAGACGCGCCCGATTGCTAAGATTTATCAGGAATATTTTGATGAAATCATGATAGATGAGTATCAGGACAGTAATTACTTACAAGAAACAATTCTGTCCGCAATTTCCAAACAGGAACAGGGAATCAATAATATTTTTATGGTTGGAGACATCAAACAAAGTATTTACCGGTTCCGTCAGGCAAAGCCGGAATTGTTTATGGAAAAGTATAACACATATTCCATAGACGAAGGGGATAGACAGCGAATCGATTTGAGTCGTAATTTTCGAAGCCGCCAAGAAGTGTTAGAATTTGTAAATGATATATTCTATAAACTTATGAATCATGACCTGGGCGAAATCACTTATGATAAAGAGGCCGCATTGAATTATGGGGCAAACTATTGCCAGGCCCAAGATACAGCAACCGAAGTTTTGTTATTAGATACGGTTACCGATATCAAGCCGGATGTTGAATGGGAAGATGGTTCGAAACGGGAGATGGAAGCATATCTGGTTGTAAAGCGTATCAAAGAGCTTTTGGCAAGTCACATGGTAACTGATAAGATAAGCGGTCAGCTTAGACCAGCCAGATTGTCAGATATTGTAATACTGTTCCGTAGTATAAAAGGTTGGGGAGAGGATTTTGCAGACGTTTTAAACCGTTGTGGAATTCCGGCAAAAGTTGAGTCAAGTACAGGATATTTTACGACAACAGAAGTACAGACCATTCTATCTTTTCTGCAAATCTTAGATAATCCGCATCAGGACATTCCGATGACAATTGTATTAAAATCACCGATTGTAGGATTGGATGAAGAAGAATTGGCAATGATACGCCTTGCGAATCCGGAAATGTCATTTGCGGGAGCTGCATACGAGGCAATGAAACAGGAATTGACACCGAAACTTTCACATTTTTATCAGATGTATCAGAAATTGCGCGTCTGCATTTGTGATACTCCAATTAATGAAGTGATTCGTTTTATGCTAAAGGAAACCGGCTATGGTCATTACGTTGCAGCAATGAAAAATGGACAAAGACGTCAGGCAAATATTGAGATGTTGTTGGTAAAGGCGATGGAATATGAGAAGACAAGTTATAGGGGACTTTTCCACTTTGTGCGTTACATTGAACAGATACGTAAATATGATATAGATTATGGAGAAGCGGATATCAGTTCGGGAGAAGAAGATATCGTTCATATCATGACAATTCATAAGAGCAAGGGGTTAGAGTTTCCAATCGTATTTCTTCCCGGCATGGCGAAGCAAATCAATCAGTCGGATAGTAAGCAAAAGATGGTAATCCACGCGGATGAAGGAATGGGATTAGATGAAGTGTGGAGAAATCCAAGGATAAAGCGTCCGGGACTTGTTCGTTCTATTATTGCAGACAAAATGCGTAGGGAAAGCCTTGGAGAGGAATTACGTATCTTTTATGTGGCAATGACAAGAGCAAAAGAGAAATTAATTCTTACGTCTACCATTCAAAAAGTAGAACAAACCATTGCAAAATATACCGGTAATCAGCTCCAGGGGCAGCCTATCAGCTATAAGCAGAGAGCATTTGCAAAAACCTATTTGGATTGGATTATTCCGGCAATGTTATCCTATCCAAATAAATACGCATTTGATTATTACTATTTGGAAGATTTGGTGCGGGATGAAGTTGCCACAACACAAAATGCGGTACAAAGTTATATGCAGGATATGGAGAAGATCATGAATTCGGATTCGGAAGAAAAACACATTTTAGATTCAAATTTTGCATATGTCTATCCTTATCAAAGTGAGATGAATAAAAAAAGTAAGTATTCCGTATCGGAATTAAAACATGATTCCATGGTTCAGATGTATGATTACGAAGATGAGACCGTTGAAAAAACAATCCCGGAGTTTGTTAAGAAGAAAGGGAAAGAAGATACGAATCCGGGCGCTTTGCGTGGAACGGCGATGCATCGTGTGATGGAATGTCTGGATTTTCTGCCAATATGTAATCTGGATATGACAGACCATCAGGCAGTAAAAGATTATGTCATGAAACAGTTACAGGACATGAAAACAAGAGGCAGAATCACAGAAGAGATGTATGAATTAGTTCACCCAAAGAAAATTATTTCTTTTGTGAAGAGTAATCTGGCACATCGTATGGCGAAAGCACAACAAGCAGGAGTATTATTCAAAGAAAAGCCTTTTGTAATGGAGCATGAACAGGTGTTGGTACAGGGAATCATTGATGTTTTCTGGCTAGAAGAGGATAAGGTTATTCTGTTGGATTACAAAACAGACCACGTTCGTGAGGTTGAGGAATTGAAAGAACGCTATCAGACTCAGTTAGATTTGTATGCAGATGCATTAAGTCGCTATTATTCAGCAAATCGAAACAAAGAAATCGAAAGTGAAGCATATATTTATTCGTTTTATTTTCAAGAGGAGGTTCAGCTTTGAGCAAAATTGTATTAGCATCGGCATCCCCAAGAAGAAAAGAACTCTTGGAGCAGGTTGGAATTGAATTTGAAATATGCCCATCGCAGGGAGAAGAGAGAATCACACAAACAAAACCCTCAGATGTGGTATTGGAGTTATCTAGGCAGAAAGCGGAAAGTGTAGCTGCAATGCTTCTGGCATATAATGAGGCACATCCACAGCTTGTAACACCCACCGATATTATGGTAATTGGTGCAGACACAATTGTTGCATTAGAGGACCGAATACTTGGAAAACCGAAGGATGATAACGAAGCAAAAGAGATGCTTGGTGCATTGCAAGGAAACACACATAGCGTATATACAGGCGTGACATTGGTATTCATTGATAAATCCGGAAAAGTAGGAGAGCATGCATTCTACGATAAAACAGATGTTACGATGTATCCGATGACAATGCAGGAGATTGAGAGATATGTATCAACGAGCGACGGTGCAGATAAAGCTGGATCGTACGGGATTCAGGGCAGGTTTGCAATTCACATTAAGGAGATTAACGGAGACTATAACAATGTTGTAGGTTTGCCGATATCAAGAATTTATCAGGAATTATTAAAGGTTGGAATTGATTGGTTTTTATGGTAAAATTAGTTGGTCTAAAAGGAGGATTTTATGGAATTGTATTCAAATGAAGTAATCGAAACTTTTTTACAAAAACAAGGACAACTTTTTAGAGAGAATGTGGCGGATTCCTATGAAGAAGCGGAAGAGTTCTTAGAAGAATGCATGGCTGTAGTATGCAGGAATATTCGCGAAGTACGGGAATATTTTGAAGAGGCAGGAACGGATATTTCGAACATGACGGATGACGATTTAAAAGATGCTTGCGAGGTATTTGAACTTCCGAGTGGTGGATTTTTAATTGTGGAAGGATAGACTGGAAATGAAACATTTGATAAGAAAACGTTCTATTTGCTTTTTGCTTATTCTTTCACTTTGTGTACCTCTTTTGTCCGGATGCCAGATTGGGAACACCAAATTTGTATGGAAATCAAGCATGAATAAAAGCATTGCATTTTCCATAAATGAAGAGAAATGCAGTGTAGAAGAGGTGAAATTATATTTATGCAATTATAAGAATCTATACGGAACTGCGTACAGTTTGGACTTGTGGAAATACGACTTTGGACAAGGGGAAGGTTCTTTGGAACAATACATTAAAGATGTTACTCTCTATGAAGTATCCAAAATTGTCTGTATGAGTATTCTTGCAAAAGAGAATGATATTACGTTGACAAAGGAAGAAGAGGAACTAATTGAGAAGGTGACGGACGAGTATTATGATACGCTTTCGAAGGAAGAAATCAAATACATTGGATTGACGAAGAATAAATTAGAAGAGTATTACACAAATTATGCATTGGCAATGAAACTTTATGATATGCTGACACAAGGTGTTAACGAAGAAGTAAGTGACGATGAAGCCCGTGTGATTAAGGTTCAACATATTTATGTGAATAATGTTAGTATTGCAACGACGATACAGGGAAGATTGAAAGCAGGGGAAGATTTTGCATCTGTTGCCAACACATATAATGAATTTCAGGAAGTGGAATGCTACGTATCCAGAGATATGTATCCTCAGGAAGTAGAAGATATCGCATTTGATTTGGATGATAATGAAGTCTCAGGAATGATAAAGGCAGAAGATGGGTATTATTTTGTAAAGTGCTTAAATCACTACGAAAAAGAACGGACGGAAGCTAATAAATCCAATATCCTATATCAGAGGGAACAAGCGTTATTTGACAGTAGTTATCAGGAATTTATTGATAATGCGAAATTCAAATTAAACAAAGAAGTATGGGATGAAATTAATTTTGATGATACGGATATCCAAACAGATTCATTTTTTGCGGTATACAATAAGTATTTTTTAGAGGATTAAGAGATGAGTTGGGAATTTGATTTTTTATATGTGCTGCAGGAGTTGCACAATCCAATTCTAGATGTCATTATGCTGGTTTTGACGACAATCGGTAATGGCGGTGTAATTTGGATTCTTGCGGCAGTTATTCTGTTACTATCCAAGAAATACAGAGCTTGCGGAATTCTGCTTGGAATCAGCATGATTCTCGGTGTGTTAATTGGTAATCTTGCATTAAAGAATATGATACTTCGGGAACGCCCATGTTGGATTGATACGACGGTTTCCTTATTGATCTCGAATCCACATGATTATTCATTTCCATCCGGACATTCCCTGAATAGTTTTGTATCTGCAACAATGATTTTTTTGTTTGATAAAAGA
>JAZUQL010000008.1:0-19167 GCA_045605685.1 Lachnospiraceae bacterium
TGTCTGTGCATACTTTTCCGCCATCTTTTTTAATAACGCCATAATCTCCAGGCTATTCTTTCTGTCCAGATTGCCGGTCGGCTCATCTGCCAGAATCATAGACGGATGATTTGCCAGCGCTCTTCCGATTGCAACACGTTGTTTCTGTCCTCCTGAGAGTTCATTCGGCATATGCTTTCTATGTCCGTCTAACCCCAATGCCTGTATCAGCTCCTCCAGCTCGCGTGGCTCCATTTTACGCCCATCCAGACGAACTGCCATCTCAATATTCTCTTCCACGGTTAAGGTCGGAATTAGATTGTATTCTTGAAATACGAATCCTATGGTTCTTCTTCGAAAAATAGCTCTTTCTTTTTCTTTCAACCCTCCAATCTCTTCTCCGTCAAAACAGATCCTTCCTTCCGTCGGTGTGTCCACAAGGCCGATCATGTGTAATAAGGTGGATTTTCCGGACCCACTGCTGCCTACAACCGCAATGCATTCACCTTTTTCTATGGAAAGATTCACATCTTTTAGCGCAACTGTCTCCGTTTCTTTCTTCCCATAGACTTTTGTCAGATTCTCGATTTCTAAATAACTCATAACAAACCTCCTTTTATCCTACATGATACACATAACACCTTACATTTGAGTGAATCGAATCTTACAATTTTGTAAGAAACCCCGGCAGTATTACTTGCCGGGGTTGTAATATTTGTTTATACGGTACTTTTGTCCATTTTGCGAAATTCTAATCGAATAAAGATGATGCATATAATGAATGCTATCGCGTCTGCTGTCGGGCCTGCGTATAGAATCCCTTTTAATCCAAAGAATAATGGCAGAATAAGGATAAGTGGAATTAAAAGCAGAATCTGTCTGGACAGGGAAAGTAATAATCCTTTTATCGGTTTTCCAATTGCAGAGAAAAAATTCGATGAAATCATCTGTACATTATTAATAATCATCATAAATAAAAACGTACGCATGAACATTGTGGTAAATTCCATAAATAATTCATTCTGACTATTATCAAACCACATAATGATATATTGCGGAAGAAATTGAAATACCAAAAACGCAAGTATGGATACAACAAAAGAACACTTAATTGCCAATTTGTATACTGCTTTCACACGCTCATATTGCTTCGCCCCATAATTGTATCCCAATATCGGTTGTGACCCTTGGCTTAATCCGATGAAGACTGAAACAACAATTGTATTCACCTTCATTACAATCCCCGCACCCGAACAGACAATATCGCTTCCATATATCGTCTGCGTGCCATAGTACTTCAAAGAATTATTCAACACAATCTGCAATAAGGTAATCGCAACCTGATTCATACTGTTGCTCAGCCCAAGTGCACAGATACCGGCACAGATAACCGGATTCGGGCGAAAAAAATCCCGGTCTAATTTCACAGTTTTAAATCGAAACAGATAACACATTGCAATCACGCAGGAGATTACCTGTGAGATTACAGTTGCATAGGCTGCACCCGCAGTTCCCATATCTAACTTAAATATAAAAATCGGGTCTAAAATAATATTAATCAGTGCACCTGACAACATACAAATCATAGAATAGACCGGACTTCCGTCCGCACGGATGATATTACACAAAACATTCCCTACAATCAAAAACGGAATTCCCCATGCTGTTGTCTTCAGATAAACAACCCCGTATGACATTGCATTGTCGGTGCATCCAAATGCCTGCAGTAAAGGACGATAAAACAACAGACAGATAATACATAAAATCACACCTATCGCAACCGCCATCCAAAACATATTACCTACGCTTTGTTTTGCATATTTGATATTCTTTGCCCCCAGTTCTAATGAGAACTTTGCCGCACCTCCAACTCCTATCAAAAGAGCGGCTGCAAGACAGATTGTAACCATCGGATAGGCTGCCGTTGTTGCTGCGTTTCCTAAATATCCAACCCCCATCCCGATAAAAATCTGATCTACAATGTTATACAAAGAACTAACCAGCATCGCAATAATAGACGGTATTGCAAACTTTGACAACAATCTTGGAATCGCTTCATATCCCAAAGGATTCGTTCTGCTCTCTGTCATATTTCCTCCTTCGTATCTCCTTACACTCATAAAATACGGACCAAACACCAGATGGTGTCTGATCCGATTCTTATCTTATCATAGTTTTCCCCGAAAGAAAACCTTTCACCTATTTTTGTTTTGAAAAATATTCCCGTGTTTCTTTTACAATTACATTGCTTAATGCAAAGATGGCAATAATATTCGGAATTGCCATTAACCCGTTGAAAATATCCGCAATTGTCCAAACGGCGGAAACCGTCATATAGGGACCGACGAATACTGCCAGAACATAACACAGGCGATATGCGCCAACAGCCTTTTTATTGGATCCGGATAAATATTCCAAACAGCGTTCTCCATAATAATTCCATCCTAATATTGTCGTAAATGCAAAAAAGATAAGACAAATCATCAATAGAAAAGATGCCGCTTCCGAAGACAAAAAGGATAATCCATCCTGAAAGGCTGCAGTTGTAATCTGAACCCCTTCCAGTGACGCATCTTTCCAAGAACCCATCATGACAATAGCCAGCCCCGTCATGGTACACACTACTATAGTATCAATAAAAGTTCCTGTCATAGTCACAAGTCCCTGTCTTACCGGGTCTTTTGTCTTCGCAGCTGCCGCTGCAATCGGTGCCGAACCAAGACCTGCTTCATTCGAAAAAATTCCTCTCGCCACACCCCGTTGGACAGCAATCGCTATGGATGCAAATGTTCCTCCGGCAATTGCTCTTGCGCCAAACGCACTTGTGACAATTTCAGCAAAAGCTCCGGGAACCTTCTCAATATTACATAGAATCAACACAAGAACCGCTCCAATATATAGTGCTGCCATCAGAGGTACGATAATCTCAGACACCTTCGCGATGCGCTTGATTCCTCCCAAAATTACCAACCCAACTATTAGCGTTAATACAATCGCCGTCAATAATGTTGTAATCGAATACTCTCTGCCCAACAAAGAAATGACATTGCGATTCTCCGGGTCAAAAAAACCTTGAACTGCAGTTGAAATTCCGTTCACCTGAGTAAATGTCCCGATTCCAAACAGACCTGCACACGCACCAAAAAATGCAAAGCATTTCGCCATCCATTTCCATTTTGGGCCCATTCCCTTTTCAATGTAATAAAACGGCCCTCCCAGGATATGTCCGTCACTGTCTACCTGTCTATATTTAATTGCCAGAAAACCTTCCGCATATTTTGTTGCCATTCCAAGAAGTGCCGCAACCCACATCCAGAACAATGCCCCCGGACCACCGGATAGGATACCGATTGCTGTCGCAACTCCGACTATGTTTCCTGTCCCTATCGTCGCAGAAAGTGCGGTACACAGTGCCCCAAAACTGCTGACTTCACCTTCTCCTTCTTCTTCTTTCACGAATATGTATTTCAAAGCCTTTGGCAAATGCCGAAATTGTAATCCCCTTAATCGAACTGTGAGAAAGAATCCTGCCGCAAGAATCAGCACTATCAACGGAATCCCCACAAGAATCTCATCTATCCTTTCCAAAATTATAGTTATCATAGTTAATACATGTTCTCCTATTGTTTCTTCTATATGCTATTCTACTTAGAAAACATGTAATTGACAAGAACCTCAGCCGGATTTTCTTGTACTTTCTTCATCCAAATTGCCATCTCCTTCTAAATCAAGATAATATCCTTCCCCTTTGACCGTCATAAGGTATTTTGGATGATCCGGATCGACTTCTATTTTTTTGCGCATATGACGAATGTGCACCATTAACGAATTGGCACAATTCTCATAATTAATCACTTCATCGCCCCAAAGTTCTTTAATAATATCATTCTTCGAAACCGGACAATTATAACTCTGCATTAATAATTGAAAAATTCGAAGTTCCTTATTCGTAAACGGAATCACACACTCCCCCTTTTTTACCAATTTTTTCGAGATATCTATCGTAAATTCTTTTATACAAAAGCTTTTATTATTTTCTAGTTTTGTCTTAATTGTTTCATGCTGTAATAACACTTTTGTTTTCTTTATAAACTCATTTTTTGCAAAAGGCTTATAAATAAAATCTTCTCCGCCTGCAAAATACGGAAACTGCATATTTACTTTATCTGTTTTGCTTAACATAAACAGTACGGAAGCATTGGATAATCTTTTTATTTTTTTACAAATTTCATAACTTTCTTTATATGGCTGGCACAAATCCATAATCACTAATTTGAATTGTACCTTTTTTCCTAACTCTAAAGCTAATTCTTTATTTGTGGCCGTATAAACCTGCGAAAAACCGGCCTGCTTTAATACGTTCTCTAACATATTTAATGCAGCCAGCTTCCTATGTATTACCAATATTTTTTCATTTTGTATTCCGTAACTCATTTTTCCTTTATCCTTTGTTTTTTTAATCACCATGAAGAGATACCTTAAAAAGGTACCTCTTCAAATAGTTTGCAAATCATCCTCTGCATTTACCCATCTTTGTATTTCGCCATCAAGTGCAAGTCTAACGTACTCTAATGGTGCGTCTCTTGCTAAGACCCTCAATGCCTGCTTGGAATGTGATGTCAATCTCAAATTGTCTTCAACCTTATTACAATCCACGCGTAGTATCACATTTGTCGTCATATTGATTTCTATGCTATTGCTATATTGATTAAAGATTGCGTATCTGTATTTCATACTTATACCCTCAAAATGAAAATTTATGCCTTCTTTATCCTGTTTCGTCCATTTTGAATCTCTATATCAACTTTGCCGGCAATTAAACTAATTGCAGAAATGCAATATGACATTGTAATACAAAGCAATAATTTCTTAGCTCCTACAACTAACATAACTAATGCACAAATGCTTTCTATACCCCAAACGATTAGTGCTCGCTTCTGATATATCACCTGTTCAATATTATCTAGCCCTTTGTTCCGATTCTCCACCGGAGCTAACGTAACAATGGTTGAACTGGATAGTATCAGCAATACTAAAATTGCGCCAGTCGGCAATTCTATGTATTTTGTTGCCAAAAGAGTCAATGTAATAGCACCTACTGTTAAGAGATAGCACCTAAATGCGGTGGAAGCATGATAACCTCCTGCATAAATGCGTAAAACCATAAATGCAAGAACAAATATTATACTAATTAAAACTTCCCCAAAAACTAGTCCCAGTAAAATTGTAGTAATTGCATTCATTAGGTTTGTTAATAACTGATAGACGCCATATTTGTAAATATCAACAGATTCCTGCTCAATAATTTGCTTTTTTAATAGCCTGTTGGTAATTCTTTCAGCCCATTTGTTTAACATTAGAACTTTCTAAGTTTTTTAACACCTTCCGGTAATTTTGGTTGATGGAAGCACCATACACACATTGTGTTCGCTCCCTTCTTTGCCTCATTGTAAGCTAATGAAGCTACTACTTTTTCTACTGCATTTGTTTTCTTCATAATTTTTTTCTCTCCTTAATTTCTTTCATTTCTTTTGGCAGGATGAATATATCATAAAAAACACCCCAAAAATCACTTTTGTAAAAAATTACCTATGCTTTTGTAATAATTTACAGTTTTACCTTAAAAAAAAGCTTCTTTGCAATGTTGCAAAGAAGCTTTTTCATCTTATACATATAATAAAATAAATACGACAAACTGATTTTCATTATGTGATACATTCATGATTCCGTTATACTTTTCAATGGAGCTTTCAACACTTTCCAACCCGATTCCATGAAGTCTTTTATCGTCTTTTCGTGTTGCTATTTTCCCGTCCTCTTCTTCCACAATCGAATCAAACGTATTCGTCAGTGTAATATTTACACACTGTTTTTCATACAGAAGTTCCAAATCCAGATATTTCTCTCCCTCAACCTTCTCTAATGCTTCGTTGGCATTGTCTAGAATATTGCCCAGAATGGTTACAATATCGTCCTCCTCAATTGGAATGTCACTTGGGATTGCAATGTGTGATTTTATCTGTACGCCTAACTGTTTCGACCTGGCCAGTTTATAATTAATAATACTGTCAATAATCGTATTCCCACTTTGACTGTATTCTTCCGTTCTGTCTAATTTCTTCGTCACCTTATCAATATAGGACATAATCCGATCCGATTGCCCTTCTTTCATCATATGCTCCAGCACCATCATGCGGTTCTTCATATCATGACGAAAGCGACGCATCTCTTTATAATTTTGTTGTACCAATTCCGACTGGGCAATATAATATACCTTCTCCCGTTCTATCATTTCGGCTCGTTGACTGGCCTCCAGCATCCGGACTAACACATCATACAGATAGAACATAATAAATACGGTTACAAATACCCAGAACAATGACAACACCGCAATGAACGTACTTCTATTTTCATCTTGAAAAATCAAAGTCTCTAAAAATATCGTTGTAAATGTAACAATAAATACAGCTACCAAAAATAATTTTGGAACCTTTACATCCATGTTTCTTCTGGTCATAAATTTTAAGATCAGTGAGACAATAATCCACATCATAACATCACTGACAAGCGATATCAAAACACTAAAATATTGTTTATTAAACCAACCCACATCTGCCACCCCGACCATCAAAGCCGTGATTGCCTCTGTAAAAAACATACACAAATAGGTTATTACAACAATAAAAAACCGCTTTGACATCTGTGTCCGGTAGCAACAGGTCAGCAAAAACAAACATCCTAATGCAGATACAATATTTAGCAGTGTGTATGGGCAAAACAGCATAATGGCAGATGTAAGAACATACACAACAAATATCAGATACATCTGTAATCTTCTGCTGATTATCTTTTGATCAAAATATGCATTAAAAAAACGATATAATATGTATGTCTCAAAAATATTCTCCAGTAACTGTAACCCACTATTTATATAATAGATCATCCTAGTTCCTCTTTCTTAATATCTAAGTACATAGTTCGAATTTCTTTTCTTCTGGATTGACTTATGGAAAATGATGCCCCATTTATCATTTCCACTTGTTCATAGCCAAATTTTGCGATATGGTTATAATTTACAATGACAGACTTATGTATAAATAAAAACTTGTTCCCTTTTACCCTTGCATAGACATTTTCCATGGAATCATAGAATTCATTCGTTCCATCTTTTGTCACTATGGTCACTTTTCTGCCACTGTTACAAAAATAAAGAATATCAAATAACGGGACCTTGTAAAATTGATATCCTTTTTTAAAACTAAATAATGCTGTGTCTTGGTTTGTTATTCGCAAAAATTTATTGATTAGTTTTTCAACTGCATTTTCTCTCAAAGGCTTTACCAAGAAGTTAATCGGCCGATATTCAAATAATTGCATTGCATAACTTTCTTTTGATGAAATGTAGGCAATCTGTACAAAATCATTCTTCATCTCTTCTCTAATGCAACAGCCAATCTCCATCCCGTTCATATCCGGCAATTCAATATCCAAAAAGACCAAATCAAAGTCCTTGTTTTGCATCTCGCTGCATAGTTGTTCCCCATTATTGAAACAATCAATCTGAACTTCCATTTGTTTTTTTCGAAAAACAGACGCAAGCACTTTCTCTAACTGCTTACAAATCTCTATTTCATCATCACAAATACCAATTAAAATACCCATGTCACTATCCTATTATAAAAATATTCTTTTATCTTTATTCTACTAACTTCTTAGCATTACGACCAGAAATTCTTATATTCTAAGAAACCATCTTAAATCACAACTCTAGTACCAATTTCTGACCGGTTGACAAATACTGTATCTGCTCTCCCAGATAAGTCTTCAAATACTGATATTGCGGTATTCCTGTGCAATGAAACGTATAATATTCCGTTTCATATGTCTTTAATGCATGTGCAATCTCTTTTAACTGCTCCTCTCCCGCTCCGTCCGGGTCCAATTTGGACAAATGAAAACCACCTACAAAGATATCCGGTCGAAACCAAGACATAATATTCATTATCCCTTTATGAGAACAACCGCTAAATAAGACCCTTTTCCCATTCTCTTCCACCAAAAGATACTGTTCGTGTAAAAAATCATCCGGTTCCATTCCCTTCCCGGTCTTCTTATTCAATCCAAATGGCTCTATTGCAGTTACAAGAGGTCTCTCATTGCAAGAATGAAGCGTTATCCCCTCTTCTATCTCATAAAAATCTCTGGTTAATACCAATCGATTACTTTTCAAAAGTTCCTTGTCTAAACCAATGTATTTCTCTTCTCCGGAATAATAATCCAAAAATGCACTTTGACTAACATAAATTGGTGCACTCCCGTTGTTCTGTAAAAAACGATAGATCCCGCCTCCATGGTCGTAATGTCCATGCGATAATACCATCAAATCTACTTCTTTTAAATCAATCCCCATGTAAGTCGCATTATCCAAAAACAAACCACTCTGTCCCGAATCAAATAGAATAACTCTCTGATTGGTTCTAATTAAAAGACTTAGACCATGCTCTGCATGGAAATCCTGACAACATGTTGTATTCTCGATCAAAGATTGTATAACCATGATATGATTCCTTTTCTTTTTTCTCTATTATAACACGTTTATAATAAAAAACACTCCTGCAAATGCAGGAGTATTTTTTTGTTTTTAAGGAGTGATAAATTTCCCATCTTCCAGATGGTAAATGGTCTTGCAATAAGAAGCTACATGCTCATCGTGTGTGATAATCAAAAGTGTTTTCCCCATCTGATTAATCTCTGTAAAAAGTTCCATGATATTATCCGTATTCTTACGGTCTAAAGCCCCGGTTGGCTCATCCGCCAGGATGATGTCCGATTCCATCACCAATGCCCTTGCTATCGCACAACGTTGCTGTTGGCCTCCGGATAATTGGTCCGGCATCTTCTTTGCCAGTTCTGCTATCTTTAAAAGTTCGAGCGTCTTCTCAATCCGCTCTTTTCTCTCTTTCTTTTTCACGCCTTTATTCTCTAACGGCATCTCCAGATTCTCAAATACGGTAAATTGTGTCATTAGCGCAAACTTCTGGAATACAAAACTGATATTTTCCTTACGAAAGACATCCAACTGCCTTTGCGTATACGTTTCGATGTGGTTTCCGTTAAATATGTATTCTCCGCTCGTGGCACGGTCCATTCCACCCAAAATATTGAGCAACGTAGACTTCCCGGAACCTGAGGTTCCCATTATTGCGATCATATCTCCCTTTTTCACATGCAAAGATAAATGATCCAATGCCGTTACCTTAACTGCCTTTGTTTCATATATTTTAACAATATCCTGCAATCTAATCATACCCTCAGCTCCTTCTTAACAGTTTTACAATCGTCGTTTTTCTTACCCAGATAAATGGAATTACAATGGATAAAAACAGCATCAGCAGCATAATCCAAAGACCCCTTCCCCAGATTACCCTTTGTATGATCTCATCAAAGATCCGGTTCCCATCTTGCATTTCACTCGTAATGAATTGTGGAAGATAAATCTTCGCAAGAGCTGCTCCAATCGCATAGGAAAATACAATCTTAATGATGTTCTGCAATAAAAAGACGCCAAATATATCCAAACCGGAGAATCCGGTTACTCTCATCAGTCCAAAGTCATACTGATGCACAATAAAATCCATCATCTGCATGCACATAATTAAAAGTACAACAACGACAAAAATCCACACAAAGGCTTCCAACATGTCCCCCATAATACTCTCCACTTCCACTTCCGCCTTCGTAAGCTTTGCATCCAACGTTCCAATTTTAATTTCGATATTATGACGGTCTGCCATCGCTTCGATATCTGCTATTACATCCTCCATCTGATAATGGTCGGTATCAATAGTATACATCAGACCACTTTCCGGACATTCATTCCCCACACACAAAATGCGGTTGTCCAAGTCTAGTGGTACCGTAAACGTAGCAAGCTCCAGATCCGTATATGCACTGATTTCCGGTGATAAATACTGACTGTTCTCTTTCAAAATCCCTGCTACTTCGACGATAGTTTTCGTTCCATCCGGGTACTCCTCCACATACTCCGTTCCTACCGGAATATCCTTATAATCAGCCCCCAGGTAAATATATGTAACCTCCGGACGGGATAAATCAAGCGCATCCGGCAGCGTTCCTTCTTCTAAAGCAAGTTCCCCTAACTCCCATTGCGTTACGTGCAACGGTATAATCTCCACAGACTGGACTGCATGATACGCAGCATCCGGATAGACTTCCATTTGTTTCTCCAACAATTCCGGGCATCCGAGAATCCCTTCGTTTTCATTGGGTGCATACCCAAGTGTTTTAATCCCTTCATAGTCGGATATTTCATCCATCCATGCATCCATGCACTTCATCTGTGCTTCCAGTTGCTCTACCGAATCCTCTTCGGATTGTATCTCTGATTGCTCCTCCATTGGGGTTGCAAGTACAAATCCGGTTGCCTCTACCCCATCCGGTAACATCCGATTACAACTGTTTCGATTATAGTTTTTTTGTTCATACAAGCACAGACCTGCTATCAACAGGAGAAAACAAATGATATTGATGACGATTAGCAAAACCATTCTTTTCCACTCTGATACCAATAATACCCATGCGAATTTTATAATTGACTTTTTCTTCATACTACACATCCCGAATCATTCCAGCGATATTTACAGTTACAATTTTTTTCAAGTGAATCAGAATGACCAACAGATTTACAATGCACATCAACAGAAGAATCCATCCCAATTTCACAAACAACGCTATGGTCAAGGCTTCCTTTGTGCAGATGGAAACTACCAGTCGCACACCAAACGTTAGCACGGTTGCCAATACGCTAAATTTCAAAAACTTCCGAATGACATACCACATGAGACTTCCCCTGGTATAACCAAATGCTCTGCGAATCATAAAGTTTTGCTCATTGAACCGAATCCACAGATGGGAGATGGAGACGCAGTTGACAAACGCCAGTATAAAAAGCAAAATGTTACAAAAGCTTCCGATTGCCATCCCGATAAACTGATACATGTTATAATTGTTAATCATCTCGGAGGGTTCGATGAAACGTCCCTTCTCCTTAGCATAACGGATTACCTGCTCCTCCGTCTGGTCAATTGGATCATTGCTCTCAATCTTAACATCCAACCAGAAGGCTTCATTCACCTGACGGTTCAGTAATTCCTTCATCTTCGTATCCAGATTTTCATAATACAGGCAGATCAGCTGTGCATTCGCACCCGTCTCTTCCTGTGGTATGACTGCATCTATTTTTATATCCTGTTCCATAATGGACAGATAATCTTCTCCCTGCTTTTTAATGGCAATCGACTTTTGGATATCTTCGCTTACGACAAGTGTGACATCCTCGGACCATTGGTCTTCTTCTGCCTGCTCCGGATTGGTTAAGCAAACGGAACATTTATATGTACCGGTTCCCTCTCCCGCATGCAACACCATATATAGAGTGACATTTTGGGAGGTTGCTTTCATCTGTTCGTAAAAGGAATCCAATTCAAAATCTATGGTGAAAAGCTCGGCCTCATCCTCTGATGGTTCCTCCGATACCGCTTCCGATTCAGACGGCTCTTCCGACATTCCCATCTGCATGCTTTCCTCTATGTGTGCCTGCAAATCCTTTTGTGCTTCGTCCTCCATGGTCGCATCCATCTCATCCTCCGCCGAATCCTCCATCTGTTCCTGATAAATGCTATAGGTTTCATAATAGGGAAACGCCTCGGCGTTGACTTGCTGTGCCTGTGTAATTAATTCACTGGTTTTACTAATGACCGAAGCCACCAACACAAATGATATAAGAAGTAAGATATCCAACTTTTTATATTTTAGTTTCATTGTATTCCCCCTTAATTTTCAAACACAAATGGGGCAGATTCCACCCGGACCTCTGCCCCTTTATCCTAATCAGTTTTTATCAATCTTTCGCAGTTATTGCCTCCCCATTTGAAGACACTTTCATCGTAACAGCCGTATTAAAATATCCAATTTTTTTATTGCTCCAAACCTTTGATTTTGAAGATGATTTGTAACCTTTTAATGTACCGCTGGAAATTGTAACCGTTTCCTTGGTAAACCATGTCTCTTCGCGTCGTGTCAGCTTATAGTAAGCAACCGCGGCTTCTGCTCCGGTTCCATTTCCCACAATCATTGCATGGGCACTCATTTTATCCTGTTTTAAAATTCCACCATCCGTCAAATCTGCATAAGCACTGATTCCGTACAAATCACTATAGAAAAAATGATACGCCGAACGGGCAGCCAGCACAGGCGTTGCTCCAGCAATCCCTAACATTAGTGACATTGCCAAAATGATACTTTTAATTTTTCCTTTTCGCACAAAAACCTCCTTGGATTATAGTATGAAATAAACTGTTATCAGAAAGTGATATGCGCATGTCTTACTTTCTATGTAAATTGTTTTAAGACAATCTACATTTTAAAAGTATCATTCTTATTAAGCATTTTTTCTCATTCTTTGTCAATAAAATCGGCATTTCCTTAAGGTAAAATTTATTCTTCCTCTCCAATATGTTCACAACCCTGTGCAATAATGGTTCGAACATGATTGTCCGCCAAGGAATAATAAATCTGTTTCCCTTCGCGACGGCTTTTTACCAGTTTACTCTGCTTCAGAATTCTTAGTTGGTGCGAAATCGCAGATTGTGTCATATTTAACACCTGTGCAATATCACAAACACATACCTCTGCTTCAAATAACACATACAAAATTCGAATCCGCGTAGAATCTCCGAACACCTTGAATAATTCCGCCAGATCATATAACTCGGTTTCACTTGGCATCGTTTTATTTACAGTTTCTAATAAATCAGACATTGTTCCTCTCCTTTATAATTTTTTTACAAATAGGGCTCGTATCGCATTCAAGACGGCAATCACCATAACGCCGACATCTGCAAAGATTGCAATCCACATACTCGCAATCCCAAGTGCCCCCAATACCAGACAAATTGCTTTCATCCCAAGTGCAAACCAAATATTCTGGTTGACGATACGAATGCATTTTTGAGATATTCGAATTGCTTTATTAATCTTGGCCGGATTATCATCCATCAAAACCACATCCGCCGCTTCAATTGCTGCATCTGATCCCAACGCACCCATAGCAATTCCCACATCCGCTCTTGCCAAAACCGGAGCATCATTAATGCCATCTCCAACAAATACTAAGTTTTCATTGTTTTCTTTTTGTGCAAGTATTTTTTCTAGCATTTCAACTTTCCCTGCCGGGAGCAGTTGACTGTGCACTTCATCTATCCCTAACTCATCTGCTACGGAACGGGCTGTTTCTTCCTTATCACCGGTCAACATTACAAGTCTCTTTATCCCACATTTTTTTAATTCTTTTATTGCCATTTTTGCGGTCGGCTTCATTTGGTCTGCGATCTCAATATATCCCGCATATGTACCATCTATAGCGATGTGCACTGTGGTTCCAAGAGACGGTGACGACACCCCAAGAATATTCTGCATTTCCATTAACTTATCATTTCCAACGGCAACCACTACACCATCTACTTTTGCTATAATTCCTTTTCCCGCAATCTCCTCTACATCTTGAACACGGCTCACATCTACGTCTTTTCCATATGCATTCTGCAAGCTTTTGCTTATCGGATGCAGTGAAAATGCTTCTGCCAATGCGGCATATTCTATCAGTGCTGCCTCATTCACCTGATTTGAATAAATATTTCTCACCTCGAAGAGACCTTGCGTCACAGTTCCTGTCTTATCAAAAACTACATACTTCGTCTTCGACAACGCTTCTAAATAATTAGACCCTTTGACCAAAATCCCCTCTTTGCCCGCGCCACCTATTCCTGCAAAAAAACTGAGCGGAACGCTGATTACAAGGGCACACGGACAACTGATAACCAGGAATGTAAGCGCACGGTAAACCCAGGTACTCCATTGTGGATCATTCCCGCAAAGAAATTGCACAATCCCCGGAACCGTTGCCATCATAAATGCCAATCCGCAAACCACCGGCGTGTAGTAACGTGCAAATCTTGAAATAAAATTCTCTCGTTGTGATTTCTTGGCACCCGAATTCTCCACCAATTCTAAAATCTTCGAAACCGTTGATTCTTCGAATTCTTTGGTCGTGCGAATCTGAATTGCTCCATTCATATTTACACATCCGCTTATAACTGAGTCTCCCATCTTTGCTTCACGTGGTATGCTTTCGCCGGTCAATGCACTTGTATTTAAAGTCGTTTCTCCATCCACAATAATTCCATCAATCGGTATCTTTTCCCCTGGTCGAACCAAAATCGTACTTCCGATTACAACGTCATTCGGATCAACCCGTTCCTCTTCTCCATCTTTCCATAAATTAGCGTAATCTGGGCGAATATCCATAAGTTCACTAATATTTCTCCGGCTTTTTCCCACCGCATAACTTTGAAACAATTCCCCAATCTGATAAAAAAGCATTACGCCAATTCCCTCGACATAATCCCCCAGCACAATTGCACCGATTGTTGCTACTGCCATAAGAAAGTTTTCATCAAATATCTGACGACTGCAAATTCCTTTGCCCGCACGAATTAGAATATCATACCCGATTATCAGATATGGAATGAGGAACAGACAAAACCTCCAAATCCCTATAATCGGAAGTAATAAAAACAGAAGCATTAAAACTGATGCAAGAATGATTCGTATCAATACTTTTTTTTGCTTCCTCGTCATAACTTTTACCTCCATATTCTTCCAATCTAAAAATAGATTTCACAATCCGGTTCCACTTTTCTGCAAACCTTCAACACTTCTTTCATAACCGAACCAGGTTCTGCCCCTTCTTCAAACTCTACACGCATCTTAAGTGCCATAAAATTCACAACTACACTTTTAATCCCTGTTACCTTTTTCGCTGCGTCTTCCATTTTATTTGCGCAATTTGCACAATCCACTTCAATCTTAAATGTTTTCACCATCTCATGATACTCCTTTACATTTTATCATATGAGCATTTGTTCATATGTTTAACTGTATTTTAACACAAATATTATCTTTGTCAAGCCGGATTCTATTGACCCTTTCTATTTCTTAAGCTATGATATGTTTACAAAATAAACATTTCGAGGTGAAAAATGGACCCATCTAATAAAATACTTACACCCACTGAGTGGAGTTTAATGGAATCTCTTTGGCTTCATTCGAAACAAACCGGCCGTCAAGCCGTTGAATATTTAAAAAATACGGTTGGATGGTCTCGTTCCACAACCCTAACGATGTTACGACGCATGACAGAAAAAGGATACATTCGCTGTACAACGGAGAATGACATCAAAGTTTACTCCCCTCTCATTCAACGCGAAGACGCTGTTTTGCGAGAGAGCAAACACTTTCTCGATCGCGTATACAATGGTAGCATTAGTACATTTGTAAGTGCCTTTACCCGCGAACAGACATTATCCAAAGAAGAAATTGACGCTTTATACCAGATTATCCAACAGGCAAAGGAGGAGTCACATGATTGAATGGATTCTTTCTTCTGTCACACTGCTCCTTGCCGTTTTAATTCTTCGCTCTATTTTAAAAGGTCGCATTCGTGCAGGTCTGCAGTATACTTTATGGAGTTTGGTTCTTCTGCGTCTGATTATTCCTTTTAATTTTTTTAATAGTCCAATCAGCGTACAAAATATTACAAAGAACGCATCCATCACACAGGATATCCCGGAGATTACTTTTGAATCTCCTTCGAGTCATTTTGTTCCTTTATCAGAGCAAAAACAGACAGAGATATCAGTTTCTCCGGATTATTTATCACAAGAAAACACCTACAATAATAACACTTCGACAGAAGATTTCTCTACAGAGGCTAAGGTTACCACAACCTCTTCCCAACCACAACAAGCAATCTCTCTGTCTCAAATCTGTTACCGCATATGGATTATCGGGATGGTAGTTATTGGAATGAGCATTTTATTGTCAAACAGTATCTTTTTCCTAAGGCTTATGCGTTCCCGCAAACGAATTACGCTTACAGACTTTCCGCTTCGCGTCTATACAACCCGTGTAGTTCCTACCCCATGCCTTGTCGGCTTCCTATGTCCAGCTGTTTATTTAACTCCTGAGGTTGCAAAGGATTCTACCGTCATGAAATATGTCCTCGAACATGAACTGACTCATTTTCGACATCTGGATTTTATATGGTCCACTTTGCGAAGCATATGCTTGATTCTGCATTGGTATAATCCTCTTGTATGGATTGCTGTCAAACTTAGCCGCCAAGACGCAGAATTGGCTTGTGATGAAAGTACCCTAAAACAGCTTGGTTCAGACCATAAAAGTGCTTACGGTGAAACATTAATTCAACTAACATGTCATCTTCGTTTGAACCGCCTATTTTTAAATACAACAGCTATGAGTAGCGGGAAAAAAGCATTACAAGAACGTCTGACTCTTCTAATGTCTCCACCGAAAAAAGGAATTCACAAAGTACTACTGCTTGTAATTACCGGTATTCTTTTATTTGGTTTCACTTTTAGTGGTGTCATTACCTCTGCCGCAACCATAACAAAGATATCGATTCCAAACCTTCAAACAATGATACAGAAACAAGCTAATACAAAACCAACCGAAACCGACACCTCAGAATCTACGCCTTCTACCGAGATGACAACGGACATAGTGCCGGCGGTTCCAAACGATGAAGTTGACACTAACATCTCGACTCCTATCGTTATGAATGATGCTACTTATAATGAATTGACCGCTCTCTTTCAACATGATGGTGTACCCCACCACAATTGGTATCTTAGAACCTTGACAAGCTATTACACATCACCGGAACAGGTTAATTTACGCTATTTGTTCTGGTCCGGATGTAATAACGCTCGTCCTTCACAAGAAGAAACTTCTTTCGCACTTGCGAACGATTCCGAAGGAAATGCTCAATACGCTGACCTAATGCGAGTAACAGAAAGCGGCATGAATGAAATCCTAAATCAATACATGGGAATCTCTCTTGCCCAGACTACGGGTACCTCTGCTTTTGCAACGGATTTATACTGCGAAAAGACTGGAAATTATCTTTTATGGCGTTCCGAAGATGTTACACGTGATGTTACATTCACCGGTGCTGTTTTACTGGAAAATGGTTATGTAGAGCTTTATTATTATGATACCTATATGCCGGATATTACCGGTGTGGTTACCCTATACAAAGAAGCGAACCGATGGAAAATATATAGTCATCAACCTACTTAAACAAGAATCCTGTTGACATCGTAAACACAAAGAGGTATGATATGTTTACAAAGTAAACAACAGGAGAAGAACTATTATGAAGAGAAGAACTATTACATTATTTCTTTCATTACTCATGGGTGCACTTCTTACCGGATGTGCAAATGAGTCAAATACAACGTCTACAAGCAACACGGAAACAACGGAAACAACGACCGAGAATTCTTCCGAAAAATCCGATTCGAATGAAGTGAAAGCCGGTCCACTGGATGATGCTACTTATGCAGAGTTAACTTCACTCTTTGCATACGAAGTTTCTCCTCATAACAACTGGTATCTTAGAGCTCTAACAAGCTATTATTCTACACCGGAAGAAATTGATTTACGTTATTTATTCTGGTCCGGTTGCAATGACGCACAACCTACACAGGAAGAACAAGATTATGCATTAGCAAATGATTCTGAAGGAAACGCACAATATGCAGATCTTATGCGTGTAACTGAGAACGGCATGAATGAAATATTGGACCAGTACCTCGGCATTTCTCTTTCACAGACTTCAAAAGATAACGCCTTTACAAATGATTTGTATTGCGATAAAACCGGCAATTATCTTCTATGGCGTTCCGAAGATGTTACACGTGATGTGACATTTACCGGCGGAACAATGTTAAATAATGGGGATGTTGAACTTTCATACTACGACACATATGCTACAGAATATAAAGGCATCGTGACCCTAAGAAAAGAAAACGATACATGGAAAATCTTAAGTAATCGCTCCGCAGACGGAAAAGCGCATTATTAAGATAATTCATTTTAAAAGATGGAATGTGTAATCTCATACACACTCCATCTTTTTTATGCCTTTTATTTAGATATCCTGCATCCGTTCTTCTTTCATAAATACTGCATCAAATTGTTTTAATCCAAATCTCTCTACAAATAACTCACACTTACACAAAAAGAAGTAATATGGATGAATTCCTTCTCCATATAAAGACTCAAAATTTCCTTGTCCTTTGGAAATCACAACATCAGCTTCTGTAATAAGAGTTTTTGCCTCTTGATTAATTTCTGTTAATATTGTTCCGGGAGCTGCACTACCATTACCGATGCATCTGACAACATTCGTCAATCCAACTTCCTTGGCATCTTCAAGTGTTGCATCATTTAAAACCCGCTCTCCTCTCACAATAACCGTAATCTGCAAATTAGGATATTCTTGTTTTAAGTGACGGATAAATATTTTATCTAAAACAATCTCACCACAATTATCTGTCAGATAAACCAACTTCTTAGCATTCTCTACATCTTCTATAAAAGCATCATACTCCGCATCCGGTATCCGTTCTTCTTCCGCTTTTTTACATAACTTTGCAAAGGTTTCCTCATTGACATCCTGCACTGCACCAAAATCAATATAATTGCCTGCACAAACATATTTAATACATTCTCTGATTGGTTCTTCTAATTTCGATATTTTCTCCTCTACAGCCGACTCCATCTCCAGCAATAATCGATTATACTCTTTTTTTATTAGAGTGTTATCTAGCTCTTCCCCCCAGAATTCCATATACATTTGATTTAATCGCGATGAAAGCCATGGTGTACATTCTTCCATGGCATGTTCGCATAAAAATTGTAATACTAAATTCATATATTCTGATTTTCTTCTTTCATCCCGAAATTTGCGAATTCTTTTTTCTTGTTTGTTCACCATACAGGAAATACAAATTGAATTTGCGTGCATAAATATTTCTCCTTGTTCTCTCGTCATTTTCAAAAAAAATGGAAGTGCATACAAACTGCACTTCCATTCTGCAAATGAGACATCGGGGATTCGAACCCCGGACAACTTGATTAAAAGTCAAGTGCTCTACCAACTGAGCTAATATCCCATATTAAACTGGGCTAGTTGGATTCGAACCAACGAATGCAGGAATCAAAATCCTGTGCCTTACCGCT
>JAZUQL010000009.1:0-2796 GCA_045605685.1 Lachnospiraceae bacterium
GGTGAAATCGTATGCAGATTTAATGGACCCAGAAGATGCGGCAAAATATTTGGATTATTTGGAAAATGGAAGTAAATCCGGATTCACCCAGTTGGAATGGGATGCGCTTGTAAAACTAGATGAAAGAATGTTGCTGAACAAGATCGATTATGACGAAGTTCTAAAACTGCGGAAGATGAGTGAGGGTGGTAGTAAACTAAAAATAGAGGAAGTTATACCACCAGGGTCAACACATCCTGTAAAAGTATATACAGACGGAAATGCTCAGATTAATACAGGAAAAATAGATACATATATTCGTGGTAAGGTTGAATTGGATGTCGAAGCAACAACAACTAGGATTGATGAATTGAAAGACATAAGAAAATCGAATCCCGAAAATTTTACAAAAGAAATGAAAAAAGAATTGCAGGAATGTGAGGATAGGTTACATAACTATCAACGTTCACAAGAAATGAGCAATACTCTCAATACGGCTGGAATAGAAGATACTATTGAAAACAATCAAATGATTGTTGAAAATCTTTTTGATGCAGCAAAAGAAGTAACAGAAGGAAATACAGAAATTATAAGTTACATTGAGGGTGTGAATGGCAAAGTACAGGTAGTTAGCAGGTGGAAAATACTATCAGATGGAACTCCGTATTTGGCAACAGTCATATTAAAGCCAGTGAAATAAGAAAGGTAAACAAGATGGTAGAATATGAATATTTAGAGAATTTAAATTGTGAAGAACTTGTTAAGCTTATTAGTGAAATGCTTGATTTTGAGGAAACAACAAAGGCACTTATGATTCTTGAAGACAAGGATTCACAGAAAGCATTAGAACTTGGAAAAGATATTATTAAAAATAATAAAGGGGATGATTATTTACAAGCAACAGTTTGGAATGTTTTCTTCTTTGAAAATCAAAAAGACATGGTAGATGTAATAGATAAAAGAAAAGAGGAAATAGGGAAAACGCTATTAGATGAAATAATTATTGATTTGACAAACCACAAGATTGCTATTTGTAAAGATTTTTTTGAGAAACTTAGAAAGGCCTATATGTCTATTGATAATAAAATTAATATGCGTTGTAAATATGAAAAGTTTTTGGAATATTATGAGAGTTTAAGTACTTCATATAAATGACTAATGACTTCATTTAATAAGCAATACTGATTATTATAAGCAAATTGCGGCTGAATATGATGTAATTCTAAGATTTACGGAGGAAGTGCAATGATAGAATTAAATTCTAAGATTAAAGAGGCTTTAATCAAAATAGATTTTATTAAGCGATATGAAGAGTTATCTAATAAATTTAATGATGAAAGAACACCTTCGAGTAATCGGTTAGTTTATATTGATGGTGAAGAAGTTATGGAGACAATTCAAGATTTAGGCTATCCTCCGCTATTTGACGCTAAAGAAAAATTTTATAAAATCAAGCAAGAACAAATTGGAGAGTTTACCTTTGGTGTTCATATTATTCTGCAAGGCGGAATGGTTGATTTAGTTTGGGTGGTCAGAGATAATGAGGAATTACTTCTAGGGGCTCCTTGGGGTACATATTCAAGAAGGCTTATTGATAGCAGTTACAGGATTAAGAAACCGATTATAGGAACGTATGAGGATTTAGAAGAAATTTTAAAAATTACTTTTAAAATGTATGAAGACTTTAAGAGTGTATTAACTGGTAACTTGCACCTTTAGCAATTTGGAGGGCAAAAGATTTTTGCTGACATTTTGCAATAAAATCCCTTGACGATCACCCCAATACCCATACTACAATGGCGCACAACAGGGGTGTAGGGGGGAGAAAAATTCCTCTTATAATAAAAAAAATAAACATTTAATTGTGCCTTCACATAAGTACAGTTAGGTGTTAATTAAAGCCAGTAAGTATAATGATGTTTCTTACGTAAGCGTTCAATAGGTTCTTTCCGAGCTTAGTTGATTTAGAACTGTATTTCCGAGTCATACTGACAATTATTTACTATGAACGCAGTATCCTTTTTAAATGGTATTTTCTGGGAGTAGTATCCCTTACTTATACAATACTGAGACAGTTTTATCCCCATGACGTATTCTGCATGTGTCCTCTTGAAAGTGTTGGCAGCTAGTGAGTTGGACAATGCAATAACATCTCTGGAAAAAATAGAACTGATGCTATCCGGTTCTTATCAGGGAGAAGCGAAAATACCGATGACAGCATATGTATCGTCATTGAAGGCGCATGTGAATCGTATGTATTTAAATTATAACATAGCAGCAAGCTATGTATATCAAGTGTTCGATGAAATTGGTAAGAAAGATGAAGCGTTATCATTATGGTTAAATGCAAGATAAGGAGAGGAGAATACCATTGGGTTCAGAAGAAATTAAATCGCTCACATATGCGAAGTGGCAAGAAAAGCTGAATCTATCCTAACCTCCTATCGCATATCGGGAGTATTTGCACGCAGCGAATGAAATCATATTGGAATTGGATGAATATCTAAGGGAAGAGGGATTGGATGGACTGGATTACACAGACCGTTCGGAAGAAATCAATAAACTGGAAGATGAATATGACAAACTGTTATTCTATGCAGACAGCGTGCCGACAAGGATAAAAAATCATTTAGATCAGCCGTTGTATGAGGGCTTTATCAACGGAGCAACGGAGTGGTTAAGCCGGATACGGTTAGAGGATTTTACTACCGCAAATGTCTTTGGAATACAAACAATGGAAATAAATAGGGATGGAATAGCGGAAACCAAGACAAAAAGTAGTATCACGATGGAAGATTTTCTGCAGGTACAAAGTAA
>JAZUQL010000010.1:0-218183 GCA_045605685.1 Lachnospiraceae bacterium
TTGTTGACTTTAGTCTGTTGAATATAGGTGAGTTTCTCAACAGAGAAATGAACCTATATGAAATAATAAACCACTTGCTATGCAAGTGGAGCACCAAAAGGCTTCAAGCCCTAGAAAAGAAAACCTCCTTTGATATAATAAGTGTGGGTCCTAAACCGCACTAATAAAACAAAGGAGGTATCCGAAATGGATAAAAACAGTTTATCCCATACTAGATGGGAATGCAAGTATCATATTGTATTTGCACCAAAATATCGTAGACAGATAATCTATGGAAATATTAAAACAGATGTAGCAAATATATTAAGTACATTATGCAAAAGAAAAGGTGTAGAAATAATAGAGGCAGAGTGTTGCAGAGATCATGTGCATATGTATGTGAGAATACCACCGAATATGAGCGTGTCATCATTTATGGGGTATCTGAAAGGAAAAAGTTCATTAATGATATTCGATAGGCATGCAAATTTGAAATATAAATATGGCAATAGAAAGTTCTGGTGTAGAGGATATTTTGTAGATACAGTTGGTAAAAATGGCAAAAAGATTGAGGAATATATAAGGAATCAATTGATGGACGACCAAGCGTATGACCAACTGAGTTTCAAAGAGTATATTGACCCGTTTACGGGTGAGCCAGTAATCAAAGGTAAATAAAAAAGGCCCTTGTGAGGGCTAAACCAGAGAATAAGGTGCGGTTGGGGCCGTTTCTTTCGGAGGGTCTTTGAGACCCAAGCCGGTAATAGCCCCTTACAGGGGCAGAGCAAACCACCAGTTCTCACTGGTGGTTATGATTCTGGCAGTTCATCTAATGGAATAACTAATATTTGATCCAGCGGATACTCGCTCCTTCCATTCCCATCCGTTCCTTCCAGATACTTCTCCCCAGCTGTTTCGAAAATAACATAAAGTTCTTCATCATAAATATCAACCTCTTCAGATCCAGGTAAAGCCTCAATGACTAAATCAGGATTACGAACATTTGCAGACATATAACTAATAGAAGAATATATTTTAATATAAGAAGAAAAATTTCTTCCCATTGAGGTACTCAAAATAATACGCCCTTCTTTATCAAATGTAACTCCTTGTACTTTGTTTGGTATTTTATATTTACCCAACTCTTCTAACGAATCTGATTTATTATCATAACTATATGCTATCATTGTAGAATTTGTAAATTTTGTATAGGTGGCAACCCATAAACGACCTTGATAAAATGTAATGCATGATGGTTTGTTGGAAACCGGATAAACATCTACCACATGTGTTGCATCTACCACTTTTCCTTTATTCTCTACTACCATATGCTCTATAAATTCATAGGAAATTCTCTCTAACGTATTGTTATTCGAATTACACACCCAAACATTCTTACCATCATAGGCAATTCCACCCAAATGACTTTCTTCATCCATCGCCAGTGTAGTCAAATATTCTCCTGTAATCCGGTCCATAACCAACAACACTCCAAGACAGTCTTCTTGCGTTGAATAAGAAGTAATTAACACATAATCTTCTGTAAGACATAGACCTTGCGGACATTGTGCCTTACTAAATATATAATCATTTAAAAAATCTTTTGCTTTTGTTTTTGGCATTCCGGGAACTTCTATATCATCACAAAAATAATACTCACAATCTTTTAAACAAACAATATTCGGATCCTCTTTTTCGTCATAATGATACGGATAATTTTCAACATTCATTTCATTATTTATAATTGGAATCCATTTGGCATAAAGAACAACATTATGTTGTGCTTCAAAATCGATTTTTGAAACCAGGCGCTGATAGTAAGGGTCTAAATACCAGCCATCAAAATAAAATCCACATTTATAAGGATCTTTTAAATATAATGTTCGATCTTCAAACTCTAAAATCTGCAAATTGTCTTTATGATTAATTCCGCCGTTCATACAATATACAATATGCATACACTCATCATTCAGACTGTTATAATATTCTATTATTTTAGAATGTTCTCCTGCAATCACTTTTGTGCGTTGTTGTTCTTTCGAAGAATTGCTTTGTAGCAAAAAAATGCAAAAAACAATAATTACAAGATAAATAACTACCTTCTTCATACGATAATACCTGCCTTATACTATTCATTCTACTTATAACCACATTTCAATACAATAATTTTTCTTGAACTTCTGAAAAAAAGTAGTAAAATATAGAAATCAGTTATTTGGAGGATACAACAATGAAAATAGGATTTATTGGTCTGGGTCTGATTGGCGGTTCACTTGCTAAAAAAATAAAACAAAACAACCCGGATATTAATATAATCGCTACTACTGGCAATATTGCAACAATCAAGCAAGCATATGACAATCATCTGATTGATAATAATATAAAACTGGATTTATATCATTATTCTGATTGTGATTACATATTTTTATGTGCTCCTGTCGAGAAAAATATTACATATCTTAGTTTATTAAAACCAATTATTAAAGAGGAATGTATTATAACTGATGTCGGAAGTACAAAAGGAAAAATCCATCAAGAAGTAAGTAAACTTGGATTAGATTGCAATTTTATCGGCGGGCATCCTATGACCGGGTCCGAAAAAACCGGTTTAAAACATGCGAAGGCACATCTATTTGAAAATGCTTACTATATTATTACCCCAACTTCAAAGACATCAGAATTAGTGTTACAACAATTTCAAGATTTTGTCAAATCACTGGATGCCATACCATTGGTATTAAATCCCCAAGAGCATGATTATGCAACTGCAGCAATTAGTCATCTTCCTCATTTGATCGCATATTCACTTGTAAATCTAATTAAAGATGAGGATAATGATTATGAAACGATGAAAACTATAGCAGCCGGCGGTTTTAAAGACATTACCCGTATTGCCTCTTCTTCCCCAATTATGTGGGAAAATATATGCTCCTCCAATCAAGAAGCAATCCTAAAACTTCTAAATTTATATATAAATAAATTAACGGTGCTTGGTGAGAACATTGCAAATAATAACCATAATGGATTAATTGAACATTTTCAAACTGCGAAAGATTACCGAGATTCCATTCATATTCCCAGCAAAAAACATGCTTCCATTGTACATGAAATCTATTTGGATTTATTGGATGAAGCCGGTGGAATTGCAACCATTGCAACAATACTTGCAAATGAAAATATTAACATCAAAAATATTGGTATTATTAATAACCGCGAATTTGAAGAAGGAGTATTACGAATAGAATTCTATGATGCAAACGCAAAAGAATTATCCGAAACACTCCTTACAGAAAAAAATTATGTGATTCATAAACGTTAAATTAATATACAGCCTGTTCTAAAACTTCGAAATAGTTTTCAAAAGTTTTTCTGCAACAGGCTGGATTTTTTATTTGAATTCCTCCCGTCGACAAACCAGATATTGCAAACGCCATGGCAACACGATGATCTTCAAACGTCTCAATTTCACAAGGCAAAATTGTTCCTGGTGTAATCACAATACCGTGTTCTGTTTCACTGCACACAACCCCCATATTTCTTAAATTAACCAAAATAGCATGTATTCTATCACATTCCTGAAATTTAATATGTTCAATCTGATTGATGTGCACATCACCTTTTGCAAATGGTGCGATTGCAGCCAGTGTTAATGCCTGATCCGAAAAAGAAGATAAATTCCATTCTCCGCCTTTTAATCCGGATTTTGGAGGTTTAATTACAATTCCATCTTCCTGCTCTATTTTCTCACAGCCCATTTCTTCTAAAACAGATAAAAATTGAATGTCCCCTTGTAAACTATTTGAATGAACACCTTTTACTAACGTATTTACTGATAAAATCGGACTCATTGCATAAAAATAACATGCTGCGGACATATCTGGTTCAATCTGATAAACCCTACCTGTATACCCGTCATTTGAATGAATGATAAAACCGTTATTAATACGTTCTACTGCCTCTAACCCAAATTGCTGCATCATTTTATATGTCATATTTACATATGCCATACCATGCGTTCCTGTGATATAAATTTTAAATTCACGTTCAAATAATACGGAAGAAATTAATAATGCACTTAAAAATTGACTACTTTTATCAATATCTATTGTCACTTCATTTTTCTCAATACCTTGATTCTCTATGATAAAAGGAAAATGATATTTTTCTTTCTCATATGAAATATTGGCTCCAAGCTCTTCCAACGCAAGTAGCAATTCTTTCATCGGTCTTTTTTGCATTTGTTCTGAAGATGTCATATGAAATCGGCCTTTGGATAGTCCCAAAAAAGCCGTCAAAAAACGTGCAGCAGTTCCTGCGCTTCCAACATAAACAGTTGCATCTATCGCATCGGATGGTTTATCTACATTTACACAAGGAATTTTGCCATCACAACCTTCTATTACAACTTTCTTATTGTTCTCATCTATGGTAATTGAATATCCCAAATCAACTAATGCTTGCAAAAAATGCCTGGAATCATCGCTAAATAATACACCCTGCAATTCTGTAGACCCTTTTCCTAATGCAGCAAGTAGTAAAGCACGATTCGTTATACTTTTAGAGCCCGGAACACAAACATTTATATCATGTGGCAATTGCACTTTTTTAACATTATATACTTCTTCTAATAACATATTTTTCTAAGCCTCATTCTAATTTTATTCAAAAAAAATGCTCCGCGTAAAAAACATATATTACAGATAAAATCTGCATGTTGTTTCACGCGGCGCGATTCTTTTATAAATCGTTAAAGATTTGATAAATATCAATTTTTAAAGCATCTGTATCTGTCATTCCGATAAAGATTGCTCCATAACGGTACTCTCCATTGTTCTCTTCACGACGCACAATCTCGATTACAGCATCCACAATCTCTTTGGTCCAAATCTGAATCTTTGTATCATAGTATGTACCGGTATCTAATAACTGATTCGATTTAAATCCAATACCACTTCTTGAAATATCAGTAACATCTACATGCACATACTTCAAAGTAGTAACGCCATCCTCATCCAATCTCTCCAATTGGATTGATACATCAATATCTAAACGTTTATGTTTTCTCTTTTCTTCCATGTGTTTCACTCCCTATTTACATAAATCCCAAAATAAAAATACATATTAATATTAGTACATTTTTTCCATTTTATCAAGTATTAGCTCTCAATAATTAACATTGCATCCCCAAAACTAAAGAAGCGATACCTTTCTTCTACTGCAATTTGATATGCATGCAATACCTGTTCTCTTCCAGCAAGTGCAGAAACAAGCATTACAAGTGTAGACTCCGGCAAATGAAAATTCGTCACTAAAGCATCAATCACTTTAAATTGATATCCCGGATAAATAAAAATATCGGTCCATCCGGAAGATTCTTTGAGAAATCCATTTTCATCAGCAGCCGATTCGAGCGTACGAGTACTTGTTGTCCCAACAGATATAATTCTTCCACCATTTCGTTTCGTTTCATTTATAATCTCAGCCGCTTCTTGTGATATCATATAAAACTCAGAATGCATGTGATGTTCTAATATGTTATCAACTTTTACCGGTCGAAACGTCCCCAGACCAACATGTAACGTAACCTCTGCAATATGAATTCCAGCCTGTTGTATTTCATTCATTAATTCTTTTGTAAAATGAAGACCTGCCGTAGGAGCAGCTGCCGAACCATCGTATTTTGCATACACAGTCTGATAACGGTTTTTATCCTGTAATTGATGTTTAATATAAGGCGGCAACGGCATTTGTCCTAATTCATCTAATATTTCTTCAAATATTCCTTTATAATGAAATCGAATCAAACGATTCCCATCATCGAGTACAGAAATAATCTCGCCGGTCAGCAAACCATTACCAAACAGAATTCGTGTACCTACTCTTGCTTTCTTACCTGGTTTTACAAGAGTTTCCCATATATCATTTTCCTTTCTTTTCAAAAGCAAAAGTTCTATGGTAGCATGTGTATCTTCTTTTTCACCAAATAATCTCGCAGGGATTACCCTTGTATTATTAATAACAAGGCAATCTCCAGGTTTCAAATAATTCTTGATGTCATAAAAATTCTTATGCTCCACGCATCCTGTACTTTTATTTAACACCATCATTCGAGAATCACTTCGATTCTGCAAAGGATCTTGAGCAATCAATTCTTCCGGTAAATCATAATAAAAATCTTTTACATTCATAAATCTTTCCCTTTAATAATTATGCTCGTAATTGGATTCCAAGAGAATTCAAACCATTTAGAATCTTATTCATTGCAGACGTAATATCTGCTTCTTCTAAATTCTTTTCTTTTCCTCTAAACTTTAAGGAATATGCAATCGATTTATATCCTTTTTCAATTTGTTCGCCCTCATAAATATCAAATAGTTCGTAACTCTCCAGATATTTTCCGCCTCTTTGCTCAAACACTTTTTCGATATCACCGACTAAAATATCTTTTGGCACAACCATTGACAAATCACGCGATGAAACAGGGAAATTAACAATACCTTCATATTTATAATCAAAAGATGCCCTTTTCACAAGTTCCGGCATATCGATTACAGCTACATATACTCTTTCTTTCATGGCGTAATTAGCTGCAACAATCGGATGTATCTCTCCAAGGAAACCAATCACAACACCATCATAAATAATATTTGCCTGACGTCCCGGGTGCATAAAAGATAAATTTGCCTTTGGATTGTATTCCGGTTTCATTCTCAAACCTGCTGAATACAATAACTCTTCTACAACACCTTTTAACGTAAAGAAATCTCCATCTCCATACATTCCGAATGTAAGTTGCATTCTTTCTTCCGGCAATTCTGTTAGCGGTAACTGTTTTGGCAAATAAATATTTCCAAGTTCATACAAGCGTACATTCTTATTTCTACGCCCCATATTAGTTGACAACGATGTAAGCATTCCATTCAAAGGAAGTGTTCTCATAATTGAATAGTCTTCCCCTAATGGATTCATAATAGAAACAGCTTTTCTATATTCCGAATTCTCTGGAATCAACAGTTTATCAAATACTTTTGGTCCTTCAAAAGAATATGTCATAGCTTGCGAAAAACCTGAAAATTCAGCTATTTCACGTGCTAAATCCTCCATACGGAGTTTAAATGACTTTCCGCCGGTAGTTGTTTCACCGCTTGGTAAAGTAACCGGAATTTTATCATAACCATAAAATCTAGCCACTTCTTCTGCCAAATCTGCATCACACAACAAATCCTGTCTCCAAGACGGAATGATTACTTCCTTCTTTTCTAAGTCAACTTTTAAATCAATTTTTTCGAAATAAGATACCATATCTTCTTCCGAAATATTAGTACCCAGGAGCTTATTGTATTTTTCCGGTTCAAATGGTAATGTTATACCTTCTCTTTTCACAGGATATACGTCTATTGCTCCTCCGATTACTTCTCCGGCACCCAGTTCTTCTATTAATTGACATGCACGATTCATAGCTTCCATTGCCAGATTTGGATCTAACCCTTTTTCAAATTTAGATGAAGCATCTGTACGAAGTCCTACCTTTTTGCTTGAAAGACGAATGTTCGTACCATCAAAACATGCTGCTTCAAACAAAAGATTCGTTACGTTTTCTGTTATCATGGAGTTCTCACCACCCATGATACCTGCAATTCCTACAGCTTTATCTGCATCACAAATCATAAGAACGGAATCATCTAATCTTCTTTCCTGACCGTCTAATGTGACAAAAACTTCATCTTTATGTGCGCGCCGAACAATTATTTCTTTTCCTGCAATCGTATCTAAATCGTATGCATGCATTGGCTGACCATATTCTTCCATTACATAATTTGTTATATCAACAAGATTGTTTATTGGTCGAATTCCATGTGCACGTAAACGTTCTTGCATCCATTTCGGTGATGGGGCACATTTTACATTTTTAACCACTCTTGCCGTATAGCGTGAACATAATTCCGTATCTTCCACAGAAACAGAAATATAATCATTAACGCTGTCTGAATTTCCGGTCTCTTTTATAACTGGAGGATTAAATTTTTTCCCAAATGTCGCAGCAGCTTCTCGTGCAATTCCTAATACTGAGAAACAATCTACTCTGTTTGATGTAATCTCATATTCAAAAATTGCATCATCCAATCCCAAATACTTAGTTACAGATTCTCCCACCGGCGCCTCTTCCGAAAGTATATACAATCCATCTTCCGGTGCATCTGAGAACATATCTCTGTTAGAACCTAATTCTTCAATGGAACACATCATTCCATATGAATCCACACCTCTAAGTTTTCCTTTTTTTATTTTAATTCCGCCTGGTGTTTTCGTTCCATCATGACCACCAGCAACTCTTCCTCCATCTAAAACAACCGGAACTTTCGCTCCTTCAAACACATTTTGAGCTCCAGTAACAATTTGAACGGTTTCATTCTCATTGATTTTAACCTGGCAGACAACAAGTTTATCCGCATCCGGATGTTTTTCCACAGAAATAACCTGGCCGATTACTATATTCTCCAAATCTTTGTCTAATTCTTCATATCCTTCCACTTTCGATCCTGAAAGTGTCATTGCATCCATGTATTCCTGATTTGTACATTCTAATTCAGGAACTAAATCTTTTATCCATTTTAAAGAAGTATTCATGTCTTTCTCTACCTTTCTCTTTTTTCTGATTCCCTTTAGAACTGATTTAAGAAACGTGCATCATTTTCATATAGAAGACGCATATCATCAATTTCATATTTTAACAACGTAATTCGCTCCAAACCTATACCAAAGGCAAAACCTGAATACTCGGTCGGATCAATTCCACTCATACTTAATACCTTTGGATGAACCATTCCGCATCCAAGAATTTCTATCCAACCTTCTCCTTTACAAAAACGACATCCTTTTCCACCACATTTAAAACATGTCATATCCATTTCTGCAGATGGTTCTGTAAACGGGAAATGATGCGGACGGAATTTAACTTTTATATCTTTTCCAAAAAATTCTCTTGCAAATTGAGCTAATGTTCCTTTTAAATCTGCAAGTGTAATACCTTTATCAATAACCATACCTTCTATTTGATGAAAGGATGGCGAATGTGTTGCATCTACTTCATCCGAACGGAACACGCGTCCTGGTGCCAACATGCGGATTGGCGGTTTCATCTGTTCCATTGTGCGAACCTGTACCGGAGAAGTTTGCGTACGAAGCAAAATTTTATCATTAATATAAAATGTATCCTGTTCATCTTTTGCCGGATGATTTGCCGGAATATTCAATGCTTCAAAATTATAATAATCATATTCTACTTCCGGGCCTTCAACCACCTGATATCCCATTCCAATAAAAATACGTTCTACTTCATCTAAAACAGATGCATTCGGATGCCTGTGTCCGATTGCATTTCTTTTAGCCGGAAGTGTAACATCGATCACTTCATCTTTTAACTGTTGTTCAAGTTTTGCCTGTTCCAACACTTTCTTTTTGTCATCCAAAACTTGTTCAATTGCACTTCTTGTTTCATTTACCCATTGTCCAACCTTAGGACGATCCTGTGGTTCAACATCTTTCATACTCTTTAAAACAGATGTTAATTCTCCTTTTTTTCCAAGTACGGCAACACGTACATCATTTAACATTGTTAAATCACTTGCATTTTCAATATCACGTATGGAATTTTCCATTATGACTTTTAATTTTTCTTTCATTAGGTTCTCTCCTTGTAAATAATTATTTCTCAAAATTTATGGATTTTGACCGTCAAAAGAACAACGTATACTTTGTTCTCCACTTGAAACGCAGTAATGAAGAAATGTTCTCCTTATGCGTTTTTACATGTTGATGATGTTATATAGAAAATTTAACAAACATTTCTATATAATAAAAAAAGTTCCATCCCTACTACTAGGGACGAAACTAAATCCGCGATACCACCCATATTCCTGTATCTAACAATACAGACTCTCTTACTGTTTAACGTACAGTTCCCGTCACAAACTACTATTATTTCATCTGTGCAGCTCCTGTGGGAAATTCGAAAATCCATACAATTCATAAGGAAGCTTACAGCCAACGACTTCCTCTCTCTGTATGTTGTATTGGCTTCTACTAACACAATCATAGCCTTTCACACAGCCACTATTGTATCATAGACAATTTGAAACTTCAAGCACTTTTCTAATATCGAATCTTCGAAATATCTGTTAATTCCACATCATTATAATAGTATTCCAAAATTTCCTGATAGGATTTATTCGCCTTTGCCATTCCATTCGCACCGTACTGACTCATTCCTATCCCATGTCCGAATCCGCCACCAACTATGCATACTTCATTCGCATTTATTTCTTCTATCATAAAACAGGAACTTGGGATCATTGAAAAATTATTTCTTATGGTTCCGTCTTGGAGTGTGATAGATGATAAACCTTTTCCTAATAATTGTCGAATTTGATTTTCATTCTGATATTCTCTACTTCCATTTTCAAAATCTACAACTAAACGAGTAACATATCCGGCCTGACTCCTCTCCTTAATTTCTAACCGAACGAAACGACCATATTCCGGATCTACAATATCGCCCAATGTTACGTTAGCCTTCCATCTGTAAAAAGGAGAATCTGATTCGTAACAGTATAGTGTTTGAAGAATCATACTTGAAAATGATTCTTCATTGGAAAAATCTTCTCCTATCGCATCTAATTGATTTACACTTTTGATATATCTTGGACTTTGACTTCCCCATACACTAAAATCGGCCGTAACACCGGGAGATGTTGAATGATAATAACATACAATCAGTTTCCCATCCATAGACAAAATCTGACCTGTCGTATCATATACCGCTTCATCTGTTTTTTTATCACAACCGTCACTATTATAAACTTGGAAATCAGTACTATCATCCAAATTTGCTCCATATAATGCATAAGTGTCATTTTTCAATTGCGAATATGCAAACGTTCTTGCGCAAACTGCTTGTGCTTTTAAAGCTTCTTCATCGAAACTAACCGGCATTTCTGATGGTAAAACATAACGTATATAATCCTCAATTGGAATTTTATTTATTAATACGTATCCTCCAGCTATCGCACGAACAATAAAAGAGCCATAATATTCCTTTGTGGCATGGCTTGCACTTTCTCCATGGAGTTGAATGTAATTAGAATCACTTGTAACGAATACTTCTTCTAATTGTTCATTCTTCATTATTTCTATAAGGTTACTCTTTTCATTTGCATTATAACTCACGTTATTTATAACATAATTTGTTTTGCTACTAATCCAAATATTCTGATAAAAAATATTATTGTTATTTTTTATCAAAACGTGAATATCTTCTAATTGTGCTTCTTGGTCTTTTACCATTGCACAAACATGATTGTTTTGTAAAAACAACTTCACCTTGGTTGTACCCACTATTAAATCTGAATACTTAATCTGATTACATTTATTCCCTACTGTTTCATAAAGAACACACGCGCTTTCCATTTCATAGTACTGTCCATCTGTAAGCCAAACGCCTTCTGGCGAATACCGTTCTACCACACCCTCAACAAAATCAGATTTTGCATATATTTTTTTTACTTTTTGATTCTCAATTACTACATCAGCCAAACCAATGTATTTCTCTTTTGTTTTTCCTTTGATAATATATTTTTCATTGTTGTATATAAAATATATTTTACTGTCATCATTTTTGTAGATATACACATTCTCTAATGTTTCATCCGAAAACAAAGTGACCTTATTATTCGATACTTCATTCGATAATAATTGAAACATAACGAAGCCTGTAATAATTAAGCTTATTGCAGTCATTAGTATTGTAATAAGAAATATCTTTTGGTTATTTTCCAGTTTCTTCATGATAGTCCTTTCACAAATAGATTTTATTCTAGTATGTCCAATTCTCAAAAAAATATCTATGTATTCGGATACATAAATAAGGGAGCTACCTATGCAGCTCCCTCTTCCTCTTTTGTATATTAAATATCTTTTGTAAAATCAAACTCTTTTGTATCCAGATTAAAGGTTATCTTAAGTAGTATTACCCAAAATGCCGTTCCCCGTAATTTAGACTCCTAGCAAAGCTAGGTGGGTCACCGCATCTCACCTTCTGTCTTCCACTGATAAGTTAATGAGGCCTGACATAGGGTAAGTCATATAAGAATCCCATGAAAGTAAATGTAGGTTCTAAATAACAGGTTTTTCGTACATCTCAGGCAATACTTAACTTACTTTGATTATACTTTATTATTAGACAAAATTCAACATACAATTCATGTTATTTTTTACCATAAATTCTTATGATTTTTCGTGATTTTTCATCTTGATTTTATGGAAATAACAAATTATAAGCTAGAAATTTCATCAACTAATTTCTTTAATGCATTCAACGCTTCTTCCGGAAGTTTGTCATATCCTTCTTTCTTAACTGAGAAGTCTTCAACAGCACTTACACGGTTTTGCATTGCACTCTTTAAAGCATCCGTATATTCTTTATTCTGCATATCCGGTTTAAAATCAGCTGTTTTTCCAGACCAGTCATACATGATTTCAATATCTTCAAATGGTCCCCATTTTTCAAAAGATGCTTTTCCTTCAACGATAGTTTCAAGAATACCTAATGTATCAGCTGGTTGACATTTTGTTCCCATGAAATCACCGGTATTAATGATATAACAATCTACATCTTTTTCCTCTACTAATTTTTTGAACTTCTCATAATCATTTACTAATGGATAAGTTCTAAATGGATTTGCATAAGGCACAATTCTTAACGCATTAATATCCGTTCCTGCCGCAACACGTTCTGCAGTAGATGTTTTCGTTGCAAGTGTAGCACCCATTACAGAAGCCAATGCTGCTCCTTTTAATTTAACTACCGGTGGAATTGTAGGATCTTTCATAATCCAGAAAATTGCATTAACTGGTGCATCAATTTTATCAACACGGTTTGGTGACCATAATTTGGATTTGATTGCACGACCATTACCATTTCTGATATCTTCTGTTACTAACTGAATTTTTCCTTCGCTATCCATTGTAGCAGAACAATTTTGAGCTGTTAATAGATATTCATTATCCGGACATCCTGTTGGATAATCTGAAGTTTTATCAAAATATGTTGGTTCTAAAGCAATTGAAGCACATGTATCTGTATTAATAATAAATGCATCATCATGTAATACTTTGATTGCAGGATATTTTCCATTATGTTTTGCATGAGTAAGTGTTGATTTTCCTGATCCTGACAATCCATATACAGAAGCAACAAATTTCGAACCATCTGCAAGAGAATACTCTTTCTGTCCACCGTGACATGCTGCATAACCATTTCTATTAGCAAGTGCCCATGCCATTGTAAGTGTTCCTTTTTTGTGCTCTCCAAAATATCTCATACCAAGGATAGCAGCACAGTTTTGATTGGTATCAAAATAGCATAATGTAAGTGGATCACTCAAACAACTGTAGTCCACATCCGGAGCATCATGTGGAGCCCACTGCGGATCTGAGAAAATATAGATATCTGCTTCTTTTCCATCTCCTACTGATTTTGAGTTTCTATACATCTTTACATATTCGTCTGACATGTATTGGAAATTCAACATCCAGTTATATAAAATATTCTCTTCTCCTTCCGGAATAAGAAGATGTGCTTTTACCATAAACTCCGGATCTAACCCTATAAAACATTCCGCATGATACAGCGTTTTCCAACGAGTTTCATATACTGCATCCATTACAACTTTATCAAGTTTTGTATCATCTACTCCCGGTTCCCCTTTAATACGTCTTGCCGCAGCATAACGTCCGGTAACCGCACCATCATTGAACAATAAAACTTTCGCATCTTTTTCTAATCCGAATGTCTCGCCATCTTTTACAGGCATATCTGTAACAATTGTTCCCGGTGAATTCTTTGCTAATTCATATGCTTCTTTCAAAGTATTAACTTTTACTACATTATTACCATAAAATGCTGCTTCAATAATGGAACGTGTTTTTGAAAAACCTACTTTGCCAGCACCGATTTCATTCAATGGATAATAAGCTTTTGTTGACATAAGATATTGTCCTCCTTATATATAATAAATTTATTTTTAACTTTATCATAAATATCATACCTAATGTTTCTGTTTTGTCAAACATAATTTATGAAAAAAATAAAGTTCTCATCTTTTTAAAAATAACAGCGTAAACAATAAGCCAGATAAAGATTAAAACAAAATCAACAAGACTTAATATTTTACTATTCAAAAAATACTCCACGTAAATTCCTGCCAAACCTAAAACAACAAATATTGCCGACATTATAATGGATTTTCCGTACAAGTAATTTATGCATCCTGTTACATCTTTGCAATTCGGAATGTCCTTTTCATTAAAAAAGACTTTGCTTAATGTGCCGTTCTTTCTCATTCGTACCGTATCAAATATTAGGTACAATCCTACAATTATCATGATGATTCGAATTATTACTGCCATCTGCATTCTTACTACCTCACTATACTATTAATATTTCTTTTTATATTCCGGGATGTTTCCAAATAAAACAGAACGATTTGCTTGAATAAAAAACAATTATTAATTCATTCCTATTCTGATAGATTTCTACTAAAATAATAAATTAAAAACGCTATTAACACAAGAACTACAATTAATAATACAATAATTAAAATTTAGATTAAATTAGATATTTTTGTATGATGTCGAATTATATCAAATATAACTTTTATTTTCATCCATTCTATCAATCCATATTATATCAATTGAGCATACTACTTTCAAACATTTTATAAATATAGTGAAAAATTCCTATAAAATCGTTGAATATTGCTTTTTTTTAGTGTAAAATAGATACATAAACTATGAAAGAGGGCGTGACAAAATGCAAATTAATGAACTTAAAATTTTAATTTGTGATGATTCTATTTTAGCAAGAAAACAGTTGAAAGACATCATCTCAACACTTGGAACACCAGTATTTTTTGATGCAGTTGACGGCCAAGACGCAATAGATAAGTACAAAGAGACCAAACCAGATATTGTGTTTCTTGATATTGTTATGCCGAAAAAAGATGGAAATGCCGCAATCAAAGAGATTATCGACTTTGATTCTAATGCAACAATTATCATTGCATCATCTGTTGGTACACAATCACAACTTAAAGTTGCTTTAGAATCCGGTGCTAAGGATTTTATTCAAAAGCCATTAGACAAGGAACAAGTGATTAATATTATAAACAGATTCCTTGAAGGGAGGTAATCGCCTATGTATACACAATTTTTTGGAAATTACCTACTATCAAACAATTATGTGACTCAAGAACAATTATTTGCCGCTATGAAAAAACAGGCAAGCGAACATATGAAACTCGGAACCCGAGCAATTCACGCAGGTTTGATGACAGCTGATGAAGTTGACAAAGTTGTCTTAGCACAAACACAACAGGATAAAAAATTCGGAGAACTTGCCATTGAATTAGGATATTTAAGTAATGAAGAAGTCATTGATCTTCTCAAAACTTTAACTCCAAAATTCCTCTTGTTAGGACAGATTTTAGTGGATGAAGGAATTATTTCAAATGCAGATTTGGTAAATATCATTACGGATTATCGTTCCAAAAACGAATTATTTGAATTAGACATTACTCAAGATGACCATGATACAGTTGATCGGATGTTTGATAATTTCTTCTTAATGTCAGAAACACCAATAAGCCCACTTGGACGTATGTATTTTGAGTTGTTATTCAATAACTTCATTCGATTTATTGGTGAAGATTTTACACCACTAGATGCACATACATGCACACAATTCCCAATTGATTGTTGCGCAAGCCAAGTTGTTTTAGGAGACTATTCTATCCGTTCTTATATTAGCATGGATGAATCAACAGCAATTTCTTTTGCATCTCGCTATGCCAAAGAAGAATTTGTTCAGTTCGATGAATATGTAAGAGCTGCTATGCAGGATTTCTTAAATTTACATAATGGTTTATACATTGTAAATGTTTCCAACGAAGTAGCTTTAGAACTTACAATTTCTGCTCCGGAGGAAATTATTGTTCCAGTCTTAAACTTGAGCAATAATGCATTCCACTTGCCATTGCTTACGTCTTTTGGAACTGTTAACTTAATATTTGAAATAATCAAATCAAATATTTAATACAATGCTAGAATTAAAAGCCCCATGTGTTGCAAGTTTTTTATAAAAAACTTTACACATGGGGCTTTCCTATTATTTTACTTGCAAAAATTCTTTCACAACTTTATCCATATCTTCTACTTCACATACTGTATTATGAAGTACATTCGCATTTCTGATTTCTTCTATTGCATTTGGAATCTCAACATTACCGATTTTACTCAATTCGTCAACTAATTCAAAATCAGACATTGCACTATATTTATCAGTATCAATTGCATTCATAACACTTCTTGTAAATTTGAACGGACTTGCTGTAGAAGCAATGATTGTCTTCGTCTCGGCATCACCTGTGTCTTGTTTATATTTTTCATATACACCTGCTGCCACCGCTGTGTGCGTATCAATTATGTAACCTGTATTTTGATATAAATTACGTATCACTTCCGCTGTTTCTGTTTCATCTGTATAGTTACCATAGAAATCAATCAACTGTTCTTTCATGCTTTCAGAAATGGAATACTTCCCATTTAATATTAAATCATTCATAAAAGAAGCATTTTTCTCTGCATCATTCCCACAGATACGATAAATTAATCTTTCTAAATTAGAAGAAATTAAAATATCCATAGATGGAGAAGTTGTTAACATAAATTCGCGATTTTTGTCATAAGTTCCTGTCTGGAAGAAATCAAATAATACTTTATTCTCATTTGATGCACAAATCAATTTCGCAATCGGTAATCCCATATTTTTTGCATAGAATGCAGCCAAAATATTGCCAAAATTTCCAGTTGGTACTACAACATTAATCTTTTCACCATTCGAGATGGCACCGTTTGCATATAATTTTGCATAAGAGTATACATAATATACAATCTGCGGAACAAGCCTTCCAATATTAATTGAGTTAGCTGATGAAAACTGATATCCGTTTTCAGCCATCAATTGCTCTAATTCTTTATCTGAAAACATCTGTTTAACACCAGTTTGCGCCTGGTCAAAATTCCCATGAATTCCAACCACATGAGTATTATTCCCCTTCTGGGTAATCATCTGTTTCTCTTGAATTGGGCTTACACCATTCTTCGGATAAAATACAACAATTTTAGTACCTTCAACATCTGCAAAACCAGCCAATGCAGCTTTCCCGGTATCACCAGATGTTGCCGTAAGAATTACAATATCATTATTTACCTGATTCTTTCTTGCCGCAGTAATTAATAAATGTGGTAAAATTGACAATGCCATATCTTTGAATGCAATTGTTGAACCATGAAATAATTCTAAATAATATGCACCATTCGCTTGAACCAAAGGTGCAATTTCCTCTGTATCAAACTTACTGTCATATGCTTTATTAATACAATTCATTAATTCTTCTTCTGTAAAATCAGTCAAAAATTGTTTCATTACTGCATATGCAGTTTCCTGATAACTCATTTTAGCTAATTCATCTATTGAAACATCTAATGTAGGAATCATTTCCGGAACAAACAATCCGCCGTCATCCGCCAAACCTTTTAAAATAGCTTGTGATGCAGTCAATTTCACACTACTGTTTCTTGTACTTGAATACATTAAATTCATTATGATACCTCGTAACTCTTTCTAAATCTTTCGCGTAATTATCAAAATTCATTATATGAAAATAATTTCAAAGTGTCAACAATCCCTAAAAGTATATCTGTATTTTTCTATCCCAAAATGGTAAAATAAAAGAAAAAAACAAGGAGTTTATATGCTTCAAGGAGTTTACTCAGCTAAAAAGAAGGATAATACGCTTTATTATCGTTCCAATATAACATTTAAAGGAAAACACATAAGTCTTGGCAGTTTTAAAACGGAGGAAGATGCACATCATGCATATCTGGAAGCATTACATATAATTACTACCAACAATCTTACACTTGAAAAAGAACTTAAAAAACCACATCTTCTTTCTTTTGAAAAAATAATTATTTTAATCAATTTCAAAAACAATAAACTTTATGTTCCTACACCCATCTATCTACGGAATAAATATTTTAGTTACTATCTTTCTTCTCAGGAAGAACTAAAATTTGATATTGATGATTTATTCTATTATAGCAGCCATAAAATTCTGCGTCGTAATGGCCGACTATATGTAAATGACTATGGTATGCAAGTTACACTTTTAAGCCGTTATGGCATTAAAAACCATGCAGTTGCTGGAAAAGACTATTCTTTTATCAATGGCGATAATATGGATTATCGTTATTCCAATATCGTGATTCATAATCCATATTATGGCGTGAATAAAATCACTCGCAACAGCAAAACACTATATTGTGCAAAGATACATATAAATGGAATGTATACAATTGGAAATTATACCACTCTTATCAAAGCTGCAATTGCTTATAACAAAGCTGTTGACCTTGCAAAAAAAGCCGGTATTAACAAAAACTTTCCTGAAAACTATATAGAAACCATAACCGCTAAAGACTATGCGGACATCTATACCGGATTAAAACTTTCACCAAAATTTATGAATTACTTAGAAAAACTTCCGAAATAATCCGGAAGTTTTCTTTTGTGTGGATTTATTTTTGATTAATGTAATTAACCAGACCTTCGCAGGCGATTATTTTTTGCATAAATTCCGGGAATGCCTGGCCCTGAAACTCTTCTTGTGTGGTTAAATTTTTGATAACACCGGTATCAAAGTCAACCATAACTTCATCTCCTGCCTTAATTGCCACCGCGGCTTCCGGACATTCTATAATTGGCAATCCGATATTGATCGCATTTCTATAAAAAATTCTCGCAAAGGTCTCAGCTATTACACAACTAACACCTGCCGCTTTTATTGCAATCGGTGCATGTTCTCTAGAAGAACCACAACCGAAATTCTTATTTGCGACAATTATATCACCCGGTTTTACATTTGAGACAAAGTCCTTATCAATATCTTCCATACAATGAGTCGCTAATTCCTTCGGATCGGAAGAATTTAAATATCTCGCCGGAATAATTACATCTGTATCAACATTATCTCCATATTTAAATACAATACCTTGTGCTGCTTTCATTCTAAATTCCTCCAATCTTACATTACATCTTCCGGTCCTGACAATTTACCGGTTATTGCACTTGCAGCGGCAACCGCCGGGCTTGCAAGATATATCTCTGAATCAACATGCCCCATTCTTCCAACAAAGTTACGATTGGTTGTTGAAACACAACGTTCACCCTCAGCCATAACCCCCATATGTCCTCCAAGGCATGGACCACAGGTAGGCGTACTTACTATTGCTCCAGCCTCGATAAAGGTGCGAATCAATCCCTCTTCCATTGCATCTAAATAGATTTTTTGTGTAGCCGGAATGACAATTGCTCTGACTCCATTTGCAACTTTCTTACCTTTCATAATTGATGCAGCAACTCTTAAATCATCCATTCTTCCATTTGTACAAGAACCAATTACCACCTGATCTATCTTAATATCATCGACTTCATCTATAGTGTGTGTATTTTCCGGTAGATGCGGAAATGCAACCGTCGGTTTTAATGTACTAAGATCAATTACATATTCCTGTTCATACTCTGCATCTTCATCCGCAGTATATTCCACAAATGGACGCATCGAATGCACACGCATATATTCTCTTGTTAAATCATCTACCGGGAAAATTCCATTCTTTCCACCTGCTTCAATTGCCATATTTGCAATTGTAAGACGATCGTCCATTGATAAATACGCAATTCCATCTCCCACAAATTCCATAGACTGATATAATGCTCCATCTACGCCAATCATTCCAATAATATGTAGAATAATATCTTTACCGCTTACCCATTTTGCAGGTTTCCCAGTCAAAACAAATTTTATGGCAGAAGGTACTTTAAACCAAGCCTTTCCTGTCGCCATTCCTGCGGCCATATCCGTACTGCCTACTCCCGTTGAAAATGCACCTAACGCACCATAGGTACATGTATGTGAATCCGCTCCAATGATAACATCTCCTGCAACTGTAAGACCTTTCTCCGGCAAAAGTGCATGTTCAATTCCCATCTGACCAACATCAAAATAATTCGTAATTTCATTCTTACAAGCAAATTCCCGAACACATTTACAATGCTGTGCTGACTTAATATCTTTATTTGGTGCAAAATGATCCATTACAAGAGCAATTTTATCTTTATGAAAAACACCATCAACATTCATTTTATTTATCTCTGCAATTGCAACCGGAGAAGTAATATCATTCCCCAGTACCAGATCTAAATCAGCCTCGATTAATTGTCCTGCTGTTACAGATTCTAATCCTGCATGTGCCGCAAGGATTTTCTGTGTCATCGTCATTCCCATTTGTATTTCCTCCTAATTTGACTATAATTTGATATTACCATATCGATTAATATAATAAAAATAGATAATAAACATGTTTACCATAACTTTTCATTATGATATAATTAAAAAAAGTTTAGAAAAGAGGGTTTCCATGATTCAAAATTTATCTTCTTATTGGATTTTTTATACAGTAGCTAACTGTAAAAATATTTCAAAAGCTGCAAAAACATTATATATTAGCCAACCTGCGATTAGCAAGTCAATTCAAAAATTGGAAGATAGTTTAAATTGCAAATTGTTTTGCAGAAGTTCAAGAGGTGTTATTTTAACAGATGAAGGCAAAATGCTTTACGAACATGTACGCGAAGCTTTTGACTCCTTATCTGTTGGTGAAGAAAAATTAAAACAATCTCTTGAATTGGGTGTCGGTCACTTAACAATCGGCGTAAGTACCACGTTATGCAAGTATATTTTACTTCCATATTTAAAAGAATTTATTCGGCAAAACCCTCATATTAACATTTCCATCAAATGCCAATCTACGAATGAAACATTGCAGTTATTAGAAGATAACCAAATTGATATTGGTCTTGTTGGGAAATCCAAACGTTCCAACAATATTATATTTCATCCGATAACCGATATTGAAGATGTATTTGTTGCCTCTAATGATTATATCAAAAATTTAAATTCTAAGGGAATTCATAATAAAGATATTCTATCCTCTTCTGTTTTAATGCTTTTGGATAAGAAAAATATTACACGACAGTATATAGAGGAATATCTTGACAAAAATGAAATCACAACTGCAGAGTATATTGATGTTTCTAATATGGACTTACTAATTGATTTTGCCAAAATCGGACTTGGTATTGCTTGCGTCATCAAACGTTTTGTTTCTGAAGAACTCCTTGATGGAACACTCATAGAAATCCCAATAGAATGTGAGATTCCCAAAAGAGAGGTCGGCTTTGCATTTAAAGAGAATAACATTACATCAAAGTCTTTACAAACATTTATTGATTTCTACCAAAATTATACGCCCGAAGGTATATAAAACAGCGATTCAGTTATACTAAATCGCTGTTTTAATTATTTCATAACAATATTTACAATTCTACCCGGAACATAGATTTCTTTTACTATGTTGCCTGTCAACTTATCTTGTAATGCCTCTTTGGCCTTTTCAATTACGATATCTTTTGCTTCGTCTTTATCAATCTCTAAAGTTCCCTTGATTTTACCATTGATTTGAAGAGCAATTTCTACAATCGATTCTACTGTCTTTGCTTCTTCATATTCCGGCCAATTCTGCTGATATACTCTACCTTCACCTCCAATTGCCTGCCACATTTCTTCCGTAATATGCGGTGCAACCGGATTTAAAAGAATAATTAAGGTAGATAATTCTGCTTTTGTAATTGAATTCTTTTTATAGAAATCATTTAAAAGAGCCATCATAGCTGCAATTGCTGTATTATACTTCAAGTTTTCAAAATCATTTGTTACTTTTTTAATTGTTTGATGAAGTTTTGTTTCTAAATCTTTTGAATAAGTAGTTTCTTCTGTCATAATATCCTGAAGTTTCCATACTCGTTCTAAAAATCTACGACATCCTTTTACTCCGTCTTCTGACCAGGAAGCAGCCAAATCAAATGCTCCAATAAACATTTCATAAGTTCTTAAAGTATCTGCACCATATTCAGAAACGATATCATCCGGATTAACAACATTTCCTCTGGATTTTGACATCTTCTCTCCATTTTCGCCAAGAATCATTCCATGAGAAGTTCTTTTTGCATAAGGTTCTTCACAGGTAACAACATCTTGATCATATAAGAATTTATGCCAAAATCTGGAATAGAGCAAATGTAAGGTGGTATGTTCCATTCCACCATTATACCAATCTACAGGCATCCAATATTCCAACGCCTCTTTGCTTGCTAAAGCTTCCTTATTATCCGGATCACAATATCTTAAGAAATACCATGAAGAACCAGCCCACTGAGGCATAGTATCTGTTTCGCGTTTTGCCGGACCTTTACAACAAGGACACGTGGTATTGACCCAATCTGTCATTGCGGCAAGTGGTGACTCTCCATTATCTGTCGGCATATAACTATCTACCTCTGGCAGTAATAATGGCAATTCACTTTCATCAACTGGTACAAATCCACACTTCTCACATTCAATAATAGGAATTGGTTCACCCCAATAACGCTGACGCGAGAACACCCAATCTCTTAACTTATAATTCGTTTTCGCTGTACCAATTTGCTTTTCTTCCAGAAATTCTATCATCTTCTCTTTTGCTTGACTTACTTCTAATCCATTTATAAAATCAGAATTAATCAAAACACCTGTTGCAACATCTGTAAAAGCAGCAGCATTAATGTCAACTTCTTCACCATCTTTTGCTACAACTTGAATAATTGGAAGGTTGAACTTCTTAGCAAATTCCCAATCTCTTTCATCATGTCCCGGTACTGCCATAATAGCTCCGGTGCCATAACTCATCAGTACATAATCCGATACCCAAATTGGAACTTCTTTTCCATTCACAGGATTGATTGCACATAATCCATCAATTGCGACACCGGTTTTGTCTTTGGCTAGCTCAGCACGTTCAAAATCTGATTTTTTAGAAGCCTGTTCTCTATAAGCTAATATTTCATCCCAATTCTTGATTTCTGATTTAAACTTATCCAAGTATGGATGTTCCGGTGATACAACCATATAAGTTACCCCAAACAATGTATCACATCTCGTTGTATAAATACGCAGTTTTTCTTCTTTTCCTTTGATTGCAAAATCAACTTCTGCTCCATTTGATCTTCCAATCCAATTCTTCTGTGATGTTTTTACACGTTCTATATAATCAACACCATCTAATCCATCTATTAATTTGTCCGCGTATTCCGTAATTTTTAACATCCATTCGCTTTTTACTTTGCGAACAACTTCTGAACCACATCTTTCACAACATCCATTTACAACTTCTTCGTTTGCTAATCCGACTTTACATGATGTACACCAATTAATTGGCATTTCTTTTTTATATGCAAGTCCTTCCTTGAATAATTTTAAGAAAATCCACTGTGTCCATTTATAATATTCCGGATCTGTTGTATTAATTTCTCTATCCCAATCGAACGAATATCCAAGAGAATGTAATTGTTCTTTAAATCTTGCCACATTATTCTTGGTTACTTCTTTTGGATGAATTTTATTCTTAATTGCAAAGTTTTCAGTTGGTAAACCAAAAGCATCCCACCCCATCGGATATAATACGTTGTATCCTTGCATTCTTCTTTTTCGCGAAACGATGTCCAATGCAGTGTATGGACGCGGATGTCCAACATGAAGTCCCTGTCCGGATGGGTAAGGGAATTCAACTAATGCATAAAACTTTGGTTTGGAAAAATCATTTGTTGCAGCAAATGCCTTCTCATCATCCCAAACTTTTTGCCATTTTTTTTCAATCACTTTATGATTATATACTTCTGACATATTAATCTCCTACCATATATATTAGCTATAATAAAAGTACAAAGGTATAACTGTAATAGTTATACCTTTTATAATTTCAAATGATTCGATTAGTTATTGATGAACTTATCTTCTTCATTATTCCAGCTATAAAGTTTACGAACTTCTTCTCCAACTTTTTCTGCCGGATGTTCAGCAGCTAATTTTCTCATTGCTTTGAAGTGAACCTGACGTCCTGCTGTTGACATATCAAGTAAGAATTCTTTTGCAAACGAACCATCCTGAATATCAGAAAGAACTTTTTTCATTGCTTTCTTTGTATCTTCAGTAATAATCTTTGGTCCTGTTATGTAATCACCATATTCTGCTGTATTAGAGATTGAATATCTCATTCCTGCAAAACCTGACTGATAAATCAAATCAACGATAAGTTTCATTTCATGGATACATTCAAAGTATGCATTTCTTGGATCATATCCAGCTTCAACTAATGTTTCAAATCCAGCCTGCATTAATGCACAAACACCACCACAAAGAACTGCCTGCTCACCGAAGAGGTCTGTTTCTGTCTCTGTTCTGAATGTAGTTTCCAGAACACCTGCTCTTGCTCCACCAATTGCAGAAGCATAAGCCAATGCCATATCTAATGCTTTCCCTGTTGCATCCTGTTCTACTGCTACTAAACAAGGAACACCTTTTCCAGCCTGATACTCAGAACGAACTGTATGTCCCGGTCCTTTTGGTGCAATCATAGTAACATCAACATCAGCAGGTGCTTTAATTGCTCCAAAATGTACGTTAAATCCATGTGCAAACATTAACATATTTCCAGCTTCAAGGTTTGGCTCAATATCTTTTTTATACATATCAGCCTGTAATTCGTCGTTAATCAGAATCATAATGATATCTGCTTTTTTTGCAGCTTCTGCAGCAGTAAACACTTCGAATCCCTGTTTCTCAGCTTTTGCCCATGATTTACTTCCTTCATAAAGACCAATGATTACATTGCATCCTGATTCTTTTGCATTCAATGCATGTGCATGACCCTGGCTACCATAACCAATTACAGCAATTGTCTTTCCTTCTAATAATGATAAATTACAATCTTCCTGATAAAAAATTCTTGCGTCTGACATATAAATATATCCTCCTAAAAAGTATAATTGTATTTAATTTAAGTTCTTAACTTAAGATTAATCTAAATAAATAACATCTGCCGAACCTCTCGTAAGGCCCGTAATTCCGGTTCTTGCAAGTTCTAATATCTCATAGTTATCTAACAAGTCCAAGAATGCATCCAGTTTCTCCTGATGTCCGGTCAATTCGATTACCATCGAATCTCTTGTAACATCTACAACTTTTCCATGGAAAATCTCTGTAACATTCATTACAACCTGTCTCTCCGTATCTTTCGCACGAATCTTAACTAAGATTAATTCCCTTGTCACGGATGAACCCGCCTCAAGCTTCTTGATATCCAAAACGTCTTCTAATTTCATTAATTGTTTCTCAATCTGTTCGAGAATCTGTTCTTCTCCGCTTGCAACAATTGTGATTCTTGTATACTTGGGATTCGCAGTTACACCAGATGAAAAACTGTCAATATTATAACCTCTGCGACTAAACAATCCTGAGATTCGACTTGTAACACCCGGATTATTCTCTACTAATAGAGACAATACCTGTTTTCTCATATTAACACAATTCTTCCTATTCTAAATTTTCTCACTACAAAATCATATTACTATCTACCTTGTTTGTCAAGCAATAACAGTGTTTGATTCCCTTATTATTTCCCATTCTTTTACTAATTTTTCCAGAGAATATGCTGCATTTGCAGGACTTGTTGATGGTAATTGTATTATTTCCCTCTTACAAATCGGATAAATATACTTCCAATACAACTCACACGACTTCGCTCCATTGGCATAAATTGTTCTGATATTCGCTTTTTGTAAAATCTCTGATATATCATTGGGAACCACATCTCGTATACTTGAATCCGATGATCCTGTTATTTCACACGATGCAATTACATCCCATATTGCAATATGATTGGAATATAACATTTCTTTTTTTTCTTCTATTGTCTGTGGCACCTCACATTGAAAAATTGCAGCAATCACTTTCCAAAAACGATTCTGTTTGTGCCCATAGAAAAACTGCTCTTCTCTTGATTTAACGGAAGGAAAAGAACCCAGTATTAATATTTTCGAATCTTCATTATAAATGGGTGGAATTGTATGTTGAACCATTTGACATCACTCCTTTTATACCACTTAAGCAAAAAGAACTTCTCAAGATATCATTTAACTTGAGAAGTTCTCATACAAAATCAATCGTTATAAAAAATTTAGAACTTACCTTCTTTTGCTGCTTCTTCAATAGAAACCGCTACCGCCACTGTCATACCAACCATTGGGTTGTTACCAGCACCGATAAGACCCATCATTTCTACGTGAGCCGGTACAGATGAAGATCCTGCGAACTGCGCATCTGAATGCATACGTCCCATTGTATCTGTCATTCCGTATGAAGCCGGTCCTGCAGCCATGTTATCCGGATGAAGGGTACGTCCTGTACCACCACCGGAAGCTACTGAGAAGTATTCTTTCCCTTGTTCTATACATTCTTTTTTGTATGTTCCTGCTACAGGATGCTGGAAACGTGTAGGGTTTGTTGAGTTACCTGTAATAGATACACCAACATTTTCATGATGCATAATTGCAACACCTTCCTGAACATCGTCGGAACCGTAACATTTAACAGTTGCACGAAGTCCGGTAGAATAAGCTTTCTCATATTCTACATTCAAAGTTGCAGTTGCATAATCATATTTTGTCTCAACATATGTAAATCCGTTGATACGTGAAATAATCTGTGCTGCATCTTTTCCTAATCCGTTTAAGATTACACGAAGTGGCTGTTTACGAACTTTGTTTGCTTTTTCAGCAATACCGATAGCACCTTCAGCCGCTGCGAATGATTCATGTCCTGCTAAGAAACAGAAACATTCTGTCTCTTCTTCCAATAACATTTTGCCAAGGTTACCATGTCCAAGACCTACTTTACGATGGTCCGCAACAGAACCCGGAATACAGAAAGCCTGTAGTCCTTCTCCGATTGCTGCAGCTGCATCAGCTGCACGTCTACAATCTTTTTTGATTGCGATTGCTGCACCTACAATGTAAGCCCAACATGCATTTTCAAAACAAATTGGTTGAATATTCTTAACTTGTGTATAAACATCAAGTCCTGCATTTTTAGTAATTGTTTCCGCTTCTTCGATTGAGCTGATACCGTATTTATTTAATACAGCGTTAATTTGGTCAATTCTTCTTTCATATGATTCAAATAATGCCATTTTCGTATCTCCTTCCTAATTATTCATGACGTGGGTCGATAATCTTAACAGCATCTGCGACACGACCATACTGTCCTTTTGATTTTTCCCATGCTGTGTTTGGATCATCACCTTTTTTGATGAAATCTGTCATTTTTCCAAGAGAAACGAACTGGTATCCGATCACTTCGTTGTCAGCATCAAGCGCAATACCTGTTACATATCCTTCTGCCATTTCAAGATAACGAACACCTTTTGCTTTTGTTGCATACATGGTACCAACCTGTGAACGAAGACCTTTTCCTAAATCTTCTAATCCTGCACCAACTGCAAGACCATCATCTGAGAATGCACTCTGTGTACGTCCGTATACAATCTGTAAGAACAGTTCTCTCATTGCTGTATTAATTGCATCACATACTAAATCTGTATTCAAAGCTTCAAGGATTGTTTTTCCTTGTAAAATCTCTGCAGCCATAGCCGCTGAATGAGTCATACCTGAACATCCAATTGTTTCGATTAATGCTTCTTCAATAATACCATTCTTTACATTAAGTGTAAGTTTACATGCACCCTGCTGAGGAGCACACCAGCCAATACCATGTGTAAAACCTGATATATCTTCAATTTTCTTAGAATGAACCCATTTTCCTTCTTCCGGAATAGGAGCTGGATCATGTTTTGCGCCCTTTGCTACAGGACACATGTTTTCAACTTCTTTCGTGTAAATCATTATAAGACTCCTTTCATAACAGTTAAATTATAACTATAATTTTTACCCATTAAACGCATAACATTTTCGCATATTTTACGTAATAAGTCTAGTAAAATATTTATTAAAAATAGATTTTTTTTACAACATTGCCATGACTTTTATAAATAGAATTCTCCGGTATTACGCCTCTGACACTGGATAACGGATAAATATTTGTATTTTTCCCAACAACCGTACCCGGGTTTAATACCGAGTTACATCCAACCTCAACCGAATCTCCCAACATTGCACCAAACTTCTTAAGTCCGGTAGCTATCGTCTGTTTTGTCTCATAAATGTCCTTGACCACTACAGGTTTTTTATCCGATTTCACATTGGAAGTAATCGATCCTGCACCCATGTGCGCCTTATATCCTAATATAGAATCTCCTACATAGTTGTAATGCGGAACCTGTACATTATTAAATAATATAACATTTTTCAATTCAGTCGAATTCCCCACCACGCAGTTCTTTCCAACCACTGCATTTCCTCGGATAAATGCTCCATGCCGGATTTCAGCTTCTTCGTCAATAATTAATGGACCGTTAATATATGCAGACTGTTCAATCTTGGCGTTGCGCGCCACCCAAATATTATCTGAGAGTTGAACATAATAATTCGGGTCTAACAACGGGCCGATTTGCATAATGAATTCGCCAATCCCTTTTAATGCTTCCCAAGGATATATAAATTGGAGTAAATAATCCCCTGCTATGGTTTGGTTCAAATCATATAAATTACAAATTTTTGCACTATCCATTCCATTTCCTCAAATCACTATAAATTATTGTTTAGAATTTTAAATATTTATTGCCACAGAAAGGATCTACCGGGCTAACACCCTTAAATTCACTTCTTCCCATCACTTTTTCCATAATCGCATCAATTACGTATGGAGAATGGCAATATCCATTAATAAATGTCTTAATCATTGGTACATCATATAAATGATACGGATTACCAACACTGATAAACATTACAGGCACTTCACTTGTAAACCATGGAAGATTGTTTCCTGCGCCAAACAACGTATGCCAATTGATTCTGGCTGTTGTTTTATTACTTGCATTTTCAATGTTTCCAATATAAATAACCAAGTCATATTTTCTTCTGAAATCCTGAACCTTACCATCATCAAAAATTGTCTCAAAAGTCTCCGGAATGTATTTTGTTACTTCAAACCCTTCCTTCTTAAGCAATCCTTCAAACTGCTCATATACACGATCATTCGATGGGAAATCACCAAGAATTTCAACTAATACTTTTTTATGTTTGTTCACATCTAAAGGTAACAAATTCTGAGTATCTTTAACCAAAGTAACACCCATATCAGCACATTCTTTTGCCCATTCTACATGCTCTTTACTTTGTAAAATCTCTAAATCTTTTTCTGTTTTAAAGATTGCACCTGTATTTTTTGCATCTACAAGACCAACTGATGCTTTTGTCGCAAGAATTCTTGTTACCGCTTCATTCAATCTCTCTTCCGAAAGAATACCTTTTTTATATCCTTCCATCATGAATTCCACATCTTCATCCAAATCCTTTGTAAACAATAATTGGTCACAACCATTTTCAATACAAAGTGGTACAGCTGTTGCTCTATCCATTGCACATAAAAATCCTACCATAGGAGAAGCATCTGTGGATATCAAACCATTAAATCCAATTTCATTTCTCAAATAATTTGTTAAAACATTTTTGGATAATGAGGAAGGAATTAATTTCTCGCATGGTTTATTATCAAATTTCTCTTCCATTGCAGGCATTGCAATATGACCAACCATAACTGTTCTTGCACCATCTTCAATTAATTCTCTATATAATTTTCCATAAGTTTCTTCCCATTCTTCAATTGTGAGAGGATTAACAGCTGTTAACAGATGCTGATCTCTATCATCCACACCGTCTCCCGGGAAATGCTTGATGGATGTAAGCATTTTTTCTTCTTCTGCAGCTTTTTGATATTCCTTCGCCATTGCAAGGGTTTTCTTTGGGTCAGAGCCATAAGTTCTTACATTCGTAATAGGATTTCTAAAATTAAAATCAATATCAATAACAGGTGCAAATGCCCAGTTAATTCCTACAGCTTTTCCTTCTGTACTACAAATTTTAGAAAGCTGATAAGCTTTATTTGTATCATCTGTTGCTGCAATTAACATCTGTCTTCCCATATAGGTACCTTCTGTTGCAGCGATACCATTCCCACCATCTTCGAGATTCGCTGCTGTAAACATAGGAATTTTACTTACTTCCTGTACCGCATTTAACGCAGCCTGTGTCTCTTTCGCATCTCCGGGACGAAACATAATTCCACCGAAATGGTATTTTGATAAGATACCTTTTAAAACATTTGTATCATTGGTAAAAGCCAACGGACAAATTAATTGCTCTACCTTATCCTTATCTGACATGCTGTTTAATGTGTCGTTTACCCATGCAATCTGTTCCTCATTCAGATTAAATGGTTTTGCCTTTAAATCTACCATTCTTATCTCCTTTCAACTTTGCAGTTTTCAAATATAGGTTGATTATTTTTAATCTTCTGCAATATCTTATGATAGCACGATATACTAAGTAAAATCAAATACTATTTTGTCGTTTTCCAGTTTGAGATTTGCATTAAAATTCGTCCCTTTGGACGAAACAAAATTTTGAATCGGCTCCTTTGTTTTCCCGTCTGTCATAAGTTGTATCAAACAAGCCTCTGACAATTCTACTTTTGCTACCGTATGATTGATACTAAAACCACACTCACATTCGTAGCGCCATTGTGTTTTCATCATGTGTTTTTGACATTTGGGACAAGGTACATTGGATTCAATCGGTTCCGGTTTCTCCGGAAAATCAAATTTTATTTCACCTTGTTCGTTGATTTTGAGTGCAGCCGAAAACTTCATTCCCGTTTTTGCAACAAATCCTTCTATTTCTTGTGTTTTACCAATGCTTAACAATTCAACAACCTGTGCTTCTTTTAGTTTTACCCCTGCAATTTTACCAATCACAAAGGAACAACTCTCTTTCTCATCCTTCTTGTAGTTGGAACAACCATAACCAAAGCTTGTCACAACAATATCGCCTTTACATAATGGACAAACGACTTTTTTCACTTTCCTTGCTTCTACATTCTCGAAATCAAATTCAATCATTGCCTTTTTTTCATTCATCGTCAGTTTTAAACATGCATCAAACTTTTTCCCATTTTTTGATTTAAACCCTCTGATGGTCTCTGTTCTACCATCTTTTAAGAGTTGTTTTAAATTCACTTCGGATATTTTTTTCCCGGCAATTGTTCCTATGCTAAAATTACAACTGTTTTCGTCATTGAATTTATTATTACTACATTTAAACCCAAAAGACGTCTTAACCATCTTACTATTGCATTGTGGACATACGATATCTTCTATCACTTCAGGTTCTACGTTTTCAAAATTAAATTGAATTGTTTTGTTCCCTTCCTCTGTATCGATGATTTCTAATACCGCATCAAATTTTTTTCCGGATTTTGACTTAAAACCGCGTAACGTATCTGTTTTTCCTTCCGTAAGCAGTTTAATAACATCTTTTTCCAAAAGTTCTTTTCCCGCTATCGTTCCGATATTAAAATTACATCCGGTTTTGTCTGTTTTATAATTTGAACATCCATATCCAAACGATGTTGTAACAATTTCACCTTGACAAATCGGACATTTCACTCCTATCTTACGGTGTGCCGCCACGCCTTTTCCTTTTGCATCCGCAAATTCGCTAATCTTATCTGCCAAAGCATATCTTAAATCCTTCTCCATCATGGATATGGTTTCTTTTCGAATAAAATCTTCTAATTTCTTTCTATAATCAGCAAATTCTACAGTTCCTTGCGTAATCCCTTCTAATCCTTTTTCCCATGATGCACTCATCTTTGGATTCAATAATGCAGGAACTGTCATATTTACTACTTCATAAATCATCTCTCCCAGATTATGAGGTGATAATACTTGTGTTTTTTTATTTAAGTTTAAATAACCGATTCTGACAAGTTTCTTTATTATTTCTGCTCTTGTTGCAGAGGTGCCTATTCCTGTCCCCCTAATCTGTTCTCTTAGTTCCTCATCTTCAATTAATTGTCCGGCATTCTCCATGGCAAGAATCATAGAACCTGACGTATATCGTTTCGGGGGTGATGTTTTTCCGTATTTGATTTCAAATCCGGATACGGAAATCTCATCCTTCTCTTTGAATTGTTCGCTGATATCGATTAATGCCTTGATATTTACATCATTTTCTTCCGAATTCTCTTTTTCCGACATGCCGACAACTTCCATGTAGCCCGAATTTATCAGAATCTTTGCTGAAGAGAAAAATTTTTCATTCCGTACTAACACAGTCATTTTAATATTCTGATATTCAGCCGGTGGATAAAAGATGCTTAAAAAGCGACGTGTAATTAAATCAAAAATCTGAGTTTGTAATTTATCCAACTTCGACAGTTCTGTCAACTGTCCTGTCGGTATAATTGCATAATGGTCTGTAACCTTACTATCATCTATATATTGTGTCTTCTCAATATTCTGATAACGTTTCTCTGCGATAATTTTCTCCACATATGTTTCCGTAGGTTCATATCCTTTTAGCTTATTGAGTGTCTTAAACAACTCTTTCGCAACTGCTGACGATAATACTCTTGCATCTGTTCTCGGATAGGTTGTAAGCTTCTTTTCGTATAATTCCTGAACAACCTGAAGTGTTTCGTCCGGGCTGATTTTAAAACGTTTGGAACACTCTGCCTGTAGTTCTGCCAAATTAAATAAAAGTGGTGCTCTCTTTTTGGAAGTCGTCTTCTCCAAAGCGTCTATGATTGCTTTTTGATTGGTACATAGTTCAATCAATTGTTTTGCATCATCTTCTTTTTTAAATCCAATCTCCTTATATAACAATGGACTTTCAAAATATCTTGAGCCCTCTGTCGATTTCCATTCTCCTTCAATATCCGCATCTGTTGTCTTGATAATCACCCGGTAAAATGGTGTTTCTTTAAAGTTTCGAATCTCTCTTTCTCGAATTACAACCATTCCTAATACACAGGTCATTACTCTACCTACAGCAATTGCCGTATAGGACGTTGTCGCAGCAGCATTGTTTAATAATGATCCATATTTGATAGACATAACTCTGGAAAAATTAATTCCCATTGCATAGTCTTCTATTGTTCTCATAATTCCGGAATTACCAAGGTTCATATAGTCACTCATTGGTTTTGCTTCTTTCAAACCACGAAGTATTTCTTCCTCGGTCTGGGAATCGATCCATACTCTAAGTTCTTCCATCCCTTTACGGACACCACCAAAATTACGAATATTCTCTTCGATTGTCTGTCCTTCTTTTCCGGCATCTCCTGCCCAATAAACGCGATCAATATCCTCTCTGTGAAGCATATGATTCACAATATTGTATTGTTTCTCAACTTCTTTGATTACATCATATTTATATTGTTCCGGCAAAAATGGTAAATCTTCTAATTTCCACTTCTTATATTTGATATCATATGATTCCGGATACACCAAACCAACAAGATGACCAACACACCAGGTTATAACATATTCTCCATTCTCAATAAAGCCATCATTTCTTCCGTTTACACGAAGAACCGCGGCAAATTCTCTTGCCACGGATGGTTTTTCCGTTATGATAAGTGATTTTCCCATATTATCCTCTTCGTTTAAAATTCATTCATATCTATCAATACATATCTTGAATCTTCTTTTGCTCTTTCAATAACATAACGATCAAATGAAGTTGCTGAGAATAAATAAAAATGTTTTGATGATATATGTGCTTTTTCCATAGCGTCAAACATCTTATCGCACATTTCGGCCGTTAATTCGCCTTTTTTCCAATTACATACAGATACAATACTTTCTCTCGCGGTACTTTGTGCAACAATATCAATGCTGCCTTCTTTTCCTACCCACGTTCCGATTTTAACAATATCAAATGGTAATTTACCCAGTTTATTCATTAGGTACAGATACTCTCTGCAAACCATACAAAAATATCTGTTCAAATACTCATCTAATTCATCTTCTATAAATTCTTCATAAAACTCTTGTGGTTTCATTAAATATAAATCCGACAAATGTGGATATACAAATTTAAACCAAAAATTAACAAGTGTATTTTTTATTTGATATACACCTTTTTGGACATTATCCCAACCACCCGTATCAAAGGATACCACTTTTTCTATAATATCAAAATGTGCCAGATTTTTAAGATAAACACTAATCTTTGCTCTTGAGAAACCAGTCACATGGTATAAATCATTTAATTTGGTGTTTCCACTTGCGATTGCAGATAAAATGGTAGAATAAACCGACAATTCACGAAGTTCAGACGCAATAACATTTTCTGCTTCATGGAATAACAAACCATCTCTTGCAAGAATCAGTTTGCAAACGTTTTCTTTAAAAGACATCTCTTTGTCCCACAAACGTAAATAGTCTTCTACGCCTCCAATAACACCATACATTTTTACACATTCCGTTGCTGAATTCTCCGGAAGCATACGTACAACATCAATAAACTTTAAGTCTTCCAATTTCATGAACTCTGTTATCTTCTTAACATTATCTCCCATTCTACTTGGTAATTCAAATTCAGACCAGGTTATAGAAGATGAAGCCAAAATAATCATTACCGGCCCCGGATAAAGACGTTTTCCTTTTAACTTCAATATACTTTTCATAAATTCTTCATCTTTTTTGGCAATATATTGAAATTCATCTATGACTACAACTAATTTGGAAGGATCTCCACTCTTAACACGATCAAAATATTCATCATACGTATATTTACTTAAGCGCACCCCATAACACTCAGATATTTCCTGTCCCATGATTTTCTTTTGTGTTTCTGTTTCAGCCTGTCTGCAACGATAATAAAAGAATTTCTTGTCTTTCAAAAAATGTTTAATCAACTGTTCTTTTTTGCAATTTTTAGATCCATATAGGACTACAAGTTGATTTCCTGTTTCCCGAAACAAATCCTCTAATTTTTTCAAATCTGTACTTTTAATCATTCCTTCTCCCCCTATTGTAAAATATACGTTTCCTACTTTTTAAATCTTTAAAATTATATCATTTTTTAATTTTTTCTACAAGATATTGATGAAATAAAAAAGAAGCCACTAAAAGTGACTTCTTAATTCTTGAATTATTTTTTAGTTATATACCCTTGTGCTTTTAATAATTCTGCACAAAGAATTGCTCCACCAGCAGCTCCACGTACTGTGTTATGTGATAATCCTACAAATTTCCAGTCATATACTGTATCTTCTCTCAAACGTCCTACAGAAACACCCATTCCATTTTCGTAATCAACATCAAGCTTCACTTGTGGTCTGTTATCATCTTCAAGATACTGAATAAACTGTTTTGGTGCACTCGGAAGATTCAATTCTTGAGGAGCTCCACTGAAATTCTTTAATGCATCTAACAACTGCTCTTTTGTTGGTTTCTTTTTGAATTTTACAAATACAGCTGCTGTATGTCCATTTAATACCGGCACACGAATACACTGACAAGTAATCACCGGAGAAGTTGCAGGAACAATACATTTTTGTTCATCATCTATATGTCCCCAAATACGTAAAGGTTCTTTTTCTGATTTTTCTTCTTCTCCGCCAATATATGGAATAATGTTTTCTACCATTTCCGGCCAATCCTGAAAATTTTTACCAGCTCCTGAAATAGCCTGATATGTAGTCGCAACCACTTCATATGGTTCAAACTCTTTCCATGCTGTTAATACCGGTGCATAACTTTGGATGGAACAATTTGGCTTAACAGCAACGAATCCACGTGTTGTTTGTAGTCTTTCCTTTTGATATTTGATTACTTCCATATGCTGTGGATTTACTTCCGGCACTACCATAGGTACGTCCGGTGTCCATCTATGAGCACTATTGTTCGATACTACAGGTGTTTCCGTCTTGGCATAAGCCTCTTCAATTTGCTGAATTTCTTCTTTTGTCATATCAACGGCCGAAAATACAAAATCCACTTTTGATGCAACATTCTCAACTTCATTTACATTCATTACAACAATATCTTTTACTCTTTCCGGCATAGGAGTAGTCATTTTCCATCTATTGCCAACCGCTTCCGCATATGTTTTACCAGCACTTCTTGGGCTCGCAGCTATTGTAGTAACTTCAAACCATGGATGATCTTCTAACAAAGAAATAAATCTTTGTCCAACCATTCCGGTTCCACCTAAAATACCAACTTTTAATCTTTCACTCATATTTAAATCTCCTTTATTGTTTAACCAATTGTCCGCCTCGCACAAACAAGTGTCTTTTATAGATGATATATTACTCGAAACAGTTGAAAAAAACAATGAACAATTCGCATTAAATTTATTGGTTTTTTTAATATTTTATGTGAAATATGCACAATTATTATTATAGTTTATTTAAAACAGGGTTGTTTTTCAGATATTTTTCTTCTATCAATATTACTTCTTCCATCGCACGTGGAGATGGTGCACCAATCGTAAACCTTGTATTTACGCAGGTTTCCATAGAAATAGCATCATAAATATCTTCTTCGAAAACAGGAGAAATCTTTTGCAATTCCTCTAATGTCATATCATCAATCGCTATATTCTTCTCGATACAATACAAAACAATCTGTCCAACAATTCCATGTGCATCCCTGAATGGAACCCCATGTTTTACAAGATAATCTGCAGCATCAGTAGCATTTGTAAATCCATTATTGGCACTTTGACGCATTTTATCTTTATTAAATGTAATTGTCTGTAACATTCCATTAAATAGCGCAACACAGCCTTTTACGGTATCCATTGCATCAAATGATAATTCTTTATCTTCCTGCATATCTTTGTTGTAAGCAAGCGGAATTCCTTTCATCGCAGTCAACAATGAAATATACGCACCATATACTCTTCCGGTCTTTCCCCTAACAAGTTCTGCAATATCAGGATTTTTCTTCTGTGGCATGATACTGCTTCCGGTACTATATGTATCATCAATTTCTACAAATTGATATTCATTTGAATTCCAAATAATAATTTCCTCTGAAAATCGGCTTAAATGCATCATAATAGTTGACAAAGCGGACAACAACTCAATCAAATAATCTCTATCTGAGACACCATCCATACTATTTAAAGTCGGACCATAAAACCCAAGCAATTGCGCAGTCAATTCCCGATTCAAAGGATATGTAGTTCCTGCCAAAGCACCGGAACCCAATGGACAATAATTCATTCGTTCCATAATATCCGCCAAACGTTGTCTGTCTCTTTTAAACATTTCAAAGTAGGCACCCATGTGATGTGCCAACGTTATTGGTTGTGCTTTCTGCAGATGCGTAAATCCAGGCATTATCGTATTGGTATTTTCTTTCATAATATCTATAATTGTACACAGAAAAGAAAATAACTCATCATCAATTTCATGAATCTGATTTCTTGTATATAGGCGCATATCCAATGCAACCTGATCATTTCTACTTCTTCCCGTATGAATTTTCTTTCCAATGTCTCCCAAACGTTCAATCAGATTAGCCTCAACAAAACTATGAATATCTTCATATTTCGTTGTAATTTCTAATTTTCCACTTTCAACATCTTCTAAAATTTCTTTTAATCCATTTATCAGAGCATCTTTTTCATCCTTTGTTAGAATTCCGACATTTTCTAACATAATCGCATGTGCAATACTTCCCTGAATATCTTCTTTGTACAATTTTTGGTCAAAACCTATAGATGCATTAAAATTATAAACCAAATCATCTGTTTCTTTTGTGAAACGACCTCCCCACAACTGTGCCATTTTAAATATTCCTCACTTTCTTTTCCGCAATTTCCATATCGCGTTGTCTTTTTGAAAACAGACACCCACAATAATATTGCCTGTACATATTATACTCTTTAGAAATCTCTATGGATTTCTTATAGCCTTCTTTTTTTTTGAAATCAGAACACAAATAATTCACTTTGTATTCTTTTTGTAGCATCAGTCCCAGTTCATTTAGTTTGGATGAATTCTTCAATGGACTAATTGATAATGTTGTTGAAAAAAAATCGTAGCCATTTGCTTTTGCATACTCAGCGGTCTGACGTAGCCTAAGTTCATAGCAAATAAAACACCGCTTATCCCCTTCCGGTAACGACTCATAGCCACGTATGGACTCGTAGAAACGACTTGTATCATATTCTCCTTCAACAAAAGTAATCTTGTGTTTTACCGGAAACTTTCGAACAAATTCCTGCTGTTCTTTTACGCGCATTCTGTATTCGTCTTCCGGGTAAATATTAGGATTGTAATAAAAAACCGTGATGGAAAAATATTCCGCCAACAGATACAAGCAATAAGAACTACATGGTGCACAACAACTGTGTAATAACAACCTTGGCACCTTATTAATTGTACAATTCTGTTGGATAATTTCTTCCATCACCTTCTGATAATTAACTTTATTCATATCACTCTTCTATTCTGCCAAACATCATCTGATAAAGCTTTTTCCCAGATTCTGTCACAAAATCAAAAGATGTCTGGCTTACATTTGTTTCAGATATTTCTTCTGCCGAAACAATTCTATCTGCTTCAATCAAAATCTGATAATCGATTCCTTCTACATTGTCATATGTATATCTATGACCGATTAAATAACAAATTCTCTCTATAATATAGTTCTCAATCCCTAATTCAGACAAAATACTCTGTGCTATAACCGGTCCTTCTTGTTCCTGTAGTTTGTCATCATCACTACCATACTTCTCCATTGCAGGTTTTACACCAATATCAAATAGGTAACTGGCTATTTCAACAATAAACATGGATACCTCATCCAACTCCTCTTCTTGGGCAATCAGTTGAGCTATCCCATGTAACTTGAACATATGAAAAATCTTCTGTGGTTCCGCATCAAAATAAGAAATCATCTCTTGTCTTAATGCCTTTAAATGATACTCATAATAACAACTATCGCTTTCCATCTTTTTCCTTTCTTAACGATAATCTTTGTAAAATTAATATCGCTACAATATAGATCACAGCATAATACAATACCAAATTAAACTGATTCATTATAATTGCAATACATACTTGAACAACAAGTAAAACACCATGAATCCAAGTGTCTAACTTATATAAAAATGCAGCCAGTAACGTTTGCACCACTAATAGCAAGCATACAATAACTGCAGATTTCTTCATTAGTAATGTCGCCAAAAGAATAACAGCCAGACACAAAACACCATAAGCTATCAACATAACCAGGCTCTGATGTTCTTTAATCCAACCGGTTGACTTTGAAAAGATTTCTTTTACTTTCGATTTGAACTTGTCCATTCTTTCAATCCTCATTTCCATATACTGTAGCAATTATAACAATTTATCCGAAAAAGAACAATATCTATCTAAAAAAACTGTTCCTTAATATTATAAGGAACAGTTTAACACAAGCCGATAACCGGGATCGAACCGGTGGCCTACGCATTACGAGTGCGTCGCTCTACCTACTGAGCCATATCGGCATACTTATGCAACAGTTATATTACCAAATATATTTTATAAAATCAACTTCTAATTCAATTATTTTTTATATATATATTGACTTTTTCTAAAAAAAATATAGAATTATTTTGTTGTGTTTATTATTGGTAAACAAAAAATCAATTTTTAATTTACAATCAGCTTGGAGGTGTTTCCTTTTGGATATCGGAAAACGAATGAAAGAACTACGAATTTTATATGGATTAACGCAACAGGAACTGGCAGATCGTGCCGAACTGACCAAGGGGTTTATTTCACAATTAGAAAGAAATCAAAACACGCCATCCATAAGTACTCTTTTAGATATAATACAGTGTCTTGGAACAACGCCTGCTGATTTCTTCTCAGATGACGAACCGGAACAAATTATTTTTCATTCTGAGGATTATTTCGAAAAAATAGATTCCGATCATAATCAGAAAATAGAATGGATTATTCCAAACGCACAAAAAAATGCAATGGAACCGGTTCGACTCACCTTAGCCCCCAATGGCCGTTCTGAGGTTTATATGCCTCATTCCGGCGAAGATTTTGGCTACGTATTAAAAGGAACGGTTCGTATCTATTACGGAAACAAATCTTATATTGCACGTTCCGGAGAATCATTTTACTTTAAAGCACAAAAAAAACACTACATTGAAAACACTTCAGGACGCGAAGCCATATTAATATGGGTTACAAATCCACCAAGTTTTTAAATTAGAGAGGATCATATATGAAAAATGCACTTATAAATTTTGTTGATATCAAAAAGTCTTATCACGGAGTAACAGTACTAGACGAATTTAATCTTTACGTAAAAGAAAATGAATTTGTAACATTATTAGGTCCATCCGGATGCGGGAAAACAACGACACTTAGAATGCTTGGAGGATTTGAAACCCCTGACAGCGGAAAAATATTTTTCGATTCCGTTGATATTACAAATCTCCCTGCAAACAAGCGTAACTTAAATACTGTATTTCAAAAGTATTCATTATTTCCACACATGACAATTGCAGAAAATATTGCATTTGGACTAAAAATCAGAAAAAAAAGCAATGCTTACATTCAAGACAAAATTAAATATGCACTTAAACTTGTTAATCTCGATGGTTTTGAAAACCGCTCCGTTGATTCTTTAAGTGGTGGACAACAGCAGCGAATTGCCATTGCACGCGCCATTGTAAACGAACCAAAAGTACTTCTACTAGACGAACCATTGGGTGCATTGGATTTGAAAATGCGACAAAACATGCAATACGAACTAATTCGACTCAAAGAAGAGCTCGGTATTACTTTTGTTTATGTTACACACGATCAGGAAGAAGCCCTAACCATGTCTGATACGATTGTAATTATGAACCAAGGCTATATTCAACAAATCGGTTCTCCTGAAATGATATACAATGAACCACAAAACGCGTTCGTTGCTGACTTTATCGGAGATTCTAATATCATAGATGGTACCATGATTGAAGATAAATTGGTAGAAATACTCGGTGTAAAAATTCCTTGTGTCGACGAAGGTTTTGGAAAAAACAAACCTGTTGACGTTGTTATCAGACCGGAGGATGTAGAGCTTTTACCTCCGGATGAAGGATATTTAAATGGTTATGTAACTTCTTTAATTTTTAAAGGCGTTCATTACGAATTAGATGTCATGGCAAATGGATATGAATGGCTTGTACATACAACTGAGTTAGTTCCGGTTGGTACACAAGTAAGTATTAAGGTTATTCCATATAATATTCAAATCATGAATAAACCTGAGTCTTCGGATGAAAGGGCGGTGGAAATGGATGAATAAGAAAAAAACGCTTCTTGCCGGTCCATACCTTTTCTGGATTATCGGTTTTATTGTATTACCGTTATTATTTATCTTGTACTATGCATTTACCAATCAAAACGGCGAATTTACATTATCAAATATGTATTATGTTACAGATTATGTAAACACAAAAGCAATGTGGTTATCTTTAAAATTAGGAATTATCTGTACCGTTATCTGTCTATTGTTAGCATATCCGCTTGCAATGATTTTAAGTAATATGCAGATAAAAAAACAATCTTTCATTGTTTTTTTATTCATGTTACCAATGTGGATGAACTTTCTATTGCGTATTCTCGCATGGAAACTACTGTTATCCAAAAACGGTGTATTTAATACCATACTAACTGAGATAGGACTTCCTAATTTTTCTATATTAAACACACCCACTGCTGTTGTGTTTGGAATGGTCTATGACTATCTGCCGTTTATGATTCTGCCAATTTATAATGCTATGATACGAATTCACAAAGATTACTTAGAGGCTGCTGAAGATTTAGGTGCCTCCAAAATCAGAATCTTCTTTCAAATTATTGTTCCACTCACACTTTCCGGAGTGATTAGCGGAATTGTAATGGTATTTGTACCAGCCCTTACGTCTTTTGCAATATCAGAATTATTAGGAGGCGGAAAGGTGCTACTAATTGGAAATATTATCGAAGAAAACTTTATGCAAGGTATGCAGTGGAATCAAGGAAGCATTCTATCCTTTGTTCTCATGCTATTTGTCATCGCCAGCATGGCTCTGACAAATATGTTCGATAAAGATGGGGAGGGTGCAAAATTATGGTAAAGAAAATTGCTTCTCGTTTTTATTTGTTTTTCATGTTTTTATTTTTATATTTACCGATTGTTGTATTAATCATTTTATCATTTAATTCTTCCAAATCTAAAGTTACCTGGGGAGGATTTACTTTTGATTGGTATATTAGTTGTTTCCAAAGCGAACATATTATTGATGCATTTTTTACAACAATACAAATCACGTTACTTTCAGCCGTGATATCCACAATTATCGGTACATTGGCTGCAATGGGAATTCATTCCATGAGAAGAAAAAGCCGGACGATATATCTGGGTGCAACAAATATACCATTATTAAACGCTGACATTGTTACCGGTATCTCTATGATGCTTTTATTTGTGAAATTTGTTGAACTGGGATTTGTAACAGTATTGCTAGCTCACATTACATTTAGTATTCCTTATGTAATATTGAATGTTTTACCAAAACTAAATCAAGCAAGTCCGTCTACTTATGAAGCCGCTTTAGATTTAGGAGCCTCTCCGATTAATGCTTTTTTTAAAGTAACATGGCCTGAAATACGCTCCGGTGTTTTTTCCGGATTTTTAATGGCGATTACAATGTCTTTAGATGATTTTAGCATTACGTATTTCACAAAAGGAGCCGGTGTTAATACACTTTCCACCATGCTATATACAGAATTAAGAAAAGGTATTCAACCTGAATTATATGCTTTATCTACATTGCTATTTATAACTGTATTTGTATTATTATTAGCTGCAAATATTCGTCCTGAAAGGAAAAGAAATGAGAAATAAAACAAAAATTCTATCTTTTTTAATTATTTTTGCATATCTGTTAACCAACTTATATGGCTGTCATATCAAAAGTAATGAAAACAACAATTCAAATAATACACTTACTATTTTAAATTACGGTAAATACTTTGATATGGAAGCAATTGAACAATTTGAAGAAGAAACCGGAATTACGGTCAAATATGAAGAATACGAAAGTCCGGAAGAAATGTACACAAAATATAAATCCGGTTCGATTGACTATGACATCATTTGTACCTCAGAATATATGGTAGAAAAACTCATCCAGGAAGGCGAGGTAGAAGAAGTCGATTTTTCATTGCTTGAAAACTACGATAACCTAAATCCTGACATTCTTGATATGACTAGTTCCTATGATCCGGATCATAAGTACTCTCTTCCATATTTCTATGGTACGGTTGGGCTTTTGTACAATGTGGAAAAAGTAGATGAAACTGATCTTACCTCATGGGACTGTCTGTGGGATGATAAATACAAAAACGAAATCATTATGATGAATTCTGTACGCGATTCTTTTATTCCGGCTTTGATTTGCAAAGGATACAGCATTAATGAAACAAATGAAAATCACCTGAGAGATGCCTTAGATACACTCTATAATCAATATCCAAATGTATATGCCTATTATGTGGATGAAATTGGAGATGAAATGATTGCAGAAAATGCATCCATTGCGATTCTATATTCAGGAGAAGCCGCTTACGCAATGGATTTTAATGAAAACCTTGCCTATTCAGTTCCTAAAGAAGGTTCCAATCTTTGGATAGACTCATGGTTTATTCCAAAAACATGCAAAAACAAAGAAGCAGCCATGCAGTTTATGGATTTTACCTGCCGCGAAGATATTGCAACCTTAAATTTTGAATATGTTTATTATGCGTCTCCCATTACTGCCGTAATAGAAGCCCAAGATCCGGAAATTAAAAGCAATGAAGCAATTAATCCTTCCAAAGAAACATTAGAACGTTGCGAATTATTTACCGCACTGGATGATGAAACACAAGCATTATATAGTCGACTATGGCAGGAATTAAAAACCAGATAAGATTCTATTGAAAATTATACTACTTCATGATAAAGTGAAATCACAGGATTACATTCCTGTGATTTTTCTTTTATCCCATCTATGTATTCATAAAACAATCCTATGAAAGGAGTTTTATGACCTATCAGGATTTTATCAATACAATTCAAATTGAAATTCCGAATCTATTTTCAGATGATAATATCCAATTTAAAATGCAAACAATCAAAAAAAACAATGGAGTTGAATATGATGCTTTAATTATTATTTCTCCCAACTTAAACATCTCTCCCACCATTTATATGAATCCATATTATCACCGATATTTAGATGGTGTCAGCATATCTGAAATATTAGATGATATCGTCTCAGATTATTACAAATACCTGCCGGATTCTGACTTTGATATTACGTTGTTTACCAATTACAATCGTGTAAAAGACAACATCATAATGAAATTAATTCATTATAATAAGAATGAGAAACTCTTAGAAACAATTCCTCATTTTCGATATTTGGATTTTGCTATTGTATTTCAATGCTATCTCCAATCTGAAAAATCAAATCACGCAACCATTCTGATTCATAATGAACATCTTGACTATTGGAATATAACAAAAGATGACTTATATTCCTTAGCTTTAAGGAATACACCTAATTTATTTCCTTCTCAAATGGAAAGTCTACTTGATATTTTCAAAGCAAGTTATCCAGATGCAGATACCTTAGGATTAGCCCAAGAATTCCCCATGTATGTATTGACGAATCACCAAAAATTAAACGGTGCAACCTGCATACTCTATCAGGGTCTTCTGACCGAAATCGCCAATAAATTTAATCAGGATTTTATATTGTTGCCGAGCAGTGTTCATGAAGTTATCCTGATTCCTTTTCAAACTTTAACGCAAAGTGCTTATGATTTAAAGGAAATGATTTGTGAAATTAACGATACTCAAGTTATGGATAATGAAGTTCTTTCCGATCATCCTTATATTTTCTACCGTGAAAAAAACATTCTTGAAATTTTCGAATAGCAAAAAATATGATTTCATACAAAAAAATCCCTTGTCTTAACTGACAAGGGACTTTTCATCATTCATCATTATATAATTTATCATAAATATTCTCATACTTTTGAGCTGATTTCTCCCACGAAAAATCTTGTTGCATACAACGTTTGATCATATCATTCCAATGATTCTTATTTCCTTTAAACGTTGACAATGCATATTTTATTACATGCATCATATCATGTGCATTAAATTCTGTAAATGTGAATCCCGTACCTGTATTTTCATACTCATTATATGCAATAACCGTATCCTTTAGACCACCGGTTTCACGGACAATCGGAATGGTTCCATAACGCATAGCTATCATCTGGCTAAGACCACATGGTTCAAAGAGCGATGGCATCAAAAATGCGTCTGCAGAAGCATAGATTCTTTTTGCCAAATCCTGTGAGTATCCTTTATAAAAACTCACCTTATCCGGATATTTATTACAAAAATATTCAAATCCCTGTTCAAACTTATATTCTCCGCTTCCAAGTACAACAAATTGTATATCTAATGTATGAAGCATCTCTTCCATAACATGCACAATTAAATCAAATCCTTTTTGTGATGTCATGCGCGAAACAATTCCAACTAAGAAAGATTCCTCTGACTGTGGCAGCCAACGTTCTTTCTGTAAATTGAGTTTATTTTTTATTTTTTCACTTAATACTGTATCCAAAGAATAATTGTACGCAATTTCAGAGTCTGTCATTGGATTATATTCTGAGTAATCTAAACCATTTAATATACCATATAAATAATCCTTCTTCTCTGCAACTACACCATCCAATCCAACACCACCTTCCGGTGTCATAATATCATTGGCATAAGTCTGACTAACAGTTGTAATTGCATTTGCATAAACCAGTCCACCTTTTAAACAATTGGCAACCCCATATGATTCTAATCCCTGGGTTCCAAATATGTGTGCCGGCAATCCTGTCATATCAACCACTTCGTGTAATTTCCATCTTCCTTGGAATTCCATGTTATGAATTGTCATAACCGTCTTCATTCCGGCATAATACGTATCATCTCCAAAGGAAGTGCGTAAAAAAACAGGTAATAATCCACTCTGCCAGTCATTACAATGGATAATATCCGGTGAAAAATCAATATATGGCAATGCGGCTAAAACAGCTTTCGAAAAATATGCAAATTTCTCAACATCTTCAAAAATATTATTATAAGGTTGCTGCCCCGCAAAATAGAATTCATTATCTATAAAGTAATATGTGATTCCTTCATAACAGGCTTTGAACACACCAACATATTGCCTTCTCCAATTCAAATGTATATAAAAATGACATTCATAATGAAGTAATGATAAATACTCCGGTTCCAAACAGGCATACTTTGGCAAAATAATACGAACATCATACTCCTCTTTATTTATAAATCGTGGTAATGTGCCTGCTACATCCGCTAAACCACCTGTCTTTACAAAAGGTACCGATTCTGATGAAACAAACAGAATTTTCTTCATAAAAGCCCCTCCTTATCACGATGTTATATGACTATTATATCGCGTTTTGAGGAATATTAAAAGTCTTATTTCTGTTTCATCTGGAGGCGAATTCTATCCGTAATCAAAGCAATAAATTCTGAATTCGTTGGTTTTCCTTTTCCGTTGCTCACAGTATATCCAAATAATTCATCTATTGTATCCATTTTCCCTCTACTCCATGCCACCTCTATTGCGTGACGGATTGCTCTTTCCACTCTGCTGGATGTTGTTTGAAATTTCTTAGCAATTCCCGGATATAATATTTTTGTAATTGAATTAAGCATGTCCATATCATTTACCGACATAATAATTGCTTCCCGCAAATATTGATACCCTTTTATATGTGCAGGTACTCCGATTTCATGAATTATTTCTGTAACTTCTGCCTCTAAAGACTGTGGGGATATCATCTGCACCTTCTCGTAAGCATTTATTTTTCTATGCTCTTTACTACTCTTTTGCTGTCGGATATGTTTAATTCTGTCAATTACCATATCATTATCAAAGGGCTTCATAATAAAGTAATCTGCTCCTTTTGCAAATGCATCTTCTGTTATCTTTTCCTGCCCAATCGCACTTATCATTACAAATGAGACTGATTTTTTTATTGAAGAATCTTTATTTACTTTGTCTAAAACCCCTAATCCATCCAGTTTCGGCATAACAATATCCAAAAGAACAACATCCGGCTCCTTTTCCTTAATCATCAAATAGGCTTCTTCCCCGTCTTTCGCTGTTCCAACCACTTGTAATTCATCATCACTAGATACAATATCTCCTAATAAGCGTAACATTCTTTCATTGTCATCTGCTATTGCAACATTAATTTTTCCCATGTTGTCCTCCTAACTCTTTTTTCCTTGCAAATATATCCAATTATCTACTTACTATTTTGTCATATTAAGTCGACAAACTTGCATTGCATGTCATGAATTTGTAAAACTACGTTTTGTTTTCATATTGTGAACGATATAAATCTGCATAGAATCCATTTATTCTCAGTAATTCTTCATGACTTCCCTGTTCTATAACATTGCCATCTTTCATGACAAGTATTTTATCTGCATTTTTTATTGTTGTAAGGCGATGTGCAATAATAAAACTTGTTCTCCCTTTCATTAAATAGTTCAACGCTTGCTGTATTAACACTTCTGTTCTTGTATCAACGGAAGAAGTTGCTTCATCTAATATCAAAATAGGATTATCCGCCAGTATCGTTCTTGCTATGGTTAAAAGTTGTTTCTGCCCTTGCGATATATTAGATGCCTCTTCGTTTAAAACCATTTCATATCCATCCGGCAAGGACAAAATAAAATGTTCCGCATGTGCTGCTTTGGCAGCTTCTTTTACTTCTTGATCTGAAGCCTCTAATCTACCGTATCTTATATTTTCCATTATCGTACCATTGAAAAGCCAGGTGTCTTGTAAAACAACTCCAAATGCTTCTCTAAGTTTTTGTCTTTGGTACGATTTTATATCATGTCCATCAATTAATATTTTTCCTTGGTTTATATCATAAAAACGCATCAATAACTTAACAAGCGTAGATTTACCGGAACCGGTTGGACCAACAATTGCGATTTTTTGACCCGGTTCGACTTCTAAGGAAAAATTTTGAATCACAGTTTTTCCGGGATGATATCCAAAAGAAACAGTTTGAAAAGATACCTGACCTACCACTTCATCTATTGAAAAACCACATTTACCGTTCTGCTCCTCTTCCTCTTCTTCCAAGAAAGCAAAAACACGTTCTGATGCCGCTGACATCGATTGAAACTGTGTTGTAACTTGAGCAATTTGTTGAATTGGTTGAGAAAAATTTTTTACATATTGTATAAAAGCTTGTATATTGCCAATTGAAATCATATTTTTGATTGCAAACACTCCACCTGTAATTGCAACTCCAACATATCCAAGATTTCCAATAAAAAGCATGACCGGATGCATCAGACCGGAAAAAAATTGTGATTTCCATGCCGATTGGCATAAAACCTCATTCGCATCCCGAAACGTTTCCAACATATCTTCTTCTTTGTTGAACGCTTTTATCACAATATGTCCTGCATAAATTTCCTCTACCAGACCATTTACATGACCCAAATATTCTTGTTGTCTTCGAAAATACTTTTGAGATCTTTTTACAATAAAAGATAAAATACTCCCTGCTAACGGAAATACAAGGATCGCAATTCCTGTCATAACCCAGGAAATCGATAACATCATCAAAACTGTACCAATTAAAGTGACAACTGAAGTAATAAACTGTGTTATACTTTGATTCAAACTTGTCCCTAATGTATCTACATCATTTGTTATGCGTGACAAAATCTCACCATTTGTATTCCCTTCAAAATAATTCATAGGTAATCGATTCATCTTTTCTACAATATCTTTTCTAAGACGATAACAGGTTTTTTGCGTAATTTCAGTCATAATCAGCCCCTGAATCAAATTCATAAACGAGCTAAAAATATAGAATCCCAATGTAACAAGCAAAACTTTTGCAATATAATGAAAATCAATTCCACCCGTTCCTGTTACTTTGCGCATAATACCATTGGCTAATTCTGTAGTCGCCTTTCCCATGATTTTCGGTCCCAGAACCGCAAAAACCGTAGAACCAACTGACATAATTACAACTAAAACAATTGCAAATCTATACTTTCCCAAATAACGAAATAGTTGTTTACTCATTGCAAGCCTCCTGCACCCCCAGTTCGTCCGGGGATAATTGTGAATACGCTATTTGCTTATATACCTGACAATTTTTTAGTAACTCAAAATGTGTTCCTTCCCCAACTATTCTGCCATCCTCTAAAACAATGATTTTATCTGCACTCATTATAGTACTAATTCGTTGTGCAACAATTAACACAGTTGCGTTTTGCGTCTTTTGAAGCAACGCATCGCGTAGTTTTCGTTCTGTCTTTACATCTAGCGCCGAAAAACTATCATCGAAAATATAAATCTTTGGTTCTTTCATAATTGCACGGGCAATTGATATCCGTTGTTTTTGTCCTCCGGAAACATTACTTCCTCCTTGTGCAATTGTACTGTCAAATCCGTCTTCTTTTTTTAAAATAAAGTCTTTTGCTTGTGCAATTTCTGCCGCTTCGCTCATCTGTTTCGTTGTTGCGCTTTTTTGCCCAAATTTAATATTAGATGCAATACTACCAGAAAAAAGCAATCCTTTTTGTGGCACAAAACCGATCGCATTACGAAGTGATTTTAAACTGTATTTTCGAATATCGACTCCATCTATCAGAATTTCACCTTCTGATACATCATAAAATCTTGGAATCAAATTAATTATCGTGCTTTTTCCACTTCCTGTGCTTCCGATTATTGCCGTAACCTCGCCTTGATTTGCTTCAAATGTTATATTACAAATAGCCATTTCTTTTGCATCCGGATAACGAAAAGATACATTTGAGAACTTTATATGTCCTGATGGATTCTTTAATTCTATTGCTTCATCTTTATTAATAATCGATGATTGGGTATGAATGACTTCATGAATTCGTTCTGAAGCAACAGCTGCTCTTGGAAACATAATCGACATTATAGTTAACATTAAAAATGAGATAACAATTTGTATGGTATACGTAATAAAAGCAGTCATGGTTCCTACCTGCATGGTTCCGTTGTCAATATTCCTTGCCGAAACCCAAACAATTAATAATGTTATTCCATACATAATCATCATCATTCCCGGCATCATGAATGCCATAATTCTATTTGTAAACAACTGTGTTTTGGTAAGATTATGATTTGCAATCTCAAAACGTTCTTCCTCTTTCTTTTCTCTCGAAAATGCACGCACTACACTTAATCCGGTAAGAATTTCCCGAGACACCAGATTCATACGATCAATTAAATGCTGCATTTTTTTAAACTTTGGCATGGCAATAAATACTAAAGTGATAACAAGGCACAAGATAGCAATTACGGCAAGCACAATGACCCATACCATATTTGCTCCGGTTTGAATCACTTTAAAAACCCCACCCAAACCAATAATTGGTGCATATAATATAATCCTCAAAAATATGACAGTAACCATTTGAATCTGCTGAATATCATTGGTACTACGAGTGATTAAGGAAGCTGTGGAGAACTGCTCCATTTCTGTATTAGAAAATTTTAATACTGTACCAAAAATATTTTTTCTTAAATCACGCCCAACCATGGCACCAACCCTTGATGAAAAATAACCAACGGCAATCGCTGCACACAACATAAGAAATGCGACAAAAATCATTTTAATTCCAATTCTCCACATATAGGATGTTTGAAGTTTATGCATATCAACTCCAGCTGCTTTATTACATTCTATTGCATAAGTAATTCCCATTGTTCTTGTCAGTTCTGTTCCCAAATCAACTCGATCTACCATGTCCATGTTTTCTTTGGATAAATATGCTTTAACAAAGGGCTCTTGGAAAATTTGATCTGCTTTATCCCACACTCTCTTGCTTGCAACAAGACGATATATACCATTTTCTTCTATATAATAAGAACGAAATACATCTTTCTCTGATTCCGTCATATACGCAAGTGTATATGTATAATCAGCCTCCGTCATCTGCCTTGGTAAGATATGTTCTACTCCTTGATTCATTATCCCTACATCTATTATATTTGATGTATACTGAGGCAATTTCAAGTCGCAATAAGCCTGAATGAGCAGAAAAAAAACAATTATGAAGAATGCCTTTTTATATAATAACAAGTTCTTTAGAAATATCTTCATCGGGTCTCTCCTTTGTTGTACACATGCACTCTATGCTAACACGTCCAAACTATGAAAACAATTAAATTTAAGGATAAAAAAAATTCTGCATTATAATATGCAGAATTTTTATAATTATTCTTCGTATCCATTCGGATTATTCTTTTGCCATCTCCATGAATCAGCACACATCTCTTCTATTCCATATTTAGCTTCCCAACCCATTTCTTCTTTTGCTTTGGATGGATCACAATAACATACTGCGATATCTCCTGGTCTTCTTTCTTTGATGGAATATGGAATTTTAATATGATTAGCAGATTCAAAATTATTCACAATATCTAATACACTATACCCATGTCCGGTTCCAAGATTATAAATACATAAACCGGCATTTTCTTTAATTTTGGTTAATGCACTTACATGTCCCTGTGCTAAATCAACAACATGAATATAATCCCTTACTCCGGTTCCATCCGGTGTGTCATAATCATCTCCAAAAACTCCTAATTCTGCCAGTTTTCCAACCGCAACCTGAGTAATATATGGCATTAAGTTATTTGGGATGCCATTTGGGTTCTCTCCAATTCTTCCACTATGATGTGCACCAATCGGATTGAAGTAACGCAAAATAATAACATTCCATTCCGGATCTGCTTTTTGAATATCTGATAAAATCTGTTCTAACATAGATTTCGTCCAACCATAAGGGTTCGTACACTGCCCTTTTGGACAATTCTCCGTAATCGGAATCTGAACCGGATCACCATACACAGTTGCTGAAGATGAGAAAATAATATTCTTACAGTTGTGCTTTCTCATAACATCTATAAGACTAAGCGTTCCGGCTATATTATTATGATAATATTCGTATGGTTTTCGTACCGATTCGCCTACAGCCTTTAATCCGGCAAAGTGAATACAAGATTCGATATTCTCCGTTTCAAAGATTTTATTTAATATATCCTGATCTAAAATGTCTCCTTTGTAAAACGTTGGTTTTGTCCCTGTAAGTTCTTCTACCCTATCCAATGATTTCTCAGAAGAATTGGATAGATTATCTAAGACAATTACATCATATCCCGACTGAATCAACTCAACGCATGTATGACTTCCTATATATCCAGCTCCGCCTGTTACTAAAATAGACATATGTCTTCTCCTTTTCTAATCTGTTTATCGATACTATTCTAACATACTTTTTCTTGCAAAAAAACCCCACAAACGGAAACATTTGTGGGGAAAAAATTAGCTTAATTTTGATTTTGCAAGTTCTGTTAATTTAGCAAATCCTTCTGCATCAGATACAGCCATATCAGCTAATACTTTACGGTTTAAATCAACTTCTGCTAATTTTAAACCATACATAAAACGGCTATATGATAAACCATTTAATCTGGCAGCTGCATTAATACGAGCTACCCATAACTGACGGAACTGTCTTTTTCTTTCTTTACGTCCTGCATAAGAACTTGTTAAAGCTCTCATAACAGATTGTTTTGCTACTCTATATTGTTTTGATCTGGCGCCTCTATAACCTTTTGCTAACTTTAATGTTCTATTATGTCTTTTTTTAGCACCTAATCCACCTTTAACTCTTGCCATGTGATCTTCCTCCTTATTTACTTCTTAGATATATGGTAAAATCTTCTTCATATTCTTAACATTTGACTGATCTGTCATTGCTGCTTTTCTAAGATTTCTCTTAGTTTTTGTTGTTTTCTTTGTTAAGATATGTCTCTTATAAGCTTTATTTCTTTTTAATTTACCTGTTCCTGTTAATTTAAAACGTTTTGCTGCTGCTTTGTTTGTCTTAATTTTTGGCATTATATCTTCCTCCTTAAACTATTATCTTTTTTCTGCCAGCACCATGCCGATACTCTTACCTTCTACTTTTGGTGCTTTCTCCACTACTGCAACGTCCTCTAATTTCTCTGCGAAATCATCAAGAATGTGTTTACTATTGTTCATATGAGCCATCTCACGTCCGCGGAAACGCAAAGTAATCTTTACACGATTTCCCTTACTAATAAACTTTCTTGCAGCGTTAATTTTGGTATTCAAATCGTTTGTTTCAATATTCGGTGAAAGGCGAATCTCTTTCAATTCGATGGTTTTTTGTTTCTTCTTTGCATCTTTTTCCTTTCTTGCAAGTTCATAACGATACTTCCCGTAGTCAATCACTTTACAAACAGGTGGTTTTGCATTCGGGGCGATCTTAACAAGATCCAGACCCGCTTCATCAGCAATCTTCTGAGCTTCTTTGCTGGAAACAACACCTAACTGTTCACCATCCGCACCTATTAAGCGCACTTCTTTGTCTCTGATTTGTTCATTAATCATTAATTCGCTAATGGTCGTATACCTCCAAAATAAAAATTAGTGGATAGACAGACTATCCACTAACATCTCTAAACACATTAATAATACGTTCGAAATATAAACACTAAGTCGCCCACTTGCGCTTAGGTGAGAGTGGATACTCTACTTGTTCTTCTAACAACTCAATTAAGATAACATACTTTTAGAATGCTGTCAAGTATCTTTATATTGGTTCTGCCGGAATAAAGATTCTTTTTGTTTCTTTTTGCAATTCTCTTGGAGACTGCATCTTCGCCTCATCACAAAATTGTTGTTGTGAATTAACAATTGATTTTCCTCTTTTATCAATTTTTAAATAATCTCCATTTTCATTTAATACATGTGCTTTCACATTATCCTGTAACTCAACATTTAAAATGTGACATACTTTTTCTTTTAATTCATCGTCTAATACCGGAAAGATAATCTCTACTCGTTTGTCCAGATTTCTTTGCATCCAATCTGCACTTCCCATGTACACTTCCGGATTTCCATTATTATGAAAATAAAAGATTCGGCTATGTTCTAAGAAATTCCCCACAATGGAACGAACTGTAATATTTTCACTCACATTCTTTATTCCAACCTTAAGGCAGCAAATCCCCCTAACAATTAGATCAATTTTTACTCCACATGCGGATGCTTCGTATAAGGCCTCGATAATCTCCGGATCACATAACGAATTCATTTTGGCTATAATTCTTGCCTGTCCATTCTCCTTCGCTATTTTCTTTTCACGTTCCAGCAATGCCAAAAATTTATCTCTCAACCAATATGGTGCCAAAATAAGCTGATTCCATGATAACGGTTCTGAATATCCTGACAACATGTTGAATACAGCTGTTGCATCTTCTCCGATAGATTCTTTACAGGTAAAAATTCCACAATCTGTATATATTTTAGCGGTAGAATCATTGTAATTTCCTGTTCCCAAATGCACATATCGTCTGATTCCTTCATCTTCCCGACGAACAACCAATGCAATTTTGCTATGTGTTTTCAAACCTACCAAACCATAAATAACATGACATCCTGCCTGTTCCAGTTTTTTGGCCCAAACAATATTGTGTTCTTCATCAAATCTGGCTTTTAATTCTACTAAAACCGTAACCTGTTTTCCATTCTCTGCTGCCTGCGCCAACGAGGCAATAATAGGAGAATTTCCACTAACCCGATACAAAGTCTGTTTTATTGCTAATACATCAGGATCCTTTGCCGCTTGTTTAATAAAATCTACAACTGGTGCAAAACTGTCATACGGATGATGTAAGAAAATATCCTTCTTTCGAATTGCCTCAAATACATTTTCTGCTTCTTCAAATTCCAGTACCGGCATTGGGGTAAATGGCTTGAGCTTTAATTCATCAAAGCCTTCTAATCCATATAACTTCATTAGCACCGTCAAATCAATTGGTCCAGGAATTGAGAAAATATCATTATCTGCTACTTTTAATTCTTTTTGAAGAATATTTAACAGCTTATCATGAATTCGATCTTCTACTTCAAGACGAATTACTTCTCCCCATTGTCGCATTTTTAGTTTGTTCTGTATCTCTTTTAAAAGATCCGATGCCTCATCTTCATCTATAGTCAAATCTGCATTTCTCATGATACGATACGGGGAGGCTGTAATAACCGTATAATTAGAGAATAATTTCTCCAAATTTCTTTCTATTATTTGCTCTAATAAAATAAAATCCCTGCCATCATCATCTGCTGGTATGGAAACCAGACGATTCATTCCTCCCGGGACCTGTACTGTTGCAAACACCGTTTCTTTATCCGTATCTCTCGCTGCCAATAGAGCAGCAATATTTAATGTTTTATTCCGGATCAATGGAAATGGCCTGGATGCATCTACTGCCATAGGTGTTAAAACCGGATAAACATTTTGCATAAAATATTCATCTACATAATTTTTTTGTTCATCCGACAAACTCTCATGATGATCAATCAAACGAATTCCTTCCTTTTTCATCAAAGGTACTAAGGAACGATTATAAATGTTATATTGATTATTCACAAGATTTCTCGTTGCAATACTAATCTTCTTTAATTGTTCTTGTGGTGTAAGACCTGCAATATCACGTTTTTTATAATTTGCGTGCACCATATCTTTTAAGGATGCAACGCGCACCATAAAAAACTCATCTAAATTCGAAGAGCAAATACTTACGAATTTAAGGCGTTCTAAAAGCGGAATTGTCTTATCTTTTGCTTCGTTTAATACTCTCTCATCAAACTTTACCCAACTCAATTCTCTGTTTTCATAATAATCCGTGCTTTTAAAATTTATCTTTTTATCCATAAAATCACCCCCGGAAATTATTCTGAAATTAAATAATGCTCCTTTAATATCGGACGTACACTAAATACATTTTCGAAAAACTCAGTTTTTTTAGAAAATAAAGCTTTCTCCAATGATAATTTAGAAAAAGAATCTACCGTGATAATTAATTCTTGTCCTTTAATTTTAATCTTCACATTTTGTAATTTTTGTCTGTGACTCTGATCTAATGCATTTACCACTCGTAAAATAGAGGATAATTTTGCAATCACAAGATAATCCTGCTGACTTATTTCCGGTGGCATTGCTTCATAATCATCTAATTCCAAATCATTATACAATACAGTAAGTGCAATGATTTCACGTTCTAAATGAGATAATCCAAGTATCTCAGAAGACATTATGATTTGATAGGAATTCTGTGCACTTTGTGAAAGGCTGATATATTTTCCACAATCATGCAAAATCGCCGCAACTTCGATTAATAGCCTCTGCCTTTTCCCCATTTTATGAACTTTCTTTAATTCGTCAAACATTAAAACCGCTAATTGAACAGAGGAATCCACATGCTTGGAATAGCTTTTATATTGTTTTGCAAGATTCAAAGCAGCGGAACGAATATCCTTCTCGAAATCGTGAGTTGCAGGAATTAATTTATTTCTCCCACCAAAATCGCATGCAATTCCATCATTAATATCCGCTTGCGGAATCCATACATTACTTGCTTCCAGCATTCGTATTGTATTCCGGATAATCAATAACGATGGAACAATAAATGAATCCTTGTCATTTGATAATTTCAGTTCTTTTGCAATTTCTTCTACTGAATGTGCGAGTAATTTGTCTATATTCTTTAAAAATTGCTTTGCAGTTATAATTCCATCCTTTGATTTTTTTTCGAAAAAACGTTTCATGATTTCGATACCGTAATCATTGATTAAAACAATATTCTCGACTTTGTCTTTAAGATAAAGTTCAGAAAAGACCTCTATTTTCTTCTGTATATACTCTTCCATCTGTTGGATATACATCGACAATGTATTCCCCTCGTCAGCCAATAAATTACGAAGTTTCATTGCCCCCATGCTAAGAGACTGTGTTGTGATAAGCTTTCCTTTGTCAAAAAGCGTAATCTGTACTCCAAAGCTTCCCATATCAACAACGGCCGCGGACGTTTTAATTAATTCCTCAAACTCCAATGTTCCCGCAACTGACTTGTAACCAATAAAACGTAATTCCGAATTGGAAATAATCTTAATGGAAAATCCGGTTCTGATATATACCTGATTTAGAACAAATAAAACATTTTGTACATTTTTCATCGCTCCGGAAGAATAAATCTCATAATCATCTACTTTATATCCCTTCATAATCGACGAGAATTCTTCTAACGTATCACAAAGTTGTTCTACTAATTCATATCCGATTGTTCCATACAAATAAGCACTACGCCCCAAATCAATTCTCGAACGGATGTAATCAATCTGCTTACATCTCTTTCCGGAAGAAAATTCAAACACTTTCATACTTACTTCATAGGATCCAATATAAATCGATGCAAATGTACAAACAGCCATATCAAAACCTCCTGTTAATATGTTCCCAATATTTTAAAATACGTTGTTTCCTCCTGTAATCCTCTCAACGCATTTCGTACGGATGTATCTTCCAATTCGCCTTCAAAATCAAGAAAAAAGCAATATTCCCAATTTCTATTTGGAATCGGTCTGGATTGGATATTCGTCATATTTAACTGGTTAAATATAAAATGCGATAAAGCACGGTACAAACTACCACTCTCATGAGGTATCTGAAAGCAGATACTAATTCGCTTCGCATCCGAAAAATATATTTTTTTGCCGGACACAATAATAAATCTGGTCGCATTATTTTTTTGATTTTGAATACAATTCTGTAAAATTTTTAACCCATAAATATTTGCCGTATTCTCACTTGCAATTGCGACCTGCGTCTTATCTCCATCTTCTTTTACTTTCTTAGCTGCAAGTGCAGTATTTTTGATACTGATTTTCTCCCATTCCTTGTTCTCATCCAGATACTCTCCACACTGCATCAATGCCTGCGGATGTGAATATACTGTCCGAACACTTGTAAGATCCGTCCCCTCCAGGCCCAATAGTGAATGATTAATCTGAATGATTTGTTCTGCCACAATATAGTTATCATATTGCATTAACAAATCATAGTTCTCTGAAACAATGCCTGCAGATGAATTCTCAATTGGTAATACTGCAAAGTCCGCTGTTTGATTCTTAATTGCTTCCATAGCATCTTTCCATGTTTCTACATGAAAACTCTTGCAGTTATCTCCAAAAAAACGATTCATTGCCAGTTGACTGTATGCACCTTCAACTCCTTGGAAGACAATCTTTGCATCTGAAAAATCATAGTTCTTTTGTTTATCAAATTCCAGTCTTTGTAGTTTACCATGTTCTGATAATAACTGATATTGTTTTTTTCGGCTAATTGACATAATTAAGTCAAATAGTTCCGCAACAGCTTCTTTCCCAAATTCTGTACTTGCCATAGATGACAATGTCTCTATCTTTTGTTTCTCGCGTTCTTTATCTAAAACTTTCTTACCGGTTCTAATCTTATAATTCGCAACTTCCTGCACATATTCCATTCTCTTTTCATATAACTCAACAATACTTTTGTCGATGGCATCAATGTCTTGTCTGATCTCTTGTAAATCCTTCATTTATATACTCCTGATAAGATATTTATTATAAAAATAATATTACAAACTGTATCCAAAGACAAGTCTGCCTTGAAAGATATTTTAGAAAATTGTATAATTTTTTCAAAGGAGAATCTCATATGGATAAACGACGTAAAATACTAATCGGAATCGCTATTCCTCTTGTAATTTTAATCATTATTCTTATTTGGTATTTATGTACCAGAGTTCGATTTAATGATGATTATGTAAATGGAAATACCGCCGGTAACCTATATAATCAAGGACTCTTTTGCGAAAGTAACGGAACTGTGTTTTTTGCAAATCCGGATGATGATAATAAACTGTATTCCATGAATCCGGATGGCAGTAATCTAAAAAAATTATGTAATGACACCGTTTCATTTATTAATGCAGATAGTCACTATATTTACTATGTGCGTAATAATGATGCATCTAATCATGAATATCCCCTTTTCGCTGTTGATACAAACAGCCTCTGTCGTATTTCCCGTAAGGGTGGTGATGTTACCGTTCTGGATAAAGCCCCATGTATCTATGCAACACTTGTCGGTAATTATATTTATTATCTTCATTATAGCAAAGATGATGCCACCACTTTATATTCCATCAAAATCGACGGAACAGAAAAACAAAAAGTATCTGACATTCCTATCTATACCTGCAGCACCTTAGGACAATACATTTATTATCACGGAATAGAAGAAGATAGTAAAATCTATCGGTTAGATACTGCAACCGGTCAAAGTAGTGTGGTATATGATTGTAAAGCATATAAGCCAATTGTTGTGGACGAGAATAACATCTATTATCTTGATCCCGATCAGAATAATTGTCTGATTCATACCAGTACGGAATGGCAAAACCCTACAATTGTTACAACTGACAGCATCGATCATTACAATATATACGGCAGTTACATTTATTATCAAAGATATGATAAAGACGTTTCTGCTTTTTGTCGGATTAAAAATGATGGTTCCGATTTTCTCATTATCGCCGAAGGAAACTATAAAAATATTAATATCACATCAGAATATATATTTTTTCAGGATTTTAAAACAAATGTTGTTTATCAGAGTTCTCTAAACAACCCTTCCGACTATCGTATTTTTAATCCCGGAATTGACAATTAACCAAAAAACCAGTCATTTTAATGACTGGTTTTTCTTATCCTCTACGTGCCAAAATCAAATAGGGACAGTTGGTTTGATTCCGGTATATCTCCAAATAATCCCAAATCGGACATTAATTCTATAATTGTTTTAGAGACTTTTGTCCTCTCACGAAAATCATCCTTGGATAGGAATCTACCATTTTTAGATGCTTCCGCAATGGATATTGCTGCATTATCCCCTAATCCTTCTATCGTATTAAGAGCCGGCATTAATTTACCATCTACAATCTGAAAACGATTCGGGTGTGCAGAATATATATCCAATGGCAGGAATTCAAATCCTCTGGCATACATTTCCTGTACAATACGCATATCTTTTAGGACATCCTGTTCTTTTTTAGATAGAGTATCTTTTCTTTTTTGATAGTCTGTTAAATAAACATTTAATTTTTCTTTTCCTTGGCACATTAACTCATATGAAAATCCGGTTGCACGAATAGAAAAATATGCCGCATAATACGCAAGTGGATAAAAAACTTTGCAATAGGCAATTCGCCATGCCATCATAACATACGCCGCAGCATGCGCCTTCGGAAACATGTATTGGATTTTCTTACAAGACCAAATATACCATTCCGGTACATTCTTTTCTCTCATATGTTGTTCCCATTCCGGTTTGAGTCCTTTCCCTTTTCTTACAGACTCCATAATGGTAAACGCTTCCTCGCTATCCAATCCCATTCCTATCAAATAAATCATAATATCATCTCTGGTACAAATTGCAGTTGAGATGGTTGCCTTTTTTTCTTCTATCAATACTTGTGCATTTCCTAACCACACATCCGTACCATGCGAAAGTCCCGCAATTCGAATCAAATCAGAAAACTCCTTGGGTTGTGTGTCTATTAACATACCCATTGCAAAATCCGTACCAAATTCCGGAATTCCCAATGCACCAAGTGTACAACCAGAAATATCTTCCGGTTCAATCTCTAATGCTTTCGTATTGGTAAACAGAGACATTACCGCTTTATCATCTAATGGTATCTCAGTCGGATCAATCCCCGTTAAATCCTGTAACATTCGAATCATCGTAGGATCATCATGCCCCAGAATATCCAGTTTTAACAAATTATGATCGATCGAATGGTAATCAAAATGTGTTGTAATGATATCTGTCTCCATATCGTTTGCAGGATGTTGAATTGGTGTAAACGTTTCAATTTCTTCTCCCATTGGCAATACAACAATTCCACCTGGATGTTGCCCTGTTGTTCTTCTCACACCTACACAACCTAGTACAATCCTGTCTATTTCACAATTTCTTTTATGAACGCCTCGTTCTTCATAATAATTCTTCACATAACCAAAAGCCGTTTTGTCGGCAAGCGTACCGATTGTCCCTGCTTTATAAGTTTGACCTTCTCCAAATATGACTTCTGTATATTTGTGTGCCTTTCCTTGATATTCTCCCGAAAAATTCAAGTCAATATCCGGTTCCTTATTTCCTTTAAATCCCAAGAATGTCTCAAACGGAATGTCAAATCCGTCTTTGATTAAAGGCTTTCCACATACCGGACAATTCTTATCCGGCATATCACAACCACTTCTTCCGGAATATGACTTGACCAATTCCGAATCAAAATCAGAATATTTACAGTGTCCACAGCGATAATGTGCATGTAGCGGATTTACCTCTGTTACTCCGGACATCGTTGCAACAAATGAACTTCCTACGGACCCCCTGGAACCAACCAAATATCCATCTTCATTAGACTTCCATACCAGTTTCTGTGCAATAATATACATAACCGCATATCCATTACTGATAATGGAATTTAGTTCCCTCTCCAAACGCTGATATACTACATCCGGGAGTTTTTCCCCATACATCTTATGCGCCTTTGAATAACAAATATCACGTAACATCTGATCGGAATTTTCAATAATTGGTGGGCATTTATCCGGTCTTACCGGAGATATCTTCTCACACATATCTGCAATTTTATTTGGATTGGTAATTACAACCTCTTCTGCTTTTGCGCTTCCAAGATACTGAAACTCTTCTAGCATTTCCTCTGTCGTTCTAAAGTATAACGGAGCTTGATTATCCGCATCTTTGAAACCTTGTCCTGTCATGATAATTCGACGATATATTTCGTCCTGAGGATTCAAAAAATGCACGTCACAGGTTGCCACAACAGGTTTATGGAAATCTTCTCCCAGCTTAACAATCTTTTTATTGATTTGGATTAAATCATTTTGTGAGGAAATGAAAGAATCCTCTTTTTCAAGCATAAATTGGTTGTTTCCTAATGGTTGGATCTCTAAATAATCATAGAAGTTAACAAGACGAACAATTTCTTCTTCCGGTCTTCCATTTAGAATTGCCTGATACAATTCACCTGCTTCACAGGCTGAACCAATTAATAATCCATCCCTATATTTTATAAATTCACTCTTTGGAATTCTTGGTCTTTTATTATAATATTTCACATGTGATAAAGAAATTAATTTATACAAATTGGTTCTTCCCAAATCACATGTAGCAAGAATAATGGCATGATAGGTCGGCATTTTTTGAATATTTACTACAGATGAATTACTTAATGCATTAATCTGTTCCATATTCTCTACTCCGCGAGCCTGTAGCATCTCCAAAAAATGCAGAAATATATCCGCCGTACAATTTGCATCATCCACTGCACGATGATGGTTGTTTAGTGCAATATTCAACGCCTTTGCAATGGTATCTAATTTAAAACGATTTAAACTCGGCAATAAAACTCTAGATAATGCAACCGTATCTATAAATGTAGGATGAAATGCAATCCCCAAATCTTCACAATTTTTTTTGATGAAACTGATATCAAAATCTGCATTATGCGCAACTAGAATGCAGCCTTTACAAAAAGAAACAAATTCCGGAAGAATTTCATCTATCAACGGTTCATTAACAACCATATCATCTCGAATCCCCGTTAATTCTTCAATTCGAAACGGAATCGGAATATTCGGATTTACAAAACGGGAAAAGCGTTCTGTTATTCTTCCATTTTCTATTTTGACTGCACCTATTTCGATTATTTTATTTTTTTGCGGACTAAAACCAGTCGTTTCCAGATCAAAAACAACATAGCTGTTTTCTAACGATTGCCCCTTTTGATTTGTAACGATACCTTTTAAATCATCTACCAGATAGGCTTCAACGCCATATATAATTTTAAAATCATCATCCTTTTTTATTGCATGAAATGCTTCCGGAAAAGCCTGCACGTTCCCATGATCTGTAATTGCAATTGCCTTGTGTCCCCATTCCATTGCACATTGGATAATGTCTTTAGCATTTGAGACACCGTCCATATCACTCATCTTGGTATGACAATGCAACTCAACCCTTTTTTCTGCACTGTTGTCCCTTCTTGAAACTGTAAAATCCGGTATTTTCTTAATCCCAACAACAGAACTAATCGTTAAGTCACCATCAAATTTATCGATTGTGGCCATTCCTTTTATTTTCACAAATGCTCCTTTTTTTATATCTTCAAGCAACGATGGCACTTCAACCGTTTTTGCAAAAAGCTTCACCACAATTGTATCGGTAAAGTCTGTTATGGAAAAGATAACAATTGATTTTTCATTTCGTATGTCACGTTTGTCAACCGATAGTATTTTTCCTCTAAAGATCACTTCTCCAATTGGTGCATCAATTTTTTCAATTGAAATGGATTCTTCATCAAAATCTTTACCATATATAACATCCGGATTGGTTGGTTTCTTTCGAAAATCATTCTTCTTATCCGGTGCTTTTTCTTCAACGACGGATTCTTTCACATCTACATCCGCCGATACTTCTTCTACCACATCTTCAGATTCCACCTTTCCCGTACGCATCATAATACTTTGTACTTCCTGTTGTATCTGGCGTTCTGAATTCTTACGATATTTACTCTCTTTTGGTGCAATAAATTCCACAGTTACAATTAAGTCTAACCCGCATCTTTCACAAATCACTTTTTCCAAAAACTCTACAATATCATCTGTTCTTGTTTTCGCAATAATAGTATGGTCTAATTTCAAAAGTAAATTTTTATCATCTTCAAAATGCAGTTCCGCAGTTCGGAGCAAATTATACTCCAAAACACTATGTTCATATAGTTCATCTAAAATACTATCTTTATAGACTTCCATCAATTTACGAGCGGTATATTGGGCAGAAAGATTAAATTTTTCAATAATTTGAACTTTCATCCCTTGCTTTTCAAAAATTTGATCACTGATGACCTTTTCCAGTTTCCAAATTTGCTTCTTCGTAAGCAATCTTTCTGCAAGCAAATAAATGCGAATATGATTCTTCTCATGATTCGCACTTATCTTAATAACGGAAACCTTGTCCAATAAATGATTCAACTCCGTATCTAATTTTATTGTCGGAAAAACTTCTTTAAATAACTTTGACACGTTTATTCTCCCCAATGTTCCAATTCGTATCTTAATGCTGATAACAGTTGATCTTCCGGTACTTTTTTGTATATTTCTCCATGTTTTATAATAAGACCCTCTCCAATTCCGCCGGCAATACCAATATCAGCTTCTTTTGCCTCTCCCGGACCATTCACAACACAGCCCATAACAGCTACTTTGATATCTAACGGATAATCTGTAACCATAGTTTCAACCTGATTTGCAAGACGGATTAAATCAATCTGTGTTCGCCCACAAGTTGGACAGGATACGACTTCAATACCACCTTTTCGAATGCCAAGTGTACGCAAAATCAATTTTGCACTTTTAATTTCCTCGATTGGATCTCCTGTTAAAGAAACACGAATGGTATCACCAATTCCTTCTCTAAGAATCAAGCCTAAACCTATTGCCGATTTAATGTTTCCGCTTATTAATGTACCTGACTCCGTGATTCCAACATGTAACGGATATTGTGTTTTTGTTGAAATCATTTTATAAGCATCAAAAGACATTAATACGTCAGAAGATTTAATACTAATCACAAGATTATCATATCCCATATCTTCGATCATTTTCGCTTTATCTAATGCACTCTCAACTATTCCTTGTGCTGTTACACCACGATATTTTTCTAAGATACTTTTTTCTAAAGAACCGCTGTTCACCCCGACACGTATCGGAGCATTGTATTCTTTTGCCACATCAACAACTGCCTGCACACGTGATGAATCCCCTATATTTCCGGGATTAATCCGAATCTTATCCGCTCCATTCTCAAGCGCCGCAATTGCAAGTCGATAATCAAAATGAATATCTGCTACAAGTGGAATATGAATCTGTTCTTTGATCTGTTTTATTGCAAAGGCCGCATCCATCGTCGGAACTGCACAACGTATGATATCACATCCAGCTTTTTCCAATTTTAAAATTTGTGCAACAGTAGCGTCCACATCCTCTGTTTTAGTATTCGTCATTGACTGAATTAAAATGGGATGGTTATTTCCGATAATCTTATTTCCAATTTGAATTTCTTTTGTACGCATACGTTCCATAATTGCATCACCTTTTCTATCTTTATATAAATATTTTTCGAATATCATTAAACATTACAATTACCATTAGCAACAACAATAGAACAATTCCTACAAAATGGACCATTCCTTCTTTTTCCGGCGGTATTTTTTTTCTTGTAATCGCTTCGATAATAAGAAAAACCAAACGACCTCCATCTAAGGCCGGCAATGGCAAAAGATTCATTACTCCTAAATTGGCAGATAATAAAATCATCCAATTCAACATGTTAAGAAATGCGTAATACAATCCATCTGTTTGTTTTGACTTCTGATAAGTATCACCTATATTTTTTACAATACCAACCGGACCACTTAAATCGTTTACAGAAGCCTTTCCTCCCACTAACATCTTTAAGCTTTCCACAGTTGTGGATATCCAATATTTCACTTCATAAGCGCCATGTAATAATACATCTCCTATATGTCCTTTGGTTCTTGTTCCGTCATGTGTAATTCCAAACATATAAGAACCATATTCTTCACTATAGACAGGCTGTAACGTTACAGTATCTTTTTTCCCATCCCTAATATAGGTTACTTCTACTTCTTCCCCCGGGTTATACAATGAATAAGAACTTACTTCCTTATAAAAATGAATGTTCTTATTATTCATTTCTATAATTTCATCTCCAGCTCTAAGGCCCGCTTCTTGGGCCGGATATCCGTCAATCACACCTGCAATTACAGGTTTGTCGTAACCTACACATGCAATAATAATTACAGCAAATACAAATGCCAGAATAAAATTAAATAGCGGACCGGCAAACACAACACTAATTCTCGCCCATACAGACTTGTTATTGAATGCCCTGCTATCATCTGAAACATCATCTTCCCCTTCCATCATACAAGCACCACCAAACGGAAGTAATTTCAAAGAATACTTTGTTTCACCCTTTTTAAAGCCAATAATTGTAGGTCCCAGACCGAGAGAAAACTCATTTACCCGTATTCCGTTTGCTTTAGCAAGCAAAAAGTGCCCTAATTCATGAAATAGTATAATAACGCTAAAAATGATAATTGCTATAATAATTGATATAATTCCGCTCAATTTACCACCTTTTACCTATATATTCATAGGTTTCCTTTTCTGTCTCAATAATTTCTTCAATATTAGGATTTTTAATATAGAAAACACTGTCCATACATTCTTCAATAATATCTATAATATCCAAATAACTTATCTTACGATTCAAAAACATGGATACGGCCTTCTCATTAGCAGCATTAAATATGGTCGGCATATTTCCGCCTTTTTCAATTGCAGCATAAGCAAATCCTAATCCTCGAAACGTCTTTAAATCCGGTTTCTCAAATGTTAATTCTTTTAAATCAAATAAATCAACTCTTTTACCCGATAATATTCTACGCTGTGGATAATACAATGCATATTGAATTGGCAAACGCATATCCGGAGTTCCAAGTTGTGCAATAACTGCACCATCTTCAAACTCAACAGCCGAATGAATTACACTTTGAGGATGTACTACAACCTCTATCTTATCCGTCGAAACATCAAAAAGCCATTTTGCCTCAATGACCTCCAACCCTTTATTAATCAATGTAGACGAATCTATGGTAATTTTTTTACCCATCTCCCAATTCGGATGTTTCAACGCATCTTCTACCTGTATCTTTTCAAGTTCTTTGATGCTTTTCCCTCGAAAAGGACCTCCGGATGCCGTCAATAGAATTTTGCTGATTTTATTGCAGGTTTCGCCTTGCAGAGATTGAAAAATGGCACTGTGTTCACTGTCTACCGGAAGAATAGGAACATTGCATTCTTTTGCCAAAGGCATAATTATGTGTCCTGCGGTGACTAACGTCTCTTTATTCGCCAAAGCAATACTCTTTCCTGCTTGAATCGCAGCTATTGTAGGTTTTATTCCTAACATACCAACGATAGCCGTAACAAGGATATCCATATCCGGAAAAGTTGCCACTTCAATTAGTCCCTCCATCCCGGAGACTATTTTAATATCTAAATCTTTTGTTGAAGCTTTTAGACTTTTCGCATCCTCTTCGTCCCAAACGCCAACAACTTTAGGTCTATATTTTCTCATTTGTGCTTCTATGCATTTTATGTTTTTCCCACAAGAAAGTGCAACCACTTCTATATCTTTCTGTTCATCAACCACCGCTAAGGTCTGCGTTCCAATAGAACCGGTTGAACCTAAAATTGCAATTTTTTTCATAGAATTCCCTTTCTTCTACATGAAGTAATACGCCAAATAATAAATAATCGGTGCAGTAATTATCATACTATCAAAACGGTCCAAAATTCCACCGTGACCGGGAATTAATTTTCCATAATCTTTAATATCATTATTTCTCTTGATCGCTGAAGCTGTCAAATCACCAACCATTGAAATCAAGCCTGCGACGGCAGCAATACATGATAAGATAATAATTTCTCTTGTTCCAATTTCCATTTGATTTCTTAACAGAAACGCATACAATGCTGTTAACAATGCACAACCAACCACACCACCGATTGCTCCTTCAATCGATTTTTTCGGACTCAGCTTTGGCGACATCTTATGTTTGCCAATTAATACCCCAACGCAGTATGCACAGGTATCACATCCCCATGAACATAGGAAAATCAAAAATGCAAGATATACACCTTTCTCTAACATCCTAATCTGATATACAAAAGAAAGCATGATTGCAACATAAAATACGCCAAAGAATGCCGCCATTAATTGTTTGCTTTCGTATTTTGGGTAAGAAAAAACGTAAACAAACATTAGGCATATTATAAATGCCATAATTATCAGCATATCAGCAGGACAAAATGTCCATCTAAGATTACAATAGTATACAATCGTTATCAGATACCCAATGATTGCCAATAAACTTTTTTCAATTTTAAAAATGCGGTATAATTCAAACATTCCAATACAAGAAATAAGCAATGTCGAAAATAATAATATTTCATTTCCTAATAGAATAAGTGCAATCGCCAAGATGACCAATACAATTCCACTCAATAATCTTGTCTTAAACATAATATCCTCCAAAAACTACTCTTCTTTCAGTGCTCCAAAACGTCTATCTCTACTATTATACGCTATAATAGCTTTTTTCAACTCATTTTCATCAAAATCCGGCCACGGTACATCTGTAAAATAAAACTCGCTGTAAGCCAATTGCCAAAGTAAAAAATTAGATAACCTTTGTTCACCGCTTGTTCGAATTAACAAATCCGGATCCGGCATATCGTATGTATCCAAATAAGAGGATACTAAACTTTCATCTATCTGTTCTTTTGAAATAATTCCCTGTTTCTCATCTTCTATCATTTTTTTAAATGCACGTAACATTTCATCTCTGCTACCATAGTTAATTGCAATTGTCAGCACCATTTCCGTATTATTCTTTGTTTCATCTTGTGCAAACCATATTTTATCCTGCAAATCTGTTGAAAGTTTACTAATATCACCTATTATTCTCACCTTCATGTTATTCTTATTTGCTGTTTTCACACACGTCTTCAAATAGGATTCTAATAATACCATTAATGCTTTTACTTCACTGTCTGGTCGATTCCAATTCTCGGTTGAAAATGCATATACGGTAAGATAACGTATTCCCATATCATGTGCCACACGCGTCATTTTTTCTACATTCTTTGCTCCTGCTGTATGACCATAATTACGTGGCATATTTTTGCTTTTGGCCCATCTGCCATTTCCATCTAAAATGATAGCAACATGTTTTGGAATATTCATAAAACACCTCTATACTTCTTATTTTACAAGAATGGGACACGCCACAAGGCAATGTCCCATATAAATCTGTATAAATTAAACTGTAAGAATTTCTTTGGTTTTAGCATCAACCGCTTGGTCAACCTTTGAAATATATTGATCTGTTAATTTCTGTGTCATGTTTTCTAAATCTTTAATTTCATCTTCAGAAACATCTTCTTTACTTAACTTTTTAAATTGATCAATTGCATCTCGTCTTATATTACGAACGGCTACTTTTGTATTCTCGCCCTTTTTCTTAATATCCTTTGCAATATCTTTTCTTCTTTCTTCTGTTAATTCAGGGAAAACCAAACGAATCACTTTACCATCCGTTGTTGGATTTAATCCCAAATCAGAACAAAGAATTGCCTTTTCAATTTCCTTTACTAATGATGCTTCCCATGGTTGAATCTGAATCATTCTAGGTTCCGGAACACTAACGTTTGCAACCTGTTGAATCGCACTTGGAACACCATAATAATCTACACGAAGTTTGTCTAAAACGTGCGGATTAGCTCGTCCTGCACGAATGGAGGCCAATTCTTCTTCTAAATTATTAAGGGATTTTTCCATTTTTTCTTCATATATTAAAAGTCTCTCATCCACGATGTCATCCTCCTACAATACTGTTACTTTTGTACCTTTAAACTCTCCGTTCATAGCTCGAACAATACTTCTATCTTCATTCAAACCAAAAACATACATTGGTACTTTATTTTCCATACACAAAATGGAAGCTGTAAGGTCTACAACAGCCAGTTTTTTATCGATAACTTCTTGAATAGACACTTCTTCATATTTCTTTGCATTTGGGTTGGTCTTCGGATCACTGTCATACACCCCATCAATTGATTTTGCCAACCAAATACCTTCTGCTTCAATTTCAATTGCACGCAGTACAGTTGCAGTATCGGTGGAAAAGTATGGATGTCCGGTCCCACCAGCAAAGAACACAACCATATTATGTTCAAAATATTTGTTAACTCTATCTTTTGAAAAGAGCTTTGTCATAGAACCACACTCAAATGGTGTTAACACTTGTGTTTTCATCCCAACAGAACGGAATATCTCAGACACATAGATACAATTCATAACAGTGGCTAACATTCCAATCTGATCTGCCTTAGTTCTGTCAATTATTTCGCTGGTACGACCTCTCCAGAAATTGCCTCCGCCAATCACAATACCAACTTGTATTCCTGATTCAACAATTTCTTTAACCTGTTTCGCAACATCTGTAACAGTAGGTTCATCAAATCCGTGATGTTTCTCTCCAGCCAAAGCTTCTCCACTGAGTTTTAACAAAATACGTTTCATACAAAACGACCTCTCTTATACTCCAAAAATACCCTGTACATCAATATCTGAATAGCACTGTGAACAGAATCCTTCGATAACAGCACCATTATTAATTTGAACAGAACGGGATTTAATGTTACCCATAATAATAGCAGATGCATCTACAACTACCGGTCCTTGAACATCAATATCTCCTTTTACAGCCCCTGCGATTACTGCTGAAGAAGAAGAAATATTTCCAATTACTACCGTTCCTGCACCAATTGTAACTGCACCGGTACTAGCGATTTCACCTTCAATTTTTGCAACATCCGCAATAAATTCTGAAGCAGAACTATTACCATTGATTGTTCCTGTAACAGTTAATTTTCCATTACATGTAACATTACCATTAATTGTACCCTGGATATCGAATGAACCAGATGACTGAATATCACCGGATAATACAGTGTTAGCTGTAACTACAGATGTTTCATTATCTACAACCGGTTGAGATGGTGTTGTGTAATCCTGACTCATTGTGTTTTCTTCGTACATGTTAGTTCCCTCCGTATTATATGATGGTGTTTCATCGTAATAATTTGTTTTATTCTCAGAATATGTAATAGGCTCTTCTACCGGAGTAGCCGTTCCAAAATCATTATTCCATGTTGATTCCGGATATGATGGTTCTTCTACCGGAGTTTCTTCTATTGGTTGAACTTCTTCAACAGTTTCATTAATTGAAGTATTTTCTTCTTCGACAAATGCAGGTTCTTGCTCAACTGTAAACTCTTCTGCAACTTCCTCGTCATCTAAAACAAAATCAACTTCATCTTCTTCAAATTCGTTTGAGTTGTCTTCTACTGCATTCTCTGTTTCAAGAGATACATCATTAAAATCCTCAACTTCAAACGATTGTTCTGCTTCATACTTCACTTCTTCTGTAACCGGAGGCTCAACAGGTGCTACATATTCCTCCTGAACCGGTTGTTCCACATTCAATTCTTGTGGTGCAGATGTTGTCGCAGTTACTTGTGTTTCAGTTACTTCAGAATCATCATCATCAGGCATAAGATCATCAATGGCTAATGAAAAATCATCCTTAAAATCCTTAAAAAGTCCCATAATTATCCTCCATAAATTATATTTACCTGATTTAATCACACATAAAACTCAGATAATATTATACAAAATCACTCACATTATATTTTATCATATTTTATAATCTTGTAAATAAAAACTTTTAAAACTTTCTATATTTTTTTACAGAAAAAGGGATGTGATAAACATCACATCCCTCATATGCACAATACAATAGTCGATGTATCTTAGTTTCCTGCCATCTGAGCTGCAACTTCCGCTGCGAAATCCTCATTTTTCTTTTCAATACCTTCACCGGTTTCAAAACGAACAAATTTCTTAACAGAAACAGATGTTCCGACTTGTTTTGATACTTCTTCTAAATATTTAGCAACTGTCTGTTTTCCGTCCTCAGCTTTTACATAAACCTGATCAACCAAACAGATTTCTTTTAATTCTTTGCTGATACGACCTTCAATCATACCATTGATAACTTTCTCAGGTTTCTGCGATTCTTTTGGATCATTCATAATCTGAGCTAAAAGAATCTCTTTTTCATGCGCAATATATTCTGCACTAATTTCATCTCTGGAAACATATTTTGGATTTAAAGCAGCAATCTGCATTGCAATATTAGTTAATGCTTCCTTTACAGTATCGTTAACTGAAGTTGTATTTGCTTCAACAATAACACCGATTCTTCCACCACCGTGAACATAAGATACGACGCAACCATCCTCTGCAACAACTTTTTCAAATCTTCTAATTTTAATATTCTCACCAATAACAGCAACTTTTTCTACCAGTGCTTCATTTACTGTTTTGCTTGAATCAAGATTCCAAACCTCTGCCATAAAAGCATCCATATCTGCAGCTTCTGAATTAACTGCCTGGTTTGCAACTGCTGTAACAAACTCTTTGAATGTATCATTCTTTGCAACGAAATCTGTTTCAGAGTTTACTTCAACAACTGCAGCTGTTGTATCGTCTTTCAAAACAACTGCACAAAGACCTTCTGCCGCAATTCTTCCTGCTTTTTTCTCTGCTTTTGCCTGTCCATTTTTTCTTAAAAATTCAACGGCAGCATCCATGTCACCATTGGTTTCGCCTAAAGCTTTTTTACAATCCATCATTCCTGCGCCGGTAAGTTCACGCAGTTCTTTCACCATTCCAGCTGTAATAGCCATCTTCGTTTTCCTCCAATATATGAAATATTATTCTTCTACAACTTCTTCTGTTTCTTCCGCGATTTCTTCTGATACTTCTGATACAAGTGCTTCAGCACCTTGGTTAGCTTCAATTACAGCATCTGCCATTTTTGAAACAATCAATTTAACCGCTCTGATAGCATCATCGTTACCTGGAATTACGTAATCTAATTCATCCGGATCACAGTTTGTATCTGCAATACCAACAAGTGTGATTCCTAATGACTGTGCTTCTTGAATACAAATTCTTTCTTTCTTAGGATCTACAACGAAAATTGCATCTGGAATTCTTTTCATTTCTTTAATTCCACCAAGATTTCTCTCTAATTTATCCCATTCTTTTTTCAGTGCAATTACTTCTTTTTTTGGAAGAACATCAAATGTACCATCTTCTGCCATAGCTTCGATTTCTTTTAATCTTGCAATACGGCTCTGGATTGTTCTAAAGTTTGTAAGCATTCCTCCAAGCCATCTTTCATTTACATAGTACATTCCACAACGCTCAGCTTCAGATTTAATCGCATCCTGTGCCTGTTTTTTTGTTCCTACAAAAAGAATTGTTCCACCCTGTGCTGCAATATCAGAAATTGCATCATACGCTTCGTCTACTTTTCCTACAGATTTCTGTAAATCGATAATATAAATACCGTTACGTTCTGTGTAGATGTATGGAGCCATTTTAGGATTCCATCTTCTTGTTTGATGTCCAAAGTGAACACCTGCTTCTAATAATTGTTTCATTGAAATTACGCTCATTTTTCTACCTCCATTGGTTTTTTCTTCCACATACATCCTCCAGTTAAGCCACCGGAAAGCGTAATATCCGGCACCAGCACCACTGTCAGTATGCGTGATTAATTAAATTAAGCCTTTGAGATTATATCATATCAAAGGCTTTGTTGCAAGTTATTTATTTAATTTGTTTCATTTGATTCATTTGATTCATCCAACGTCTCTGTTGATTGTAATTGTGTTTCTGTTTCTGATTCTCCTTCTGTTTCCAAATGATTTTTATTTTCTGACACCGTCCCTCTCGAATCATCCATAACCATACCTAATTCTTTGGCTCTTTGTATCACCTCTTCATCGGATATTTCAACCTTTTGAAATCGGAATGCAACAAAAAGAACAACTGTCGAAATTAATATTCCAACACCAAGTCCTCTCATATAATATTTTAACCTCATATTACTGCTCTCCTTTATATAATCCGATTACAAGTTTAACCTCTCCTAGTCCTAATCCTAACTCCTTAGCTATCTCAACATCTGTTTTCCCTTCTTTATGCAAAGAAAGAATCGACTCATTATGATTAAACTCTAATTCCTCAATGTTTATCGTTTCATTTTCTGTTTCGTTCAGTTTTACCGATGCCACCAACAATTCATTTTCATCTACAATTTTAGAATTCCCAACTGAATCCTCTATTGCTGTTGCATGATCTGCAATTTTATTCAAAAGTTCATTTTCCGTTTTCTTTAAATCATCAGAAAAACGCTGTAAATGCCCCGCATGCTCTGTCAATTCCACATGCTTATCATTCAACATACTATATAAAAACATAATTTCGTTATGAGTCTTATTCATTGATTCTAAAATTGTATCGGAAAATTCGCTAATTGCCATAATTTTGTCATTCGTCTCTTTTTCCATAGAACGCTTTGTTGCTTCTACAGATTCATCTATCGCATCTTCAATTTTCTCTTCCACAATAGTAGAAGCTTTGCTCATTTGTTTATCTACTATGATTTTCATTTCAGATTCACTTAATTCTGATATTTTATTTAAATCTTTAATTGAAAGTTTATCCTGAATCATAAAACTTCCTATAATAAATCCAATTCCTAAAATTATAAAAATAATAATTACAATGTTCATTTTATCCTCTATATTGTGATATCAAATTTATTTCTTTGTCTTTCCAACTGATGATTTTTTGTTTTTTTATTATCTTGTTTTTTTCTCTTTTGAGATTTTTTAAAGAAATAATTATTACTTCCTTCTTCTTTTGCATCCATATTATTTTCTAAACTTTCATAAGTATCCGGTTCCATTACCTGATGGCGTAATTGGTCTTCCTTTTTTATAACCTGTTGCTGGATATTTGCCTGATCTATTAAAGGCTTTGAATCCTGTATCTGTTTTGCGTTTCCGACATCATTTGTTCTTTGTATCATTCCATTTAAATTTACCGGACTTACTGACATGGTTCTCCCCACCTTCTTAAATAATCATAGTCACAATTTCTCCTTGTTGCTTTTTAAATCTACAACTATTCTTGACATCATTCACATGATAAGATAACTCTCCAATCGAAACCGTTACTCCGGGATATATACTTCTTGATACATCAATCGTAGATTTTTCAGCGGCATACATATCATTTCTTAATTTCATTAGTTCTTCTTGCAGAGGCAACAATTCATCTTTCTTCTTCTTATATTCAATCGCAATGCTTTGTGCATACTGCATTTTATCCGCCGGCAGGTGTTCTCCGCGTTTTATGATATCTCCATATGAATTTACAATCAATTTTAATCGATCCAATTCTTCTTGTTTGGAACTGACATCTTTTCTAAGTGCAAGGAATCTTTCTTTAATTCTAGGATCTGCTCCAACTTCTATCGTGGTAATTGTTCCCATTTGTGAACCAATGTTAGACGCTTCTATCAAATGACCGGCCCGACAAATTCCACCGCTGATTAGCCCCTTCTTACCATTTGCACGAACTGTATTCCCTGCAGATACATCACTGTTAATTATCATTTCTGCCTCTACATAGCCACCCGCTCGTACAGTAGCATTCTCAATATATTTAGCCATAACATTAGTCTGTGCTTCTAAAACGCCTTGTTTTATTCCATGAACACCGTGTGCTACTATAATTTGTCCACCTGCAATTAAACTTGCATTATCCACAATACCATCAATAATAATATCTCCGGTTGCTCGGATGGTAAATCCACTCTTTACATTTCCATGAACATGAACGCTTCCTTCATAGTCAATATTTCCAATCGAATTGTCAACATCAGCCGGTACTTCATATACATCTGACACAAACACTTTTCCATTGTAACAGGATGCATGACCTGAAACATTTGAATATAATTCTGTTCGTTCTTCATTAATAGTAATATTTTTTCCAAATTCTAATTTTAATTGTTTTACTACTCTTGGCTTAATCTCTTCTCCATGAACATTCTTTCCGGATTCCCCTTTTTCAGCAGGTATCAATCTCGCCAAAATTTCGCCTTTGTTAATATGGGATATTGTGTTTAATTCTCTGTAATCAACACTTCCATCTTCATTTCTCTTTGGTTGAAGATTTATATTTGTATTAAAAAAATATTCAATTTTGGCGTCTTTCCCATGAATAGGATATAATCCTTCTGCCAAAACATAATTCGTACAGTAATGACGTTCTTTTAAAAACAAATCAATTGCGCTCTCATCAATTCCATACTTTATATTCTTTGTTGCCAGTGTATCTTTTATCTCTTCCTTTGTTAACTTTCTGCCATTTTCAGATGGTGCATAAAAACAACAGAATACTTTCATCTTATCTAGAGATAACGTCACTTTCATCGTTTCTGCAACTTCATTTCCATTCCAAGGTGCAACAAAAACCTCAGTCCCTTCTGGATTATCACTCATAATCCCCAGATTGATATCCTTTACATTTACGTTTTGATATGTTTTCAATGATAAATAGTTAACCACATCATTTACATCAACTCGTTTTCCTCCATCTTTTGGTGGAAAGAATTTAATATATGCATTTTGATTTTTAAATTCAAGTTGAAAATATTGATTCATAATCTATCCTCGTTATCCTTCTACCAACACGCCCATATATGGCCCCATCTTTTTCTTCATTTTTACCAGTGCTTTTGTGTGTAACTGTGAGACTCTAGATTCTGACACATCCAAAATTCGACTAATCTCTTTTAACGTCAACTCTTCATAATAATAAAACTGAATTACCTGTCGTTCTTTTTCCGTTAATAATTCCAATGCAGCTACCAAAGTATCCTTCAATTCATTCCCTTCTATCACATCCTGAGGTTGTGCAAAATGCGAACTCCGATGGACATCTGCTGAAGGTTCAGGTCCTTGTTCTTCAAATTCATTAAGTGAAATAACATTTGTCACCTTGCATTGCGACTGCCAGTTCAATAATTCATCTGTTGAAATTTCCAACTCGACTGCTAACTCTTCCTCTGATGCCGGTTTCCCGGTTCTCATCTCAATTGATTTGATAGCCTCGTCCATTTTTCTCTGTCGCTGACGAACCGTTCTCGGAATCCAATCCATCTTACGTATCTGATCTAGAATTGCACCTCGGATACGAAGACTTGCGTACGTCTCAAATTTTACATTTTTTTCCATATCATATTTGTCAATCGCATCTATTAAGCCAAAGATTCCATAACTGACCAAATCTTCATATTCTACGTTGTAGCCTAAATACATACTTAATCTTCCTGCGACTAACTTTACTAACTGTGAATAATGAATAATTAAATTCTCTCTCATTTCCTGAGTGGGATTTGTTTTGTATTCATTCCACAGTTTATCTGCGTCAAAATTCTTCATGCAAACCGCTCCAAACTATTATTCCTGTTCTTTCTTTTCAGTTTTCGTTTGCTCCGTAGATTCTTTACTTTCTTCTGTCTGCTCATCGTTTTCTTTATCTGATTCTTCCGGATTTTCCTCTTCCATTACTTTAAAGCTACTCTCCAAAACAATCTTTACAACGCATCCTATAAAGAAAAAAATAACAAGAACAACGAATAACTGTATTAGAAACTTATCAATTGTATAATTATTATAAATAGAAATTATACAATCAATTGCTCCGGCTAATAACATAATTAACGCCGGAATAAATCTTGTTTTCATAGATTCTCCATTCCGTCATATTTCATGACCTATGTAATGCTAAATCGATTTTACATCTTTTCCAACCGCTCTAATAATAAGCTCACCATTTGAACAATCTAAAATGATAGTCCGACCATAATTTAACCCTGTATCACTGGCAACTAACGGAATATTTAACATCCCTAATATTTCCAGACCAATTTCCTCATTGCGTTTTCCTATGGAGGCCATTGTTGATGCACTTGACACACCAAACATACAGGCTCCTCCTGCCATCTTTGCAACCATACGGCGTTTACTTGCTCCGTTTTCAAGCATCTTCTCTAACAATTCCACGATACCGGTGTCTCCAAATTTCGCAATATTTGTGTGACTATTTGCAATTTTTGTACTATCCGGAAGCATATAATGAACCATTCCGCCAATTTTTGCCACAGGATCATATAAAGTTAAGCCGATACACGAGCCTAACCCCAAGGTTGTAAGCCCATCCGGCGCTTCAGCGACTTTTAAGTCAGCCATCCCAACTTTCACTATATCTCTCATATTGTTCCCGCCATTCTTAAACTTGAATTCCTAATGCACCAAATATCTTTTCATACGAATCCGGGTTTGGCATTAAAATAAAATAGCCTCCCATACTAATCTCATCTAAAAATTCAGTCTCAATTAAAAATGCAAGGTCACCATACTGACCAAATTCTACTGCCGGGACACTCAATATTGCTGCCGCCATATCAACTGAAATATACGGAACCGATGGTGCCATTGGAAGCTTAAGCATATTTGAAATTGCAATCATATAGGAGGACGCAATAATGTTTCCCATTTCTTTAATCGCCGATAATTCCATCTCGTCAAAACTTCTTAATTCAACATCATTTCCGGATTTCAATAATTCTATCAGTTCAGAATCATCTTTTCCCATCAGACGATTTACCATATGGTGTGCCGCATCTAATTTTAAAATAAACATGATGCTTCCTTCTATCTCTCCTGTCACTTCAAGAAAAACACCCACCACGGTTTCTTCTTCCGAACAAATGACCCCTCCAAGTTTTGAAACATCTGTTAATATTGCTTTCGGAACTTTCATATTGATTTTGCGGTTCAACATATTCGCAATCGCTGTCGAAGCATTTCCTGCACCGATATTTCCAATTTCTTTCAAAATATCGATACACATTTCATTTATGCCTTCAAGTTTATACCCCAAGAAAACACCTCCTAAAATTATGTATAGTGAGGGCGTTCCCTCACTATACAACCTCTCACTTTACATATTCTCTTTCTCATCTACAATCGCGTTAATCTCAAATAAAGAAATCAATTCTTCTCCATTTTTTCCGATTCCATTAATAAAGTTGTCTTTCAGTGATTGTGTACCGTTTGATGCCACTTTATCAATTTGATCCGTAGAAAGTGTTACAACTTCACACACCTGGTCTACAACAATACCAATCGCCCCTCTATCATCGATTTTCAGGATAATAATTCTGGATGCATTCGTAATAACATCGTCTTCTAATCCCATTTTAACTCGCACGCTCATAACAGGAACAATTTCGCCTCGAAGATTAATAATTCCTTTAAAGTATACTTGTGCCTTTGGAACTCTTGTTATTTTTTGCATACGAACGATGTTATCTACATATCCGATATCTATTCCATATTTTTCATTTCCGATTTGAACAACAATATATTGTTTTGTAATCACTTCTGTTGTTTCCAGTAAATTATCTGCCATCACAAACACCTCCCTACATCAATGTGTTAACATCAAGTATCAATGCGACTTCACCATCTCCTAAGATGGTAGCACCGCTAATCAATTTATTACCATTGATGTATTTTCCTAATGATTTAATTACAATTTCCTGTTGTCCCATCAAATTATCAACAATCAAACCAACTTGACTTTCACCACGTTTTACAATAACTACCGTAAGACTTTCCGGATCTTCCTCTCGCGGTTCTATATCTAACACTTTATCCAATCGAACTAACGGAATCACACTACCTCTCAAATGAATTACCTCATTCGCCTGAACATACTTAATATCTGTAACCGGAATATCTTCGATATTCGAGATAGAACCTAAAGCAATCGCATATTTTTCATTGCGAATCTCAACCATTAATGCCTGAATAATAGCAAGCGTAAGCGGTAGACGAACTGTAAAGGTTGTTCCACTTCCCAGAGTAGTATCAACTTCAACATCTCCACCTAATTGTTCGATATTTGATTTTACTACATCAAGACCAACTCCACGTCCTGAAATATCTGTTATCTTCTTTGCCATTGAGAAGCTCGGCAGGAAGAGTAAATTTACGATTTCTTTTTTACTCATCTTCTCAGCCTGCTCAGCAGTAATAACTTTTCTTTCAATCGCTTTTGTCTTTACCGCTTCAACATCAATTCCATTACCATCATCACCTACTTGAATGATAACGTTATTTCCTTCTTGATAAGCATTCAGGAAAATCTGCCCTGTTTGAGGTTTTCCACGTTCCTTTCGCAACGCTGCATCTTCTAATCCATGGTCTGCAGAGTTACGAAGCAAGTGTTGTAAAGGGTCTCCAATTTGATCTACTACAGTACGATCTAATTCGGTTTCTTCTCCACTCATCGTAAGTTCCATCTTTTTATCCAAAGTTCTGGAAAGATCACGAATCATACGTGGAAATTTGCTTACAACACTTTCAATCGGAACCATTCTAACCTTCATTACAGATTCATGTAAATTGGTTGTGATTCTTTCTAGATACTCTATTTGTTCCTGGAATCCGGCACTTCTGGAACCACCATCTGTTGAACTGATTGATACCAAACTGTTTTTTGCAATAATCAACTCTGAAACCTGATTCATTAAAGCATCTAATTTTTCAATATCAACACGTACTGTTCTATTGGTTGCCGGTTTTCCCGTTGTTTTCTTTGCCGGTGCAGGTGCGTTTGTTTTTTGTTCCGGTGCTTTTACTTTTGTATCGTTTGTTTTTGCTACTGCAGGTTTACTTTCTTCCTCCTGCTTTTCAGTTTCTTGTATAACAATTTCCCCACATAAAACTTTATCTACTTCCGAAACATTTTCAGCCGCCTGTTTTAACTTGTCTACAGCTTCCGTAGTTGAAATATAGAAACTGAAATCCAAATCAAAACGTTCATCTTCAATATCCTGCGAACTCGGACGATAAACCACAATCTGTCCCAACTCTTCAACTGCTCTGAATACCAAAAAAGCTCTTGCAGCTTTTAATAGACAATCATGCTTGACATACACTGTCATACCATATATCTTGTTTCCACCTTCTTTTGCTTCTGCAATCAGATTCTTCTCATGTTCGTTCGGTTCTATTTCAAGATATTTTGCGAGCTCAACATCTGTTTTTTCTGTTTCTTCCTGCTTTGGATTCTCTGTTTCTTCTGCAGGTGATTCTTCTTTTGATTTTTCTTCTGCAGGTGCTATTTCCTGAGAAGCTTCTTCCTTTGGAGCCGCAACCTGTTCTCCATTTGCTCTGGCAATAAAATCATTCAATTCACGAATAATAATTTCATTATCTTCCGTTCCTTCATCCGATGATGATTTGATGTTTTCAAGATACTTATCTAAAGCATCCAAACACTCAAACAATAAATCTATCATTGAACTATCAACAGCAATCTTACCGCTTCTAACCTCTTGGAAAACATTTTCCATATCATGTGTTAGATGTTGCATTCTTTTATATCCCATTGTTCCTGCCATACCTTTTAAGGAATGGGCAGCACGGAACACCTCATTAATTGTATCACTATTCTCCGGTTCCTTTTCCAGTGTCATAATACAATCACTTAAGGTTTGTAAATGTTCTGCACTTTCATCAATGAAAATCTCCAGATATTGACTCACATCCATCTTATCTTACCCCCACATTCTTAATAATTGTCCTAGCAATTTCGGATATTGGATTTACCTGGTCAACCACTCCTGCTTCTACTATTGATCTTGGCATTCCATAAACCACACAAGAATCTTTATCCTGGGCAATTATGTAAACATCTTTATCTTTTTTCAAAGATAGAATACCCTCTGTACCATCGGCCCCCATTCCGGTGAGTACAACACAAATAACCAAATCGTAACTTGTTTGAGCCAGCGACTTGTATGTAACATTTGCACACGGCTTTAATTTTCCAATCGGTGGCAAATCACTAAATGAAAAACGATGTGTTTCATTGCTTCCTCGGACCACTTCCAAATGTTGTCCTGCAGGTGCAATATATACAACACCTTTTTGGAGTTCTTCTCCTTTTTTTGCTTCCCTTACAGGAATACTACATTCTGAGTCTAATCTTTCAGCCAATATCGTTGTAAAACCTTCCGGCATATGTTGTACAACAACAACCGGTGCATCCAAGTTGGAGGGTAAATTAGAAATAACCTTTTGCAAAGCCTGCGGTCCTCCGGTTGAAGATGCAATTGCAACAATTTTACTTCGTTTCTCCATTGGCTTAATCGGTTTCTCCATATGATTGACCTTCAAATTGTTCTCCTGCATTCGAAAGTAATTATCAGAAGCAAAGACTCCATTCAACGCTTCCATTAATGCTTTCTCAAACTTTTCACTTTTTGCATCAATAACAGTAGACGGTTGTGCTACAAACCCAACAATTCCTTTTTTTACAGAACCTATAATTGATTTCTTCTCTTTTCCGGAAAAGGAGGAAATCAAAACAGCCCGAAACGGAATTCCCTTATGTTGTAGCTTCTCAAGTAATTGTAATCCATCCATTCTCGGCATCAAAGCATTTACAATCAAAGCATCATACTTTTTCTTTTGGATTTGATCAAAAGCTTCTTTTCCGTCACGACAAACATCAATTGCCTGAAAATTACTATCTGCGTTGATTATATCACATATAACTCTCCTCACGAGTGCAGAGTTATCGATAATCAATATATTTTTCTTCATTTGTCTATCCATTTTCTTTTTTTCTCATATATCTTTCCATTTCAAATACATATCGAACTATTTTTTCTCTCTCGTTCAAATCATCAAATATAAATTTTGCACGATTTACATATTTCGCCGTTATTCCTTTTGTCTGATAACCATCCACAATTTCCGATAGTATATAAAATGTTTCGTCGATTTTTTCGCTATGCAATGCTAAAACCACTAGAATTTCATCCTGATTTGGTATTTCTTCATGCGTTACAAAACGAATTCCACCCCCACTAATATCAACCACAACACCCGGTCTTGCCTTTGCCAAATATCTTTCATTTTGTAATGCCTTTTTATAATCATCACTACAATAACATTCTCTAAGTCCGTCATCAATCACATAATACTGCATATTGATTGTGCACTGCATACGGAAAAATTCTCTTCTTTGTAATTTTATCAATGGTGTTTTTATCGTAATTGCAATGCGATTGATATCCCCGGTATCATATAAATCATTTAAAACACCTACACACGAATATAATCCTTTTTTTGTATAAATAATCATTTCACAACGGAACATCTCCGGTAAGTCTATATTTCTTCCTCTCTCTGTCGGAATTGAAATTTCAATATCCGTATCTGATACAAAATCATATATACTTGTTTTATAAATCTTAAAATCTGCATCCTCACTTTGACTATTTTGATTTAAAATTTGAAATTCAACTTTATCCCCAGGATTTATAACATTTGTAAGTACCATATTTTCTTCTCCTATTTTTTCCTATTTAAGATATTTGAAATAAACTGCGATATCCCCCAACGAATTTGAACCTGTTCCTTTTTTCCATCTAACAAATTCGAAGCTAAAACTTCAAATGCTTTTGCCGACGGAGAATCAGGTGCATTTAATGAAACAGTTTTCTGTTGTCTTACAGATTTTTCCAAGATAGGATCCTGTGGTATCATCCCCAGAAAGTCTAATTTACCATTTAAAAATTGTGATACAACAGAATTTAATTTGTCATACACAGTCTGTCCCTCTTCAATTGAATTGACTTTATTTGCAATCAAATGAACCACCGTTCCGTTTGCTACAAAATTCGGATTTCGATACAAGGCTTTCATTAAAGAATAGGAATCTGTTAACGAACTCGGCTCCGGTGTTGAGACCAATAACACTTCCGGGCTTGCCATAACAAACTCCAAAACCTGATCAGAAACACCCGCCCCGGTATCTATAATGATAAAATCGGCCATTTCATTTAATTCTGAAAGTGATTTTATAAGGTATATAATTTGCTCCCGATATAAATTATTTAACCCAATAACACCCGAGCCCCCAGATATAAAACCAATATCCATTGGTCCCGGTGTAATAATCTCTCGAATACTTTTCCCCCTATAAATCAAATCAGACAAATTGTATTTTGGTATTGCACCAAACATAACCTCTACATTCGCCAATCCAAAATCTGCATCAAAGATAATAACACGTTTTCCGGCCTTACGAAGTTGTATCGCAAGATTTACGGAAACATTAGATTTTCCGACTCCACCTTTTCCACTTGTAACTGCAAGCACTCGAGCGGTATTCGTATTATTTTGATTTCTGATTTTCACAACATTTCTAAGCTGTTGAGCTTGATCCATACACTACCTGCCTCCTAACAAATGCTTCACAATTTTTTGTGTATTAAATATCTCAATATCCTCCGGGACATTTTGTCCATTGGTCACATAAGATAAATCCGCCTTTGAATATAACTTGATATTCAATAAATTTCCATAACAGGTTGTTTCATCCAGTTTTGTAAATAATAACTTATACTCCGATAACTCACGATACATATCAACTATATCCAGTAAATCATTGTATTTTGTCGTCGCACTCAATACCAAATATACTTCTTTTGCATAAATCGGATCCAACACATCTAATAACTTTTTCATATCTTCCTTTTGGGCATTATTCTTATGCGAAAACCCTGCTGTATCTACAAAAATCAAATCATACTCTTCGAACTTTTGAATGGTCGGATTTAATTCCTCTGCCGAATAAACAATAGACATTGGCGCATTCAATATATTTGCATAAATCTTTAATTGTTCTGTTGCTGCAATTCTATATGTATCCGCCGTAATAAAGGCAACTTTTCTATCATATTCCATCTTATATTTGGATGCAATTTTTGCAATCGAAGTAGTTTTTCCAACTCCGGTCGGTCCCATAAAAATAACAACTTTAGGTTTACTTGTGTCTAATTCAATCGGCTTTGGTTGTCCAAACCGTAAAATCATTTTTTGGTAAACATTTGATAAAATTGTATCAACATTATTACCCGGACGAGTCATCTTCTCAATCTCGTCCATTATTTGATTAATATATTTCTCGTTTACTTCATTTTTTAGCAATGTACTATATAGAATTTTTAGGAAGTTAATCTCTTCCGTAGAAGGATTATCTTTCTGTCCTACCGAATCTTTCCTAACATTCCCTAGTGATTCTTCCAGCATATTAGACAAATTATCCAAACGCTCTTCTATATTTTTTTCTTCGAAAACCGAATTTTTTGTTTCCGGTTCTTTAATTACATTTTGCAATTTAGGCATTTTAATTTCCTCGTCTGCTGTAATATTAATTTTTTCATGTGTCATAAGTGTTGGTTGAAGAATATTCTTAGGACTAATGAAAGTTTCCTTTTCTTCCATTGCTGCGGTGACTTCAAACACGGAACTTTTAAATACGCGAAACAAACCTTTTGGTTTAATTTCTTTTACATTCATAATTACCGCATTTTCTCCAAATTCATCCTTTGCTTTTTGCAAAGCTTCTTCTTTTGTTTTTCCTTGAAATTTATTAATCGTCATTTACACAGTCACCATCCCTACTGATTGTAATTCTACATTTGATTCTACCTCGTTATAAGAAATCACAATCAAATCTTTGTAGTAATCTTCTGTTAATTTTTTAAAATACATTCTTACGATTGGAGATGTAATAATAATTGCACTCTTGCCTAAATTCTCAAGTTTGGCAATTTCATTTCCCACTTGTTCCATAATCGCTCTTGTTTTCTCCGGATCTAATGTAAGATATGCCCCCTGCTCCGTTTGTTTCACCGATGCCATGATTTCCTGTTCAATCTTCGGATCTAATGTAACAACACTTGTTGTTTCATTTGCCGGAAAGTATTTATTCGATATCGATCTTTTCAAACTTTGGCGTACATATTCAGTAAGAACATCCGTATCTCTTGTGTTTTGAGCATGATCCGCCAACGTTTCAAATATAGATAACAAATCTCGAATCGAAATTCCTTCTTGCAACAGATTCTGTAACACCTTTTGAACCTCACCCAAACCAAGAAGTTTCGGTATCAATTCATCCACAAGTACAGGATTTGACTCTTTTAAATTATTAACTAATCCTTGTACATCTTGTCTTGTCAAAAGTTCTGCTATATGCTCTCGAATTATCTCCGTCAAATGAGTCGCTATAATAGAAGGCGGATCGACTACAGTATATCCCAAACTTTCTGCACGTTCTCTCTGTCCTTCCGTAATCCAAATTGCAGGTAAATGGAACGACGGTTCATAAGTTGGAATACCGGTTATTTCCTCCTCTACATATCCCGGATTCATAGCCATAAAATGATCAAATAGTATCTCACCTTCTGTAACCTGAATTCCTTTAATTTTAATAATGTATTGATTTGGATTGAGCTGAATATTATCTCTCAAACGAATAATTGGCACAACCGTACCAAGTTCCAACGCAATCTGCCTACGAATCATTACAACACGATCTAACAAATCGCCCCCTTGATTCACATCTGCCAGCGGGATAATACCATATCCAAATTCTAATTCGATTGGATCAACCTTCAATAAGGATACAACATTCTCCGGTTTCCGAATCTCCTCTGCCTCTGTCTCAGTTTGTTGAACCTCTTCTTCAATACTTTCAACTCCGATTGTAGTGTGAATGCTTCTGCCTGCAAGGATAAACATAATTCCAAGTGCACAAAACAGCCACCATTGTAATGGTGTGAAAATCCCCAAGAAAATTAACACTCCACCTACCATATATAATACTTTTGGTATTCCAAACAACTGTTTTACAAGAACACCACTAAAGTCAGCCTCATTTGAGCCTTTTGTAACAAGAATACCTGTTGAAAGAGAGATCAATAGCGACGGAATCTGTGATACCAAACCATCACCAATCGTTAATATTCCATACTCCAGAATTGCATCTTGAAATGCTAATCCCTGCTGCATAATTCCCATTGCAGTTCCACCCACTAAGTTAATTAGTGTAATAATCAAACCTGCAGCTGCATCTCCTTTTACATACTTAGTAGCACCATCCATGGCGCCAAAGAAAGAGGACTCCTGCTGTATTTTGGCACGGCGGGTCTTCGCTTCCGCATCCGTAATTGCTCCGGTATTCAAATCCGCATCAATTGCCATCTGTTTACCCGGCATTGCATCCAGTGTGAAACGGGCAGTTACTTCCGATACTCGTTCCGAACCTTTATTAATAACCATAAACTGAATGATAATTAAAACAATAAAAACAATTGCTCCAATTACAATATCTCCACCACCTACAAAATCACCAAATGTTCTTACTACATTTCCCGGGTCTCCGGTTGTAAGAATCAATCTTGTAGATGACACGTTCAAAGAAATTCGAAAAATCGTAGTAAAAAGTAACAATGTCGGGAAGAATGACATATCAAGAATTTCTTTTGTAAATAACGCATTAAAAAGGATAATCAATGCCAACGAAATATTGATTGCTAACATAACATCTAATAATAAGGATGGAATCGGTATAATAAAGAAAATAACTGCACATAACAAATATAATCCAACACCAATATCTGTTTTCTTCATTTAAACAATTCCTCCTTTCTTAACTATTGCGGGTTTTTCATATGATAAACCATCGCAAGCACTTCCGCCACCGCCTGGTACAATTCCGGTGGAATTTCTGCTCCAATATCAACATTATGATACAGCATCCTTGCCAGTGGCTTATTTTCAACAATTTCAATCTGGCTATCTTTTGCTATCTCTTTAATCTTTGCTGCCAAATAATCTGCTCCTTTTGCAAGCACAACAGGTGCCTTACTAACTTGAGCATCATACATAATCGCAACCGCCAAATGCGTCGGGTTTGTAATTACAACGTCTGCCTTCGGCACATCCTGCATCATTCTTCGTTGCGATACTTCCTGCATCTTTCTTCTTTGACGACCTTTTATTTCCGGATTTCCTTCCGTGTTCTTAAATTCATCTTTTACCTCTTGTTTGGTCATCTTCATTTCTTCTTTAAATTTATGTTTTTGATATATAAAATCAGCCAACCCAACAATCAAATAAACAATACTAATTTTCAATCCTACATTAATAATAAGTTCTCCAACATAAGCAATCGCCGTCTTTAACGGCAAATCATATAATACAAAAAGAGAATTCATATCATTTTTTATGGACGAATATGCAATGTAGATAATAACTGCGACTTTTATGATTGATTTTACTAATTCAAATAAAGAATCTTTGGATACAATTCTTTTAAATCCATTGATTGGATTAAATTTCGATAAGTTCGGCTGCATCGGTTTTGATGAAACCTGCCATCCCACTTGTACAACACTAACCAAAAACGATATCAACATCCCAATCAGAAAAAACGGTAATACAATCAGCAAAAATTTTACAACCAGATTCATAAATAAAGAAGAAACAGCTACCGAAGTAACCCCCTCACGATTTACGCGAACAAATTCTCCAATTCTCGCATAGGTATCCGTAAACAAATCCAGCATCCTTTCCCCAACATAAGAAATGAAAATTTTCAAAACCAAAAACAAAACAATCAAATCAAATGCAGCAGTTAATTCCTTGCTCTTTGCAACCTTACCTTCTTTTCTTGCATCTTTTAATTTTTTCTCAGTTGCCGGCTCAGTTTTCTCTCCGCCTTCCCCGTCCTGAGCAAAAAACTGAAGATTTAACGGAAGAAGCAATTTTTCCGGCTCAAAATTCTCAATACATACTTTCAATAAACATAACCACCATTGTTTTTATTTCTTTAAAAACTGCATCTGCAATATTTGGTAACATATATAGAGAGAAAAATAACACCAATAAACCTACAATTATTTTCATTTGCATACCAACAGAAAACATATTCATCTGTGGTGCAACTTTAGCCATAATACCTAATACACAATTCAAAATCATCATGCATGCAAAAAACGGAAGAAAAATTCGAAAACCGATCACAAACATATCCGAAACGTACTGCAACATCGAATATAACAAATGATTGATTTCAATCGTTCCTTGTCCAACAGGAATAATCGAAAAGGAATCGCTAACCGCTCGAATTAGGTATGTATGCATATTGGAAGTAACAAGTAATAATAATACCAAATAATAATACAGATTACCTGTAATTGTAACTTGCGAATTTGCATCCGCATTAAACTCTGTTGCCATAGACAAACCTATGTCCATATCGATGATATTTCCTGCAAATAAAACAATGGAACTACAGATATTTGCCCCGAAACCAATCAGCAATCCTGTAATTCCTTCCTGCAGAACAATACCTGCATACTCTATCACACCAGCGTACTCTAAAGACGGATGTGGCACTACATTAATCAGAATGATTGTCAAAAAAAACGAAAAGCCTATTTTTACCTGATTGGGCACTCCTGTTTGTCCAAAAAAAGGAGCAATGAATATAAATGCAGATATCCTGACCAATATTAATAATAAATATTCAAAATCATATAATGAAAAGTCTATATTAACCATAAATTATCCAATACCCAAGTAATAACTGAAATTCGACCATAAATCTGTCATAAACCCGGTTATAATATTCAATATCCATGAACCAAATATCATCATAGCCAGAAATACACCTATAATTTTTGGTACGAAAGTCAATGTTTGTTCTTGAATCGATGTAACAGTTTGAAAAATACTTATAATCAAACCGATAATTAATGATACAAGCAATAATGGCATTGATGTGATTATAATTGTATAAATCGTTTCACGTGCAATATCCATAACCGCACCTTCTGATATCATATCGTACACCTCTTTTCATCTGTATCTGTCAGTAAAACGTTCGTATCAATCCGGTAACTATCAAATCCCAACCATCAGCCAATATAAACAACAAAATCTTAAATGGCAATGAAATGGTTGTCGGCGGGAGCATCATCATACCCATCGACATCAATACGGATGATACAACCATATCGATAATAATAAACGGAATATATATTAAAAATCCTATAATGAACGCTGTTCTTAATTCACTCAAGATAAAAGCCGGAATAATTGTTGTAAAAGGGACCTCTTCATAATCATCATAAGTTTCCCCTGATAATTCAACAAATAATTCCAAATCTTTCGTCTGTGTCTGTGCATACATAAATTCCCGTAAAGGTTCCTGTGCTGCGTCAAACGCTTCTTCTTGTGTAATCGCACCTTGATCTAGCGGTTGGATTGCAACAGTATTAATTTCTTTAAAAGTCGGCCACATAATAAAAAACGTCAAAAACAAAGCTAACCCAATCAACACTTGATTGGGTGGTGCCGTCTGCGTACCAATTGCCGTCCTTGTAAAATGCAAAACGATAATAATTCGCGTATAAGATGTAAGCATGACCAAAATAGATGGTGCTAATGCTAAGATTGTTAATACTAACAACATCTTAATCGGCGTAGATACCGATCCAGAATCATTATTATATGTAATTGAAATACCATCCGCATTATCCGTATGTGCATCCGCATTATCCTGACTTCCACTTCCCATATCTGTTATGCTATCTGTATCCACTTCAGATGCATAAGTATGTTTTGGTGAAAAGAACCCAAATCCTAGTACAAAGACTACAACTGCACATGCAAATATCAGCGATGACATACAATAAATTTTCTTAATTCTCTTCATAATTTTCCTACTTCTTTGGGATTTTATCTTTAATCTTTCTAAGTATCTCCTGAAAAGATTCTCCATTCATTCCACTTGTCTGATTTAAATAAGATAAATCCTTTAAATCTTCTTCTTCCAATTGTGTAAGCATATGAACTTCATCTTTGCCAACTGAAACAACAATGTATTTTTTCCCTACTGCAATAATCGAAACAAATTTGTTGTTACCAACTGCAATCGTTTCCACTATCTGCAAATTCTTATTATTGGATTTTGCTTTTTGAATACCACCTAACCAACGAGTGGTTATATATGTTATAAAAAGTACAAAAACAAATATCAACAATACAACTATCAATTGAAATACACTATCTAAAGAAGATGATATTAAAATACACATACTACCTCTCAAAGCATTTATTCTTTACCAAGTGGAGCATTAATTATCTCTGTAATACGAACACCAAAACTCTCTTCAATTACAACGACTTCTCCTTTGGCAACATATTTACCATTAACCAATACATCAATTGGCTCTCCGGCAATTTTGTTTAATTCGATAATTTTTCCAGGACCGAAATCCAGTATTTCGGAGATGGATTTTGACGTTCTACCAAGTTCAACAGTCACTTCCAGCGGAACATCCATAATTAAATCAATGTTCTCCGGCTGATAGTTCGTAATGGTTCCTCCGGTAAACGGCTGAAACTGTGCAGGTTGAACATTCACCGGTTGTCCCACAACCTGTTGTCTTACCATCTGTGGTTCCTGCATCTGTTGAGCCGGTGTTGGTTGCGGTTGTGCCGAAACCGTCTGCTGAGGCTGTGCCGGTTTTTGTTCTTGCGTAGTCGCCGGTTGTGGTGGTGCACTTTTCTCCACCTCTGCAAAAGGCGAATCCATTTCCATGGTCTGCGATACCCCATCACACATTTCACGAACTAATGAAATTGGATATAACTGCATAATCTCGCTATCAACCAAATCTTCAATTTCCATTCGAAAAGATATTTTAACGAAACTCTCTTTTAAGAATTCCTCCAACATATCTTCATCCAATTCATCCTGCAGATCCACCAAATTAGCCATTGGCGGGCTAATATCTATTGTTCTGTTCAGCATGGAAGACATTGACGTTGCCGCCGACCCCATCATCTGATTCATCGCTTCACTGATTGCACTTAAGTGAAGTTCTGACAGTTCATTATCTAAATTAGTTCCATCTCCGCCCATCATTAATTCTGTAATTATTTTTACATCATTTTCTTTCAAAACCAGAATGTTATTACCATCCAAGCCAGCCGTATATTGGATTCTTATAAACACACAAGGTTTTTCATATTGAGCAACAATGTCTTCCCAGCACGCAAAAGAAACAACCGGTGTCGAGATTTCTACTCGTCTATTCACTAATGAGAATAACGTTGTTGCCGCAGTTCCCATACTAATATTAGAAATCTCACCAATTGCATCTATTTCCGCGACAGACAACTCGTCTGTTTTAGGAGACGGGTTTTCACTTAATAACGCATTAATTTCTTCTTGAGATAATACTCCATCCATCTCTATTGCTCCTCTCTTCTTACCGAAGTCACTCTAACCGCATAATTGTCCCCTGAAACACCGGGCAACGCTGAAAACTTCTTTAAATTTCCTACATAGATATCTAACTCTTCATCTACATTTTTGTTTAGAAGCACAATATCCCCATTCTGAAGACCGGCAAAATCTCCAACGGATATGCTACTATTCCCCAGAACAGCTTTAATCGGTATTTGTGCTCTTTGAATCAGACTTTCTATTGCTTGTGCATAACTGGTCTCATCTAAAGTCTGCATGTTAGCATACCAATATTTTGTATTTAACTTATCTATTACCTCTTCCAATGTAATAAACGGAAGGCATATATTCATCAAACCTTCGACGCTACCTATTTTAACACTCATTGTGACAATCGCAATCATTTCACTTGGCGAAATAATCTGTGCATATTGTGAATTTGTTTCAATTCGTTCCATACATGGATTTAAAGTAACTACATTCTGCCAAGGCTCACTCAACAAGTTAACTGCAATTATCATGATTCTTTCAATAATTAGTAACTCTATCTCGGAAAACTCTCTTGCTTTATCAAGAGTATCTCCATTCCCACCTAACATACGATCTACTATTGCGTAGCCTAACGTCGATGCCATTTCTATAATAATGCTTCCCTTCAAAGGAGAAAAATTCACAATTCCCAGTAACACCGGATTCGAAAGTGCATTTGAAAACTCTGAATAAGTAACCGCTTCTGAGTTCATCACTTCAACCGAAACATTCTTTCTTAAATAAACCGGCAAATTCGTTGATAACAATCTGCCATAATGTTCAAAAATAATTTCCAAAGTTCTAAGGTGTTCCTTGGAGAACTTCGACGGACGGGCAAAATCATAATCTTTTACCTGTTTTTCATTATTTTCTTTTATTTCATCTGCATCAATTTCTCCGCTACTCAAAGCAGCAAGCAAGTTATCTATCTCATTTTGAGATAACACATCACCCATATGCTTCCACCACCTATAAACTTCATTAGACTAACCCCTTTGGTTAGTCTATTTTTTATTCTGTTGTTACACTTGAAAAGTTAACACCAATGATAAAATCGCGGCCAAATGTATTCTGTAATTCTATTAAAATCTCATTCTGAACACCGGCTACATCATCATTAAACTCATCAATTGTGTATTGTGCAATTATTTTATTTATTGTATCTCGAATAATTGACTCTCTCGCACTCAATCCTTCCGTTCCCATCTCTTTGTATCCGTCACTTTTCGTATCCAAAGATAAAGAAACTGCGACTACCGCATAGTGATTTTTTCCATCTTCTGACTTAAGGTTGATGGCAGCCAAGGTTTCTCCACCATTTAGATTATACTCTTCTATTTGTTCAATCGGCACTGTGGAACCATTTGCTTCATTGGTTAATTCCAAATCAATTGCAGCACAAATATCATCAATCATTTTATTAACTTTTTTTGTCTCTGGTACAATTGCAAACATCAAAACAATTGTTAATATCAAGTTCGCCATCATAAAAGCCAAAATAACCACTGACATTAGATTCTTCTTCATATATACACACCTTCTCCCACTCTAGTCTATATCCGAATTATATGAATTATATATTTTAATCTCAACCCTTCTGTTTCTAGCTCTCCCCTCCGGAGTTGCATTATCTGCAATCGGCACATGTTCTCCGCGACCGGTTGATTTAATATATGCCGGATTAATATCAGAAACAGTTCTGATATATTCAACAACATTTAATGCTCGATACATGGAAAGAACATCATTACTCTCATATTTTGAAGAGTGAATCGGGACATTATCCGTATGACCCTCGACCTCAATAATGTTCTTATCGTACCCTTCTAAAATTAATGAAATCTTATCAATAATGGGATATGCCTCTTCTCGTAAAGCTGTCTCACCCGATCCAAACAAAATCGCACCACTTATATTCAACTGGACATAATCCCCATTAAAATCAACATCTATTTGATCTTGAAGTCCATATTTTTCTATTTCACTTTGAATATCCTCTGCCATCTGTTCAGATTCTTGCAATTCCTGTTCTTTATAAGCTTCATACACAGATTGTGAAGTTCCACTCTCACCTTCTTCTCCCTCTTCTTCTGCAATTTCGCTATAGTATGTATCAAACTGTTCTAGTTGGCGAACACCTGCTGAAATCATCTCGCCATCACCGACACTTGATCCTCCTGCAGGTAATATACTCATACTGCTTTGCAAAGAAGCAATTACATGTTGAAACTTTTCTTTATCTACTGTTGACATCGAAAACAACAATACGAAGAAACATAGCAACAGGTTCATAAGGTCTGAAAATGTATTCATCCATGCAGGCGAACCTTTCTTTGCTTCCTCTTTCTTCTTTTTAGCCATTATTCATCACCTCCGCCATTTTCATCTGACGAATATGCATTACGTGCAGCCGGTGATAAGAACGACTTCAACTTCTCTTCAATAACACGAGGGTTTTCTCCTGCCTGAATAGAAAGCAATCCCTCAATGGTAATCTCTTTCATAACAACTTCCATGTCATTATTTACTTTAAGTTTATTCGCCATAGGTGCACACAACCAGTTGGCAATTAATGAGCCATATAATGTTGTAAGTAACGCAAGCGCCATAGACGGTCCGATTGAAGAAGGATCTGACATGTCCCTTAACATATTAATTAATCCAATTAAAGTTCCAATCATTCCCCATGCAGGCCCTTGTTCTCCCCACAACTCCCAAAAACCTACAACCTTCTTATGGCGTTCTTCTAAACACGACAAATCAGTGTCAAGGATTCCTCGAACTAAATCCGGATCCGTTCCATCAACAATAAGCATTATTCCTTTTTTCAAAAAATCATCATCAATATCATTAGCCGCTTCTTCTAATGCAAGCAAACCTTCTTTTCTTCCGACGTTTGACAAATTAATGATTGATTTGATTACCTCTGCCGGATCCGACACTTTGTTTTTAAATGGCAACTTAATTGATTTAAATCCATTTAAAAATTCCTTCATCTTGTTGGAGCTCAAAACCGTACATAAAGAACCACCAATTGTTATCAGTATAGATGCAGGGTCGATAAAGCTGCCGAGTTGTCCTCCACCGACTATAATTCCAAAGATAACCATACCGAATCCGACTATAATTCCACCAAGAGTTGCTATATCCACTACGTTCACCTACCAATTGTTGTTTTTTTCAAAAATAAGATAAAAAACCACAAATTATTGCAATTTTCCCTTATATATGATTTTACTAAATTTTCTACAAATTGTCTACTTACTTTTATTGTAAAAACACAAAAATCCCAATCAATTCGACCATTTTCCTCTAATTGGTCTGATATGGGATTTATACCATATATTGGGGAGTGCAATTTTGCACATCCCCAATATATTTAATTATTATCTTTTCAAATTAATCAGCTCTTCTAACAAGGTATCAGAGGTTGTTATTACTCTCGAATTTGCTTGGAATCCACGCTGAGTAATTATCATATCCGTAAATTGAGCAGATAAATCAACGTTGGACATTTCCAACTCTCCGGTAGAAATTGCACTTCCGTCTGCCGAGATTTCTAATCCAACACCATCAAACTCGCCCGAATTCAAGGTTGTTTGATAACAGTTGGAACCCACTTTTTCCAAACCGGATGCATTTGAAAATTGTGCAACTGAAACCTGACAAAGCAACACTGTATTACCATTATCATAAGAACCATAAACTTTTCCGTCCGTATCAACAGAAATTCCGGTAAGCGCACCTAATTTTTTACCCATACCGTCTCCAACAACATCACCTTTTGTCATTTTTAATGTTGAAGTTCCACCATTGTTGTAATTTAAACATTTTGAAAAATCAATTTCAATATCGCTAAAATTACTACCAAGATTTCCGTCCGCATCCGGTGTGTCTGTTAATAAACTTGACAATGTTAACATTACGGAAGAATCTGTTGCATTTGCATCCTCACCGATTGAAAGAAATGAACCATTATTCGTATCAAATACAATTACAAATCCATCATCCCCGCCAAACAAATCAGCCGCTACTTCTGCAATTTCTTCCGGGGTTGTCCCCAAGATTGACTGACTGTTTTGATCAATGATATCTGACAAGGTAATTGTATACTGTCCCTCTTCACCATCGATTGGTTTCACAGAAAACTTTGCAGTATATGAATATCCCAAATCATCGTAAAAACCTAACGTCATTGTATATCCATCTGTACTAGTTACGTTAACGTCATTTTTATCCAAAACTCCTGATACATATCCTCTCGTGGTAGCTTCCGGTGAAGAAGTCTGATTTCCCGGTGACATAACCTGCAGTGCAGATACAATGTCTTTTTTAATTTCACCAGATGCCGGATCAACTTGCCATCCCATTAAGGTATAGCCGGTCGAACTCATACACAAATATCCATTACCATCAACATAAAACGAACCTGCTCTCGTAAAATATGTATTCATTCCGTCACTAACAATAAAGAAGTTCGTCGACTGACTGTCTGTTAATTTTAAATCAAACGGATTACCTGTTGTTTCGGCAGCTCCTGCTGTTGTAATACTTACGGATGTTGCTCCGGTTGTAACACCAAGACCAATTTGTTTTGGGTTTTTTCCACCGGTTCCTGTTGCACCATTTCCACCCGATGCACTCGCTGTTGTCTGATACATAATTTCGCTAAAGCGGACAGATGATGATTTAAATGCCTCTGTATTTACATTGGCAATATTGTTACCGATAACGTCCATTCTTGTCTGATGTGTCTTCAAACCTGACACAGCAGAATACAATGATCTCATCATAATTATTGACCTCCTTCGTCTGCGGTTCAATCCGATTCCTTCTGTCATTCAGGAATCCAAGCCCCCATAAGGTCCGGCTAGGTTATGATTGCTCCGTCAATATTTGTAAAAACATTATTAATAGTTTCTTTTTTGTCCATTGCAGTAACAACCGTCTGGTTCGGAACATTTACAATAAATGCAAGGGAATCAACTAAAACAAGTGAATCCTGTATTCCTTTTTCTTTTGCAAGTTGTACTCCATTTTCCAATCGTCGATTTTGACTTTCCGTAAAGTCAATCTGCCGATCGTTCATTCTCATTGCCGCATGTTTTGAAAATTTCAAAGTCGAACTTTCAATCGTATGCTGGCTCTGCTTTTGTTTTAGTAGTGTCTCAAAATCTATATCGTCAAATTTTGCATTTTCTTTAGTAGATTTTGGTTTTAAGTATTGTTCCGTAACCTGTTCAATGGTTGAAAATTGATTTGCTATTTTATTCATCTTCTCAACCTCCTACAAGATTTTGGCTAAATCCTCTTCCGAAACTTCATCCACTACTTCTTCCGGAAGAACATCCTCTCCGGCAGCTTCTTCTGCTCCTAACAATTCCTGTATTCTCTTTTCTATTGCTTCCAATAATTCTATATCTGAACTACTTACAAAGGATTTCTGATAATCTGTCAAAGATTCATATAAATCCCTCACTTCTTTTGCAGCATTTTCATATGCAGCTGATATATTATCCAAATCAGGGAAAGTAGACATCATAGAATTAATTGTCTGTGCCGTGCTAATTGCTTCATAATAATCAGAATCAGCCACTGTGTCCAATGATGATATCGGATACAAACTATCATTTACCGATAAGAAAATCTCACCATTTTGATACATTACATAATCCACTTTTCCATCTACATAAGTAGTCGCTCCAGTTGTTTCGCTAACAACTTTTAGAATAACCTGTTTCCCTACAAGATTACTTGCCATTGTGCTCTGCTGGGTATTCTGCATTGATAAAGTTGCTTCTAATTCTGAGAAAGTAGCCAACTGTGCTATATAGTCTGTATTACTGGTTGGTTCTAGCGGGTCTTGATACTGCATTTCTGCACAGAGCAATTGCAAAAATTGATCATACCCCAATGTAGAACTCGGTGTTTTTGATGCTGAACTATCTGTATAGTCATACACCAATGTTCCGTTCTCTACGCCTGCTATTATCGACATACGTTACTCCTTTCTAAACCATCATATCCATTGAATTACCATTATCCTTCATTATCTGTGCCACTAATCTTTCTTCTTCTGTCATCACACCCATCATTTCATCCAGTGTATCGACATGTAGACTTTTTCTTGAAGAAACTATCTTTTCATGATACTCTGCGTTTTGTTCATCTTGTTTCTGATTCTGTTCAAGGTTTCTTTCGAATTCATGTGCGCCAACCGTCACTTCAATCGAATCAACTTTGACACCGGCTTGTTCAAGATTATCTTTCAAGGTTAAAACCTGCATTTCCAGTGCTTCTCGAACAATCTCGTTTTGCGTATCCAAATGAGCTTTAACTGCCCCTTCCGTTGTGGAAATATTTAAATAAATCTTTCCAAGATTTTCCGGATTTAATTGCATTTCCATAGAAGAAAATTCCTGAGATACAGATACCTTTATCTGTTGTGCAATCTGCTGTGTGATTTGTTGATTAATCTGTTGTATCAGTTCCACCGTATCAACACTTGTATATGTACTTGTTGTCATCGTCTGTGATGCCGTATTGGTTGTGGACTGATTTGAAACAAATCCTGGTTCCTGTTGTAGCATATGATCCGGTGTTTCGCTTTCATTTCCCGAAAGTTGATTTGAAACCTCTTCGCCCATTTCAACCTTTTCAACCTGAATCGTCTCTGTTTCTAATGATTCTTTTGATTCTTCTTCCGGGAGAGAAAGTTCGTCTTTCATTTCCACTTCTACACCAACTTCCAAATCTGTCTCTACATTTGATTCCACTTCTATTTCTACTGTCTGCTCTACCATCTGTTCTTGTGGCATATCCTGGAGTTGTGTATTGTTTTCTTCCATTACACGTGTAATGATTTGCTGAAATTCTTCCTGTCCCAATTCGTTTTGTTGCATAAACGTTTCCGACAGTTCGGTTACTTCTTGTAACAATTCCTGAAATTGAACATTAAGCAATAAATCCGTATTTCCTTCTATCCCGGTGAGTTGCATGATAAAATCTGCCATCTCTTTCGGATTTAATAATTCTAAAGTTTCAATTCCAAGTTGATCCAACAAGCCCCTGACATCTTGTTCTGTTACATTGAACTGTTCACAAATTTCTTTTATAATGCCTTCTTCTAACTCTTGTACATCATCCGAATATTCAGTTGTCATTTCTGTTTCATTCGTTTTTTCAATGTTATCTGCAGCGGGTTCCTTATACTGATAGCGTTCATAACTTTCAGTCGCTGTCATTTCTACAGAATTATCCGAATCCGACGCGGGCTCAAATTGTTTCTCGGTATTAACATTAACCATTATAGAAAACATTCCTTCAATACCGGCTTCTTCTTCCTGTTTCTTTCTGTTTCCATTCACACCTTGAACATTAACATTGTTCCCCATGCCTACAACATCCATAATGTTTTTTGTTGTCAATCGCATCCTCCTTTCATAATTTGTCGCTTATTTATCCGGTTCCATAATTGCTGTAACCTTTGCTGCTATTTCCGGATCCATCTTGCCCAGAATATCTGCTCGTGACTGCGCATCCATATTCGAAAGAATATCTGCAACCAATTGTAAATCATCCGTCATAGTGTCAAATATTGCAGCTGCCTCTTTTGGTTTCATGGATGAATAAGTACGTGCATACTCTTCTACCTGTTCATTATAAGCGATTTGTTCTACTACCTGTTTATATAAGACTTCCGCATTTTCAGGGTCAATGCTTTCATAATACGCCTTATATTCTTTTATATCGGGTGCACTGTCAGAAAAAACAACCTCTTCATAGAATTTTTGTTTAATTAATTCAAAACTCGATTGTTCTTCTTTGTATTTTGATAGTTCTTCTATCTGTGCAGTTAAGTTTGCAATCGTTTCTTCATTTTCAGTTTTAGAACTCTGTGCTGCTTCCAATTCAAGTTCCAATTCTTTAATTCGTTTTACAGCATCATCAATAGAATCATATTTATAACTTTCATCATCGCTCAAACTGTCTGGGTTTGGCAGGATTTTATTTAACACCGGAACATTTTTTAACAGCGGAGTCATCACGGAAGAACCAAATCCACCAACGTCACATTTTACCAATAATATGAATATCCCCACCCATATCGCAATAATAATCATTGTGACAAGCACAAGCATTCCTTTACCGGATGAAGAATCATCCATATCCAAATCTATTTTTTCTTTCTTCTTTGCCATCTTTTATCTCCTCTTATTTTGAGTTGTATGTATAACTAACAAGTTCATCTATTTCTTTGATTTCCTGGTCATGAATCTCTTTCTTAAATTCATCAAAGGCTTTTTCCCTTAGTTTTTCATAAGTCTTTCGCTCTTTGATGATATCATTTAACCTTTGTCTTACTTTGTCCAACTCCACCTCAGCTTTATGAACTTCAACCATTTGCCTTCTTACCATTGTTTTGATTGTATTAACATCACTTCTTGCATGTGTGATTTTGGCAACATCTAATTGCCCCTCCATAAGCAATTTCAATTTGTTTTCATAATCTATTTTTCGCAACAATAAGTTTTGCAACTTTTCTTGTTCTGTCAAATATTTTTGATTTGCGGATGCATATTCCATTTTGGCTTGTGTTTCTAATTTCATTTTTATATCCAGAATACTTTGCATTCTAAATTTAAATTTGGCCATATCCATCCTCCCTTAAAGTTCTAATCTTCAAAAACCTGGCGAAGCAAATCTATTTCTTCTTCAAAAAGGAATTTCTCATCTGTTGCCTGACATAAAAATTCATTTACATCACGTATCTTGCGAATTGCATAATCAATTTCCGGATTCGAGCCGCTTTTGTAAGCCCCTATATTTATTAAATCTTCCGCCTCATTATACGTTGCTAAGACATTTTTAAGTTTACCAGCCAACTCCTTATGTTCTTTCGATGCCACAGAGCTCATAACACGTGAGATACTCTGTAAAATATCAATCGCAGGATAATGATTCTTATGACCAAGTTTTCGATCCAGCATAATATGACCATCTAAAATCCCTCTTGCGGTATCAGTAATTGGTTCATTAAAATCATCACCATCTACAAGTACTGTATACAAGCCTGTTATAGAGCCTTTGTCTGAGGTCCCGGCACGCTCTAAAAGTTTTGGCATTTCAGAATAAACACTTGGTGGATAACCTCTTGTAACCGGGGGTTCTCCTGACGCAAGACCAATCTCTCTTTGTGCTTGGGAAAATCGGGTTAATGAATCCATCATAAGCAGAACATCTTTTCCCTGATCTCTGAAAAACTCAGCAATTGCGGTTGCTGTTTTTGCCGCTTTATTACGAATCAAAGCCGGCTTATCTGATGTTGCAACAACGACTACCGAGCGCCGCATACCTTCCTCACCCAAATCTCGTTCTATAAATTCACGCACTTCTCTACCACGCTCTCCGATCAAGGCAATCACATTGATGTCTGCTTTCGTGTTTCTGGCAAACATACCCAACAACGTACTTTTTCCTACACCGGAACCCGCAAAAACACCAATACGTTGTCCCTTTCCAATGGTGATAAGCCCATCTACTGCTTTTACTCCCAACGCAAGTACATCACTAATAATTGCTCTGTTCATCGGATCCGGTGGTTCCGATTCGATTGGATACGCTTGCGTAAGTTCAAGTCCATCGCAATCGGTAGGTCTTCCTATTCCATCCAATGTATGTCCTAACAACTCTTCTCCTACTAATACAGACAAAGGATGCCCTGTATTCTCCACAATGCATCCTACTCCAACCCCTTCTACATTATCAAAGGGCATCAATATTAAACGTGAATCGTTAAAACCAACCACTTCCGCCATTACATAATTATCTAATTCTTTTCCAAGAAAAATCTTACACATGTCATTTAACTTTGCTTCCGGACCGATGGATTCAATCGTTAATCCAACAATCTTCGATACACGTCCATAACATTTATAATATTCCCTATCTAAAAGTGTTAAATATTTTTCTGCCTCTTTTATCACAAGTTCATCTCCAGTTTCAACTACATAATGACATAATTGCCTTTACTAAATTTGTAAACTCCATGTCAATCCCACAATCAAACACACCGGAATCCGTCTCAATCAAACAATCTGACGCCCCCAAATTCACATCATTTACAATTTCAATAGATGCATCATTACCAATCCGTTGTCTGATATCATCCAAATGAGATTCCAAAAACCGATGATTTGTTTCTGAAACACGGATTCGAAAATTACGGCTTACCTCAACATTCATCAAAGTATTCTTTATCAAATGCAGCAACATTTCTTTCTTATCATCAAACTGTATATTAAAAACTTTTTCAAAAACTTTAATAATGGACTCTAGTATATCTCGCTCCATTTCAGCTGATTTTGCATGATACTCCTTAATCAACTGTTCTTCTTTTTGAATATAACTACAGTTTAATTGTTCCTTCAATTGGGCCACAGAATCATCCTGTTGTTTTACACCTGCTTCATAACCAAGCTTCTTTTGTTCTTCAAACAGAGTTTCTGCTTCTTTTTGTGCCTCTTTTAAAATCTGCTCCGCTTCTTTTTGTGCCTTTTTTAAAATCTGCTCCGCTTCTTTTTGAGCCTCTTCCAAAACCTCTTCTTTGGTAATTTGGTCTATTGTTTCATACTGTTCCACTCGAATTCCTTCTACAAATTCTTCTGTTTCGAGTGAAGACTCTGTTTTTTCATCCTGTTCATCCAACACAACTTTCGGCGTTTCGTAGCTTTTTAATTTCTCTTCCATTGTTTTATTGGAATTAATGATTCGAGTCTCTGAGTTGAGGTTTACAACAAAACTCTGTTTTAAAAGGTTAGACGACAATATCATCACCTCCACCACGAGAGATCATAATTTCTGCCGAATCCTCTAGGCGTCGAATCACACCCACAATCTTCTGCTGTGCTTCTTCTACATCCTTCATACGCACCGGTCCCATAAATTCCATATCCTCTTTAATCATAGCAGCCAGACGTTTTGAAAGATTTCTAAATACAGCATTCTGAACATCCTCTGAGGTACTCTTTAATGCAAGTTCCAAATCCGCATTATCAACATCACGAAGCACCCTCTGAATTGCACGATCATCCAACAAGAGAATATCTTCAAATACAAACATCTTCTTACGGATTTCATCGGCAAGTTCTGGTTCTTCAATTTCAAGTGATTCCATAATATGTTTTTCTGTTCCACGATCTACACTGTTTAAAATCTCTACAATTGCATCTACACCACCAACAATTGTGTAGTCCTGGTTAACCAATGATGCGAGTTTTCTTTCCAGCACACGTTCCACTTCCTTAATTACATCCGGCGATGTTCGATCCATTAACGCGATTCTCTTCGCTACATCTGCCTGTTTTTCCGGCGGTAATGCACTCAAAACGACAGAGGATTGTCCTGCCGGCAAATACGATAAAATCATCGCAATTGTTTGCGGATGTTCATCCTGAATAAAGTTTAACAACTGTCCCGGATCTGTTTTTCTTGCAAATTCAAACGGCCGAACTTGTAATGAAGCCGTTAACTTCGCAATAACACCTTGAGCTTTTTCATCTCCCAAGGCCTTTTCCAACAACTCTTTTGCATAACCGATACCGCCTTCTGCAATATATTGTTGTGCAAGACACACCTGGTAAAACTCATCTATAACTTCTTCTTTTGTATGAGACGAAATACTTCTTGTGTTTGCAATTTCTAATGTAAGTTCTTCTATTTCATCTTCTTTCAAGTGCTTAAATATCAGTGCTGCCTTTTCCGGCCCTAAAGTGATTAGTAATATTGCAGCTTTTTGCACCCCACTATAAGAATCACTCATACTATTACTCCCAATCTTCATTTAACCAGTTGCGCAACAAAAGTGCTGCCGCATCCGGTTTTTCTTCAACAAATTTTTCGATTAGAACTCTGGTTTCGGATTTTTCTGCATACCCAATATCTTCTAGTCCCGTCTGTTGTTCAGCTGTAGACTCCAACAAAGATTCCACAGATAATTCCGGTTCGAGTTCTTCTTCTTCTTTTTTCCTTCGTGTACTCAAGAATACAACATAGCCCAGCAATGCAAAAATTAGTACGGTAAGTACAATTTCTAAGATATCCCAAACGGAGCGTTTGCTTTCTTCTATTGGAACGAATTCCGGTTGCTCATAACACAAAAATGTAATGGAATCCGGTGAAAAACCTGTTGCATTTGCAATCATCTCATAAAACGATGCATCAACTTCCACCTGAACCGGTTCACTATTCTGTTCCATAAATTCTTCAAATGTAATATCATCCAGTAATCCAGCTTCTTGCATTTTAGCTTCGTCATAAACAACATATCGAGTCGCTACAATTGATACCGAAGAAGCATCATAATCAATTTTTCCTCCACTGCTTGTTGTCGTAGTAACAGTCTCACTATTTTGATATATAATTTCTGAGTCTGATATTGTAGATGAAGTCACTTCTCCATCTTCAATCACATATGTTGTATCATCATTTGCGCCTGTTCCAGGTTCTGCAGCATATCCACCATAAGACTCTGATTCATATTCCGACTTCGACGCGATTGGTCCAGTCGTCTGACCTTCCGGAACATAGTATTCATGTGTCGCTGTTTCCGTATTGTCAAAATTAACACTAAGATTCATTGCCACTTCTACATTCGAAAAAACTTTGGATTGAACCAAAACATTTTGAATTTCGGATTTAATCAAATTCTCCTGTTTTTGTTTGTAAGTGAGCTGTGAACCCGAAACTCCTGTCACACTGTTTTCATCCGCACCTGAGAACAAAACATTTCCTTTTGAATCAATGATAGTGATTTTTTCTGTAGAGTCATTTCCTAACTGTGTTGCTACAAATTGAGCAATTCCGTATGCCTGATCTGAATCCAACTCATCCTTTAACTCTAATGTAACCGCCGCCGAACTTTCTTCTTGTGATGAAAGAATTGTTCCGTCATCATCCGGAATGGATAAATCTACAGTTGCAGACTCTATATTATCTAACCCGGATAAATGTTCCGCAAACTTCGTCTCTAAATATTTCTGGTATTTCTTTTGTTTATCCGCTTCTGTCACGCTAAAACTGCCATCAACAACATTCTCAATTGAATAACCTTGCGTTGGAATCTCATTTGTTCCCAAAAGATAATTTGCAGTTGTCTCAGATTCTTTATTAACTTTGAAAGTCAAACCATCTTCACTAACCTGATAATCAATGGTCTCATCTGAATCCAAAAGTTCCTTTACTTCCGCTGCCTGTTTCATATCTTCACAAATCACTAGCGGAACATATGTAGGCTTCGAAATTACACTAACCAAAATAACCAAGGCAATTACAACAACAGCAATCATACTAATGAGTAATGCTCTTTGTTTAACGGTAAACTTCTTCCACCATTCCAATATTTTATTTAATATCTTTTTTATTTGTTCCGGCATTTATCCAACTCCTATCTTAAATAGTCATTTGCATAATTTCTTTATATGAATCAATCAATTTATCCCTAACTGCCACGGTATACTGTAATGCAACATTTGCCTTAGTTTGAGCAATCAATAAATCATGTGTGTTTTCTGATTCACCCAACGCAAACTGTATCTCCGCAGATTCTGCAGCATTCTGCAGACGATTCGTTTCATTCAACGAATTCATCATCCCGGACAATATAGAATCAAAAGAATCATCCGATTCCGAACCGAACGATGTATTTTTAATCTGATTATTTAAAAATTCTGATGTTATTCCTGTCAATGACGTAATATTCATGCACCCATCTCCTTATTCAAGTCTTATCTTCCTATTTGCAACCCCGTCCGTGCAAGACTCTTACTTGCTTCAAATGCCGTTGCATTCGCTTCATATGCACGGGTTGCATCAATAAGATTTGTCATCTCCGTTACAGTATTAACATTCGGATAAGAAACATATCCGTTCTCATCCGCATCCGGGTTTGCCGGATCATACTCCATAATCAAATCTGTCTCATAATCTTCTGTAACAGATGCTACTTTAACACCGTTTCCAATCAACGCATTCTTTGAAGTGGAATAAAATTGACTAAATGGTGTAACACTTTTTTCCGAAAATGTAACTATCTTTCTACGATATGGCCCACCATTCTCTGTCGAAGTGGTATTCACATTCGCAATATTCTCTGCAATAATATCTGTACGAAAACGTTGTGCCGTCATACCAGATGCACTAATGTTAAAAGATTGAAATAACCCCATATCTTACCTCCCTTATTAACGACCTATTGCTGTTTGCAGTCTTGTAAACTCCGAATTAATACTGGTAGTAATTGCTTCATATCGAATCTGCTCTGAAGCAAGTTCAACTTCTTCCGTATCAATATCCACATTATTGCCATCCAAACGATAGGAATAATGAGCAGAGTCAATATATGGTTTCGCATTCAAGCGATTTAAATCCGCATGCTTCATCTTCTCGTCCAACGATGTATATTTTGTTCTTCCTAATTCATTCGATAAAACACTTTGAAAATCTAAATCTTGTCTTTTGTATTGTGGAGTATCAACATTCGCAATATTATTAGCGATTAAACTCTCTCTTTTCCAACTGGCATCCGCAGCCTTATCTAAAACATTAATATAATTAAATGCATCTGAACCTATCATATCTGCACCTCCGTGACCTACTTATAGGTATACTATCATATTATATTATAGATTATCTCTTCAAAAACACAAGTAGTTTTTTGTCTTTTTTTACACGATATTGTGTTTTTTTGTAAAAGAAAATACTATATATATAGTTTTTTGCAAAAATTGGATACAAAAAAGGACCTATATTATCTATAAGTCCTTTTAACATTCCCATCCATTGGTCCTATCAATTTCAAAAATCACATGTGTTTCTTTTTCAATTGTTCCAATTCATCAAATACAACATCATTAATTACTTTGATGTATGTACCTTTCATACCAGAAGAACGTGATTCAATCACACCAGCACTTTCAAACTTTCGCAAGGCATTTACAATAACAGATCTTGTAATTCCAACTCTGTCTGCAATTCTGCTGGCAACCAGGATACCTTCCGTTCCATCAAGTTCATCAAATATATGAATAATTGCTTCTAATTCCGAAAATGATAATGTGCCGATTGCTGATTTCACAATTTGAACTTTTCTTGTTTCCTCCGCACTTTCTTCGTTAACAGAGCGCATCATTTCAAGACTGACCACGGTTGTAGCATATTCTGTCAATATAATGTCATCAATATCATACTCTCTATCACTACGGTATTCAAACAGAGTTCCTAATCTTTCTCCCGCTATATTTATCGGAGTAATAATGGCACGGTACTTTTTACTTCCCGGTGCAAAACCAAGAGTTTCCAGATTGACATTCTCTTTTGTGGAAAGAATTCCAAGTAAACGTTCATTCAACACAGGATCAATGAATCCACCAACTTCACCAACAATAAGTTCCTGCAATCCTGCAACACCTTTACATTCACTGGATCCTAGAACCTTTCCTTTTTTACTAATAACAAGAATATCAGATTCCAGAATACCTGTTAAAATCTCACAAATGTCATTAAACACAACTTTTGCCGAACTATTGTTGTGAAGAAGTTTATTAATTTTCCTCGTCTTATCCAGTAGTTGAACGCTCATGTCTTCCTCCTTTATATATTTTTTAAACACATTAGTATTTTAACATATTTTTTCAGACAATTCAACCAAATAAGTAAGATTTTACTTATTTTTTATCAGAATCTTTTGCCACCTGTTCTAAATATCCGCATTTTTCTTCTGAACACATGATTTTATTTCCTTTTTGTACCATGAATTCTCCACATTTTGGACATTTCTTTTCAACAGGTTTTCCCCAACTCATAAAATCGCACTCCGGGAAATCAATACAGCCATAATACTTACGTCCCTTTTTAGACATACGAATCACAACATCCTTGTTGCATTTCGGACAGGGTACTCCTATTTTTTCAAAGTATGGTTTTGTATTCCTACAGTCCGGAAATCCCGGACATGCCAGGAATTTTCCATATGGTCCATATTTTATAACCATATTACGCCCGCAGACATCACAGATTTCTTCTGTCACTTCTTCATCAAGCGTTACTTTTTCTAATTCTTCTTCTGCCAGTTTAACAGCACTATCTAAATCCGGATAGAAGTTGGACACAACCATTTTCCAAGAAACATGTCCTTCTGCAACACTGTCTAAAAGCGACTCCATATTAGCCGTAAAGTGCTCATCTACAATCGTCGAAAAAGATTCTTTCATAATCGAGTTTACTACTTCACCGATTTGTGTTACATATAGATTTCTGTTTTCTTTTGTAATATAGCGTCTTGCCAGAATTGTTGTAATCGTCGGCGAATACGTACTGGGACGACCTATCCCCATCTCTTCTAATGCCTTTACTAATGATGCTTCCGTAAAATGTGCCGGTGGTTGCGTAAAATGTTGCGTAGATTCAAACTCCTCAACCTTCACGGTTGTATCCATCTGAATATCTTTTCCTATCGTCTGACTTTCCTTCTTAACCTCATCCGCTTCTACATATGCTTGCATAAACCCATCAAACTTCAGAGAGGATGCAGCTATACTAAAACGATATTCACCAATTCCTACATGCACGCTTTTTGTCTGATATATCGCATTTGCCATACGACTTGCCACAAACCGTTTCCAAATCAGCTGATACAGACGGTATTGGTCTCTTGAAAGCGAGTCTTTTATATCAGATGGAATACGATTAATATCTGATGGTCTTATTGCTTCATGCGCATCCTGAATTTTTGCATTTGACTTTTTATCGGAAACATTAGCCGAAAGATATTTTTCACCGAAAACATCTTTTACAAATGTCCGTGCCATCTCATCTGCTTCTTCTGATACACGGATGGAGTCTGTTCTTAGATAAGTAATCAAACCAACCGTACCTTGTCCTTTTATATCTACACCTTCGTATAATTGTTGTGCAATTCGCATTGTTTTAGAAATCGGAAAATTAAGTGCTTTCGACGCTTCCTGTTGTAATGTACTTGTCGTAAAAGGCAGCGGGGCTTTTTTATTTCTTTCCCCATTCTTAATCTCTAAAATTTTGCATGGTTGTCCTTGTATCTCTTTCAAAATTTCGTTCATTTCTGCTTCTGATGAAATTTTGACTTTATCTTTCCCTTTTCCGATCAGTTTTGCAGTTACCGGAACTCGATCCCCTTCAAATAAAAGCTTCGCTTCCAAATTCCAGTATTCTTCCGGAATAAATTCATTGATTGCCTCTTCTCTGTCACAAACCATTCTAAGTGCTACCGATTGCACTCGACCTGCACTTAGACCACGCTTTACTTTCGCCCAGAGGAGCGGGCTTATGCGGTACCCAACCATACGATCCAAAACTCGTCTTGCTTGCTGGGCATCAACCAAATCCATATCTATCTCGCGAGCATTCTTTAAAGAATTTTTTACTGCATTCTTCGTAATTTCATTAAAGCTGATACGGCTTACATCTTTGTTTTCTAACTTTAACGCTTTCATCAAATGCCATGAAATCGCTTCTCCTTCACGGTCCGGGTCAGTTGCAAGATAAATCTTATCTGCTTTTTTTACAGCTTTACGCAATTTTGCCAAAACTTCACCTTTTCCCCTGATGGTAATATATTTAGGTTCAAAATCTCCTTCTATGTCAATCCCCAATTGACTTTTCGGCAAATCCCTGACATGTCCGTTTGAAGCTAATACTTCATAGTTTTTACCTAAAAATTTTTTAATTGTTTTTTCTTTTGTTGGTGATTCCACTATGACCAAATACTTCGGCATGCTCCCTCTCCTCTATCATTTTATAATGTTCTTGTGTAAAAATTCGGTATTCTTTCTCGAATATATCCCTTGTATTTCAAACTTTGTAGTATACTTAACAACTCTGCAATCGGTAATTTTGTTTTTTCTAATAAAAAAGCCAAACCAATTGGAGAAAAATCGAATAAACTATACACCAACCTCTCATCTTTTTCAAGGGGATTTTTTTCATTCCTTTGCATTACCACATTTTTTCCGAACAATAATTTTAGTTCTTCCACAAAATCTTCTATATTTAATATGATTCCTGCCCCCTGTTTTATCAACTGATTACAACCTGATGACAATCGGTCTGTTGTCCTTCCCGGCAATACATAAACATCTTTTCCTTGTTCAATTGCATAATCCGCAGTTATTAAGGAACCACTTTTCAATCCGGCTTCAACTACAACCACGCAGTCACTTAATCCTGATATCAAACGGTTTCTTGCCGGAAATAATTTTGCATTTGGCTTTGTATTCGGAGTATACTCCGAAATAATCCCTCCTTTTTCTATAATTTCATTATAAAGATATTGATTCTCTTCCGGATAACAAATCGAAACACCGTTCCCTAATACCGCATATGTATCGCCGCCAACCTTCAAAACTCCTTTATGACTATCTGAATCAATCCCTCTGGCCAAGCCGCTTATAACTTGAATTCCGTTATTCCCTAACGTTTCCGCAAGAAGTTGTGCAAATTCACATCCGTATGCAGTTCGCCCTCTTGCACCTACAATTGCAATGGAAATCACATCTTCTCTCGGAAGTTTGCCTTTATAATACACACTATATGGTGGATTGGCAATTGTACGCAATTTGTTTGGATATCCTTGTTGCTCCATCGAAACAAATGAAATTCCATTTTCTTGCAAATAATACCATTCTTTATCCAAATCCCATGACTTTCGACTTTCTTTTATATGAAATATATCCTGTTCGGTAAGACCATAAATTTTAGACAATTGACTCGATGTGCATCCATACAATTCTTCAGCAGTCGGGATCACCATTTGTATTTTACGGATTTTTCCATTCGAAATTCCGTCTATGTTTGATAACCACAATTCATATTTCATGGCATTCCCCTCCAAAACTGTTCATTTATGCTACGATAACAAATTGCTTCATTCAGATGCTTTAATTTAATATCATTCTCTTTATCTAAATCTGCAATCGTACGTGCCACCCGTAATATTTTATGATATGTCCTTGCTGTCAACGCCATTTTTGAGTAAATGTTTTCCATATAATTACTTTCCTTCTCCCCAAGCCGACAATATCTGGTCAGTTTGCCCACCGGGATTTTACTATTATATAAAAAATCTTCTTCTTGAAATCTTTGTCTTTGAATTTTATGACATTCTACAATTCTTTCCCGAATCGTCTCGGATGATTCGTTCCCCTTATCCTCCACTAATTCTTGGTAATTCAATTTAGGAGCTTCTACACAAATATCAATTCGGTCTAAAATCGGTTGCGGAATCTTATCATAATATCGATTTATGGTGGAACTGGAACAACGGCATTTTTGCCTATCCGGATAATATCCGCAGTTACATGGATTCATCGCTACCAACAGCAAAAAATCCGCCGGATATTCTACTTCAATATTATTCCGAATAATGGTAACCCTCTTCTCTTCCATTGGCTGACGCAATGTTTCAATTGCAGATTTTGAAAACTCAGTAAATTCATCTAAAAATAATACTCCATTATGTGCCAAAGACATTTCGCCCGGTCTTGGTCTTTGTCCACCGCCAATCAGTCCAACTTTACTAATTGTGTGATGCGGATTCCGAAAGGGTCTCTCCTGAATTAGGGCTTTATAATTATTTAACAGTCCACATACACTATATATCTTCGACAATTCAATTTTTTCTTTTTCGGAAAGTGGTGGTAGAATCGTAGCAACGCGTTCCGATATCATTGTTTTACCAGCTCCGGGAGGACCAACCATAAGCAGATTATGCATTCCTGCTGTTGCCACTTCACATGCTCTTTTTAAAAAAAATTGACCATTTATATCCGAAAAATCTATTGCAGAGACATTCTTCTGCACGTTATCTGAAAGTGCTTCTTCTTTGCAGTATTCTTTCCCGTTTAGAAATGCAATCACCTCTTTCAAATGATTAAATGAAAAAACATTAACATCCTTAACCAGTGATGCCTCTGTATCATTTCCTTTTGGAATAACAAAATTTTTTATTCCATTTGCCATTCCATCCGAAATAATAGGTAAGACCCCATTAATTGGCAAAATACTACCATTCAATCCTAATTCTCCTACAAACAGAGCTTCCTGATAACGCTCTATTTTAATCAGACCTAAAGAAGACAATACTGCTACTGCAATTGGCAAATCAAATCCCGTACCATTTTTGCGGATATTTCCCGGAGAAAGATTAATGGTAATTCGCTTAGGTGGCAAAATAATGCCACAATTATAAAGAGCTGTTTTTACACGTTCTTTTGCTTCCTTTACCTCTGCCGACAAATATCCGACCATGTCAAAAACAGGCATTCCGTTTCGGATATCGACTTCTACATGAATCGGTATCGTATCAATGCCATTAATAATAGCCGTAGCTACTGAACTATACATATATTCTCCTATTCTATTTGTATGGAAAAATTTGCATAGAATTATGCGAGAAAAAAAGACAAATTCATCATACCATGAATCTGCCTTTTAATACAATTTATTTGTTCAAAAAGTTTCTCATTTTTTCAAGTGCACGCTTCTCTATTCTGGACACATAAGATCTTGATATGCCCAGTTCGTGTGCAATTTCTCTCTGTGTGTATGCCTTTTCACACTTTAGTCCATATCTTTTTTGGATAATATACACTTCCCGTTCTCCCAGAATCTTTTCCATATTTTCCATAATGCGCAGAATCTGTCCTCGTTTTACAAAATCTTCCGCTGTGTCTTCTTCATCATTTTCTAAAACATCAAATAAATGAATTTTATTTCCTTCTTTATCCATCCCAATAGGTTCAAATAACGAAACCTCGTTTTTTATTTTTTTTCTGCTTCGAAAATACATTAACATTTCGTTATCTACGCATCTTATTGCATAGGTTGCAAACCGACTCCCATAATCACTTTTAAATGTTCCAACAGCTTTGATTAACCCAATTGTTCCAACCGAAATTAAATCTTCATTTTCTTCGTCAGAATTCATATATTTTTTTGCCACATGAGCAACCAGGCGCATATTGTGTAATATCAGTTTATCTTTTGCCTTCAGATCACCATTTTCAATTCTTTTGATGCATTCTTTTTCTTCCTCTGGTGACAACGGAGCCAAAAATGTCTTCACATCTGCACCTTTAACTTCACTTTCTACATTCTATGAAAAATACATGTTCTTCGTGCTTTTCCTATAAAAAAGGTACAAGAATAAACTTTTTGTGATATAATCACAAAAAAAGAGGACACTATTATGAATCGAATCATATCTTATTTTATTTCGGAGCAGGAATCCGGTTTATCTATATTAAACTATTTAAAATCACTTGGTTATCCCCATTCGGTAATTGTACGATTAAAGAAAACCCACAATGGAATCCTTCGCAACGGCACTTGGGCTTATGTGAATGACATTCTGCATTATGGTGACAAAATTACCGTTCAAATATCTGAGGAAGCTAAGCATTCAACCATCGCTCCCATTGAACATAAACTTTCCATTATTCACGAAGATGAAGATATCATTATTATTGATAAACCTTCTAACATGCCGGTTCATCCGTCTATGAATAATCATGAAAATACCTTAGCCAATGCCTTAACCTACTATTACAAACAAAAAGGGCAGGATTTCACATTTCGATGTATCAATCGATTAGACCGCGACACTTCCGGACTGACACTCGTGGCCAAACATCTACTTAGCGCCGGAATCTTAAACCGTGATACGATGAACCATTCCATTCAGAAAAGTTATGTTGCCATATGTAATGGTCGCATTCACACAAACGGAGTCGTAAGTGCCCCTATTTCCCGCGTGGATGACTCCACGATTATGCGTTGTGTTGACCCCATCAAAGGCGAAATGGCCATTACTCAATATAATTTGATTATGTATGATTCGAATAGAGATTTATCTTTTATTCAGCTTCATCTGCAAACCGGACGCACACATCAGATTCGCGTTCATATGAAATATATCGGTCATCCATTAATCGGTGACTTTTTGTATAACCCTGACTATCAATATATACAACGCCAGGCGCTTCATTGTCAGAGTCTGTCCTTTACACACCCAATCACAAAAGAAAAAATGCACTTTACCAGCAGTCTACCTGCTGATATGAAGTGCATCTTTCCGTCTTTTTAATTCAATAGATTGATACGGTATTTTTCCTTTTAAAACTTCGTTTTTGATAAAGGAAAAAGTGTATTTTTCTCCTTTTTGGGCTAACATAACCAATAAATATTCAAGAAGTGCTCTTGTATCTTCATGGATCAAATATGCTACTTTTCCATTTTCATAATATTCCAGAGCACTTTTATCCTGATAATTCTCTCCAAGATAATTCTTAGAGGCACTTACTCTATCAATAAACATTTCAACTACATACCGAATTGGCATCTTCATCCCTTCCATTGGAAATGGTTTTTCTCCGGAAGCAGAATTCAAACAGTAATCAATCCAATATTCAAAGTGGTGTTTGTTGCGCCCTTTATGATGCAACCATGCATAGGAACATCCCTTATCCGCACGTTCCGCATTATTGGGGCTCATATATCCTTTGTAATATTTACAACCAACCAAAAATTCTTTCGGCCCATATTTTGAAAGGTCGTGTAAAATCCCCTGTTGGTATAATCCGACTTTAAAGCAATATTTCATTACATAAATCTTATGTTTTGTAATTGTACAAAAATGATTCCAAACTTTCATATATTCTACTTCCATACTAACTAATCTTTAAATCATTATATCTTTTTTTATTTTCTTTGTACATATATTTTATTGATTTGACATCCCGATTATATCTATTATAATACAAGGTATAATAGATATAAAGTGAGGTTATTATGAACGAAGAAAAAATCACACCTGTAACAGAAGATGAAATCGATAACATCCGCGTAACGCTTTCTTTGGATGATGGAGATGTAGAATGTAAGATTCTCACCATTTTTGAAGCAAACCAAAAAGATTACATTGCACTTTTACCACTTGATAAAGATGGAAATGAAAATGCGGAAGGTAACGTATATATCTACGGATATCAGGAGGATGAAAAAGGACTCCCATTTATTTCATACATCGAAGATGAAGAAGAATATGAAATTGCTGCAGATCGTTATGATGAGCTTTTAGATGAATCATTATTCGAATCCATGGAATAGTATAATTCAGGCAAAAACCTTGAAGCTGTTGCGTTCTTCTCTCCTATATTTTTGATAGATGTAATCAAAAGATATTGTTTTGCACGTGTCATACCTACATAGAATAATCTTCTTTCTTCTTCAATATCTTTCTCAAGAACAGCTTTTTTATATGGTATAATGCCTTCATTAACATCTATAATACATACAAACCGAAACTCCAAGCCTTTTGCACCATGCAATGTTGCCAGTGTAATAGCCTCTGCGTTTTGGTTTTTTTCTTTTGCAATTTTCTTTAAATTCTCTCGATATTCACTTATATGCTGTCTCCAATCTTCTAAAGAATGATATCCCTTCGCACTTTCATGTAATTCTTCTAAAATATCTTCTAATTCCTCTTTTTTCAAACCACGTTCTTTCGCGTATTCTATTAAGTATTCTTGATATCCCATTCCTTTTTTTATATAGTTGATTGCTGCAAATGGATTCATCCTACCCATAATCTCAAAATCATATTTCAAGCGCTCCACCCTTTCCGCTATCCAGGGTTGCTCTGCATATGATTGTATCCATTGTTGAAACGATACCTGTTCTTCCTGCAAATTAGAACGACTCAGATAACGATTTGGCTTATTCATTACCTTAATAAAATCCGAGCGTTTTCTGCTTCCTTTTGCAATATCTAAGAACGTAAACAAATCGTCAGCGATCCAATGATCATATATACTTGGTATCTGTTCTTTTGTTACAAATGGAATATTATATTCTATCAGTTGCTCCATTAATGAACGAGGTTGTAAGTTCGTGCGAAATAAAACAGCAAACTCGGACCAGGTAGCACCTGCTTTTATTTTCTCCTGAATTTCCTTGATTATAAATAAATTTTGAACGCGCTGATTGTCAAACTCTACCACTTTAACTTCACCTGTTTTTGCAGTATCTGCTTGGACTCTTTTCATGAAGCGATTTTGGTTATGCATGATTAAGTTAGAGGAAGCCATGACTATTTCCGGTGCGCAACGATAATTCATGTCTAAGATATACTCTTTTATATTTGGAAATTCTTTCTTAATAGAAAGCATAATCTCCGGTTTCGAACCTCGAAATCCATAAATAGATTGGTCATCATCCCCTACCATGAAAAGATTATTTTCCGGCAATGCCAACATTTTGATTATATCGTACTGAATCTTGTTAATATCCTGAAATTCGTCAATCAATATATACTGATACTTATTCTGCCAAAGCTTTAAAATATCTTTTCGTTGTTCAAATAGTTCATATGTGTAAATCAGCATATCATCAAAATCAATTTTGTTCCTTTTTTTTAATTGTTGATGATATCCTGTGTATATCTCTCGAAACAACGTTTCCCCATAATTCGTAGAATAATAATTCTCTATTTTAATTCCGGAATTCTTAACTAAGCTAATCTCTTCTAAAAAATCTGCAATTGTTTCAGCTTCATTGTCATATTCTACCCGACAGTTTTTCAATGTCACTCTCATTGCATCCAATTTTAAGTCTTCCGTAACAATATTATGATAATTCATACGATATGCGTATTTTAATACCATAAAGAAAATCGCATGGAATGTACCAAATGTAACCGGGTAATTTCTCCCCTCTGTTTGTCTTCCAAAGCGTTCCTTCATTTCAAGACTGGCAGCTTTTGTAAACGTGATAACCAGAATATTCTCCGGATTTACATGATAATCTTCGATTAATTTTTTGGTTCTTTGAATAATTGTGAATGTTTTGCCCGAACCGGGCGCAGCTAGGACCATACATGGTCCTTTGAAATGAGAAATAGCATTTTTTTGATTGTCGTTTGATAAAATCATAAAACCTCATGAAAAGGCCATCTAAAAAGATGGCCCTTCTCTTCTTATAATTGTAAAAGCTCAATTCCTTTTTTAATTCTTCGAATCGATTCTTTTTTCCCAAGGACTTCCATTAACTCAGTCGCTCCGCCCGGTGTCATTTGTTTCCCGGACACTGCTGTACGAATTGGCCACATTACGTAACCATTCTTACACTCTTTTTGTGACACATAATTACATAACGTTGCATACAAGGCGTCGTTGCTATAATCATCCTGCTCTTCTAATAATGGTAACACCTCTTTTAAAACTTCTAAAGATGTTTCACTGTTTGTTTTCATTTTTTTATGTGTATACATAATAGGATCATAATCCGGAAGTTCTTCAAAGAAATCAATATGCTCTTTAATATCCGGAAGTAATTCTATCCTACTTTGCACCATCTTTGCAATTTTCTCAAAATCATAGTCTTTTGAAATAATCTCTTTCATATATGGCAATGCCATTTCATAAAATTGTTCAAATGGCATCTTTTTAATATATTCACCATTCATCCATTTTAATTTTGTATAATCAAAAACAGCAGGAGATTTGCTCATATGTCGATAATCAAATTTTTGTATTAATTCTTCCAGACTCATAATTTCTTGATTATCACTTGGACTCCATCCCAGCAATGCCACAAAATTAATAACCGCTTCCGTCAAGAATCCCTGTTCGATTAAATCTTCAAAAGAAGAATGTCCACATCTCTTACTCAGTTTTTGATGGTTCTCATCCGTAATCAGAGGGCAATGCACATATACAGGAACTTCCCAACCAAATGCTTCATACAATCGATTATATTTTGGAGAGGAAGATAAATATTCATTTCCTCTTACAACATGTGTAACTCCCATCAAATGATCGTCTACAACATTTGCAAAATTATAGGTCGGATACCCATCAGACTTTATTAAAATCATATCGTCTAATTCCGCATTCTCTACTGTAATATTTCCATAGATTTCATCTTCAAAAGTAGTTGTACCTTCTGTTGGATTATTCTGTCTTATAACATAAGGAACTCCAGCTTCTAACTTCTCCTGCACTTCTTCTTTTGAAAGCGAAAGACAATGTTTATCATAAACTGAAATCTCTTTGTCAGATACCGCTGTCCTTAAACTTTCCAATCGGTTTTTATCACAAAAACAATAATATGCCTCACCTTTTTCCACTAACTGCTTTGCATATTCAAGATAAATACCGGCCTTCTGACGTTCACTCTGAACATATGGTCCGCATCCGCCATCTCTGTCCGGACCTTCGTCATGAATCAAACCGGTTTTCTCCAAAGTACGATAAATAATATCGACCGCTCCTTCTACATATCTCTCCTGATCCGTATCTTCGATTCTTAAAATAAAATCGCCCTTCTCATGCTTTGATATTAAATATGCATATAATGCTGTGCGAAGATTTCCCACGTGCATTCTTCCAGTTGGACTTGGTGCAAATCTTGTTCTTACCTTATTCATATATTTTATCTCCTTGTTCTATTCGCAATCGCTATTATATAACAAATTTATATCTTTATCAACTTATCTATGAATCAAAATCCGGATTAAATGCATATATATTTTTCTGTTCTAATTCATCCTGTACCATATTCAAACATTCTCCAAATCTTTGAAAATGAACAATTTCTCTCTCTCTCAAAAAACGAATCGGATCTGCAACTTCCTGATCCTTTACGAGACGAAGAATGTTATCATACGTTGTTCTTGCTTTTTGTTCCGCTGCCATATCCTCTACCAAATCAGTGATAGGGTCTCCTTTCGATTGAAATTCCGCAGCAGAGAACGGAAATCCTCCTGCAGATTGCGGCCAAATACCTGCTGTATGATCAATATAATAAGGAGCAAATCCGGCATCCTGTAATTCTTTTGCTGACAACCCCTTTGTTAATTGTCTGATAATGGTAGCCACCATTTCAAGATGCGCAAGTTCTTCTGTTCCTATGTCCGTTAACATTCCTGCAACTTTTCTGTTCCCCATCGAATATCTTTGTGATAAATATCGCATGGATGCTCCCATTTCCCCATCCGGTCCTCCGTACTGTGAAATAATCACGGATGCTAGTTTTGCATTTGGCTGTGTAATGCGAATTGGGTATTCTAATCTCTTTTCATATATCCACATTTTTTACATTCCCCTTTCCCATGGCATCGGCGTACAGGCCCAATCCCATTCATTTGAACTGTTATTTCCTCCTGCTACAAGAGACGCAAATTTCTCTTGATACAGATGTTTTGCATTTTGATATAGTTCATTGCAATGTTGAAAATATTCTATCGCATCTTTATCGTCCGGATGAGAATTCAGGTACAACTGCATATCATATGCACAAAAACCCAACATCATAATCCATTCCATCAGTTGATCCTGCGTCATGTTTTGTTCCATTGTCCTTGTTACCATAATCCACGCGCCCCTTTCCTTCCCGTAAACGGTTTATCTAATTCCGGAAAAATTGTTCCTCTTTCAAGCGCTTTCTGTGGTTCATATGTTTTCGAAAATTTTTGCCAGTTCACATAGGCAATTGCTACCGGCTTATTTTCATTCATTTCCATGCTAGTGCAATCCTTTCCATTTGATACACTATAGCATATGCAAAAGAGGGGCTATCTGCCCCTCTAAAAATTTGTCTTTTATAATTCTAACTCATCCATTTTCTTGATAATCACCTTTAGTTGCTGTGATATTTCCCCCATGTCATCCATGTGATATTCTATATATTTCTTTACCTTACTCATTTCTTCTAAATTATACTCCATGCGAGCCCGGATTTTCTGACGCCTGACTAATAAATCATGTTTTAATTCTACGAGTTCTTTCCTATCCAAGATTGCATTTGCATGATTTAACCAAACTCTGGCATCATATAATTCTAATTTTTCGAGCATTGTGATTAATTGATCATTATAATACTCTAAATCATCATTTGTTCTACGGAATTTTTCCCGTTCTTTTACAGCTTCTAAGTATAATTGATAATTGTATTCAAATTCCTTGGAATTCTTTACATGATATTTTTCTAGTGCATAATCTACTGCATTTTTCAAATTTACATATTTTATTTTCACTCGGTTCTCTAATAGAATAGCATGATTAATGTTCATCTCACATTTTTTGATGTTCCAGCTATTTTCTTTATAGCGTATTAAAATATAAGCTGCAACAACTGTCGCAACAAGGGCACAAATCACAAATGCAACCTGTATATTCATTCGATATGCCAAAACAGCAATTGTAAGTAATACAACTATACTTGCAAATAATATAAGTGCAACTATAGATAATTTCCGAAGAATTTCCTGTTCTTTTTTACTATCTTCGCTAAAAATGGTCAGTTCAACTTTTTCGCCTTCGATATATTTCAAGTCTCGTTTTATTGTATCTAAATATGTTTCATTTGATTTTAGTCTCTCAATTGCTTTTGGAATCTCTTCTTCCATTTCCTGCATTTGAGCAAACTGTACATCTGAAATCTTGTTCTCTGCCTTTAAAAATTCCATTCTGGCTTCGTTTAAATTAGATACGAAAGTTGCAATTTCCCGCAGCGTTTCCAATTGTTTTCCGGATAAATCTTCTATTATCTGTACATCATTCAAATAAGAGGTTAATAATTGGTACTCACTCTTGGCATCTTCATATTCACGAAAAGTATCAACCATCTGTTCACACATATCCACAAGCTGATGTTTGGATACATTCTTCTGATTATTTGCTTGCTTTTGAATCTCCTCTAACCGACCTTCAAATGACGAATCTGTATTCTGTTTTTTATTTTTTTTCTTTTTAAAAATTGAAAACACGTCTCTCCCTCTATACTTTACATATACGGCGATAATCTTCTTTCCATTTGTAAATAATATCTAATATTTCATCCTGACTTTCTTTTCTTTCTCCGATTTCCTTCCTCTGAATCAGTTGCTCTAAATCTTCTTCAAATTCTTGTATCACTTCACTTCGACTTGCTTGTGATAGTTCGCTGGAAATTTCATGAACAATTTCATCACTCAGGCTATACTCTCTTGTAAATTTCATAAAACCAATTTCATCATGCAAACAACGAAACGTAAACAAACAGGCTTTTAAGGATTCCATATTCTGATTCAATCCATATGCTTTTTTGTAACACTGTTTTGCTTCTTCAAACAAAAACAGGCGCGCATAAGCAGTACCCAGGTTATGCCAAATACTTCCCAGCATAATATGGTTCGATTTGGTCTTATCTTCTGAATCCAGTAATCTTTTGTATTCATAAATACTATTCAGATACTTTTCCTTTTCAAGCAAATGATCTGCTCTTATCTTGCGACATTCAAAATCAGATTTTTCTTCCATTTCTGAAATCACATCTGACAAATCCAACACTTGTGTTTGGGAACAATATCCACTAGCTACTAAAATTGCACGGACACATCTGGATAAACGTCCATTTTTCCGAACGATTTTTCTTAAAGAATCCGCCAATTCCGGATAATTTGCCTCTTTTTCAATCCATGTAATCAATGATTCATTCACAAAATCGCTTTCCAACAAATACGAATTGTTCTCTATGTAATAACATAATTCCTCCAATGAATAAACATTGATTGACATATCTTCAATAAAATATGGAATTTTAGCAATTGACTCATTGCATAAAATCAATTCACCCATGACTTCCTCCACTACATGGACATAATATACTTCCAATTCTTTCCGGTGCTTGGAAATAACTCTCCAAACCCGACATCATATAAATCTAACTCTATTTTATCATCCGCAATCGGTTTTGCAGTGATTCTTATACGTGTTGTTTTGTTCGGGCGTTTTGGCAGGTCTGTGATCTGTAATGTTTCTATTTTCGCTTCTTTGCTATGTGGGAGTTGTTTCCAGAAATCAATTTCCGGAACATCCTTTATAATGACCTCACAGCTTGCACTTGCTTCAAACCAATTCTTACCGGCACTAATCAAATTATAAAACTCATCAGTCCCTCTGTTTTTGACTTTCAGACTGAGATTAAATTTCATCTCATTTTCTCCCATATATACATATGGCCAGTCCTTTGTTTCATCTCGATGTGCGGCTGCATAGCAGGCTCCTTTGGAAAAAAGGTTGTTTCCTACAAATACACGTTTTCCACGGCAAAGAATTTTTAACGAATCCTTCATCCAGTCCTCTTCAAAACCTTTTCCAACAAGATAAACAGACGAGACAATTTTGTTTTGAAAAGCAAAATTAAGTACCTTCTGAAATTCCACATCTCGATTCCCGGTCATAACAATTCGCGCACTTTCACGAACGGATACAAGTTGAGGAATCGTATTCTGATTCCGTTTCAACTGAAAATACTTCATATTTTCTCCATCGTATTGGAAAAGAAATACTTCATGTAACCAGAGCTCTTTTGATTGATGGAATAAAAAGTGATAGAAACTTTGTTGATAATCCAAGACAATCAACTGTTCCTGAGAATAATGCAGTTTTTGTGCAATATTCGAAAACATTTCCACATTTTCTTTTGTTAAATGTTCAATGGATATTGCAATTCGTTTGCATATATCATTTGCACCAATATTTTGTGGCAAAGAAATAATTTTCTTCAGAAATAGGGCAAATAAATCCTCTGCAAAAAATGTTTCTTCTTCAATTACGATTTCTTCTTTCTCAACCGCTCTCTGAAACAAATTATCAATACAAATCACTTCACCCGTCTCGCTAAGTTTGCGCGCTTCCTCTCCAAAATACCATTGACTAAGTTTTTTTCTTTTTGCAACCATAAGAGGGATCTGAAACTGCTGACTTCCAGCTATTAGGCTTCGGGTCTCAGGCTCTTGCATATTCTGTTGATAATGGCTTATTACAGCATATTGTTCTCCAATATCTACGCCCAAATAGTACTCTACCTTCATTTTATCCTTCCTTATGCATGACAGAAGTGTCACATTACAACAATTTAAACACCTTCTTTGTCACTTCATCAAAACCTGCATATTGTTTCATGTGACTATACAAAGAACTGTCTTCTTGTAATGTGTTTGAAATCAACATTTGATTTAACAAATTATATCTGCTGTTATCTTGTTCGTTGTAAATATCATTATTTGAAATACGATTACTTTCCGTAATTTCAGATGTCTCTTCGGATTCTTCCGTAATATAATATTGAATTACTTCTCCGAAAAACATGATAAACTGTTTTATAAAGATTCCATCATATACATTAATCATATCCTCAGCGATGAATTTCTCACCATCTTCATCCCGACTGTAATTTAATATGACACGATTCTTCGGATTTGTTCGATATTCCAGGAAAACTTTATCATAGAGGTGATATTTTAATACCAAACTCTTGTTTAATTTTTTATAGAACGGAAAGTTTATATTCCGACATGTATACTCCGCCAACAAAGAATCCGCAACTGAATACTGTTCTTCATTTCTCTCTGATAGTTCGCTCAAATATTTTAAGAGTCCTAATTTGCAAGCATCATTCAAATCCATGTAATGTTGATAGCGTGCTTGTATAATATCAAAGATAATCGGATCCGTCATCGTATCATTTAAGAAGTATGAATGTGCACAATGTGTTAAAAACGCAAGCACAATTTCTTCTTTCCCACCAAATTCATAGTATCTCTCAAAAATTTGTTCTAACTTTGGCAAATAAGCATCTGTATATAACGCTTGTGTCAGGATTCTTTCTTCTAATTCGTAGGCATTTAGATCAAATCCCATAGCCGCCTTCCAAATATTATGCATTATAATAGTCGGACCATTATAATGTTTTACCAAATATTTAATCACTGTATCGTTATATTTGCCTGCCTTAAATGTATACTCTGCCAGTCTTAACATAAACTCCGGTTCTACCTGTGCATGTGTCTTGATTAAATTACTGCCCAACACAACCAAGGCAGCTGTTCCAACCTGGTCAAAGCCATACACCATTATATTTCTTACCGCCAAATCATATAACCGGTTCTCTATCATCAAATCCATCATATATTGTCGTTCTTTTTGGTCTAATATCGCCAGATTGATTTTTTTAAGGTATTCATTAATCACATCATCTTGTGCATGCATATGATAATACCGAATGATTTTTGGAGTATTCTTTCTTATATGAAACTCACTTAACTCCGATGCATGCAATAAGTGTTTTAAATATTCCCCATCCTCTGACTGCAAAGAATGATAATCATTCAAGTTTTGATAATACGATAAGATATACGATAGTTCATTCGGAACCAATTGCATATTATGAAAAATATATTTTTGAGGATTCATCAAGCGTTGCACCTCATAAATAACACTTTTAGCATAACGATGCCCATTTATATCTTCAAAAATAATCACATAATCGTTTGTATATAATTGAAAATACGCTACTTTATTCTTAATCGTTACTACTTGTGGTTCTTTTAATTGCTCCTGATAAATATATGCTCTTATAATTCTTTCATCAAACACTAATAGTTTTTGCGTAAATGCGACATGGCTTAAAGCCTTAGCTATTTCTTCACTAACATATCCCAAATCCAACATATTCTCATACAAAACAGCAAGATTATCATCTATATGCTCTTTTTGCAAATGCTCCATTGCAAATTTGGACATCGTTAGTTTATATTTTTCAAAAACAATAGGCGAAGACTCTTTTGCCGCAATAATATTATTATATAAAACAGCCAATTTCTGGTACGGCAAGGAACTTTCATACTGGAAATACATCTGTATAATCTGCGGTACTGAAACAATCAATCGCTCATCCATACTCTGCAAATATGCTTCGTACAATCCGGTAATCCTTAGTTCTAACTCAATCCCTTTTTCAAACCATTTATGATATTTAGATTCAAAGCATTGTCCTTTTATTAAGTAACTACAAATAATCCCAATATTCTCAGGTTTGTCACATGCATCGTATGCCGCACACAGTAACGGGTAGATAACCGGATTAAAAGTTGTCTCCATGCTGACAACCTGAAAAATCTGCATGGCAATATCTCTTGTCATTGCATGATGTCTAACCGCCCATCTTAATACACGTATCTCAAACGCTTCTAATTTTACTAAAAGATACGGATCCTGCCAAATTAAATAAAACGCTTCTAAATACAAATATGGAGATGTACACCCATTTGTTACCCAATACTCAATTGCTTTCAGTTTGCGTGCGTTATTATTGTAATACTCTTCCTGTAAAAACGATAATACCCAAAACAATAATTCTGAATTTGGATTCTCATGAAAAATACTTTCTATTTCTTTCGTCATTCGATCAACATAAGTTGGCTCACGTTCCATAAGAGTCATTACATACAAATAATACCCCCATATTGGAGCTTTTCTATCCATCCACTCGCGCTTAAAATCATTCAACAGCCACTCTGCCTCTTGTCTTTGACGATTGATAATATACGCTTGTGCTTTCATTAAATTATATAATGGCTCATCCGGTTCTAGCACATGCAAATGATTCAGAATTTCAATTGTTTCATTTGCCCATACACCTGTAACAATCTTCTTTAAGCGGAATGCTTGATACAACTCCATGATTCCAATCTTATATTCTTTAATCTGAATGTGATTTGAATCAAGTTTTCGAACACCTTTTTTTTGTTTTCGCACCTCTACATCTAGCACAATCACCTGATGTGCAGAAGTGACAGTAATACTGGCAAAATTATTTCCAGCATGTAGTTTCTCATAATGAACGAGAAATTCTGTCTGGTAAATACTACCTATAAAATCGTCGGCCGAAACAGTTGATTTCTCAATTTCAATGAAATCAGCATCGGAAGATATATGTAATTCTATATTTCCCCAGGATTCCTTTTTTATTTCAAACGTTTCCTTTACTGATTCAACTATGTCATCTAATAAAATATTTGAAGTCGATACCTCTATAAAAACAGGTTTCTTTTTTTCTACTGAAATCAAGAATTCTTCCATACACTGATACGACATTCCTGCATGATTTAATCCTTGATACAATAAGATTGTTTTATTGTCATACTTTGATAATAGACTCTCAAATTCTTTACTACAAAAAATATCATATGCTTCTTTATAGTTATCTTCTGCAAGTTTTACAAAAGAGTCCATATCGGAAATAACACCATTCGTTGAAAGAGCGTAATTCCCCTCTATTTGGGCACAAAAAGAGAGACTGTATTCACACTGGTTGCATACAATCAAAAATTCTCCTCTTTGAACCTCTCCTTCAACTAGCCCTTCTCCATGAAATTGATATGAAACACTTATTTCGTTGCCTTCAAAGTGTGATGTAAGACATTCCATCCTCGGATTCGTAGAGTAAACAATTCCGCGAATCTTTTTCTCCGTACAGGAAATCTCAAACTCACCAAAATAATCCTGCCCTTCACATACAGTAATATTTAATACTTCTTCTGAAAGCGACAAAACAGGTTTTTCATATTCAAACTGGCCATTCGCTATTTGTTTAATCCGCTTATGCACAAATTTCACCTGCTTATTCTGTCATTCTTTATTTGCTTTTTTCGAAACAAAGACTATAATGAATTATAAACTATTTAATTACTCGTTGCAATATGAAAGGATTTAGAAATGATAAAAGCCAAAGACCATTTTCATGGTAGTGATTTAGAAAAAATAGAAAAAAAATACGGAATCAACAAGAACGAAATCATAAGCTTTTCAGCCAATGTCAATCCGCTTGGTATTTCCCCTAAAATAAAAGAAGGCATTATTGAAAAAATTGATGCCATAACAAGTTATCCGGACCGTGAATATACATCGCTTAGACAAAGTATTGCAGCTTATTGTCAATGTTCACCTGACCAAGTTATTGTCGGAAATGGATGCAGTGAGTTGATTTCGTTGTTCATTCAAATCATAAAGCCGAAAAATACAATTCTTCTCGGTCCTACATACTCAGAATATGAAAGAGAATTAAACTTAATACAATGTCAGATTCATCATTATTTTTTAAATGAAAAAGAAGACTTTATCATTAATATGTCTGATTTTATTTCCCATATCTCACCAAATCAGGATATGGTTATTCTTTGCAATCCAAACAATCCAACTTCTAGTTTTATACAACCGGAGCAGCTTACGGAATTACTTGAATATTGCAATAAACATAATATTTTTGTTATGGTTGACGAGACATATATAGAATTTGTTGCAAACACAAATAAGATTTCAGCCATTTCACTTACTGATAAATATGACAATTTGATTGTCTTACGCGGAACCTCCAAATTCTTTGCTGCACCCGGACTCCGTCTTGGTTATGCAATTACCGGAAATCATTCATTCATTACTTCTGTAAATACGAATAAAAATCCATGGATGATTAATTCACTTGCAGGTATTGCCGGTGAAATCATGTTCTCTGATAAAGAGTATATTCAAAAAACCAAAGATTTAATCGATTCCGAAAGAAAGAAATTATTTGAATTATTCCAAAACAGTACACGCTTTAAGGCATATTATCCTTATGCAAATTTCATGCTATTAAAAATTCTGGATTCAAATATCAACTCTTTTGATCTGTTTGAAAAAGCTATTTGCGAAAAGTTGATGATTCGTGACTGTTCGTCTTTTATCACATTTCAAGATCGATACATTCGTTTTTGTTTTATGCTTCCGGAAGATAACATTCGACTAGCTAACTGCTTACTTTCTAAGATATAATACGTGCTCCCAAATAAAAAGGTTCGAAAAAGTCACAACTGACTTTTCGAACCTTTATTACGTCATTATTTTGCATAATCAATAACTCTTGATTCACGAATAACATTTACTTTAATTTGACCCGGGTATTCTAATTCAGATTCAATCTGTTTTGAAATATCACGAGCCATTAATATCATCTCAGCATCGCTAATCTGCTCAGGAACTACCATTATACGAATCTCTCTACCTGCTTGAATTGCAAAAGATTTATCGACTCCCTTATAACCATTTGTAATTTCTTCTAATTGTTTCAAACGATTAGAATATGTTTCTAATGTTTCTTTTCTTGCACCCGGTCTTGCTGCACTAATTGTATCTGCAGCTTGCACCAAACATGCAATCAATGATTCTGCCTCAACATCACCATGGTGTGATTCTACTGCATTAATCACCAAAGCAGATTCTTTATATTTTTTACACAAATCTGCTCCCAATTGAATGTGTGAGCCTTCCATATCATGATCAACCGCTTTACCAATATCATGAAGTAATCCGGCGCGTTTCGCCATTCTTACATCCTCACCGATTTCAGCAGCCAACAATCCTGTAAGCTGTGCCACTTCAATAGAATGTTTTAGAGCATTCTGTCCAAAGCTTGTACGGTATTTCATTTTTCCAAGTAGACGAATTAATTCCGGATGAATTCCGTGAATGCCAACATCTAGTGCCGCAGCCTCACCTTCTTCGCGGATCATTGTTTCTACTTCTTTTTGAGCTTTCTCAACCATCTCTTCTATACGAGCCGGATGAATTCGCCCATCTACAATTAATTTCTCTAAAGCTATTCTAGCTACTTCTCTACGTATTGGATCAAAGCTTGATAAGATTACAGCTTCCGGTGTGTCATCAATAATTAAATCTACACCTGTCATTGTTTCTAAGGTACGAATATTACGTCCTTCACGTCCGATTATTCTTCCTTTCATCTCGTCATTAGGAAGTTGCACCACAGAGATTGTTGTCTCTGATACATGATCCGCAGCACATTTCTGAATCGCGGTAACAACATAATCTTTGGCTTTCTTGTGTGCCTCTTCTTTCGCCTTGGTTTCCATTTCTTTAATTAATTTTGCAGTATCAATTTTAACATCTTCTTCAATGGTTTTTAAGAGATATTCTTTTGCCTGTTCGGAGGTTAATCCAGAGATTCTTTCTAGTTCCTGTAAACGCTGTTCGTTTAATTTCGCAATTTCTTCCTTCTGCTTATTTAACGCATCTTCCTTCACTACAAAAGCAGCTTCACGTCGCTCAATCGTTTCAAGTTTCTTATCCAAACTCTCTTCCTTCTGAACAATACGACGTTCATTACGTTGAATCTCATTTCTGCGTTCTTTAATCTCTTTATCCAGATCATTCTTCGCACGAATAGACTCTTCCTTAATCTCGAGCATAGATTCACGCTTTTTGTCTTCTGCTTTCTTAACAGCTTCGTCAATTATTGATCTTGCTTTCTCTTCTGCATTGCCAATTTTAGACGATGCAACTTTCTTATTGTATACATTAGCAAGAGCCCATACTACGACTGCTGTTACGACAAAAACGATGATGCAAGCAATTATCGTCTGCGTCACAGGAGCACCTCCTTTATTAAATTTTCATAGTACATATAACAAAAGAAACCTTTTTATATGTCATAAATAACAACAAATAAATTCTATACTTTTTAGTAGATTATGTCAAGCAATATAACTATATATTGTGTTCCATTAATCCTCCTTCTGTTTCATAACTTTTAGAATATCTGACGAACGAAAACCTGTACGAATGAGATATCTATAGTGTCTTGAAAAATCTTTCTCATCTGAATCTTGATAAGAATATTTTCTTTTATTTAAAATATTTTTTATACAACGAATTTCATCGCCCTCATATTCAATTTCCATGATTTCTTTCACCAGACCGGATGCGATTCCTTTTATTTGTAATTTATTTAAAATCTGATATTTACTATATTTATGCATATTACATTGTATATATCTTCTGGCATAATTCTCATCATCTATATAGTGATATTGTTTTAGATATGCTATCACTTCATCAATGCAAATATCCGGATATTGATTATCCAATAATTTCTTGCGAATTTGTTGTTCCGTGCGAGCCATCCGTTCCAGTAAGTACATGGCACGTTTTTTTGCACGTTTTAAGACTATATCATATACAATATTATCAAATAATGCTTGTGATATTGGCATCTGCTCATATAAACACATAGAACGGATTTCGCTTTCGTATACAATACACTCAATATTATTATTAAAGGAAAGCTTACGCTTTCCTTTCTCTAAATGTTCAATGTGAACTAATTGTAATTCCATATGGTTATTCATTCTCTGTTGCTTCATCTACTGATTCTTCTTCAAAATTAAAATAATGCTCTCGTACCTTAGACTCAATCATATTGCAAAATTCTTGATTCTCTTTCAAATATGTCTTTGCATTCTCTCGCCCCTGTCCAATTTTATCTCCTTCATATGCATACCATGCACCTGACTTACTTATAATCCCCACATTCGCAGCCAGATCTAAAATATCACCTTCTCGTGAGATTCCCTGACCAAACATGATATCAAATTCAGCCTCTTTAAATGGTGGAGCAATCTTGTTCTTTACAATCTTAACTCGCGTATGGTTACCAATCACCTCCCCGGCTTGTTTTAATGCTTCTACTCTTCTAACATCCAATCTTACGGATGCATAAAATTTCAGGGCACGACCACCGGTAGTCGTCTCAGGGTTACCAAACATAATACCAACCTTCTCTCGTAACTGATTAATAAAGATTACAATACAGTTAGATTTACTAATTACACCGGTCAGTTTACGAAGTGCCTGACTCATTAATCGAGCTTGCAGTCCCACATGTGAATCCCCCATATCTCCATCAATCTCAGCCTTTGGTACCAATGCTGCAACGGAATCCACTATTACAATATCAACAGCACCGGAGCGTACCATTGTCTCCGTAATTTCTAGTGCCTGTTCCCCGCAATCCGGTTGTGAAATATATAAATTGTCAATATCAACACCAATGTTCTTAGCATATACAGGGTCTAGTGCATGTTCTGCATCAATAAATCCTGCAATCCCCCCCCTGCGTTGCACTTCTGCAACACAATGTAATGCAACGGTTGTCTTACCGCTGGATTCCGGTCCATAGATTTCAATTATTCTTCCCTTCGGAAGACCACCGAGTCCTAATGCGATATCAAGACTCAACGAGCCTGTCGGAATCGTCTCTACATTCATGTTCGTAGCATTCTCGCCCAGTTTCATTACGGAACCCTTACCATATTGTTTCTCAATCTGTGCTATTGCAGCATCTAACGCTCTTAATTTATCTTCTTTCGCCATCGTCTTCTCCTTTATCGAACTTATGTTCGTTTTCTTGATATAATAGTAGTATAAAATTATCTTGTTGTCAATATAAAAATTTAAATTCGGGAATTATTATGAAATCTGATATCACATTCTTCTTAAAATGCTAAGATCATCCGTGACCGGAAATTATTTGAGAATGTTACCTAGTCACAATATACACCATCATTGCAACATGCAGTAACAAATAAAGACAATTGCTTTCGCAATTGTCTTTATTATATCAGTTTTTACTTAGGCGTCAATAAACTGTTTTAATTTTTCTATTAAGAGTTCTTTTCTTGTAAGACCGATAATTCTTTCTTGAAACTCACCTTTTTTCATGATAATCAGTGTTGGAATTTCAATCACCTGATAATTTAAAGCCAACGTAGGATTATCATCTACGTTTACTTTACATATTTTGACTGTATCTCCCATTTCCATTGACACCTCGTCCAAAATCGGTCCCTGCATCATACACGGTCCACACCAGGAAGCCCAAAAATCAATCAGGACTGGAACTTCTGCCGCTAAAACTTCTTGTTCAAAATTATCTTTTGTAAGATTAATAATGTTCATACGTATCTCCTTTCATTCTCGAATCATGTGTTTTTCTTAGTTTCTGCTAAATTCCATTAGAGAAAGATTACTGTTACGATCCAGCGTCATACCAATACTCCACTCATTGATAAAGAGTAGTAACGGATTCCCTTTCATATCCATAACCTTTTTCATGTCTGAAGTTCCGGTAATATTATCTACATCAATTTCATCCTTATTCTCAATCCAGCGAATATGCTCATACGGAAGATTTTCTAAACGAATTTCTACATTGTATTCGCTTTCCAGACGGAATTTTAGTACATCAAATTGTAATACTCCAACTACACCTACAATTATTTCTTCCATTCCACCTTTGTATTCCTGAAAAATCTGTATTGCACCTTCCTGTGCAATCTGCGTAACCCCTTTTACAAACTGCTTTCGTTTCATAGAATCAACTAATCTCACACGTGCAAAATGCTCCGGTGCAAATGTAGGAATTCCCTCGAAAGCAAACTTGTCCTTCGCTGTTGTAAGTGTATCACCAATCGAATAAACACCCGGATCAAAAATACCAATGATGTCTCCTGCATATGCCTCTTCGACAATCTTTCGTTCATCTGCCATCATCTGTTGTGGTTGCGAAAGTTTCATGCTTTTGCCTGCTTGCACATGATACACATCCATGCCTGCTTCAAATTTTCCTGAACATATACGCATAAAAGCAATTCTATCGCGATGGTTTTTATTCATATTTGCCTGAATCTTAAAGACAAAGGCTGAAAAATCTTCTCGAAACGGGTCAATCATTCCCTGATTAGAGTTTCTTGGTAGCGGAGAATAAGTCATCTGTAAAAAGTGTTGCAAAAATGTTTCCACACCAAAATTTGTAAGTGCAGAACCAAAGAATACCGGAGAAAGTTCTCCCTTCGAAATCATATCCATATCAAACTCAGCACTTGCACCATCCAATAATTCGATTTCGTCTTTTAACTGATTCAGTTGTTCTGCTCCGACTTCCTCTTCTAACTGCAAATCTTCGATATCAATTATTTTCCCAGAACCTTCCTTGGTTCCTTTTAAGGTATCGGAAAAAGTCATTACCTTTTGGGACTTACGATCATAAACACCTTTGAAGTTCTTACCCGAACCAATCGGCCAATTAATCGGACAGGTTGCAATACCTAATTCCCGCTCTATTTCATCTAATAATTCAAATGTGTCATTTGCATCACGATCCATTTTGTTAATAAATGTAAAGATTGGAATATGACGCATTACACAAACCTTAAAAAGCTTCCTGGTCTGTGCCTCTACTCCCTTACTGGCATCAATGACCATTACAGCGGAGTCCGCGGCCATCAGTGTTCGATAGGTATCCTCTGAGAAATCCTGATGTCCCGGTGTATCTAAAATATTAATACAATATCCATTATAGTTAAACTGTAATACAGACGATGTTACCGAGATACCTCTTTGCTTCTCGATTTCCATCCAGTCTGAAACCGCATGTCGCGCTGTTGCTTTTCCTTTAACAGATCCTGCCAAATTGATGGCTCCGCCGTATAGCAAAAACTTCTCTGTTAATGTTGTTTTACCGGCGTCCGGATGTGAAATAATCGCAAAAGTTCTTCTTTTTTCTATTTCTTTTCGTAAGTCACTCACTACTTCTTCCTCCAAATCATAACTCGTCATTAGTATAGCCTAGTTTTTCCTCTTTTTCAACGAATAATATTTACTCCGGTTTCATATTTGTAATAACAATTTTTTCTGCGGCAATTCCGGTCTTTCTTTTTACGATGTCTTCAATCTGAGCTCTTTTTGCATCTGTTAATTCACTTTCGTTGATAACCACATCACATGTGTCATTTGTAATACTGACAACAGCATTATAAAAACCTTTTGATTCCAGTAATAATTCTGCCGCGTTCTCTTTTTCTGACAATTGGGTCATTTCAACAATCTGATTGATTGCAATTTGTTTTTGTTCCTCTGATAAATTCACATTGTTTACTACTTCTAACAATGTTGCCTCATTTTTTGAGCGCAGTTGTTCCCGATTTAGTTTTAATTGAGCCGAAATACTGCCCATATCCATTTGTGCACTCGTTAGAACAGTTTCTCCCGGATTTGTAATATCGTTCTCCTGTCCTGTTATACTTTCTGTTTCTATAACATCATCCACACTTACTAACAGTTCACTCTCTTCTTCCTCTAAAATCGCTTCCACGCTCTCTATTTGTTCATGATTGGACCCTTTTTCATAACTCAAATATCCGGCGATTGCAATTAATACTGCGAGTGTTGTAATCACTACCTGATTCTTTTTAAAAACTTTTTTCATGTATCCTCCTAATCAGACATTTTAACTACTTTTATTTTATGAGGCTTGATATCAAATAATGCCATAATAGCTTCAGAAATATCGGAAATGATTTGAATCTCATCTCCACCTTCTGCGACTACCAGGACACCGTCTATTTCAGGTTTTAACTTAGATGTAACAAACGGATGTGTATTATCATTTTCCTCATACAAAACAGTTTCCTCTGTTTTCTCATTTTCCTTTGCAGTTATATTCTTATCTACAAATAATTCTCCTTCGTCTTTCAATGTAATCATTACTTCTACTTTTCCAACACCTGACATGTTTCCTAATACTTCTTCTAATTTCGTTTCTAACGTATTCGTATACGCATCATTGTAAACATCCGTTTCTTCATATACTCCTACCGCTTCTGTCTCCTCTGCCTTGTCTTTTTTTTGAGGAATTGCGATAATCATAAGCAAAACTCCAACAAGTCCTATCACTATAAAATCCGTCTTTTTCAATTTTTTAAAAAATGCTGGCTTATTGTTCCAAAAAAAATTCTTCAATCACTCCACTTCCTTCCTCGCTCGAAAATGTAATCTCATTCAGATTCTGTTTCAACGTTTCGGTCCCAAAATAATCTCCCGTGTTATTCTCGCGAAAAAAAATCTGAAACAAAGGTTGTATCAAAAGAATTAAAATCCAAACACTGATAAAGTGTTGAAAATATTTTTTATATTTTTCTTTCGGTACCAAATAAGAGAACATAAGCAGTACAATCATTAGAATAAAAGTATTTTTGATAAACTCTATAAATTGCGTCATTCTAAACTTCCTCTCTTATTATCCAAAGCTACTGGCTGCAGTTATCATCGTAATAATAATAAAAAACAATAACAACGTATGTATTAAAATTTTCCAATACATTTTTGCCCCTCTGGCAACTCCGTTTATACATTGTATCAGCCTTCTATCCCCAATCGGTTGCAATATAGCGGCAGTAAAGCGATACGAAAACGAAATCAATAAAACTTTTATCACCGGTACAAGGCAAATAAACACCAAAAAAATCAACGCAGCAACACCCACACTGTTCTTTATTAACATTCCGCAGCTAAAAACCAACTCTCCGGTTGCACCAATAGAATTTCCTACTCCGGGAATTGCTGATAACGATTTTAATATCATATTTTCAGAAACCTTATCCTTTGCCGGAGTCAGCAAAGATTGTATTCCTCCAAACCCAATCACTCCTGCAAAAGTAATTTTCAAAAAACCACAAATACAACTCTCCATCAAATCCGCCAGTTTAGAAAATTTTTCTTCTTCCATCAAATGGTTTAAAAATTCCAGCAGAACAAAAATGTGGATACCCGGAACCAGGAATGTTCGCATTGCCCATTCCAAAATATATATGGTTCCAAAAGACAACTCATAAAACACTCCGGCTGAAGCCATATCTCCTGAAATTATCAACGACGACGCAAAAACCGGGATAATCACAGTCAAAAAAGATATCACCATATCGATTCCCTGACATACAATATCAGATAATAAAACAAAAGACTGCATCAATAAAATCATAAGCATTCCATATACAACAAAAAAGCTCATTGATGATATATATTTTTCTCTATTTGCAAATAACTGATTTAATAAGGAAAACGAAATAAGTAAGATAATAATTTCTATAAATAAAGGTTTCACATCTGCGAACTCTTTATAAAATACATCTTTGATATATTCCCCCATATCTTTCATTTCATCTTGCTCTATTCCGTTTCCCATAAGTTGTCCTACCATATCGGAAAAACTAATTTTTTGTTCCGTTATCTTATCCGTCATCTTATCCGCATCCTCTAAGTCCAACTCATTTACTATATACTCAATATATTCCTTCTCATCATTTTTCTCTTCATTTGCATAACAATACTGTTTTGTCCATCCTGTTAGTATCAAAAAAAATAGAATTCCCATCCCTATTTTTCTTTTCATAAAAACGCCTCCACGACCTCAATTAAGTAGGATAAGATAGGAATTCCCAGTGCAAGAATCGATAACTTTGCAAACAAATCAATCTGTCCGGATATTGCTTCATATCCCGCATCTTTACAGATTGCCGATGAAAATTCTGCCACATAGGATATTCCAAGCATCTTTAACAGTTGAGATATGTACCGCACCTCAATTGGTAATTGCACAACTAGTTCATAAAAAAAATTAACGATATACATTAATTTATCCAATGCGAAATAAAAAATAATACCAATCGTTCCAATCGCTAAAAGGATGGCATATTCATTTTTTTCTTTTTTTAATACAAGTGCCAGCACCGTTGATACAATTCCTAATATTCCAATCTTTAAAATAATTCTTTCTCCTTTATATCACAAAAAATGTTTCCATTGTTTCAAATAATTCTCTGATATATGGAACAATCCAAAACAAGACAATTACCAAGCCTGCCAGATTTAATAAAAAAGCCTGTTCTTCCCTACCGCTGTGTTTTAATACTTGTCCCAATATCGTTATAATAATGCCAACTGCGGCTATCTTAAAAATAATCGTAATGTTCATAGCTTTCCTCTCAAAAAATTTATAAAAACAGAACTATAATTGCCAGTCCTCCTAAAATTCCCAATGGAAAAACTAATTTCCGTTTTTCCATATAATCTTTTTTATCCAATTCGATCTGCTGTTCCATTTTCTCCTGATAAAATTCTAAATGTTCCATATTTTCTTCTATATTAAAACCAAAAAGCGCATCTGCCGAGTTAATAAATAACGCATACCCCTCCTTTGATAAATCCAATTCCTTTTTGTTTTTTTCAATCAGTTCCCGCCAAGCCGCTTCGCCGGTTGTATGCTTTTTTTGTTCAAGAACCTGAAGCATATCCTGCATAAACTCTCCGATTCCTTTTATTCTCACACTATACGATAGAATTTCGTAAATCCTTAATTTTTCACATCCCATTGCATATCTGGCATATCGAAAAAAATCCACAATGCCTTCTTCCTTTTGAAGTCGTAATTCTATCCTATCTTTCCAAAGTAATATAATTCCGATAATACAAAAAAAAATGCAAAATATTCCTGCCAATTTTAACATATGATTTTTTGCGTCTGATCATATACGCAAAATCCTCTCTTTCCGTTTTTCTCTCGAAACAGCCATATATATCTTTGTATCATTTTTTGTTTCACTAAGTCACAAAAAAATGGCTTATTCATTAATTCCTCCACTGTTTGTGCATGAACCGTTCCCAACACAAATATCCCGGAATAAATTGCCTGATACAGTGCACTGAAATCTTCTTTTGCTCCTAATTCATCAACTGCAATGATCTGTGGTGACATGGAGCGAATGAGCATAAGCATTCCTCTACTTTTGGGGCAATTATCCAGTACATCCGTCAACGGACCCAAATCATTCTGTGATGTCCCCTGATAGGTAGCAGCTATCTCAGAACGTTCATCCACAACCCCTACTTTCACTCCATGCAGAGTATCCGTCCCATAGGATAAACTTCGAATACAATCTCTTAAAACAGTTGTTTTCCCTACTCCTGGTTGTGAAAAAATGATTGTATTATAAATCCCATTTTCATCTCGAATGAATGGTAATATTTTTTCTGCACATCCCTTTACCTGATGTGCAATTCGAATGTTTAAACCACTAATATTTCGAATTCCCATTACTTTTAATTCTTTACCATCCAATATTTCGCCACGCTCAGTTCTCCCGACTACACCTACCCTGTGTCCTCCTTTTAAAGTAAAAAAACCTTCCTTCAGTTCTTCTGCAAGTGCGTACACGGAATAATCCGTCAGATAATTTAATATTTCAATCATTTCATTTGTGTCAATTTTTTCTTTTCCAATTATACTTTCATTTCCATATCGCAGTTCCACCGGCCATCCGTTTCGAATGCGAATTTCTTCCAAACCTTTATCATCCGACTTTGGAAATTTGCTTCGAAGACTCTCAGGAAACATTTCTAACCTCATACTTTGCATCCCCTTCCTGACATATAAAAAAGTCATAGGTAAAGTTACCTATGACTTATTCTATGACTTGTCTCAAAATATATGACTCTTTTTACATTCTTTCCGGAGCGGAAAACCCTAACATATCAATACAAAGTTCCAAAACGCCTTTCGTCAAGTGACATAATTCAATATAAGAACTCTGTAATGTTTCATCTTCTTCTTTTAAAATTTTGGTCTCATGATAAAATCCGTTAAACGAGTTCGCCAGTTCATAAATGTATGCACAGAGTTTATGCGGAGCAATCTCTTCATATGCATTTTCAATTACCGCATTGAATCTGGATAACACTAACATCAATGTTTTTTGATTTGAAGTATGAGCGGATAGAATCATCGGTTCCCTAACCGGTGTTACTTTCCCCATTTTTTCATATTTTGAAAGAATGGATTTTATACGAACAATGGTATATAAAATATATGGTCCCGTATTCCCTTCAAACGATGTGAAACGTTCAATATCAAAAATATAATCCTTGCTTGCCTGATTAGATAAATCGCCGTATTTTATAGCAGATAATGCAACTGTCTTAGCCGTCTGAAGTGCCTCTGCTTCATCCATTCCCAAATCTTCTTTCTCAGCACTATTCTCCGAGATTTTCTTAAGCATTTCTTCATTAATACCGGAAACCAAATGCTCCAGACGCATTACGCCACCTTCTCTTGTCTTAAATGGTTTTCCATCTTTTCCATTCATGGTGCCAAAGCCCAAAAAATGAAGCTTTGTATCCGGTTTTACAATTTTGGTTTTTCTTGCACAACGAAATACCTGTGTGAAATATAATTCCTGCCTTTTATCAACGACATAAATCATTTCATCCGGCTCATAATCTTTCATTCTCCATACCATAGTTGCCAAATCAGTTGTATTATACAAGGAAGCTCCATCTGATTTTAATATCATACATGGCGGTATTTCTTTTGTATCAGATTCTTCTTTTACATCAACAACCAGTGCACCCTCGCTGATATATGCGAATCCATCGTCTTTCATTTTCTGCACCATATCACCAATGTAAGGCTGTGCATCGGATTCTCCTTTCCACAATTCAAAGGATACATTTAGATTTTCATAATTCTTTTTCAAATCAGATACCGAAACATCTAAGATATGTTTTAATAAAGCGCGATAGCCAACTCTTCCATTCTGCAGTTCAAAAGTTGCCTGCATCGCTTCTTCTTTATAGGATGCATCTTCTTTCGACTTTCCACTTGCAGTCGGATAAATTTCCTCCAATTCCGAAATGGTAAAAGGCGGCTCCATCGGGTACTCCCCTTTATAATCTTCATTGAAATATACTAAGTTCGGTTTTCTTAATTTTAACTCTGTAATAATCAGTCCCATCTGAAGTCCCCAGTCTCCCAGATGAACATCTCCTATCATATTGTGACCAACAAATCGTCCAATTCGTTTCACACTTTCTCCAATAATCGCCGAACGAAGATGTCCGACATGAAGTGGTTTTGCAACGTTTGGTCCACCATAATCAATCATAATGGTCTTAGGAGCTTTCGTTTTTTCACAACCATAACGATCTTTATCTGCATTCATCTCATTTAAATAAGATGCTAAATAAACTTCATCTACTTTTAAATTTAAAAATCCCGGTTTTACAGATTCCGCCATAGAAAATAATTTACTTTCAGCCAATTTCTCAGCTATTTTGTCTGAAATCATAAATGGTGCACATTTATATTCTTTCGCAGCAGCCATTGCACCATTGCACTGATATTCACATAAGTCCGGTCTGTTAGATAATGTGACACGTCCATATTCCGCACGATATCCACATGCTTCAAATGCCGCTTTTACTTCTTCATTCATTCGTTCAATCAGTTTTTCCATTCTTACCTCCAGGTTTCCTCTCATTATGCTTAAAAATAATATATCTGTACTTATTCAAAATATTTAACAATAGAGATCCCATTATACAAACAGATATCACTTCTCCTATCCCTACAGTAATGGCGTAAAAAACAAGGCTCATATCCATTCCATTCCATAGAATGCCACTTTCCAAGCCATATCCGTACGTCAGCACCAACGGAACTATAATCATATTCATAAGAACCGGAGGAAGGGTTAACAAAAACTTGTGTTTCCTAAGACCATAAGTTAATAATGCTCCCAGCAATGTAGCAACACTTCCAAATATAACATCCCAGACAATTGCTCCCGTTATGATATTGGACACTAAGCAACCAATAAAAAGCCCCGGTATTGCAGCACCGGTAAAATACGGAAGGATTGTCAGAGCTTCCGAAAACCGAATCTGTATCACACCACTACTCAATCCCATCACATTGGAAATCATTGTAAGAATGACGTACAATGCTGCAATAATTGCTGCTTGTGTCAGATAAATAACCTGCTTGTTTCTCATATTAAATTCACTCCTTTAGTTTTGTTTTATGTCAGGAAGGTCTCGAACTGACAATACTGTTTTACAGTAAATATAACTTTACACGCGAAAAAAATAATTGTCAATATTCCTGTATAAATTTCCCATAGAAAACACATCCTTATAATTAGATATTACAGCATGGGAGGACTTCATATGGCTACTTATAAGGTTGAAATTTGTGGAGTGAATACTGCAAAATTACCCATACTTAAAGAAGAAGAAAAAAATGAACTTTTTGCACGAATCCAACAGGGTGATGCACATGCACGAGAGTTATACATCAAAGGAAATCTTCGATTAGTTCTATCCGTCATCAAGCGATTTGCAAATCACAACGAAAACATGGATGATTTATTTCAGATAGGTTGTATTGGCTTGATTAAATCAATTGATAATTTTGACTCATCCATTGGCGTCAAATTCTCCACCTATGCGGTTCCCATGATAATAGGTGAAGTGCGCCGATACCTTAGAGATAATAGTGCATATCGCATTCCTCGCTCGCTTCGGGATATTGCATATAAAGCAATCCATACACGAGAATTACTCTCTCGCACCTGTTTACATGAACCCACCTTAGATGAAATATCTAAAAGTTGTGAAATTCCAAAAGAAGATATTATATATGCCCTGGATGCCATTCAAACCCCTCTGAGTCTGTTTGACCCCATCTATACAGACGGTGGAGATGCATTATATGTTATGGATCAAATTGCTGACAAAAAAAATAAAGAAGAGCATTGGATTGAAGATCTCTCAATCCAAGACGCTTTAAAACGTTTAAACAAACGTGATGAGCAAATTATCAAATTACGATTTTTTGATGGTAAAACACAAATTGAAGTTGCAGAAGAAATACAAATTTCTCAGGCTCAGGTGTCCCGATTAGAAAAAAATGCTTTACGCAACATGTATCATTATTTAAAAACAGATGGGGAAAAATAATCCCCATCTGTCTTAACGTTCCCATTTATCGCATAAAGAATTAATCTGATCCGCAAATTTGGCAAGGTCTTTATTGGCGTAACCTTGGCATTTTTGAATAACTGCCAGTAATCTTTCTCCTGCAGCAAGCAATCTGTCAAACACCGTATTGGACGCTTTCTTTTCTTTCGTCTTTCTCTTTTCTGCTAATTTGTGTTCTCCATATGCGATGCATTGTCCCGTTTCAAGATCATATACATCACCGGTATATGGTGCAATTGCCGGAATGCCGGTTTCTTCTTCGATTAGTTTTGCAAAGGAAACAGCACTATCCTCATTCCCATGTACTACGAAGAATTTCTTTGGATTATTACCAAATGACTTAACCCATTTTAATAAATGCTCTCTATCCGCATGACCACTAATGCCCGGCAGTTTAATAATGTCCGCTTTTACTTCAATCTCTTCACCAAACAAGCGAACTGTCTTTGTTCCATTTAACAATTCATAGCCCAGTGTTCCAGGCACCTGATATCCAACAAATAAAATCGTAGAATCCTCTCGCCACAAATTATGTTTCAAATGATGACGTATTCTTCCTGCTTCACACATTCCGGATGCCGAAATAATAACTTTTGAATTCTGGCTGATATTTATTCTTTTCGATTCCTCACTCGTTACCGAAACTCTTAAACCCGGAAATGAAATTGGATTAATCCCTTTCTCCAAAAGTTCAATTGCTTCCTTCCCAAAACAATCGGATACATTTTTGTTGAATATATTTGTAGCCTCAACCGACAACGGACTATCAATAAACACTTCAAAATCCGGAAATTCCGGTAATAGCCCCTCTGTTTTAATTCGTCTCATAAAATACAACATCTCTTGTGTTCTGCCGACTGAAAACGCAGGTATCACCAAATTCCCACCTTTTGTAAATGTTGTATTTAAAACTTTTGCTAATTCTACCGCATAATCGGGCATTTCTTCATGTGTACGATTTCCGTATGTGGACTCTACCAACACATAATCTGCATCTTTGATATATTCCGGATTCTTTATTAATGGCCTGTTTCCATTTCCAACATCACCGGAAAAAACAATTTTCTTTGTTGCCCCTTCTTCCGTTACCCATAATTCTATGGATGATGAGCCTAACAAATGTCCCGCATCTACAAATCTGACTTTAACAGCCTCATCAACCGCTATTATTTCATCATAAGAACATGGTATAAAATGCGACATAACATTCATCGCATCTTCAATGGAATATAGCGGAACCACTTCCGGTTTGCCGGCTCTTCTCGCCTTACGGTTCTTCCATTCTGCTTCAAACTCCTGAATGTGAGCCGAATCCTTCAACATAATAGAACACAACTCCATTGTTGCTTTTGTTGAAAAAACTCTTCCTCGAAAACCGTGACTATATAACAATGGCAAAAGTCCGGAATGATCAATATGTGCATGTGTAATAAAAACATAATCAATCACAGCAGGATTGACTGGAATTTCCTGATTTACATATAAATCCGGTCCCTGCTCCATTCCACAATCTACCAAAATGTGTTTCTCCCCAAAAGAAACATAATGACAACTTCCCGTTACTTCTCTTGCCGCTCCAATGAATTCCAGTATCATAAAATCATCTCCTTTATTGATACTCTTATCATAACATAAATTGTCCTAAATTTATATATTTTACACACTTTTTTGAATTTCCCGTTTTAATCGAATCATTATCTTTTTTTCTAATCTTGATATGTAGGATTGTGAAATTCCAAGCAAATCAGCAACTTCTTTTTGTGTCTTTTCCTCTCCATATTTTTGATTCATTCCAAATCGTAATTCAATTATTTTTTTCTCTCTTTTATTCAGTTTCTCCATTGCTTTTTTCAGTAACATTATTTCTACTTCATTCTCCAAATCCTTATAAATAATATCCTCATCTGTCCCTAAAATATCTGATAATAACAATTCGTTTCCATCCCAATCGACATTAAGCGGTTCGTCAATTGAAACTTCCAATTTCGTCTTGTTATTCCGTCGTAAATACATCAAAATTTCATTTTCTATACAACGGGACGCGTATGTAGCCAATTTAATCTTTTTCTCCAAGTTAAACGTATTAATCCCCTTAATCAAACCAATTGTTCCGATGGATATTAAATCCTCTACGCCAACTCCCGTATTTTCAAATTTTTTTGCCAAATAAACAACCAATCTCAAGTTATGCGCGATTAATTTTTCTCTCGCCGCTTCTTTCGAAAGCCCCTCAACCTTTGTCACTTGTCCCAATGCGATTAAACATTGATTTTCTTCCTCTTGATTCAACGGTGGTGGTAATACATCGCTGCCCCCAATATAGAATAATTCCTGACTATCGTTCTCGAATCGTAGAAAACATAAAATTGCTTTTATTTTTTGTAATAACATTGGAACTCCTTTCAATGAATGTATCTGCATTTAAAATCATTTTATATTTTTTCTTATGAAACGGATTATCCTTTGCATATCCGATTATTATGTTATTGTAACAATAAATCCTCCCTTCCTTTTCAATCTGAATTTGGTCTATATTATATATTTCAATGATCCCATTTTTGTTCCCTACCGTTTGAAACGGTACAAAACCAATTGGTCTTAAATACTCCATATGCAATTGATAAAAAATATCTTTTCCTATAATATGTACTGCCTTTTTCTTGTAAGGTTCCCGTAACCTATTGCCGGAATCATATAATGCATACTCTTTTATCGTCCATGGACCATTGCGAATCGTTATCAGCAATATAGTATTCTCGATTCGAATTGTTTTATACAAATGAATGATTCCATATATTGTCAAATTCATAGCTAAAATTACTACCAACACCGAAAGACTTTCCAATTGAAAAACATTCCTTATTGCGCTTAGAAATCCTCCAAAAAAAATTGTAATTCCAACAACAATAATATAACTTCGAACAAATCTGCGAATCTGTCGAAAGGAAAATACAATTCCCGTTGCTAACGCAATCGAAACAAAAAATGTACTCAACACATAGAAAATATAGTTTCTAATGGTTAACAAAAAAATACATTGTGTTAACGTTGACAAAACGGCTGCTAAGATTCCCCTTAAAAATAATTTTACCGTAAAACACCTTAAAAATTCAGCTGCAAGAACTAATACAACTAAATTCATAAATAGCATTTTTAATATTAGTATATCCATATAAACAATATACATAACACCATCACCTCATCTTAGATATACTAATTATAAATAGTACCACTCTCTTTTTTTGCCAAAACTACGTAGACAATTCTAATATCTTTTCTCCTTAAAACGACAAAAAACCCGGAAGATATAATCTTCCAGGTTAATGTTATATATTATTATCTTTTTGCATTCTTTAAGAAATCAGGTATGCTTATCTCTACCGGTTTCACAGAACTCTCCGGTTGTCTTGGTTTCTGAATTCCGGTAAAAGTTGTTGTAACCGTCTGTTGCGGTTGAGATACTGCAACTTCCGGCTGCGGTGCCGATACTGTCGGCTGTGGCGTTGCAATTTGTGCAACAGGTCTACTTGTTACCGGTTGTTGTGTATGTATGCCTGTTACTGTTGTTGCGGTTGCACGACTTGCAATACCATTGCCTGCAGGTGTACGTGTTACAGGTTGATTCTGATACTTCATAAGATTAGACATTGCTGCAGTAGCACGAGCACCTTCTTCTAACCCTGTTGCAATAACTGTAATTGTCGCTTCATCTGACATTGTTGCGTCATATTTCGCACCGAATATGATATTCGCTTCATCACCAGCCAAATCTTGTACATAACTTGCTGCATCATTTGCATCCATAAGTGAAATATCACCAGAAATATTGATAATAACATGAGATGCACCATTAATGGTTGTCTCAAGTAATGGAGATGCAACTGCCAATTTAACAGCTTCAATTGCTTTCTCATCACCCTTAGCACTACCAATACCAATATGAGCCATTCCTTTATCTTTCATTACAGTCTGAACATCTGCAAAATCCAAATTAATTAAGGATGGTAAATTAATCAAATCTGTAATACCCTGTACTGCCTGCTGTAAAACTTCATCCGCTTTCTTAAGTGCATCCGGCATAGTAGTACGTCTATCAACGATTTCTAATAATTTATCGTTCGGAATTACAATCAATGTATCTACACTGTCTTTCAAACGATCAATTCCGGATACGGCATTAATCATTCTCTGCTTTGCTTCAAACTTAAATGGTTTTGTAACAACTCCAACTGTGAGGATTCCCTGTTCTCTTGCGATTTGAGCAACTACTGGAGCTGCACCCGTACCGGTTCCGCCACCCATACCACAAGTTACAAATACCATATCAGCACCTTTTACCGCTGCAGATAATTCTTCTGAACTCTCTTCCGCCGCTTTCGCACCGATCTCCGGTTGTGCTCCGGCACCTAATCCCTTGGTCAGTTTCTCACCAATCTGTATTAATGTAGGTGCTTTACATAACTGCAAAGCCTGTTTATCTGTATTAACACCAATAAACTCCACCCCACCTATATTCTCATCAATCATGCGGTTAACTGCATTGTTACCTGCTCCACCGACACCGATTACAATTATCTTAGCACTTGCATCTGTCTCTGTTGTTCTAATCTCAAGCAAGGTTATTCCTCCTCTTCCTCTTCCAAATTTATATAAATCTAGTGATTCTCTTTCATATTGTGGATAATAGACAATTCCAAACTGCTTGTCTACACCACATCTACTATAATATAATTTTTCACGCAAATAATCAACCTAAATTTGCGATTTATTTCGGTTTTTTTTCCGTGCACTTTATTCCTGTTCAAACACAATATTTGTATTTTTCTCTGACCAATCCTCTAAATGTAGTATCCCTTTTTTACCCTCCAATTCCGGCAAAATCACCTTCAAACGTTCTATTTTCTGGTTCAAATACTCTGTCTTCCCTATCTCCGCCTTGATGCTTCCATACAACAAAACCGGGTTTTCTGAAGTATCATAATATATCATATCCGGTAATAATTCATATTTTCGCAACGTCTGTGATAATGTGAGTAACTCTTCCAAGGTTGTTTCATCCAACGGTAATGCGTCATCTACTTCTACTGCCGGACATTGCAATCCTTCCACGCAAGGATATCCTTGCAGAATGCTGTCAGAGATTTCTACAACAGTTCCTTCCTCATCAAAATAAGCGTATTTTTCTAATTCTTCCACATACATATAGCCTATAATTGTTTTTTCATTTACATAAATATGTAATGTATGCATCCCTTTCATTGTTACATCTACCGATTCTATAAATGGGATCTCTTCTTCCGCGAAAAATTTATATTTTAAGAACATAATAAGAGTATTATTTGAAAAATCTCCCGTAAGCACAGCATTCTTCAATACTTCTTCTGAATATAAATCATTTCCTTCCACTTCAACATTCTTAATGGAAAATAATAATATTGTCAAAATGTATGCAGATAAACCAAATACCAAAATCAAATATATCATTCGAAAGAATAATTTGCGCCGTTTCTTTCTGCGACGCCGTTTTTTTCTCTGATACAATTGTTCGCGCATTTCATTTTCATCCAATGCTCTGCGTTGTTTCTCCATAAATACTCCTATCATTCTATTGTCTCAAGTTTAATTCCTCTTGAAACACCCATAACTAATCCTATTTCCGTCATCAAAAACAGCATTGAGGTACCACCATAACTAATAAAGGGAAGTGTCACTCCGGTATTCGGTATTGTATTTGTAACAACGGCAATATTTAAAATCACCTGTAATGATATATGTGCCATGACACCAGCGACAACCATCGATCCATACAAGTCCCTTGCATTATTGGCTATAATCATCATTCTCCAAATCAATAAAATATACAATAAAATAACACATACCGCTCCAAACAACCCAAGCTCTTCACAGATAATTGTAAAAATCATATCGTTTTGAGATTCCGGAACATTGCCAAGTTTTTGGACACTTTCACCGAGACCTTTTCCAAACAAGCGGCCCGATCCAATTGCATAAAGCCCCTGCATCGTCTGATATCCGTCATCTCCTGCTGTCTCCGGACTAATCCATGCACCAATACGGCCACTTCTGTATTGAGCCGCTGTAATACCAATAATCCCGAATACAATGACACCTAATCCCATTGCTACAAAATGAGAATACTTTGTACTTGCAACAAATAACATCGCCATCATAATTCCAATTAATATAATTCCGGTACTCAGGTTAGAATATGACACGATAAGAATGAGTGGTGCAATGATTGCGATCACTTTTAGAAGATGGCGAATCTCTGAAATTTGCTTTGGTACTTTTTCAATTACTAATCCCAAAAACATGATAATTGCAAGTTTTGCAAATTCTGAAGGTTGAAAATTAATTGGTCCGATTTGAATCCAACGTGCTGATCCGTTCGAAACTCTTCCGATTCCAGGCACCGCAACAACAAGACACAGAATTAATGCCAAGATATAACAGAGCGGAATAAACTTCTTCCATTTTCTGTAATCCGTAAATGCAAATATTAACAATGGCAACAAACCAATTAGCATTGCTCTTATTTGTCTTTTCAGATAAAACGTATCATCACCATAATTATTGGCTGCAATGTAAGAACTGGAACTATACAACATAACCAAGCCAAAACAAATCAGAAAAATAATGATAAACAACAAATTATAATCAAAATATGGAATTGTAGTTTTTTTCTTTCCATCTTTTTTTTTCATGTTTACTCCTTTAAACTACAAACAATTTCTTTAAATACTCTTCCTCTTTCTTCATAATTTGTAAACATTCCCCAACTAGCACATGCCGGTGATAATAACACGCAATCGCCTTCTTTTGCGTTATTATAAGCATATAAAACGGCTTCTTTCAAATCTTTGCAAATATGCGTGTTATAAAAACCATGTTTGTTGGCACATTGTTGAATTTTTTCTGCTGTCTGTCCAATCAAAATAAGTTGTTCTACTTTTCCCTCAAAGGCCTCAATCCATTCGTCGTACTCCGACCCTTTATCATAGCCGCCTGCGATAAGATACGTTGGTCCCCTCATTGCACGAATCCCTTGAATTGCTGCATCTGTATTGGTGCCTTTTGAATCATTATAATATTTAACATTGCGTTTGGAGGTTACATATTCAATCCGATGTTCCACAGCCCGAAACTCTTTTAGTACTTTTATAATAATATCCATCGGAACATTCATTGCAACCGCAATAGCACATGCAGCCATTACATTCTCATAATTATGTTTACCAAGTAAATTCATTTCATCTACATGTATTACAGTTGTTGTTATTTTGTCTTTTACATAATAAATCACACCGTCGTCGTAGTAAAAACCTTCGTCTATCTTATTTGTACTGCTAAAATATACTACGTTTGCATTGCATTCTTTTCCAAATGTTCTTAATACTTCATCATCATAGTTTAATACACAAATATCATCTTTGGTCTGCTTAAGTGTTATTCTTTCTTTCGTCTTTGCATAACATTCCATCGTATGATGTCTGTCCAAATGATCCGGTGTTATGTTCAAAATAGCGGATACATGCGGATGAAACTGATTCGTTGTCTCTAACTGAAAACTACTGATTTCTGCTACTGTAACCGTTTCTTCCGCGATTGAATCAGCGAGCGATGTATATGGAATTCCAATATTTCCAACCACCTTAACATCCTTATAAAACGCTTTCATAATCGCTCCTGTCAAAGCTGTCGTTGTTGTTTTTCCATTCGTACCTGTTATTGCCACAAGTGTTCCCTGTGCAAAATAATACGCAAGTTCAATTTCACCCCATATTTCTATTCCCATTTCCTGCATCTTAACGATAAGCGGTAATTCGATGGAAACACCCGGACTAATTACGGCAACGTCAAATTCCTGTAACTGTGCTGTATCCATATCCCCTAACAATATCGGCACTTGATTTAGCAACGGATTGGAATGATAAAATTCATCTATCTTTAAGTCTGTTCTGCTGTCGAACATTGTTACAAAAATCTCTTTTTTTATCAGCAATTCTGCAGATGCAATTCCACTCTTGCCTGTTCCAACTACCAGCACTTTTTTCTCTTCTAATCTCATTGTTCTTCCTCCATAAATACGGATTTAGTATACGTTATTTTTGACTATTTATCAAGGTAAGGCAGTATGTTTTCAAATATCTCCCGTGCAACCGGAGCTGCAATTGTTCCACCATAATATAGTCCGTGCGGATTCCTGATTACTACCAAAAGAAGAATCTGTGGTTGCTTTGCCGGTGCAAATCCGAGGAATGATGAAATATATTTATTATCACTTCGCGGTAACGTCTGCGAAGTCGCGGTTTTCCCACCTATCTCATAACCTTCAATATATGCATTGTGCCCTCCCCCTTCTGAAACAACGCTTTCTAACAATTCGCATATAGTCTGTGAAGTCTTTTCACTACAAATATTCTCTGTTTTCTCATAGGAAAATGTCTGAACAATCGCTCCGGACTCATCTTTTACACACATTCCGAAATGTGGTGTTATACGAACCCCTCCATTGATGAAAGATGCAACTGTTGTCATAAGCTGAATCGGACTAATCTGAAATGACTGACCAAACGAAATAGTAGCAAGTTCTACCGGACCTATATTTTCTAAATCATGCATAATGGTGCTTGCTTCTCCCGGTAAATCAATGCCTGTTTTTGAAAGTAACTGAATCTGTTCGAAGTAACGATAAAACCGCTCCGCACCAATCCTCTGACCGATTCCGATAAATACCGGATTACAGGAATTTTGTATTGCTTCCGTAAACGTTTCATGACCATGACCTTCTGTTTTATGGCAACGAATTTTTCTATCTTCTATCATAATATAACCCGGACACGAAAACTCTTCTTCAATAGAAAGTTCACCTGTTTCAAGTGCAGCAGCAGTCGTGATAATTTTAAACGTTGAACCCGGTTCGTAAGTGTCATTAATACATTGGTTTCTCCACATCAGGTTTAGTGCATCCTGACTCGTTGTTTCCTCCCCCATTTCCAAATATCGATTCTGGAGTTCAAATGGTGTGTTCAGATTGTATTCCGGGTAATCCACCATAGCCAGCACTTCACCATTTTGTGGGTTCATTGCAATCACACTGACGCTATCTGCTGTTTTCTTCAAATATACTTTTTCTGCAGCCTGTGCACAATACATCTGAATATTATAGTCAATAGTAACCTGCAAATCATTTCCGTTGATTGGCTCTATACGTTCTTCTTTCTCATTATCTATTTCTATTCCTTTTGCATCTGTCATGGTCAAAATTGTTCCATTGGTTCCTTCCAGATAGGAATTATATACGGCTTCCAGCCCCAATATTCCCTGATTATCACCTCCGGTAAATCCCAATACTTTAGAGGCCAAATCCTGATAGGGATATATTCGCTTATAATCCTCATCTACTTTTACGCCATCAAGTTCGTATTGTAAAATTCTATTTCCGATTTCTTTATCCACATTACTTTTTATTTTTTCGATAGAAGAAACCTTTTCTACTTTTTTTCGTATAATTTCTTCCTCAATTCCCAATTCTTCCGAAAGAACTAAAACTACTTTTTCCGCATCCGTAATCTGATTATGTATAACTGAAATTGTACAAACAGATTTATTTTCTGCCAGCACAACCCCATTTCTATCAATAATTCGCCCTCTTGCTGCTTTAATCGTTCTTTCTCTCTGCTGCTGTGCCGTTGCTAATTCCGTGTAATAATCCGAACGGAATATTGCCAGGTAAATCACCCTTACAATTAGCAAAATGAAACAGACCAAAACAGCAAAAAACAAAACAAAAATCTTCTTTCGATTAAAAAACCTGTTTAATTCCATAATAAAACCCCATATTTACCTCATTATAAATATATGAGCTAATATATGAGGTTATACCACTGTACGAATTAACGAACATTATCAAGTGCATCAGTTCCCGTAATTCCTAAATTCTCATTCATTCCTGTTAATTCTTCGTCCGGATATATATTCATATATGGTAACACTTCTTCCAGAATTTCCCTGGATATATTCTGTGCATAGGAACTATGATCCTGTGATTCGGCATTCGGTTCATCTACAACGCAGTAAATAACAATTTCAGGATTATCATATGGAACAAACCCTACAAATGACACAAGATACTTATTATTACCTCTTGGATATTTTTGTGCTGTACCGGTTTTTCCACCCATAGAATATCCATCTACTTTTGCTGTTTTTCCGGTTCCATCTTCTGAAACTACACTATATAAATATGATTTTAATTGCATACTTGTGCTTTCGGATACAGTCTGTTTTACCAACAATGGTTGAATCTCAGATACCGTGTTATTATTTTCATCAACAATCTTGCTTACCAGATGTGGTTCATAATAATATCCACCGTTAATCAAAGAAGAAAATGCAGCCGTCATCTGAATCATGGTACAGTTATAATTCTGTCCGAATGCATTTGTAGCCAAATCGACTTTCTTCATTTCCTCCAGTGAATAAATCAATGTCGAAGCACTCGCTTCCCCCGGAAGATCAATTCCGGTTTTCGAACCGAATCCAAAATTATGTTGATATTCCAAAAAACGTTCCGCTCCAATCAGATATGACATCTGCATAACAGAATCATTACAGGAATCCATTAATGTTTCCCGAAGTCCTTCCGTTCCATGGCCGTTTCGATTCACGCATCGTACCGGTTGGCTTACACCATCAAACTTTTCCAGACCATCACAATAAAAAGACATTCCTTGTGTTAAAACACCAATCTCCAATCCACATGCGATTGTAAATGGTTTCTGAACCGACCCCGGCTCATATGTTGATGATACACAATAATTCTGCCATAAACCATTTAGTATATTTAAAGTGTCTTCATCTGACATATTTGAAATTTCTTCCTGTGAATAAATCCCACTTAAATTTCGTGGGTCATTCAAATCAAATGTCGGGTAATCTGCCATCGCGAGTATTTCGCCTGTATTCGGGTTCATGACAATGACCGCCGTATTCAAACTGCCTGCACCATTTCTGGCATTATTGGCATAAACTGTGTTAAATTCAAGAATCTTAGATTCTACAATTGATTGTATATGCATATCAATGGTTGTAACAAGGTTATATCCATTTACCGGTTCTATTACTGTTTTCTGAAAATCATTATCTGTATTCAGATATCCAAACTCTCGGCCATTTACTCCATTTAATACATCATCATAATAATTCTCCAAACCAATCGTTCCAACATTTCCCTCCGATGTAAAACCAATAACAGAAGCTGCTAATGTTTGATATGGATAATCTCTTATATATTCTTTTTCAAACCAGACACCCTTTATATTCGGATTGACTTTATCGCCATCTTCATCCACTTCATCCATATGTTCTACAAATGGTTGTATGTATTCATAGGGTTCTTTTTTTAATAAAACAATGTATTTATTATTTTTCTGTTCTTCTACGTAATCATATAGTACATCTTCTTCCAATTCTGGAAAATAGGTAACCAATGCTTCTATTGTTGGCTCGATATACGCATCATTTGATGACAATACAGAGCAATCTAATATAACGTTATACACTGCAACGCTCGTTGCAAGCACGGTACCGGTGCGATCTACAATATCTCCTCTTTGATATGGAATTGTTTTACTATCATATGATTGCAAAGATAGCACCTTTTTCTCATATTTCTCTCCACTGGTTCGTTCAATATACATCAATCGTGCAACCAAACCAACCATGCATAGAAGAATAATGGAAAAAAGTGCCATTAATTTTTTTCTCATTGTATGAGATAACTTTGTTATCTTTTTTTGTTTCTTTTTTATCCTATTATTACCAGACACCCTCGACTCCTATTATTCCGGAATATCACTATATTGTTCTATATAATTGCTTTTGTCAATCGAATAATATACGACTTGTTCCTCCGTTGCATAACTCATTCCCAATTCATTCATCGCAACGTCTTTTACATAGTTTAAATCTACAGATACATTTAGATTTTTCTCTCTTGCATCATTATCTGCTTTCAAATCTGTTATCTGGCTTTCTACCACTGAAATATTCTTTGTAGTATTTGCTACTTTTGACTGTAATTGAATATACTTAAAAGTCGCAAACGCACTTATACCTACACATACTCCCAGAAAAAGTACGTAGGCCCGACTCATTACAAATGCTTTCTCTCTATTCCGTCGAACTGCATTTCTGCGAGCTTTTTTTCTACGTTCTTCTTCCCAACTTCTTCTATTTGGTTGTATGTTAGGTTCTACTTTTCGAACTGTACTTCCATGTACATAATAATCTTTTCTCATTCAAATACCCCTTATATCCATGCTGTCATTTATGATTCTTTTTTTTCGAACACTCTTAACTTTGCACTTTTTGCACGTTTATTTTCTTCTAGTTCCTGTTCTGTCGGCAATATTGGTTTTTTATTAACCAACCTTCCTTTTGATTTTTTATTGCATACGCACACCGGAAATTCTCTTGGACAAGTACACGGATTTTCATTCTTTTTATAATTCAACTTTACAATTCTATCTTCCAATGAATGAAATGTGATAATACAAAGTCTTCCGTTATCCTTTAACAAATCAATCATTTCATCTAATGTATCTCTTAATACATCTAACTCATGATTTAGTTCTATCCTTAATGCCTGATAGGTTCTTTTAGAAGGATGTCCTCCCGTCGCTTGTACTTTCATCGGAATCGCTGTTCGGATAATTTCATTTAGTTGTCCTGTCGTCTCAATGCTTGTCTGCTTTCTTGCATTCACGATATGTTTTGCGATGTTTTTTGCAAATCGGTCTTCTCCGTAATCTCTTATAATATGGAATAATTCTATTTCACTGTAGTTATTTACAATATCTTTCGCGGTTTGGCTCTGACGATTATCCATTCGCATGTCTAATGGAGCATTTTCATCCCGATAAGTAAATCCACGTTCCGGAGTATCTAATTGAAATGAAGAAACACCTAAATCTAAGACGATTCCATCTACTTTGGATATTCCAAGTTTCTCTAATTCGTGTTTCATATTGCAATAATTACTTCGTACTATCGTTACTTTATCGCCAAACTCTTGCAGGCGTTTGCTTGCAGCTTTAATTGCATCTTCATCTTGGTCTATCCCTATAAATTTCCCATCTTGCGATAAACGTTTGCACACTTCGTATGCATGTCCGCCTCCACCAAGTGTTCCATCTACATAAATCCCATCCGGACGGACATTTAAATATTCAATTGTTTCATCTAACAATACTGACGTATGTTTAAACTCCATCCATATGCCTCCTAAAGTATTAAATACCGAATCCAAGTTCAGCCATGTGTTCTGCAATTTCTTCCATATCTTCGTAGTTTACAGTGTTAGTCCAACGTTCTTTGCTCCAGATCTCTACTCGATTTAACGCTCCAATCGAAACGATATCTTTTTCAATATCTGCATATTCTCTTAAATTAGCCGGAAGAAGAATTCTTCCTTGTTTGTCTACTTCACATTCTGCAGCACCGGCAAAGAAGAATCTTGTGAATTTTCTAGCATCCATAGAAGTAAGTGGTTTTTCTCGGAAACTCTTTTCAATGTTCTGCCATTCTTCATGAGGGTATACAAAGAGACAACCATCCAATCCTTTTGTTACAACAAATACATTGCCTAACTGTTCTCTAAATTTAGACGGAACAATCAGTCGTCCTTTTGCATCAATTGTATGATTGTATTCTCCCATGAACATGTCAGATTCACCTCCAATCCCTTCTGTCTGTTTTGATGGTGAATCAAAAATGTTATCCACATTGTTATCAACTTATCCACCACTTTGCACCACTTCTATGCAATATACTACCACTTTCCTCCACTTTTATATAATATTACTCCAAAAGTTCCATAAAATCAAGGTTTTTAGGCAAAAAAAATAGTGCGATGTAAATCGCACTATTTTAACAAACTATTCTCTTTTTCTTTTAATTCTATATACTCTTCAATTAACTGATCTAAGTATACACTTTTCTGATAGTATATTTCGTAATCATCCTGTACTAATGATTGATTCAGCTCTAAACGAGCAAATTCAATTCTGTTGTGTAGTTCTTTTAATTTTTTCATCCTTCATCACTCTCACTCGTTTTACAATAATCACTACAATTGCAACCAAAACAGTTATAATCGCTATGGCCTTCGATACCGGGTATCCCAGTTTCGGAATCAATAATGCATCTGTTCTAAGTGATTCAATAATAAACCTTCCAATACCATACATTCCTAAATACATAAGAAAGACTTCCCCGTCAAACTTCTTATGTCTAAAATAGAGAAACAAAATAAGAAAAACGCATAGATCAAATACAAATTCATAAAAAAAGGTAGGATGAACCTGTATATATGCTACACCATCAATAATCTCTAAATGTTTCCATGTCTCCTCTGTGATATTAGAATACCCAACAGCCGAAACAGGTAATTGCATAGCAAAGAGATTATCAGTATATTCTCCCAATCCTTCTCTGTTAAAAAAATCCCCCCATCTTCCAACTGCTTGTCCTAATATCAATCCAATTACTGCAGTATCACTCATCTTACCAAACGATAAGTCTTTTACTTTTGTGAAAAAAAATGTTGTTATAATAGCGGCGATAATGCCACCATAAAGAACAAATCCCCCCTCTCGAATAGCAAATATGCTCTTAATGTCATTCTCATATTGTTCCCATCTGAAAATAACATAAAATAATCTGGCTCCTATTACAGAACAAATAATTGCCAGAAACCACAGTTCAAAGTAATCATCCAAATCCTGCCCCAACTTTCGAGCTAGAAATCTTGTCACAAATAATCCTATTAATATTGCTCCAAGTATTATAAGTCCGTAACAAGCAAAAGATACGTTCCCTATCTGAATTTCTTTCAAAACATGTTCAAACCGTATATGTAAATTAGGGAAATTTATATTGTAATCCACCCTAAAAACCTCTTTTCTTTTGTTTTCTTCATTTTACGATACCAGCATACAAAATGCAATGGAATTGACCCTATAAAATATCGCATTATTCGACAAATAAGGCTGCCTTAGGCAGCCCATATTTGTTGTTATCTCGGTTCGAAACTGGCACAAATTGTTTCTTTGCTCTCTCCTGCATGTAAACCTGAAATTCCTATATGATTTGCAGTACATTTATTCGATTGATTGAAACGGCATTCCACTGCCTGACAACTTACATTTGTTTCTTTACACCCCTGTCCTGTACTGTTAACACTTTTTTCAGACTGTGCCAGTTTAAAACTACCACAATTTGTCTGTGCACTATCCAGTGCCTTAGTTCCTTCAACCATAATGTCACTTCTTCTACAGCAGTTATCACTGTTATATGCGCAGTTTACCACATTACAATCTAATTTACTCATTAAAAAAACCTCCTATACTATAGTACAAATTTAGTATAAGAGGTTTTATTTTTTTTATGCTGGCAATTCAAGGAATTCCTTTACTGCACTTCCGCCACGATTTTTCTTATTGTCTTCGATGCAATTTCTTCACAAATTTGATTTTTAAACTCTTCCAGTGTTTTGATTCCTTCATCTCCGGCAAAACGGCTTCTTACAGAAACGGTGCCATCTTCCTGTTCTTGTGCACCTACAACTAACATATAAGGAAGTTTATCCAGTCTTGCTTCTCTAATCTTATATCCAATCTTCTCGGCTCTTGCATCAACAGTACAATCTACACCTGCCAACTTTAATTCCTTTTCAATCTCGTTTGCGTAATCGATATACTTCTCTGAGATTGGCAGAATTCTAACCTGTTCCGGGCACAACCATGTTGGGAATTTACCAGCGTATTTTTCAATCAGCCATGCGAGTGTTCGTTCATAACATCCCATAGATGTTCTGTGAATAATATATGGACGAACCTTTTCCCCATTTTGATCAATAAAATACAGATCAAACATTTCCGCAATCGCACAATCTAATTGGATAGTAATCATGGTGTCTTCTTTGCCATAAACATTCTTTGCCTGTATATCAATCTTCGGACCATAGAATGCCGCTTCTCCTTCTGCCTCGACAAAATTAACACCTTTTTCTTTCAACACTTCTCGTAACGCTTCCTGTGTTCGATTCCAGTAATCTTCATCTCCAAGATATTTCTTTTTATTTAACGGATCCCATTTCGATAATCGATATGTCACATCTTCTTCCAACCCTAAAACGGTAAGAATATGATAAGCCAAATCAAAACAATCCTTCAGTTCCGCTTCCGCTTGATCCGGACGAATTACATTATGCCCTTCCGTAATGGTGAACTGGCGAACACGCGTAAGTCCATGCATCTCTCCCGAATCTTCACAACGGAATAATGTAGAAGTCTCGGACATCTTATATGGCAAATCCCGGTATGAATGTTGTTCATTTTTATATACAAAATACTGGAACGGACATGTCATTGGTCTTAATGCAAATACTTCCTTATCTACTTCTTCATCCCCTAAAACAAACATTCCATCCTTATAATGATCCCAATGTCCTGAAATCTTATATAAATCAGATTTTGCCATCAGCGGTGTTCTTGTACGAACATATCCCCACTCTTTATCCTCCAAATCTTCTATCCATCTTTGGAGTTTCATTATCATTTTGGTTCCTTTTGGTGTAAAAAGAGGTAATCCCTGACCGATTACGTCAACGGTTGTAAATAATCCCATTTCACGACCCAATTTATTATGATCACGCATCTTGGCCTCTTCCAATTTTTCCAAGTGTGCCTTCAATTCTTCTTTTTTATTAAATGCAGTTGCATAGATTCTTTGCAGTCTGGCTTTGTCAGAATCTCCTCTCCAATATGCCATGGAAGAAGATATCAATTTAAATGCTTTGACACCTTTTGTTGTCATAAGATGCGGTCCTGCACACAAATCCACAAATCCACCCTGGTCATAGAACGAAATCTCAGCTTCATCCGGCAAATCCTCTATTAATTCCACCTTATATGGTTCCTCTTTTTCCTTCATAAGTGCAATCGCTTCTTCTCTTGGCAGTGTGAAACGGGTGATTTCATTTCCTTCTTTTATAATCTTTTTCATTTCCGTTTCAATGTTATCCAAATCTTCACGCGAAAAAGGTTCTGTATCAAAATCATAATAAAAACCGTCTTCGATTGCAGGTCCGATTGCAACTTTTGCATTTGGAAACAATCGTTTTACCGCTTCTGCCATGATATGAGATGCCGTATGGCGAATCACCGGCAATCCTTTCTCATCATTTACTGTGATAATATTCAGATTACAATCGTTGGATAAAACCGTTCTTAAATCAACAAGTTCACCGTCTACTTCACCTGCACACGCAATTCGGGCAAGACCTTCGCTAATATCCTGTGCAATCTCATAAACATTCATACTATTTACATATTCTTTTTGCGATCCATCTTTTAATGTAATTATCATATCTTCCTCCTAGACATTAATTAATCATTCAGCTCTTTTTTTAATAAAAAAACCGGTATTACACCTATCATGCAATACCGGGACGATGTGCTTATACACCGTGGTTCCACCCTCATTTACTTCTATCTTTCAATAAAAGCCTTATTATGATGATAACGGAATCACCGGACCTGATTAGGGTCACTCCGAGTTGGTCTTCAATCGTATTCCCATAAGGATAATTCCAGCAACAATATCCCTCTCTGGTATGTTCCAACAATCTACTCTACTCTTCACTGTATTATCATTATTTAATTCCGGATATTAATCATTATATCTCTTTGCAAAAGAAACGCAAGATTTTATTTTCCGCAACACTGTTTGTACTTGCGTCCCGAACCACATGGACAAGGTTCGTTTCTACCGATTTTCTTGCCTACAATAACAGTTCCTGATTTCTTCTGTTCTAAATACAACTCTTTCTGTTTCTCTTTGTCAAAGATATCATCCCACATTGGAAGCTGATATAACCATTCTGCCTTTGCATCCACCATATTCTTGTATAGACGTTCTTTGTCAAATGCCAGTGAAACTTTTGTTTCTTCATCCATTGTTTCGATTGGATTTGGAGTCACAAGACTTTCATTAATTCCATCCAAGAATCCGGTCATGTCCATAATTGAAAGATTGTATTTCTCTGCTAATTCCTTAACTGTTCCTTCAACCACTTCATCCGGATTTGATAACAGCTGTTCATAAACTCCTTTTTCCAATAAGAAATATCTTTGCCAAAATCTCTGTAATTCATTCTGATTTGCATTTTCATTATAAGCAACTTTGTGCCATTCTTTTAATAAAGACATAATTTCACCCTTTTCCCTTATTCTTTTTCTCTTCGTAACGTTTCTTTACATACTTATAAACACATGTATATGACCATAATAAAATCGGAATAACAATTGTCGCAAGTACAGCTGCTTTAAACATATCCAGAGTTTGCGAATTATCGGTAATTGCAAAAAAGATCGTACTAATATACAACGCTAACAACATAAGAACACCAACAAGTGCCAAAACACGTTTTAGTTTCTTCATATAGACTCCTTCCATTATGGTCTTATCTTATTACTTTAAAGCGGATTTGCGATAAATAATATCGTCTCTTCCCGGCCCGTTAGAAACCATTGTGATTGGATATCCAATTTCACCTTCTATAAACTCAATATATTTTCTACAATTCTCCGGCAAATTATCATAATTCTTAATGCCACGAATATCACAATTCCAACCAGGTAAAGTCTTTAATACCGGTTTTGCTTTTTCCAACAGACTTGTCACCGGAAACTCCGTTGTAACCTCTCCATTGATTTCATAACCAACACAGACAGGAATCTCTTCCAGATATCCCAGAACATCTAATACTGTAAATGCAACATCTGTAGTTCCCTGTAGACGACAACCATATTTGGAGGCTACACAGTCGAACCATCCCATTCTTCTTGGTCTTCCTGTTGTTGCACCATATTCTCCGCCATCACCGCCACGTCGTCTTAGTTCATCTGCTTCTTCGCCAAAAATTTCGCTTACAAAAGCTCCGGCTCCGACTGCAGAAGAATAAGCTTTACATACCGTTATAATCTCTTTGATTTCATATGGAGCGATTCCTGCTCCAATCGCACCATAGGATGCTAAAGTGGATGACGATGTTACCATCGGGTAAATTCCGTGATCCGGATCTTTTAACGTTCCAAGTTGTCCCTCTAAAAGAACTGTTTTACCTTCTTTAATGGCATTTGTAAGATATAAAGAAACATCACAAACATATGGTTTAACCATATCACGATATTCATGCAATGTCTCTAATAATTCATCCGGATTAATCAGTGGTTTATGATAAAGATGTTCTAGAATTACATTCTTCTGTTCTGCAACTCTTAAAACTTTCTCTTTTAATAAGTCTTCATCAAACAATTCACTTACCTGAAAGCCGATTTTAGCATATTTGTCTGAATAAAAAGGAGCGATTCCTGACTTAGTTGAACCAAACGATTTGCCACCCAAACGTTCCTCTTCATATTGATCAAATAAAATATGATATGGCATAACAATTTGCGCTCTATTTGATACCAAAATCTTCGGCATTGGTACATCGCGGTCTGTAATTGATTTAATCTCATTAAACAAAACCGGAATATTTAATGCAACACCATTTCCGATTACACTTGTTGTGTGATCATAAAACACGCCTGATGGAAGTGTATGTAATGCAAATTTCCCGTAATCATTTACAATTGTATGACCTGCATTCGCACCACCTTGAAAACGAACAATGATATCCGCTTTCTTTGCAAGCATATCTGTTATTTTTCCTTTTCCCTCGTCGCCCCAGTTGGCTCCGACTACTGCTTTAACCATATTATCATATTCCTCCTGTTGATAAACACATTACAAATTATTCTTTAATATCTCTTCGAGCATGCAATAGCAAGTGCTCCCGGTCCGATATGACACGCCACACTTAATGATAACGGATCCATAATAATGGTATGGTTTGGAAATTCTGCCTCTACTTCTTCTTTAAAAGCCAAGGCGGCTTCTTCATCATAAGTATATGCCATGTAAATCTCTATATCGCTTCCATCTTTCGATTGGAATCTATTCGAAATATCATTCTTAATAGACTCTATCATAATACTCTTTGCTTGTTTTACGGTACGTGCCTTTGCAAAAGCGTCTAATTTCTCACCCTGAATCTGTAAAACCGGTTTTAATTTCAACAAGGTGCCTAAGGATGCCGCCGCAGGTGTAATTCTTCCGCCCTTCTTAAGATAATGCAAAGTATCTACCATAATATAAATAGATGCTTCCAACTTATGCTTTTCCAAAACATCCTTTATTTCAGTTGCACATTTTCCCTCCAGTGCCATTTCCCGTGCACGATATACAGAACTCTTTAATGTAACAGAAATTCTTTGATTGTCCACCACTTGAACTCTTCCTTCATAATCTTGTGACAACATAATTGCTGTTTCACAAGAACTACTCAAGCCTGATGACATCGGAATATATACAATCTCATCATATTCTTCTAAAAGTTCATCCCATTTTTCAATGAGATTTCCCACAAGCGGCATAGATGTCTTTATCTCTATATCTTCCTGCAGACGTTGATAAAACTCATTCTGCGTAAAATCAATATACTCATAATAAATATTATCACCAATGTAAAAAGGCATTGGCAATACAACAACTCCAATTTTTTCAGCTTCTTCAGGAGTAATGCCACTATTACTATCTGTCATGACAATAACTCTACTCATTCTTTCCTCCACTACAACGTCTCTGAACGATCTTTTATATTTTTTTGGAAATTAATGACCTGATGATCATATTCTTTAGTCATTAATTCTGACTGTATCATAAAATCAGCAGATGACTCATTAATTGCCATTGGAATATCATAAACCTGTGCAATTCTCATTAATGCCTTAACATCCGGATCGTGCGGTTGGGCTGTCAATGGATCTGAAAAGAATACAATAAAATCAACTTTTCCTTCCACAATTTTAGCACCAATCTGTTGATCACCACCCAGCGGACCACTATTGTATCCACGTACCGGCAAACCAGTTCTATCTGTTATCATACGTGCAGTTGTTCCTGTTCCACAGAGGAAATGATTCTTAAGAATGTCTTTATTTTTATCACACCATGCAATCAACTCCGGTTTCTTGCCATCATGTGCAATCAGTGCAATATTCTTTTGTTTTCCTATTGTTAATGTAATAAATTCATCCATTCTATCCTTACCTCGTTCGTTATTTTAAACATACACGCCATACATTATAACACAAGGCAATTAAAAAGAAAAGTCATATCCTTATTTGGATATGACTTTTCGACATCTTACATGTATTCTCTTACATCATTCCGCCCATTCCAGCTCCGGCCGGCATTGGTGGAATATCTTCTTTGATATTTGCTACTGCTGACTCTGTTGTAAGTAATGTAGAAGCTACAGATGTTGCATTCTGTAATGCACTTCTTGTTACTTTAACAGGATCTAAGATACCACTTGCCACCATATCGACATATTCTTCTGTAGCCGCATTAAATCCAACTCCCGGATTTGATTCTTTTACTTTATTAATGATAACCGCTCCTTCAAGACCGGCATTTGCTGCAATATAGTATAATGGTGCTTCCAATGCTTTTAAGATTACTTTTGCTCCTGTTCTTTCATCCCCTTCTAAGGTCTCTGCAAGTGCGCTTACTTTCTTAGATGCATGAATGTAAGCAGAACCACCCCCCGCAATGATTCCCTCTTCCACTGCTGCTCTTGTAGCATTAAGGGCATCTTCCATGCGAAGTTTTGCTTCTTTCATCTCAGTTTCTGTTGCCGCACCTACTCGAATAACAGCAACACCACCTGCCATTTTTGCTAATCTTTCCTGAAGTTTTTCTTTATCAAACTCTGATGTTGTCTCTTCAATCTGACCACGTATCTGATTGATTCTTGACTGGATAGAAGCTTTGTCTCCTGCACCATCAACAATTACCGTGTTTTCTTTCTGAACTTTAACCGATTTTGCACGACCTAATTGTTGCATTGTTGCATCTTTTAATTCTAATCCCAAATCAGAACTGATTACTTCAGCACCGGTTAATACAGCAATGTCCTCTAACATAGCTTTTCTTCTGTCACCATATCCAGGAGCTTTTACTGCAACAACATTAAAGGTACCACGCAATTTATTAACAATCAAAGTTGTTAATGCTTCCCCTTCTACATCTTCTGCAATAATTAATAATTTTGCACCAGCCTGAACAATTTGCTCTAATAATGGTAAAATCTCTTGAATATTTGAAATCTTTTTGTCCGTAATCAAGATATATGGATCAGATAATACGGCTTCCATTTTATCCATATCCGTACACATATATGCGGAAAGATATCCTCTATCAAACTGCATACCTTCAACCAAATCTAATTCTGTCTGCATAGTCTTAGATTCCTCGATTGTGATAACACCATCGTTTGTAACCTTTTCCATGGCATCTGCCACAAGATTACCTACTTCATCGTCTCCTGCTGAAATAGCGGCAACTTTCGAAATCTGCTCTTTATTATTAACCTTCTGGCTCATTTCTTTCAACGCTTCTACCGCACATTCGGTTGCTTTTTTCATACCACGGCGAAGCACAATTGGATTTGCTCCGGCTTCCAGGTTTTTCATTCCTTCTTGAACCATTGCCTGTGTTAAAACGGTAGCTGTTGTGGTACCATCACCTGCAACATCATTTGTCTTTGTTGCAACTTCTTTTACGAGTTGTGCCCCCATGTTTTCGAAAGCATCTTCCAATTCTACTTCTTTTGCAATGGTAACACCATCGTTGGTAATTAATGGTGCACCAAATGATTTATCTAAAACAACATTTCTTCCTTTTGGTCCTAATGTTACTCTGACTGTATTCGCGAGTTTGTCTACTCCTGCACCTAATGCAGCTCTTGCTTCTGAGCCATATTTAATTTCTTTTGCCATTTTAAATCCCTCTTTCTTTTAATTTCTATGTTTTATTCAACTACTGCAAGAATATCATTCTGTCTTACAATAATATACTCTTCACCTTCAAGTTTTACTTCTGTTCCCGAATATTTCGAATAAATTACCTTCTGACCTTCTTTTACTTGCATTACAACTTCTTTTCCATCTACGATACCGCCCGGTCCAACCGCAACAACTTCTGCCTCCTGTGGTTTTTCCTGTGCGGAAGCCGCAAGAATAATACCGGATTTGGTAGTTTCCTCTGCTTTTAACTGTTTTAATACAACTCTGTCTGTTAATGGAACTAACTTCATTTTAAATTGCCTCCTTTATTTCACGTTTTCATAATTATCTTTTGTTTTGTTAGCACTCTTTTGTATCGAGTGCTAAACGATATGTATATAATAATTTTTTGTCTTTGCATTGGCAAATTTATTTACATGTAATATTTTTCTATTTTTCTAATGTATACTATTATTTTCTCGTTTTTTCTTTAATTTTCTCTTCTTTTTCTATTTTATTCTTTTTTTAGAAAATTAATCCATAATAAATCAAGGCATTGTAAATACCATCTTTATGAATATCATCTGTTACATATTCTGCAACTGATTTCGCCGGTTCTGATGCATTCCCCATTGCAATACCATGACCTACGGTTTTTAGCATATCCAAATCATTTACGCTGTCTCCGAATGCATATGCATCATCCAATGGAATACCGAGTTTCTCACATAACCATTGAATCCCACTTCCTTTAGAAGTTCCTTTCGGTATGACCTCAACAATATTCTCTACGTGTTCCAAAAAATCAAATTCGTCTTGTAAAGTCTTTTTGATTGTCTGATAGTTCGTATCCGGATTAATGACGGCTGAGAATTTATTGGCTACAATATCCTTTGAATATCCATTTAGAATAACTGCGTCTTCTCCCAAATCGCGAAATAACGATTCAACATACGGATCCTTATCAAATCCTTCTTCACTAATCCAGTGTTTCTTGGCGCCTTCGATTACGATTGGCATCCGATTTCGTTCTGTGACGTCTATAATGGTTTGCAACTGCTTTTCAGATAAGAGATATTCATACAATACCTGACCGTTCATTTCAATATAGTTTCCACAAGATGCGATAATACCATCAAATTCTAAATTCAATAACTCTTGTGTATAAATGTTTCCTTTTGCACGTCCGCTGCATAAAAATAATTTATGTCCATTTCTTTTGGCTTTCATAATTGCCAGTTTCGTACTTTCCGGAATCGTCATTTCCTCATCCCATAAGGTTCCGTCTATATCAAAAAATATTATTTTTGGGTTCAATTATCTCAACTCCTTTTATCTATTGGTTTTTTTAACCCTATTAAAAGTACTATTCCTCCAATAATCAACAATATTCCGGAAATACTAACGGCTTTTGCAGATACCACAGTCAAATCCTGAAACATTCCGCTTTCATTTCTTATAACCGCAAACATATTTGCCACTATATGTCCCAATATCGCGCCATAAAGATGTTTTGTTTTTTCCATAATCAGAATGAGGACAATTCCCAGCAAAAAAGAATAAACGAATTGTACTATGTTAAAATGAAGAACTGCAAAAACAAAAGCCGAAAAAATAATTGCTACTTTTTTTGAAAAGATTTCCTTAGCTTCTTCGTATACAATTCCTCGGAATAATAACTCCTCCAAAACAGGCGTAAATAATCCCGGTCCTAATAATTCAAACAAAAATGCTCCTGCATAAAATGCCGCATTCGCGTTCTGATAACCATCTGAGATTTCCACAAGCGGACTCATGCAAATAAAGTTGTTAATAGAAAGACTAAGACACAGAATAACAACAAGAATCCAAATTACCAAAAACAGATTCAAATGAGCCTTGGATTTCTCTTTGTGGATCCGCTTCTGCGTTTTTTGGTAAAAAGAAGCAATAATTGGAATTGTGACAACTGTTGCAATTAATTGCCTGAGTACGTATTCGTTTTGTTCTGTCCCAACTACAAATTGACACACAAATTCCATAACAAAAAGAACAACATAATATATCCCGATTGGATATATTATATTCCATATTTTAAAAAATTTAGAATCTTTCATTCCAATACTCCTTTAGTGCCCTCGGAATTTCGGATGTTTGCTCACATAATTTCAAAACTCCGGATGCCTTTAACTCTTTTGGTTGTCCAAACCCATAGGATACCCCTATACATGGAATCCCACATTCTTTTGCACCACTTGCATCATATAAAGTATCTCCTACCAAACATGTTTCTTCCTTTTTGCAATCATCATGTCTGGCAAAAAAGCTTTCTAAAACCTGTGTCTTTGTACTTATCCGCCCATCTAGCGTTGCACCCACTATATCGTCAAAATAATCAGCAATCCTAAAATGTTTTAATAATCGTGTACACATTTCTTCCGGTTTGGAAGATGCAATCGATAAAAAACACCCCATATTCTTAACCTGTTCCAACATTTCCATCACTCCAGGATATAACTCACTCTCAAATAATCCAATCGGCGAATATCGTTCTCTGTATAATTGAACCGCCTTCCTCGCATCCATATCTGAAAACGAATAATGCTTTTGGAATGAATCATACAATGGCGGTCCAATAAATGCTCGCAGAACATTCTCATCCTCTTCTTGTATCTGAAAATGTTGCAAAGCATAACGTATGCAATTGGTAATCCCCTTTTGTGTGTTTACAATCGTTCCGTCTAAATCAAATAAAACAACCTTCATTCTTTGAACTAACCAAGCTCCTTTAACATTTGTTCTACTGTTTTTCCTGTAATCGGATGTCTGTAATTAGGTGCAAGTTGACACAGGGGGGCTAACACAAACTGCCGATTGTGCATATCGATGTGTGGAATGATTAGAGTATCGCTTTCATAAACAAGCTTATCATAAAAAACAATATCTAAATCTATCGTTCGAGGTCCCCACACAATTTCTCGTTTTCTTCCAAACATCGTTTCCACTTCATGAAGAATCTCAAGCATATCTTCCGGATCTAAAAGCGTTTCCAATTCTATTACACCGTTTAAGAAATCATCCTGTTCTACCGGTCCATATGGTTTGGTCACAATCCATTCGGATACTCTGATATTTCGAATTTCTTTATACGTTTTTAATCGTTCTATTGCACCTTGTAAATATGCTTCTTTATCCCCAATATTAGACCCAATTGACAAATAGACCTTGTGCCATTTGCGGTAACACGTAACAGAAACATTCTCAAACGGAAGTCCAATCGGTGCATGTGGTTTACAAACCTCCATTTCAATTGCATCTAACACAGGGAAATGATATAACAATTCTTTTATAACATGTTGACAGGCTGCTTCAATGAGTTGAAAACGCTTCGATTGAAATTCTGAGGTAATCAACTGACAACACTGTGCATAATTGACAGTATCCTCCAGTTGATCGGTCCGTTCCGCCTTTTTGAAATCCATATACATCTTCGCGTTCACAAAGAATTCCTGCCCTTTTTCCTGTTCCTCCGGCAAAACACCATGATATGCATATATTTTTAAATTTGTAATTTTGATATAATCCATCTCTTTCATTGTATCAACCCTTTAAAATTGCCTGTGCCATCCGAATGGCCCTTTGGTTTTCTTTAATGTCGTGTACCCTTACAAAAGAAGCACCACCAATTATACCAAACACCGTTGTAACCAAAGTTCCTTCCACCCGATTTTCTTTTGGCATGTCGGTTGCAAGCCCAATAAATGATTTTCTGGAAGTCGCAAGCATGGTCGGATATCCCAACTGTCTAAATACTCCAAAATTCTTGATAATCTCCAAATTATCCTGATACGATTTCGCAAATCCCACACCAGGATCCAATATTATCTTGTCTTCTTCAATGCCTGCCTCTTTCGCTAATTTTACGGACTGCTTCAAATCATTTGCCACATCATAAACCAGTTCTGAATACACAGCCTCTTTGCGGTTCTGCATAAGACAGCAACAGACATTTCCACTTGCAATTACACCTGCCATTGCATCGTCATATCTCAAACCCCAAATATCATTTATCATATCACAACCGCTTATAATTGCCTGCTTTGCCACTTGCGATTTGTATGTGTCTACTGATACCGGAATTTCAAAACGTTCTTTAATGGATTCCAGAATCGGAATTACACGTTGTATTTCCTCGTCTACCGATACCGTAACAAATCCCGGTCGTGTTGACTCTCCTCCAATATCAATAATATGAGCACCTTCCTGTATCATTTCTTCTACACGAAAGAGTGCTCTGTCCATTCCATTATATTTTCCTCCGTCCGAAAATGAATCCGGAGTTACATTTAAGATCCCCATTATATAGGTCTCATTTTCCGTATCAAAATAACAATTTCCTATTTTCATTCTTCCCCTACCGTATCAAAGAAAAAAACCGATTCACTAATTCTTCATTCTTTTCAAATTCGCCTCTTACAGACATTGTAAGCGTTTTGGTTCCTGGTTTTTTAACGCCTCTCATAGTCATACACATATGTTCAGCCTCCAAAACTACAATAACACCTTTCGGATTCAAATACTTCATGAGAGCATCTGCTATCTGTGCATTCAATTGTTCCTGTATCTGTGGGCGCTTTGCGTAGATTTCTACGGTTCTTGCCAGCTTACTCAGACCAACAACTTTTCCATCCGGAATATATGCCACATGTGCATTCCCGTAAAATGGCATAAAATGATGCTCACAAGTAGAATAAAATGTAATATCTTTTTCGATTACCATTTCATTATGATCTACTTTGAACGTTTTAGATAATGGTTCATCCGCCTCCATATTCATACCGGAAAATATTTCTTCATACATTCTGGCAATTCGATCCGGCGTATCTATCAATCCTTCTCTGTTTACCTCTTCTCCAATTCCTTCCAGAATCAGTCTTACTCCCTCTTGAATCTTCTCTTTATCAATCATGGATATTCCCACTTTCATTTATAGTTTTGTAGTATTGTTTAATTTCGGCAAGATAGGATAATGAGCCAAATGCAAGCACCATATCGGCTTCCACTAAAGCCAGCCGGACTGCCTCCTCTATATTGGAACAAAACCTCACATTATCATGGTAATTTTCTGCTTCTTTTGCCAGAATTCGCCCATCTAATGCTCTGTTATGATTTGGAGTAACCGTTATCACCTTATTGGCATATGGTAACATTACTTTTAGCATTTTCTTGTATTCTTTATCTGCCAGCACACCTATTATATAAGTAATATTCCTATTTGTAAAACAATTTTCGATTGTGGTCTCTAAAACTTCTATTGCATTTTCATTGTGTGCCCCATCAATAACGAAGAAAGGTTTTTTACTTAGCACCTCAAATCTGCCATTCCACGTTGCATCCGATATCCCTTTCGAAATAATTGCCTGACGCTTCTGTTTCGGATATTCCTTCCCAGACAGATACCAATCGGAAATTTCAATTGCAAGACTCGCGTTTCTAATCTGATAGAATCCCAACATCTGTGTTTGATAATGCATGCCTTTATAGGAAAAACAAAGAAGGTCCTCTGTCATCGAAATGTACTGCATCTCTCTCTCGGCAACACCAGTTACCGGACAAGCTTTTTGGCTCGCCTTATTTTTTAATATCTCTTCCACCACACTCTCTTGTGGTGCAAAAAAAACCGAACACCCGGTTTTTATAATACCCGCTTTTTGTTCTGCAATGGAACTTAATTCCTCACCTAAAAAAGCCATGTGATCTCTTCCAATTGTTGTAAAAACTGTTGCAATCGGATTATGAATTATATTTGTTGCATCTTCTTTACCACCCATTCCGGTCTCAAGCAAAACAATATCCGGCGCTTTTTGATAGAAATAGCAAAAAGCAATTGCTGTTTCAATTTCAAAAACCGTAGGTAATGGTTTCTTTTCGGATACCATAATGTCACAGGCTCTTTTCACCTGTGACACTATACTTGCATATTCCTCTTCTTCTATACACTTACCATTATACTGGTATACTTCTAATGGGGAAAAAACAGCCGGCGAACAATACCTTCCTACCGATAATCCTGCCTCTTGAAAAATCGAGCAAAGATATGCACCCACAGAACCTTTTCCATTCGTTCCTGCTATGTGAATCATCGGAATTTTGTCCTGAACATTATCCAGTTTCTCCATCAGATCTTTTATGCTATCTAAACCCAAAACAATACCGCTTTGGGATATGTTTTGAATAAAGTTTCTTGCCGCATCATATGACATCATAAATTATTTCTTTACCCCTTTTGTATCGCGATTTCCTATGCGCAATCGATTCAATGCAATCTCTTTTCCCTTACAATCAATTGTCATAGACTCGGAATCTGAAAGCACATAATAATTGGTCAGTTCATCATCTTTTGCCAGTTTCATGCCACGAACACCGATAGCTGTCTTTTTCTTTTGCGGAATTGTCGCAGTTTCAATGCGAAGAAAGAAATCTTTTTGAGACTGCATGATAAAAGATTGTCCCGGTTCCACAGGGGAAACTAGCATCAGTTCATCTTCATCTGATAGTTTTGTGGCTGCCGTAGTTCTTTTTCCTACAATAAACTCTGCTCCTTCCACTTGCTTTAGCATTGCCTGTCTGGTTCCAAACAACAATGACTGACTCATTAATTGTTCAAAGCATGTCACATATATAAAGCTTTCTTCCTTACTGTCATAGTTACACAAGTTATCAATCGGAATTCCTTTATCTCTCATTTTACCATATGGAAGATCCAATACTTTCAACCAATGCATTTGTCCTGCATTCGTGAAAATACATATTTTATCCGTATTCTTTACTAAAAATGCATACCGATTCTCAGCATCTATTGTTTCTTTATTTCTTTCATAAATGGTAACATCTATTGTTTTTGCATATCCGAAACGATCCATGAGAAATACGACATCTTTTTCTTCTATCTTCTTTTCAATTACAACGGCTTCTTTTAAATTATCAATAACTGTTTTGCGCTCTTTCGCATATTCCTTACGAAAAGCCTGTAATTCTTTAATGATCACTTTTGCCATCGACGCACGATGTGACAAAATATCTTCATAATTTGATATTTTCTGAAGTGTCTCCTCGTGGTCTTTCATCAATGCTTCAATTTCCAGCCCAATCAATTTATACAGTCGCATTTCCAGAATTGCAGTTGCCTGTCTCTCAGTAAACGACAATTTAGCTGCCATTTTCTTCGACTCATCTGATTTAAACCTGATATTAGAAACTTCTCCTGTCGTCAAACACGCTTTTGCATCTTTAATATTTGTGCTACCCCGAAGTATTTCTATAATCAAATCGATTACGTTACACGCCTCAATCAAACCTTCCTGAATCTCTTTTTTATCTAATTCTTTTGCAAGAAGTGTTTTATATTTTCTTGTTGCAATTTCATATTGAAAATTAACATGATGACGAATAATCGGAAGAATACCCATTGTTTCAGGTCTACCCTCTGCAACCGCAAGCATATTCACGCCAAACGTATCTTCTAATTTTGTCTTCTTATATAGAAGATTTTCTAATTCCTCTATATTCGCACCTTTTTTTAGGTCTAAAACAATCCGAATTCCTTCTTTCGAAGATTGATTTGTAATATCTACAATATCACTTGTCTTTTTCGTTTCAACCAAGTTGTATACATCATTCAAGAATTTACCGATATTCGCACCAATCATTGTATATGGAATTTCGGTAATAACCAGTCTTGTCTTTCCACCTTTTGCTACTTCTATCTCAACTTTTCCCCGGACTTTAATTTTTCCTGTTCCTGTCTCATAGATGGAAAGCAATTCATCCTTATTTGCAACAATACCACCAGTTGGAAAATCCGGTCCTGTTATATACTGCATCATCTCTTCCGTAGATATATCCGGATTCTTCATGTATGCAACTACACCATCTATAACTTCACCGAAATTATGCGGTGGGATACTGGTTGCCATACCTACTGCAATTCCTTCTGCTCCGTTTATTAACAGATTCGGTACTTTTACAGGTAGCACAGCCGGCTCCTTTTCCGTTTCATCAAAGTTTGGCACAAAATCCACCACATCTTTATCTAAATCTGCCAGATAGGCTTCCTGTGTTACTTTTTTTAGACGGGCTTCCGTATATCGCATTGCCGCAGCCCCATCTCCTTCAATGGAACCAAAGTTACCGTGGCCGTCTACTAATGGTAAACCCTTTTTAAAATCCTGAGCCATTACAACTAATGCATCATATATAGAGGAATCTCCGTGCGGATGATACTTACCCATCGTATCACCTACAATACGTGCACTCTTTCTGTATGGTCTGTCGTATCGAATGCCCAATTCGTACATATCATAGAGAGTTCTTCTTTGTACGGGCTTTAGACCATCTCTTACATCCGGAAGTGCTCTGGCTATGATTACGCTCATCGCATAGTCAATATATGATTTTTGCATCAAATCTGAATATTCTGTCTGAATAACGTTTTGTTCCTGCATTCTTATTTCCTTCCTATACGTCTAACTCTGCATCATGTGCATGCTCATATATAAACGCTCTTCTTGGCGGTACATCCGTCCCCATTAGCATTGCGGTAACATCAGATGCAAGCCTTCCGTCTTCTATTTCAATCTTTTTCATCATTCGTGTTTGCGGATTCAATGTTGTCTCCCATAACTGCTCTGCATCCATTTCTCCAAGCCCTTTATATCTCTGTAATGTAAAATTGCCGGTATGGGTTCTTCTATACTTTTCCAGAGCTGCATCATCATATAAATACTCTTCTTCCCCTTTTGCAGGGATTACTTTGTATAATGGCGGCATAGCAACATATACATGTCCTTCAAAGATTAATTCCGGCATAAACCGATAAAACAAAGTTAACAATAATGTAGATATGTGTGCTCCATCGACATCTGCATCCGCCATAATAATAATTTTATCATATCTTAATTTGGTAATATCAAAATCGTTCCCATATCCTTCTGAAAATCCGCAACCAAATGCATTAATCATCGTTTTTATCTCAGCGTTTGCAAGAACCTTATCAATGCTGGCTTTTTCCACATTTAAAATCTTACCACGTATTGGCATAATTGCCTGATACATTCGATTTCTTGCCATCTTTGCAGAACCTCCCGCCGAATCTCCTTCGACAATAAACAGTTCGCACTTAGACGCATCTCTGCTTTCGCAATTAGCAAGTTTCCCATTTGAATCAAACGAAAACTTTTGTTTTGTTAATAAATTCGTTTTTGCTTTTTCCTCTGTTTTACGAATTTTAGCTGCTTTTTCTGCACAGGAAATAACCTCTTTTAGCGTCTCAAGGTTTTTATCAAAAAACAACTGAATTTCATCTCCGACAATCTTAGCTGTTACGCGGGATGCATCCTGATTATCCAATTTTGTTTTGGTCTGTCCTTCAAATCTAGGATCCGGATGTTTAATGGATACTACTGCAGTCATACCATTTCTAACATCAGCCCCGGTAAAATTCGCATCTTTTTCCTTTAAAATACCAATCTCTCTTGCATAAGAATTGATTACCGTGGTAAATACCGTTTTAAATCCGGTAATATGCGTTCCACCCTCAGCATTAAAAATATTATTACAAAAACCTAAGATATTCTCGTGGAATTCATTTGTGTACTGAATTGCAGCTTCCACTGTAATCCCTTCACTCTCTCCTTTTAGGTAAATAACATCGTGTATCACATCCAGATTTTTATTCAGATCTTTTACAAATCCAATAATTCCATCCGGTTCATGATATTCGATATGTTCAACCTCATCACCACGCCTGTCCTCATAAATAATTGTAAGTTCCGGATTCAGGTATGCCGTCTCATGCATACGACTCTTTACTTCATCTTCTTTAAATTTTGTTTTTTCAAAAATCTCCGGGTCCGGAAGGAAATTAATCTTGGTTCCTGTTTTTTTCGTTTTTCCAATGGTAGGGAGAAGACCTTTTTCTAATTTCACAACCGGATTTCCCTGCTGATACCGGTCATGATGAATCATTCCGTCTCTGCTTATTTCAACATCCATATATGTTGAAAGTGCATTTACTACCGAAGAACCTACCCCATGTAATCCTCCACTTGTTTTATATACAGAATCATCAAATTTTCCTCCTGCATGCAGAGTCGAGAATACAATTCGTGCTGCGGATACGCCTTTTGCATGCATCCCAACAGGGATACCTCTTCCGTTATCTTCAACCGTGCAAGAACCATCCTTTTCTAAGGTTACCCAAATCGTGTCACATTCACCCGCCAGATGTTCGTCTACGGCATTATCAACGATTTCGTAAATCAGATGGTTTAATCCCTTTCTTGATACACTTCCAATATACATTCCCGGTCTCTTACGGACTGCTTCCAATCCTTCCAAAATCGAGATGCTGCTTTCATCATAAGATGTCTTCTTTGCCATGATTTCTCCTTTACCATGTTGACGTCAATTTCTATTCGACAAAAAACCGGGTGTACCCACACCCAGTTTTATAATTTGCATTTTTATTTATTCTATCGAAGCGTGCCCATATTGTCAATTATTTCACACCGGTACTCCCAAATCCGCCTCTGTTTGTATTTCCAAGACTGTCAACCTCTTCAAATTGAATCTTTGGTTGATTGGACATAATTCTAAATTGTGCCACCCTGTCATTTACATGAATAACCGTATCTCTCGTTGCATATACCGGCATTCTCCACATATCATCATCTCCGCAATACGAACAATCAATAACTCCCATACTGTTTGTTTGCAGAATCCCCCAGTTTTTGAAGGTCGAACTTCTTGGTAAAAGATGCGCTTCATATCCTGCCGGTAATTGCATTGCAACACCAAGTGGAATTAGTTTGAAATCGCCTGCTTTTAATTCTACTTCTTCAGACGCTCTCAAATCTATCCAATCTGACTTCCCGTCAATATAATCTAATTTTTCGATTGAATCCGAAATATACTTTATTCTGATTGTTTCCATAATTATTCCCAACCCATATTTGGATGTTCCGAACTCTTATTACGCAACATCAAATCGGTTACAGCCTCCTTTGCAGATTTGTTCTCAAACAATACTTTATTTACAACCTCAATGATTGGCATACTGACATTATATTTTTGAGCAAGTGCCAATGCAGCTTTTGCAGAATAAATTCCTTCCACGACCATTTTCACCTCTTTGGTGGCCTCCTCCATTGTCATACCCTGCCCCATTAACATTCCCGCTTTTCGATTACGGCTATGTTTGCTCTCACAAGTTACGATCAAATCTCCAATGCCGGTTAATCCATTCAAAGTTTCAATTCTTGCGCCCATTGCAGTTGCTAATCTTCCGATTTCATTAATTCCACGGGTAATCAAAGCCGCCTTGGTATTATCTCCGTAACCCAATCCATCTGCCATACCTGCAGCAAGTGCAATTACATTTTTCAAAGATCCCCCCAGTTCCATGCCTAAAACATCCGGACTGGTATAAACACGAAATACTTCGTTCATGAATATATCTTGAATTCTGTCTGCCGTTGCTTTGCTTTTTGCACCGGCAACTACTGTTGTCGGCAACCCAATTCCTACTTCCTCTGCATGTGACGGACCACACATAACTGCAACATCTGCTTTTGGAATCTCTTGTTCTACAACATCTGAAATTGTCATTAATGTATCTTCTTCAATTCCTTTTGCAACACAAACGATTAACTGCCCCTGTTTTACAAATGGAGCCATTGATTTAGCTGTACTTCTTGTAAATACAGACGGAACCGCCAATACAAGAATATCATTTTCCGTAATCGTTTCTTCTAAATTCGATGAAAAGGTAATCGACTCCGATAATTTAATACCAGGGAGTTTATCCACATGCTCATGTTTCTCCTGAAGCATTTTTATTTCATCTTCTATAATTGACCATACCTTTACAGAATGATTATTTTGGGACAAAACTACTGCTAACGCAATTCCCCAACTTCCGGCTCCAATAATTCCCACTTTTTCCATGTGTTTATTTCTCCTTTTGTCCAAATTTATTTTCTGTGCCCTTAACTAAACGCACGATGTTTTGTCTGTGGCGGAATACTGCCATTGCAGTAAAACAAGCAGCCACTATGTTGAATTCTAAAATATAATCCGGGTCTAAATGCATATACCCCAAATGATTAAACACAATGATTTGAATCAAAAAACCAATTACAAACAAAACAGACCCTAAAGATACATATCTCGTAATTAGTACAACCGGGAAAAAGATTAATGCACTAATCGGCAACGTCAATGGACATACCGATACAACAACTGCTGCCGTACAGGCAATTCCTTTCCCACCTTTAAATTTCAAAAAGAATGGAAAATTATGACCAAGAACTGCACCAAACCCCGCATAAAACTGCATTAATCTGGTTGCATCTCCACATGTGTTGTGAAATAACAACCACACAATCAGAACAGATAACACGGTTTTTAACACATCACCTACAAAAGTTACAACTCCTGCTTTCCATCCTAACGTTCTTAATGTATTCGTTGTACCTGAATTCCCGCTTCCATGCTCTCTTACATCAATTCCTTGACTTTTTCCATATAAATAACCGGTTTGAAATGTTCCAAGTAAGTATCCGATTGCAATTGATATAACACGAATGCCTATAAACATCTAATTCTCTTCCTTTCGTTCCCTCGTAATAAATTTGAGTGAAGTTCCTTTAAAACCAAAGGTATCCCGAATTCTATTTTCCAAATAACGAGTATATGAAAAATGCATTAGTTCTTTGTCATTTACAAAGACAACAAAGGTAGGCGGTTTTACACTTACCTGTGTAATATAATAGATTTTAAGTCGTTTTCCTTTATCCGTTGGCGGTTGTTGCATTGCAACAGCCTCTGCTACAATCTCATTCAACACACCGGTTGCGACCCTCATACTGTTGTTCTCAATCACAACATCGATCATATCAAATATTTTATTTAAACGTTGTCCTGTTTTAACAGAAATAAATAAAATCTCCGCATACGGCATAAAACTTAATATTTGCCGAATCTTATTCGTATGCTCTTTGACGGTAGAATTGTCTTTCTCTATTGCATCCCACTTATTCACTGCAATAATGATTCCTTTTCCACGTTCGTGGGCAATCCCTGCGATTTTTGCATCCTGTTCCGTTACCCCTTCCGTTGCATCAATCACTATAATTACCACATCTGCTCTTTCCACCGCAGTAACCGCACGTATAATACTATAGCGTTCAATCTCTTCTTTTATCTTGTTCTTCCTTCGCAAACCCGCAGTATCAATAAATACATATTCTCTGCCTTCATACGTAATATCAGTATCAATTGCATCCCTTGTTGTTCCTGCAATATCTGATACAATTACACGTTCCTCGTTTGCAAGTTTGTTAATTAAAGATGATTTTCCTACATTCGGCTTTCCTACAATAGCAACTTTCGGGCGTTCATCCTCAATTTCCTCTGTAGCTTCTTTCGGGAAATACTTCACCACCTCATCCAACATATCACCCAGTCCTAACATGGATGCTGCCGAAACCGGATAAGGTTCCCCAATGCCTAAATTGTAAAATTCATATACATCCGGCATATATTTTTCAAAACTGTCTACTTTATTTACTACTAAAACAATTGGTTTCTTTGAACGCCGAAGCATATCGGCTACTTTTGAATCGGTATCCTGCAATCCCTGATGTACATCTGTAATAAATAGAATAACATCTGCAGTTGCAATTGCGATTTCTGCCTGTTCGCGCATCTGTGATAATATAATATCACCACTGTCCGGTTCGATTCCACCCGTATCTATCAATGTAAAATTATAATTCAACCAAGTCACATCTGCATAAATACGATCTCTTGTCACACCAGGTGTGTCTTTCACGATAGAAATTCTCTCACCTGCTAATGTATTAAACAGAGTGGATTTACCAACATTTGGTCGTCCGACAATTGCTACAATCGGTTTACTCATACTTCTTCCTCTCTATCCTTCTATTCCTAACATGCAATTCAGTAAATCTTGCCCGCTTGATTTTACAATATCAATTGGCACTTGTAAAGCATTTTCAACTTGTTCCAATGTCCAATCATCCAAAAAGACCTCTTCGCCCATCCGTAACATATTACACGGAATTCCGATTCGACCGCTATATCCATTCTCCTTTAACTGCCTTATCATATCCTGTGCTGTTATCAAACCGGAAACCGTAATATTTTCTCCAAAGAAATGATTGGTTATTTCTACCACTCGAACATCGTACTCCGGATATATTTGCATAAATTGTTGCGACATTTTCTCCAGAAACGGCCCTGCTAATTTACCGGTTGCCAATGTTAATTCTTTTGGTTTTTGGGTTTCTATAACTTGATGTTTGCTCGTTTCTAAAGCTTCTTCAAATTCGTTCATTAAAAGACGAAGCATTCCAACACCATTTTCCAACTGGACATATCCATCATATGTTGCTTCCTCCGGCAACGGTCTCTCTGCAAGAAGGTACCATTCATCAGATGCATGTACAAAATGAAGATTCTGCTTCTTTAAACAGTATTGTTGCCATTTCTCAATGATGCCCAAAACTTCCAAAGCATCTTCCTTCTCAAATGATTCGAGCGGATATAGCCCCTCTCTGTATTTGGTCAATCCAACCGGTACAACAGAAACACTCTGCATATATGGCATGTATTCTGTCAAATCACATATTGTGCGTTCCAACTCTTCTTTATCATTCACACCTTTACACAAAACAATCTGCCCGTTCATTTCTATTCCCGCCTCGTATAGTTGGCGGATTTTATCTAAGGCATCACCCGCAAAACGATTATGTAACATTTCACAACGTAACTGTGGATTTGTCGTGTGAACAGAAATATTAATCGGAGCCAATTTGTATTGTATTATGCGTTCCAAATCTTTTTGTTTCATATTGGTCAGTGTAATATAATTCCCTTGCAGGAAGGATAATCGCGAATCATCATCTTTAAAATACAATGTTTCACGCATCCCCGGTGGCATCTGATCAATAAAACAAAAAATGCATTTGTTGGAACAGGATTTATAATCATCCATCAGACCATTCTCAAACTCTATCCCCAGGTCTTCCTGATATTCTTTCTCAATCTCTAGTTCCCATTCTTCTCCGTTCTTCTTTTTTACAAGAAGTTCTAAGTATTCATCAGTTGTTAGATATTGATAATCAAAAACATCTTCGATCTCAACACCATTGATGGAACACAAAACATCTCCAGGTTCCAGTTCCATTTCCTCGGCAATACTTCCCGGAATAATTCGATCTATTATATGTTGCTTACGACTCAACTTCTTTCTCCTTATTATGCTACCCATTATTCATATTCTACTATAATAAATTCAGAATAACAACTTTTATAATAAATAAATAAACGCCCCAAGATTACCTCTCTTCCCATTCGAAGCTCTATGCGAGAATAAAAAATCCGGATTACAACAGGTACATATATTCGTAATTGCCATATGTTCTTCTGATATTCCGGCCTCCTTTAATACGATTTCGTTACATTTCCATAAATCAAGCTGAAACTTTTCTTCATTTTTCTGACACAAAATTGATTCTGCCGCATTGGGAAAAGCAGCTAAAAACTCGTCTGCTACATCTTTCCCAATTTCATAACACTCCTTACAAATAGAAGGACCAATTGCAGCATAAATATCTTTCGGTTCTGAACCAAATTCTCTTGTCATTGTCTGTATTGTTTTTTGCCCTATTCTTCCTACCGTCCCTCTCCAACCGGAATGCGCCAGGCCAATTGCACGATGAACCGGATCAACAAAATAAAGCGGTACACAATCTGCATAAAAGGTTGATAACACCACTTTTCTTTCATTTGTAACTAATGCATCGATATTCCTGTATGGACGTTCTTTTGTCACACCGCATCCGGCTTCTTTTTGTCCCACTCGCATAACATTCGTCGTATGCGTCTGATCCGAACAAACAAAATCTGAAATATCAACATGGAGTGTATCTGCAATCCTTTTATAATTCTCCATAACAGCTTCCTGCTTATCGCCTCTGGAAAAACTTAAATTCATACTTGTATATATATCATTACTCACGCCTCCCATTCGAGTGGTAAAGCAATGCTCTATCAGATCCAATTCCTGAAACAACTTAAACTTTAATACCGGTGTTTTCTCACAATATAATTCTAAGACCTGTTCTTCATTTGTCTTTTGAATTTGATGTTCTTTCATTTTCTCTCTCCTTAAAATGCATTTCGAATCAGACGAATGCTTTCCTTACTTATTGCAACAATGTCATAGCGAATCATCCGATTCTCACTTATTTGCTCTTTTCCCATATAATACTGCGAAACCTGACGAATAACCCTCTGTTTATTTGGCGTGACTGCTTCCTCCGGATACCCATAACGATGGTCCTTTCTATATTTAACTTCTACGAAGCAGAGCATCTCACCTTCTAGTGCAATAATATCTATCTCTCCGATTCTGTTTCTAAAATTCCGTTTTAGTACAGAAAAACCCTGGCTCTTCAAATACTCTACAGCCTGGGTTTCATATTTCTCTCCAATCTCCCTTTTATTCATATTACCTCGTTTCTTTTTATTTCATGCCATTAATTTTTGCTTTCATGCGATCCATATCATCCACAAAAACAAGAATTTCAGCAACAACCTCATATAATTCAGGTGGTATCATATCGCCAATTTGAAGTTTTGAAAGTGTTTTTGCCAATTTATTATCCTTATATAATGGCACATTACTCTCTTTTGCAGTTTCAATAATCTTCTCTGCAACCGCACCTTTTCCTGTCGCCAAAATCTTTGGTGCCATCTCTCCCGGCTCATATGCAATTGCAACAGCAGTTTTGTCTTTTTGAATTTTATCTTCCATCTTTATGCCCTCACATCAAAAGAGTATCTGTGCAGCACTGCCGAAGATGGCATGTCCTGTTTTAAGAAATCTTCTACAAAATCAATCTTTTTATTTTCATTTATTACTTCTAATTTGCAATTATAACCCTTTTTTTCCAAACGTTTATTTAGAATTGGCAGATGCGCCTTGACTAATTCGAAAGTCTCGTCGTTATCAAAATAAAAGTTTGTCTTAACTTCTTTTCCTTTCATTCGAACAGAAACATCTGTGGAACCTAAATTTTCCATATCCAAATGCAAAAAAGCACTTAGTTCTTCCTTTCCTTCACCATTGTGATGATTTTTGGTATAAACGTATAATTCTCCGTTTGCATTTTGCCCGGACATGTTAAGCGGAACCTGTACGAAACTGTACATTTGATTAACCTGATTCATGAACTCTACATTTGCTTTTATATTTGCCGATAAATGATCTATTGTTTTATTTGAGTGTTCTGTCGTCTTTACAATCTCTTGAATTTTGTCTAATTGTTGTTCTATTTTCTCATATAATTTTGAAACAGCCTTATCCTTAACCAGTTCTTTCGGATTTAATAGCCACTGTTGCTCTACAGATTCTTGAACAAGCGCTTTAAACTCCTTCCCTTCAAACAATTTAATTACTGTCTCTCTCAACTCAGGAGGTGCTTCTAATACCGCCTCCCCAACAGATGTAAGCAACTGCTTGATTGTCGTATCTTTCAATACAAAATCGCCTTCTTCTGTAATTTGAAAAACTTCTTCCGGAAGCAGTGGTTGTAACTGTCTTGATATGTTTGATAACTCGTTTTCCGAAAACAAATTACTTAATACGATTGTTTCATCCGGAAGGTCATTTGCAAAAACAGAGAGTAGATCTGCATTCATTTTTTGCAGTTTCGGAAATGGCAGGGTTTGTTCCGACATCAACTGCGGAATCTCTTCAATATAATCTTCTAACACTGCCAGGATTGCCTGCTTATCATTTGCATAATTTTCAAATTGCGAAGCAATTTCAGGTGAAATTGGTAATTCCAGTTTCTTCAACTGCACAAGCGTCCCTTCATTGATATCCGGGTTTTCCTGCAAAAGTTTTGCCATCTGCATCACACTATTTTTATCAATCGGCATCTGTTCTTCCATCATCTTGTTAACCATTGAAAGATACTTTGCCTCAACCGGAAGATTGGCTGCTTCTAAGGCTTTCATTAAAGTCGGATTCCCTTCCGAACCCTCTAACGTAAACGGTCTTATTTCAACTTGCTTTCCATTGTTAGATTTCACCTGAAAAAACATGGTTTGTCCGGGTTTTAACTGAATATTGCTATCCAATTTCGCGGATATTACTTTCCCATCCGGAAGACCAATGGATGCCTGACCATTTTTCACATGCTGTACCACACCCTCGAATATATTCCCTATTGTTAATTCACGAATGGCTGCTACCAATTTGTTGACCGAATTAATATTAGGTGCATTTTCCAGGGTTACGTTATTTGTCGGTGTATTATTTATATATTTTCCAATCAAATCCGATATCTGCATATTGGTCTCCACAATCTACAAAAAATTCTTAATGAAAGTTGCTCTATGAATCGGTGATGGTCCAATTGTTTTTATTGCCTCGATGTGTTTTTGCGATCCATATCCTTTATTCGATGCAAAACCATATTCCGGCAATATTTTATCGTACTCTACCATCATGCGGTCTCTTGTTACTTTGGCAATTATGCTAGCCGCACCTATCGATATACTCTTTGCATCTCCTTTTATGATAGGTACCTGTTTGATCGAAATTCCCGGAATTGTAACCGCATCATTTAAGAGCAAATCCGGTGTAACATCCAATTCTTTCACAGCCGCCCGCATAGCTTCATAGGTTGCCTGCAAAATATTAATTTCATCAATTCGGTTTGGACCAACAATTCCGATTCCGGTTGCTACTGCTTTACTCATTATTTCGTCATATAAAGCTTCTCTTTTAACCTCAGATAGTTTTTTTGAATCATTAATATATAAAATATCACAATCTTTTGGCAAAACTACAGCCGCTGCAACTACAGGTCCTGCCAACGGTCCTCTTCCCACTTCATCGATTCCACAAATGTAGGAATACGCTTCATATTCTTTTTCATATTTCTTTAGATTTTCTATCCGTTGTAATTCCTGCAAATACTTTTCTTTCTTCCGTATTGCTTTGTCTACAATTCTTTGGACCCCATCTCTACTATCTTTCGAATACACTTCAATGAACGCGTCTAGTTCTTTTTCGTTTAAACAGGTAAATTCTTCCTTTATTTGGCCTATTTTTTTCTCTTGCATATTCATTCTACTCCTGCGGATACTCTAACGTGATTCTGCCTATTTTTCCACTTCTAAAATCATCAATCAGCAACAACCCTGCCTTGCTATAGTCCAATTCATTTCCTTTCGACAGACAGTTCCGGTTTTTTGCAATTTCAAAAAGTATATCTTCCGGTCTTTGTGTTTCATCTACCTCATAGCGTTCTGTCAAACAGCCCGGGTATTGACTTAATAGAATTTTCATCAGTTCCAATGCCAGTTCATCCGTATTTAGTATTTCATCACGAATGGAGCCAATACAAGCCAAACGCAATCCAACCAATTGGTCTTCAAACTTTGGCCATAGAATTCCCGGTGTATCTAATAATTCCACATTCTTATTCAGGCGTATCCATTGTTTCCCCTTTGTTACGCCCGGTTTGTTCCCTGTCTTGGCACATGCCTTACCGGCGTACGAGTTAATGAATGTCGATTTCCCCACATTCGGTATTCCCACAACCATGGCACGAACCGGTCTGTTTAAAATCCCTCTTTTTCGATCTCTTTCGATTTTCTCTTTGCAAACTTCCATCACTACATCTGTAATTTTTTTCATTCCATTTTTATTCCTGGAATCCAATGCAACAACATAAAACCCTTTGCTTCGAAAAAAATTACTCCAAGCCTCTGTCTGTTTTGGGTCAGCCAAATCCGATTTATTCATTAGAATCAGACGGTACTTATTCTTTCCCAAATTATCTATATCCGGGTTCCTACTACTTAAAGGAATCCTTGCGTCGATTAACTCTATTACCAAATCAATCAGTTTAATATCTTCCTGCATTTGACGTTTTGCTTTTGTCATATGACCAGGATACCATTGAAAATTCATACTGTTACCTCTTTTCTATCTCAAATATCTTTAATGAATGAATCCCATATCACCAAAAGAATTAATATGAAACCATGCCTTTCCGACAATGTGTTCTTCTTTAATATTTCCGATATTTGCAAAGCGACTGTCTTCACTGTTATTGCGATTATCTCCCAAAACAAAATATTCGCCTTGGTCCAATGTAATCTCCTCTGCCGCCATGCCCGCTTCTTCAATTGAAGAAACTTTTACCGTCTCTTCATATAGGTTACCGTTAACATATACTGCACCATTTTCTATCTGAACCGTATCTCCCGGTCCTGCAATAACACGACGAACATAATAATGCGACTTCTCATTGCCGTTTGGCAAAAAGACAACCACATCTCCCGGTTTCGGTTGAAAAATAACATAAACAAAACGATTAACCAATATCTGCTCTCCATTTGACAAAGTCGCTTCCATCGCCTGCCCCACAACGCTCGTTCGGTAACCAAAGAAATTAACAATTACAAATGACAACAATAATACAAGTATAATCTCGGCTACCCACAATGCGACCTCCTTAACATATGCAACGTTCACCTTATGTCTTTGCCTTCTAAAATTTAATCCCCGCCGTCTTTTTCTCATGTCTATCTCCTTTTCATCCGCTTCTATAGTATTTTACTATATTTTGGTATTTAAAAAAAGAGCTAAGTACATTTCTGCACTCAGCTCATTTGAAGCATGTTATTTTACTAACTCTTTTACTTTAGCACTCTTACCAACACGATCTCTTAAGTAGTAAAGTTTCGCACGTCTTACTTTACCTTTACGTACGATTTCAACTTTCTCTACGTTTGGAGAATGTAATGGCCAAGTTTTCTCTACGCCTACACCATTTGATAATTTTCTTACTGTAAATGTAGCACGGTTGCTTCCGCCCTGTTTCTTAATTACAGTTCCTTCAAAAATCTGAATTCTTTCGCGATTTCCTTCTTTGATTTTACCATAAACTTTTACAGTATCACCAACAGAAAATTCCGGTGCATTCTCTTTCAACTGTTCTGCTTCGATTCCTTTAATAATTTCGCTTGCGTTCATTTTGTGACCTCCTAATTATTCTGACGTTCTTAATGCCACTTGTGCAACAGAGGACCATCACTCTTTTATTCACAACATGAATAATTTATCATAAATTCATGTCAAAATCAACCTTTTTTTAATTAAATTTGTTTATCCCAAATCCATACTGTATTCTTTGAAACACAGAAACCTACTCTTATACATAACTCCTTCCATTCGACATCTTCTTTTTCAACAAATACAATTGGAGTCTTTCCTTTTTCCAGTATAAGATTAATCCACTCAACAAGCATTGCTTCTATTAAACCTTCTTTTTCATGAAGCAAAAACAAATCTTGTTTTGTTATAAAATTATGCTCTGACAATTTTAGTTTGGCCAGAATTGATTGTTCTTGGAAAGCCAGGATTTCCGAAGGATTGTCATGGTTTACACCCAAAAGAACTCCTTGTGCTTTTAATTTTCTTTGGTACGTCAAAGCCTTCTTTTCCTTTAATGTATAGACTGCCCAAAATCCTTCCCGGTGCATATCTAATTTTTTTGCCATTCTATTATCATGTACAATCACAAGCTGTTGTTCCGATAACGGAAGTGAATCCGTATAACCTACTATCTGATTTACTTCTGATTGTTTGTTTCGGATTATTTGGAACGTATCTTCCTTCCTCACCAGTTCCGCAACTCCACAATTAATACAATCAATGATTTCCATATGACTTAGTTTGTCCGTTTGCAACTCTTTCTTATATTGCTCTAACTCTTGGTATTTTAAATATAAATCCGGTCTTCTTTCCCTTGTTCTTTCGATTGCTTGTTCCAATCTCCATTTCCTGATTTCTTTTCTATTTCCGGATAATAGAACTTTCGGAACAACTTTCCCCTTCCAAACTTCCGGTCTTGAATACTGAGGATATTCTAATAAATATCCGCCAAAGGATTCTGTTTCAGCAGATTCATCATTATTTAACACTCCGGGAATCAATCTCGCAATCGCATCAACCATTACCATTGCCGGAAGTTCACCTCCCGTCAATACATAATCCCCTATGGAGACGTAATCGGTCACCACTTCTTCTAAAACTCGTTCATCAATTCCTTCATAATGACCACATAAAATAATCAATTCGTCACTTTTTGCAAACTGACCGGCCATCTTTTGCGAAAATGGAGTTCCCTGAGGCGTAACATAAATCACGCGTCTTTGTCTGCCTTTTGGAATTCTATCTAAGACAGAAAAACAGGCGTCAAATACTGGTTGTGCCTGCATCAACATTCCTGCCCCTCCGCCATAGGTATAGTCATCCACTTTTTTATGCTTATTATTCGCGAAATCCCGTATATCGATTGCCTGCACAGAGACAATTCCATTCCGAATGGCTCGTCCTATCATACTTGACTGAGCAACTTGTTCTATCAATTCCGGAAAGAGTGTCAACACATGAAAATTCATACAAACCTCTTTTCTATTATTTAAAAGTTAAAAAAATAAAATACAGAAGCTATCATGGCTATAACACCACAAATTCTTCCGGTAATAGCCCTTGGATATTTATTATAGTCCCACGGCAATTTCACTGTACAAATAATCGCCATTAATCCACTTATTAATCCAATTGGTGTTAGCAAGAATGCAAATACCACTCCCACAATTCCCAAAATCATAGATAATGTTGCATCATCTGATCTGATTTCTTCTTGGAAATTATAGTTATACAGATAATCTTTCCGGATTTTATTTATTTCTGACATATAAATATCTCCTTCAATTTCCTGCGGAGCATCTTCACGGTCCTTTAATTCCCAAAGTTCACTATTATAAACAGGATCATAATAATTGCGTAAAGAGACAATAAAATTCTTTATTAATTTTAAATATTCATTTTTTAGGGCAGACTTTCTATCTTCTTCCATATTTTCTTCCTCTGAATAGACAATCGAGCCATCCTCAGCTGTTGATAATTTCTGTCTTGTCCATGCTTCGAGCGAAAACTTTCCATTCTCATAAGACCATTTGAAATAACGGACCAATGAGGATTTTCCGGATTTATACACCCCTTCATCCTGATAATGCGTTAAAAAAAATTCATTTTGGTTAATAAAATTGTTCATCATTTTTATTAATGCATCTTTGGGTATTTCAAATTCCTTTTCAAACACATATCTTGACATAACATCCCCCTTTATATGATTATCTCAATCCCGGAAGCAAATGAATGGTAATAAGAGAGTTCTCAATATCCACTGAAAGAATGCAATCTTTTATTGCCGGTACCAATAACTCTTTCTCATTCTCCTTATGAAAAACATATACATCATTTGCGCCTGTTGAAAGTACATCATGCAAAATTCCAAGGTCTTCTCCTTCATCAGAAACCGCTTTTAAACCAATTAAATCGGCGATAAAGTATTCGTCCTCTCCCAGCTCAACTGCATTTTCTCTTGTAACAAAAAGTTTTGCTTTTTTGTATTTTTCAACATCATTTATATTATCAATTCCTCTAAATTTCAAAATAACCATATTCTTAAAAAATTTAGTGGAAGCTATTTCCATATTGATTTTTTCTTTTCCGTCATCCAGTATGACATCTTTTAATTTTTGAAACCGTTGTGGATCATCCGTTGTCGGAAATACTTTAACTTCTCCTTTGATTCCATGTGTGGATGTAATAACCCCAATCTGTAGATAATTCTCCATATTAACCTCATTCGTTCCTATAATCGAAAACAACCGTCTCAATCCAGTTTGAGACGGTTTTGTTTTACTGAACAATTTCAACAGTAACCTTTTTATCCTCTTTTGAGACAGCGGCTCTAACAACAGTACGAATCGCTTTTGCAATACGTCCCTGTTTTCCGATTACCTTTCCCATATCAGATTGCGCCACACGTAATTCCAAGACAATTGCTTTTTCATTCTCGGTTTCAGTCACAACAACCTCATCCGGTCTATCAACTAAGGATTTTGCAATTACTTCTACTAACTCTTTCATTACGTCACCTCACAAAGATTATTTTTCAATACCTGCTGCTTTGAAAATTTTGTTAACTGTTTCAGTTGGTTGAGCACCTGCTGCTAACCATTTTTTTGCTAATTCTTCATTTACATGATATTCGCTTGGTTCTTTTGTTGGATCATATGTTCCGATTTCCTCGATACATTTTCCATCTCTTGGCGATCTTGAATCAGCAACTACGATTCTATAGAAAGGAGCTTTCTTCTGTCCCATTCTTCTTAATCTGATTTTTACTGCCATTGCATTCACCTCCTCATAGGATTTCTTTTTTTATTTAAAAGGGAAGTCCTCTGAACATTCCTCTTTTACCACGTTTACCGCCCATCAAGCCGGGCATTTGCTTCATCATCTTTTTCATCTGTTCAAATTGTTTTACCAATCTGTTGACTTCTGAAATATCAACTCCGGCGCCCTTCGCAATCCGTTGTTTTCTGCTCGGATTCAATAAAGATGGATTTCTTCTTTCTTTGATCGTCATAGAATGAATAATTGCCTCAGTGCGTCCCAATGTCTTTTCTGCATCATCTGCATCAATATCCGGCATCTTCTTACCGGCTCCCAGACCCATGCCCGGAAGCATACCCATAATGCTTGAGAAACCGCCAAGTTTACGCATTTGACTCATAGATTCTAAATACATCTCAAAATCAAATTCTTTCTTGCGTACTTTCTGCTCCAATTTCCGAGCCGCCTCTTCATCAAGGTTCTCTTGTGCTTTTTCTATCATCGTAAGCACATCACCCATTCCAAGTATTCGGGACGCCATTCGATCCGGGTAAAATTGCTCTAAATCTGACAATTTCTCACCCATACCAACATACAATAACGGCTTCCCTGTTACGGCACGTATTGATAAAGCAGCACCACCACGGGTATCTCCATCTAATTTTGTAAGTACAACACCATCAATTGTAATCTTCTCATCAAATGTCTTTGCAACGTTCACTGCATCTTGTCCGGTCATAGCATCCACGACCAACAAGGTCTGATATGTGTTCGTCGCCATCTTAATGTCATAAAGCTCCTGCATCATATCTTCATCTACATGCAAACGACCTGCCGTATCAATAATCAATACATTATAGCTGTTCTTCTTTGCATGTTCTACAGCTGCTTTTGCAATATCTACCGGATTATTCTTCCCTCCCATTGCAAAAACTTCTACACCTTGCTTCTGACCATTTATCTGTAATTGCTCTATCGCAGCCGGACGATACACGTCACATGCCGCTAAAAGAACATTCTTACCTCTGCTCTTTAACTTTCCTGCTATCTTCGCAGTAGTAGTTGTTTTACCGGCACCCTGTAAACCGGCCATCATGATGACAGTTAATTCTTTTCCCGGTCGAAACGCAATCTCTGTGGTTTCCGAACCCATTAATTTAACCATCTCTTCATTTACTATCTTTATAACCATCTGTCCGGGATTCAGTCCATTCATAACATCCTGACCTATTGCGCGTTCTGATACATCCTTGACAAATTGTTTCACAACTTTAAAATTAACATCTGCTTCTAATAACGCAATCTTAACTTCCTTCAAAGCCGCCTTAACATCATCCTCTGTCAGTCGGCCTTTACTTCTTAGATTACGAAATACATTCTGCAGTTTCTCTGATAAGCTATCAAATGCCATCCTACAGCTCCTCTAAAATTTGATTCGAAATTTCTTCTACTTTTGCAATAATTGTACTGTCTTGTGTTTCTCGAAATTCCTTCGTCAAATGATTCAACCTCTCAACACGATCCCTAACACGGAGAAACTTCTCAACTAAATGTAACTTCTGTTCGTAGCTCTCTAACTTCCTGGTACAACGCTTAAGCATATCACTGACCCCCTGACGGCTAATCCCATCCTCTAGGGCAATCTCTCCCAGCGATAAATCATTAAAGTAAAACTCTTCATATATACGACGCTGATGTTCATTCAGCAGTTCACCATAAAAATCATATAAATATGCTTGTTTTATTTTATCATCCATTTGTTTCACCTAGCATAGACTACCACAACCCAAAACAGGTGTCAAGTCTTTTTTCTTGACACCTGTTTGTATTAAATAACAGTACGTACAATCTTTGGTTTGTATCCTGATTTCTCCAAAGAGTCCATAATCTGATTCTTATGTTCCGTACCAAAACTTTCTAATGTGATTCTAAGTTCTACTGCAACATTACGATTGGTTGAAACAAACTGATTATGCTCTAATTTAATAACATTTCCTTGTTCTTTAGCAATAATCTCAGACACTTTGGATAACTCACCCGGCTTATCCGGCAAAAGAACGGATACTGTGAAAATTCTGTCTCTAAAGATTAAACCTTGCTGAACCACGGAAGACATGGTAATAACATCCATATTTCCGCCACTTAGAATTGAAACGACACGTTTATCTTTTACATTTAATTGTTTCAATGCTGCAACACTTAATAATCCCGAATTTTCAACAACCATTTTATGGTTTTCGACCATGTCCAAAAATGCAACGATTAATTCATCGTCTTCTACGGTAATAATATCATCCAATCCTTTTTTTATGTATGGGAATATTTTACTTCCCGGTGTTTTTACCGCAGTACCATCTGCAATTGTATTGATTTGTGGCAATGTTACAATCTCATCTGATTGAATAGATGCCTGCATACAATTTGCACCTGCCGGCTCTACTCCAATTACTTTTATTTTAGGATTCAATAATTTAGCCAGAATAGAAACACCGGTTGCAAGACCACCACCACCAATCGGAACCAAAATATATTCTACCAATGGTAATTCCTGGAAAATTTCCATTGCGATTGTTCCCTGACCAGTTGCAACAGCCAAATCATCAAATGGATGGATGAATGTATATCCTTCTTCTTCGGCCAATTTCATCGCATACGCACATGCCTCATCATATACATCACCATGAAGGATCACCTCTGCACCGTAGCTTTTTGTGCGATTCACTTTTATCAAAGGAGTCGTATTTGGCATGACAATTATCGCTTTACAACCATAACATTTTGCTGCATATGCAACTCCTTGTGCGTGATTTCCTGCCGATGCTGTGATTAAACCACGATTTCTTTCCTCTTCGGTGAGTGTACTGATTTTATAATATGCTCCACGCACTTTATATGCACCAGTAAATTGCATATTCTCCGGTTTTAAATAAACCTTATTCCCAGTCTGTGCACTCAAGAAATCACTATATACTAACTTTGTTTCAAGTGTGACCTCTTTTACCTTCGCACTTGCTTCTTCAAACTTATCTAACGTCAACATATTTATACCTCTTTTTATACCAATACTTATTCCTCATCGGATACTATTTCTTCCGATACGCCAAACAATGCATTTACGAATACATCAGAATCAAATTTTTGTAAATCGTCAATTGTTTCACCTACACCAATATATTTTACCGGAATTGAGAGTTCTGCCTGAATTGCTACTGCAATACCGCCTTTTGCCGTCCCATCCATTTTGGTTAGAACAATACCTGTGATATCTGCCACCTCTGAAAACTCCTTCGCTTGTACCAATGCATTCTGACCGGTAGTTGCATCCAAAACCACAAGGGTTTCACGAAACGCATCCGGACATTCTCTCTCCAATATCTTGTTGATTTTGCCCAATTCGTTCATTAAATTCTTTTTGTTATGAAGTCTTCCTGCGGTATCTACAATCAGGACATCTGCATTTCTTGCTTTTGCCGCAGCTGCCGCATCATATACCACAGCCCCCGGGTCTGCCCCTTCTGCTCCGCCTATCATCTCCACACCGGAACGGTGGGTCCATTCCTTTAATTGCTCATTGGCAGCGGCACGAAATGTATCCGCTCCTGCAACAATTACTTTTTTACCTTGATTTTTTAATTTCTCGGACAGTTTACCAACTGTAGTTGTCTTTCCAACTCCATTCACACCAATTACCAATACAACAGCTTTTTCTTCCTCAAAACGGTAATGTGCCTCTTCTACGCGCATCTGTTCCTTAATACTGTCAATCAATAATTCTTTGCATTCGGAAGGCTCCTTAATACGGTTCTCTTTTACTTTTTCCTTTAAGTCATCTAAGATTGCCTCCGTTGCTTTTACTCCAAGATCTCCCATAATTAGTATTTCTTCCAGTTCTTCGTAAAACTCATCGTCTATTTTTGAAAAACCGCTAAATATAGAATCTATTCCTGAAACGATATTGTTTCTTGTTTTTGACAGACCAGATACCAGTCTGCCAAAAAAACCTTTTTTCTTTTCTTCTCCCATACTTTACTCCGTTAAATCATTCTCTATCAGATTTACCGATACCAGAGTTGATACCCCTTTCTCCTGCATTGTAATACCATATAAACGGTCTGCCGCCGCCATAGTACCTCGTCTGTGTGTTATTACAATAAACTGCGTATTTTGTGTTAATTTATTCAAATATTTTGCAAAACGAGTTACATTTGAATCATCCAATGCCGCTTCAATTTCGTCTAACAAACAAAACGGGGATGGTTTCAACGCCTGTATCGCAAACAACAATGCAATTGCAGTCAGTGCTTTTTCTCCTCCGGATAATTGCATCATATTCTGCAATTTCTTTCCTGGTGGCTGTGCGATAATCTTAATTCCTGATTCTAAAATATCGTCTTCTTCCACCAAATCAAGTGTACCGTGTCCGCCTCCGAACAACTGTTTAAAGGATTTATCGAATTCTTTCTGAATATCTGCAAACTTTTCAGAGAATTGCTTCCGCATTCCTGCATCCAATTCCTCAATAATTCCAATCAAAGTCTGCTCCGCTTCAATCAAATCATCATGTTGTGATTTTAGGAATTCATATCGTTCAGAAACTTCCTTATATTCTTCAATTGCATTTACATTCACATCACCGAGTTTTCGAATTTCATCTTTTACATCAAATATCATCTTCTTCAACTCTGTAATATTATGATATGCTTCGTTTCTTAGTTCCAATGCAGCATGAGGAGTTAGTTCATATTCTTCCCACATGTAATTCGTCTGATACTCTTCTGTTTCGCTTAGTTTCTCAAGTTGGCTATTCAGACGGAAAATTTCTTTCTCCAGGTTTGATTTCTGTTTTGATACTTCCTCCTGCTTCTTGAAGAATCCTCTGTACTGTGCCGACATTTCTTCTTTTAATCGAATCGAATTCTCCAACTCTAAATCCAAGGAAGTTGTAGCCTCGCCCGCTGCGACAATCGTCTGTCTGATTTCTTCGATATCGTTTTCCTTTTGGGCTGCCTCTTCTTTTGCAGTCTCCGCATCCTGAATCACTTTTGTTTTATCCGCTTCCAAACGTTCAATCTCTTTATCCAGACGCTCAATATTCTCTGCAGTAAATTCTACTGTCTGTGCAATATTTGCCACCTCAAGAGAAATCTCCGATACTTCTTCCGATACTTCAAATTCCAACATCGCCTTTTCTTCAAGAATTGCTTGTTTTTCTTGGTTTGCAAGTTCTATTTCTTGTTTTCTCTTTTCGGAATTCTCGCTAAGAAGTGCAATTTCTTTCTTTTCCTGCTCTATCTGAGCAATTTGTTGTTCCATTTCACGGTTTTCATTCATCAATCCTTCAAAGACATTTTCACTTTCTTCCCTCTGCTGTCTCGCCCTCTCCAGATTAATTTTTGCCGTATTTTGTTCAATCAAAAGGTCTTGAAGACGAGTCTTGATTTCTTCCAATTCTTCTTCATTCAAAACGGAAGCCGTTAAAATATCTTCCTTACGAGCCTTTTTATCTGCAATATCCTTTTTAAGATTTTCAATACTCTTTTCTAAATCTTCTATTTCCCTATTTCTTCCTAAAAGATTTGAAGTATTTTTATACGCGCCACCCGCAATCGAACCTCCCGGGCTTAAATACTCACCATCTAATGTTACAATATGTAAACTGTGATGATACTTCTTTGCCAGAGCCAAAGCACTGTTAATATTCTCAAGTATCAACACTCGTCCTAATAAATATGCAACAACAGTATCATATTTTGCTTCACAGTGAACCAATTCATTAGCAAGACCTACGACCCCATTTTCCTTTGCCGCCTGTTGTATCTTTTCATTTGTTTTTGCCTTAACACTTGTAAGCGGTAAGAATGTTGCACGACCATAGCGATTCTCCTTTAAAAAAGTAATCATCTGTTTTGCCGTAGTTTCATCCTCTGTTACAATATTTTGCACATTGCCGCCAAGTGCGGTTTCGATTGCAACTTCATACTTTTTATCTACCTGTATCAGATCTGATACAACACCTAAAACGCCCGGAACTTTAATCTTTTGTTCCATTACTCGTCGAATGCTGTTACCATAACCGTCATAGCGCTCAGCTATGTTTCTTAAAGATTCCAGCCTTGATTGCTGTTTATGATAATTCTCCTGACACTCTTCTATCAAACGGGTATTGTCTAATTCTTTTCTCTTCCATTCTTCCAGTTTCTTTAACAAAGCATTCTCATCTTCTTTTAATTTGAAAATACTATCATTAATGGAATCCAGATTCTGTTTGGTTTCATCGTATGCTTTCGATAGATCTTCCTCGCTTGTCTTTCTGGATAAAAGACGATTGTTCAATGATGCTTTTCGAATTTGAATCTGTTCTAACAAAGTTTCACAATGTTGTTGTCTGGATTGTATGTTTACTTTGTTATTCAAAAGTTCAATCATCTCTGCCTGTCCATTTTCGATTTCTTCGTTATAGGACGTAATCTCTTTTTGAATGGTCTCCAGACGTTTCTGCACCTCTGATTTGCGCTGATTTGCCTCTTCAAATTGTGCATCCAAAACAAGTTTTTTCTCAACATAAGAAGTTCTTTCTTCTTCTCGATGTGTTTTATCCTGGTCAATCATTGCAATTCGTTCACTCAGGTGCTCATCCTGCATCTTTGCATTACGAATCTGTTCCTGCAAAATCTGTATCTGACCTTCTAATTTCTGTCGTGTAATTGAACTGTTACTAATATTCTCACGGATAGAATTAATCTTTTCATCCATTTCAGAAATATTCTGTTCTAATTGTTCATATTCATTTTTAATGTTTTCATAAGTATCATTTGTTTCTGCCAGCTGTTTGTCTGCTATGTCATAATTCTTATGTATTTCACTTTTCTTAAGTTCCATATCTTCTTTTTCAAGTAAATACATATTTACATCATAGTCTTTTAATTCACTTTTCTTCTTGAGATATATCTTGGCTTTTTCAGATTGTCTTTCCAACGGGCCAACTTGTCTCTCAAGTTCGGACAAAATATCATTTACACGGACAATATTTTCCCTCTCACTCTCTAGCTTCTTCTGTGCAGTTATCTTACGTTTTTTGAACTTAACAATACCTGCCGCTTCATCAAACAATTCACGTCGTTCTTCCGGTTTTCCACTTAAGATCTTATCAATCTGTCCCTGTCCGATAATAGAGTAACCTTCTTTTCCAATTCCGGTATCATAAAATAATTCTGAAACTTCTTTTAATCGACAAGGAGTTCCATTAATTAGATATTCACTTTCTCCCGAACGATACACTCTTCGTGCAATGGTTACCTCTTCATAATCAATTAATAACTGATGATCTGAATTATCCAATGTAATTGCAACATACGCATAACTTACCGGTTTTCGATTCTCTGTACCCGAAAAGATCACATCCTGCATAGAGGCGCCTCGCAACTGTTTTGCACTTTGTTCGCCAAGTACCCAACGTACCGCATCTGCCACATTACTTTTCCCACTTCCATTTGGTCCGACAATACCGGTAATCCCATTATGAAAGTCAAATTTTATTTTATTTGCGAATGATTTAAATCCATGTACTTCTAAACTTTTTAAATACATTGTATACCCCTTTATGGTTTCAAAATTAGAAGGGCTTTGTATGCAGCTTCCTGCTCTGCCGCCTTCTTCGTATTTCCGCTTGCACTACTTATCCCCGTTCCATCAATCCAAACTTCGACTTTAAACTTTTTATTATGATCCGGTCCTGTTTCATCCACAAGCTTATATTCTAATGTCTGATGTTTACTTTGTATCAATTCCTGCAGGATAGTCTTGCTATCATAAAAGAGTTGCTTATGCTCAATATCTGTCAAAATAAACCTAAGTATGAACTCTTTTGCACTAGCAAAACCACCATCTAAATAAATAGAGCCGATCACTGCCTCTAATGCGTCAGATAATATTGACTTTCTGTCTCGTCCACCGGTTAAGTCTTCGCCTTTTCCCAGTCTTAAATATGTGCCAAGTTCCATCTCCTGTGTACATAAAGCAAGTGTTGGCTCACATACAATGCTGGCTCTTAACTTTGTCAATTCACCTTCTGACAAGCTTGGATAATTCAGATACAAAAATTCACTTGAAACAATCTCAAGTACCGCGTCTCCCAGAAATTCCAGACGTTCATTATCCGAAAGTTTCTTTAGTTGTCTTTCATTGGCAAAGGAACTATGTGTAAGTGCCTGCTTAAGTAGTTCTTCTTCTTTAAATTGATACCCGATCCTGTTTTGAAATTCCTTGATATCCCTCATTGGTTCTCCTTTCCTTCCATTCTATAAATGCCAAAAAGCATCTCATCAATGAGATGCTGTGCATCTTAAGTAATTCTACTTAAAATCCTATCCTTTTATTCTATGAACAAAGAGTTCGTCTGCAACAATTAGTATGTGCCAACGAACTCTTTCAATTCATTATCTTTTCATTAATTAATTGCGTTCTTAATCTGTTCTACAGCATCTCCGACTGTTACTATTTTCTCTGCATCTTCGTTGGAAATCTCAATATCAAACTCTTCTTCCAATCCCATGATAATCTGAAAAACATCAAGCGAATCTGCTCCCAAATCATCCATAAAAGTAGATTCCATTTTCACTTCATTCTCGTCCACATTTAACACTTCTACAATGATGTTTTTTAATTTTTCAAATTCCATAATTAATCCTTTCTACTCACACTACTCTGCTGAGTCTAAAATATTCTCTTTAATTTTATTATTTATTTGTTGTTCATTAAAAGTAATACACTGAAGAATTGAGTTCTTAACTTCTTTCGACTTTGAACTGCCATGCGTCTTCACGACCAATCCGTTTAATCCTAACAATGGTGCTCCACCATGCTCCGAAGCATCAAAAGTCTTCAATGTTTTCTTAAGTGCCGGCAACGCAAGTGCCGCTCCTATTTTACTTATAAATGAACTTTTTAACCCTTTTTTAATATTACGAATTAAAGTGGATGCCGTACCTTCATATAATTTAAGAATCACATTCCCAACAAAGGCTTCACAGACAATAACATCGGCATACCCTTCCGGTATATCTCTTGCTTCTATACTTCCAATAAAGTTAATCGTGTCGCATTCCTTCAAAAGTGGCATTGTCTCTTTCACGAGAGAATTGCCTTTCTCTTCTTCTGCTCCAATATTCACAAGTGCAACTCTTGGATTCTCAATTCCAACTACATGTTCCATGTAAATCGAGCCCATCTTGGCAAATTCTAATAAGTGTTCTGCTTTGGCATCCACATTCGCACCACAGTCAATCAAGAGTGAAACACCCTTCTCTGTTGGAATTAATGGAGCAAGCGGTGCTCTTTGTATCCCTTTAATTCTTCCAACAATGACCTGACCACCTACTAATATCGCCCCGGAACTTCCTGCTGAAACAAACGCATCTACCGTTTTGTCTTTCACCATATTCATTCCTACGACAATCGACGAATTCTTCTTCTTCCGAATCGCCATAACCGGTGGTTCTGCGGTCTCAATAACCTCTTCCGCAGGAACAATCTCAATCTGTTCTTCATTATAGCTATACTTTACTAATTCATTCTTAATATCTGATTCACGTCCTACTAAGAATACTTTGACATCATCGCGTAAGGAAATAGCATCAATTGCACCTTTTACAATTTCACCCGGAGCATTGTCTCCTCCCATAGCATCGAGTGCAACTTTTGAAATTATCTGCATGATTCTTCCTCCTTATACATCTATTAGAAAATATACTATAACTATTTGTATAAATCAATTATATTTTTGAAAAAAAAGGACTTCCTTCAAAAGGAAGCCCTTTTACAATTCTTCTAATTAATCCTGCGGAATGATTTCTTTCTTATTGTATGATCCACAGTTCTTGCAAACTCTGTGTGGCATCATTAATTCTCCACATTTGCTGCATTTTACTAAAGTTGGAGCAGTCATCTTCCAGTTTGCTCTTCTCTTATCTCTTCTTCCTTTTGAAGATTTATTCTTTGGACAAATTGACATTTGTTTACACCTCCTTAAACTTGTTAAATATATCTTGGATTGCTGCCATTCTTGGATCTAGTTCTGTTCTCTGGCAATCGCAGGCTCCCCTATTCAAGTTCGTCCCGCAGACCTTGCAAATCCCTTCACAATCGTCCTTGCACAGAACTTTCATTGGCCAGTTCACCAAAATCTCGGCGTAGACAAGTTTATCTACATCCATCTCAAATCCAATCAGGTAGTTATTCTCATCCATCTCTTCGTCCGTCAAGGAATTATCTGCTATCGATAGTTTCTTATCAAATTCAAAATGGATGGATGTCGGAACTTCTTCCAGACATCTACTGCATGGTATTCCCATCTCTAACGTAACCGTTCCGCTAATCAGGATATTCTTGCCCTCCTGATTCTCAATTCTTAAGGAAACAGGTTGTTTCTGTAGAATCGGAAAATCACCTAAGCGCGATTGAAAAGAAGAAAATGTAAGTTCTACTTCTTTCATTATAATCTTATTAACAGATCTAACAACTTCTGAAATATCAATCTTCACAATACTTCTCCTATTCACACCTAAACAATTATACATAGCGTCACTTCGTTTGTCAACAATAATTTGAACTAGATTAATGCAACTGTTTCTCTGCAAATTGCAAGTTCTTCATTTGTAGGAATTACAAAACATGCAACTTTAGAATCGTCGGTTGAAATTTTCACTTCAACGCCTCTTGCTCCGTTATTTGCATCCGGGTTCACCTTAACGCCCATATATTCAAAATTAGATAAAATCTGTTCTCTCATCCAATCATTATTCTCTCCGAGTCCCGCTGTAAAGGCAATTACATCAACTCCGTTCATTGCTGCAGCATATGCCCCAATATATTTAACTACACGATATGCAAATGCATCCTGCGCCAAAGCTGCCTGTTTATTTCCTTCATTTGCCGCTGCCTCTAAATCACGGAAATCACTTGACACTCCGGATAATCCTGCAACACCTGATTTTTTGTTTAATACCTGAATCACTTCTTCCAGAGACATATTTTCTTTCTGTGCAATAAATTCGATAATCGATGGATCAATATCACCGGAACGTGTTCCCATGATTAATCCCTCTAACGGTGTTAGTCCCATTGAAGTATCTACTGATTTACCATGATCTACTGCACATATACTTGCACCATTTCCCAAATGACATACGATTATCTTTAAATCTTCGTATGCTTTTCCCATTAATTCTGCCGCTCTTTTTGAAACAAAACTATGACTGGTTCCATGGAATCCGTATCTGCGAACTTTGTATTTCTCATAATATTCATATGGCAATCCGTACATATATGCTACAGAAGGCATTGTCTGATGGAATGCAGTGTCAAATACACCTACCATCGGAACATTTGGCATAAGTTCCTGACAGGCACGAACACCAATCAGGTTCGCCGGATTATGTAATGGTGCAAGATCATTACATTCTTCTACAGCAGCAATTACTTCTTCTGTAATTACTGTTGAACATGCAAATTTCTCTCCACCATGAACCAAACGATGTCCCACTGCATCAATTTCAGATAAGGATTGAATTGCACCTGTATTTGGATTTACTAAGGCATCTAACACCATCTGAATTGCCTGTTTGTGTGTTGGCATAGCAGCTTCTGTTACCTCTTTGTCCAATCCAGCCTTTTGGTATACTAATCTTCCGTCAATACCAATTCTTTCACAAAGCCCTTTTGCTAATACAGCTTCCGTATCCGAGTTGATAAGCTGATACTTTAAAGAAGAACTTCCACAATTAATTACTAATACGTTCATGTTATATATCTCCTCTTTCATAAATTTTACATATTGAAAATATTATACGCCTGTTTTGCCATTGGTACAAGATTAAAATTCCTCGAATTTTATTGCCCAAATCAAAAAAGCATATTAGAATAAGTATAAAACATTAGGAGGATATCATGAAAACTGTAGGCGTCATCGCAGAATACAATCCGTTTCACAACGGGCATAAATACCAACTGGACACAATCCGAAAGCAAACACAAGCAGATTATATTATTGTTGTGATGAGTGGCAACTTTTTGCAACGTGGAGTTTTGTCCATTACAGACAAATACACACGTGCGAAATCAGCTCTACTAAGCGGAGCCGATCTTGTATTAGAGCTTCCCGTATTGTGGGCAACCGCTTCCGCTGAATATTTTGCTTCTGCCGGAATCCGATGCTTGCAATCACTCGGCATCACAGACGCGTTTGCATTCGGTGCAGAAGATGATTGTCTTTCTCTATTTGAAAATATCGCAGATATACTGATAGACAATCCGATTGAATATCAAACTCAACTACGTAAGGAGATGAAATCCGGTATTTCATACCCTCTCGCCCGTGCAAATGCACTCACTGCTTTGATTAAAGAGATTCCCGCAACAAAATTATCCTCCCTGCTTCAAAATCCAAATAACATCCTTGGAATCGAATACCTAAAAGCAAACCGACATCAATTGGAACCTATACTGATTCCCAGAAAAGGCAATCAATATCATGACACTATGGTTACGGAAACACTTTCCTCCGCAACTGCAATTCGCCGCCTGATTTTTGACAAGAGCATATCCTCCAGCCAATTGGAGACACGACTTCCCGCTTCCAGTCTGGCTCTGTTAAGAGAAAAAACAGACTGTTGCCTTCTTCGGGAAGATTCCTTATCCGAAATGCTGGGATATTGCCTTTTGCAACGCGCCCGTTCCGGGTACGAATCATTTGCAGACTGTGACAAAACGCTTTCTAACCGGATCCGAAACAGCATTCGGGAATATCGTTATTTTTCTCAATTCTGCGAACAACTGAAAACAAAAAACATTACGCATACACGCATCAGTCGGGTACTGTTGCATATTTTACTTGATATCAAAAAAACAGATTATGAATTAGGAATTGCACTTAATTATGTTCCTTATCTTAGAGTCCTGGGCTTCCAAAAAAACGCCACGAAACTTCTTGCCGCAATCAAAAGAAATGCATCCGCTCCATTGATTACCAAAGTTGCCGATGCTTCCAACATCCTTTCATCGGATGCCTATTATCTATTAGAAAAAGATATTTTCGCAGCTGATGTCTACAATCAACTAATCGCACAAAATGCACAAGCGATTCCAAATAATGAATTCACACAGCCGATTGTGATTTTATAATATCTTCAACGAATAACCGATACTCTTTCAAAGTGTCGGTTTTCTTTATTTGTTTTAGTTTCTTTTCCATATTTATCTCTTTCGAAAACGGCAGTCTTGCCCAGAATCCCCATAATTCTTTCATTCGAAACAATACATTCTTATCCCCGGACAAATAGGACTCATATCCATCTATAATTGCATTGTGGAATCCATAGAATATATCAATATCAAAATCCTTTTTTTGTCCATTTATGATTTCCCTTACGATATTTGGATTGACAATAAGTCCTCTTCCTATCATAAAATGATTGCAGTCAAACTGCGATTTTTCTTTATAATCGTCGAGCGTAGTAATATCTCCATTGTAACATAGGGTATTTCCGGATTGTTTACAAGCATACTCAAACACGTTTCTTCTGATTGTACCGTTGTAATAATCCGTTGCCAATCTTGGGTGAATAATCAATTCTTTGAGCGGATATTTATTATACACTTCCAGAATCCTCGGGAATTCTTCCTCATCCTCAAACCCAATTCTTGTTTTTACAGATAATGCAACTTCCGATACCGAAAAAAACTCTTCCAACATCCTGTCTATTAATTTCACATCCTGAAGAAATCCTGCCCCTTTCCGTTTGGATGTTACCGTCTTGGATGGACACCCTATGTTAATATTGATCTCATCATATCCAAATTGTTTCAGGTCCTTTGATATCTGAATCAACTCTTCACTTTTATTCGTTAAAACTTGTGGAACCAGGAATATATTCGGATTGTTTTCCGGAAGAATGTCTCGTTTTTCCCGTGCATCCATACTTTTCTTGGTATGAGGTGTAATAAAAGGCGTGAAATATTTATCCACGCCTCCATAATATTTTTCAAACGCATTTCGGAATACAAATCCGGTAATCCCTTCTAATGGTGCCATATATATCTTATTGTTCATTTATAACTCCATAATAATCTCTCTAGCGAGCTCTTCTTCGATTGGTTTTGCAAATACTCCCGGTGCAAATTCCATTACGTCACCAATTCCTTTTTGTAATACAAAACGTAATTTCCCATCTCTTACTTTCTTATCCGTATATAATTTCTTAACCAATACTTCCCGATTAATGTAATCCGGTATCTTGGTTGATAAACCGGCGCGATTTAGCAGTTCCACCACTCTTTCTGCTTCTTCTTCCGACATATAACCCAATCTGGCTGACAAGGATACTTCCGCAGCCAGACCGATTGCAAGTGCTTCTCCGTGCAATAATTTGTACTCACTTACTGTCTCAATGGCTCTTCCGACTGTATGTCCCAGATTTAGAATTTCGCGTAGTCCGGTCTCTTTTTCATCTTTCATAACAACATTATATTTGATACTGCAATTATTCTCTGCAATATATTCTACCGCAAACTTCTTAAATCCTAATATATCATCCATGTTCTCTTCCAAGAACTCAAACATATCCAAACTCGCAATACATGCATGTTTGATTGTTTCTGCCATCCCGCTTATTACTTCGCGCTTCGGAAGTGTTTTCCATGTTTCAATATCAATATAGACTTTTTTCGGTTGATTGAATAACCCAATCAGATTCGTTGCCAATGGAGTATCAACCGCAGTCTTTCCTCCAACAGACGCATCTGCTGCTGCAAGCAAAGTGGTGGCATAATTAATAAATGGTACTCCTCTTCCAAAAGTTCCTGCAACAAATCCCGCCAAATCCGTCACAACACCGCCACCTACGGCAATAATACAACAATCTCTGCGGAAGCCCTTTTCTAACATGGCATCTTCAATTTTCTCTTTCGTCTGACGAGTTTTGCTCTTCTCTCCTGCCGGAAACACAAAAAGTTCTACCGAAAATCCTGCCTGTGATAACTTTTCACAAATAGGCAATGCATATAAATTTTTTACATTGCTATCAGAAATAACTGCAAAACGTTTCAGATTGCCTACCAATCCGGTTTCGATATCCAAAATCAATTGATTCATCAAATCAAAACCTATTTCGATATCATAACTGTCATCTACTACTCTTTTTAATTCTACATTAAATACACTCATGTCTTCCTCTCCTTATGCCTCTACTCCAACGGCTTCTTTGGCTAATCGGTCCGCTTCTTCATTCCCTTCGATTCCGGAATGTCCTTTTACTTTAACAAAATTTATCTTAATGCGATCCCGGACAGACTCCATATACGAATAATAGTCTTGTGTTCCTTTTTTGTTGCGCTTCCACTCTCCTGTAGCCCATTTTTCTATGCCAGAGTAATCATAATAAATACTAAGTTCTTTTATATTTCTTTGAATTGCAAGTTCTACCGCTGCCATGGCACCCATAATTTCCCCTGCAACATTGTTCATCTGTGCCATCTCCTCATCACACCCATGCCCTTGCAAAATGATTCTCTCTTCGTTTTCAACTAAGAATCCACCATAGCCATAAACTTTACTGGCACTGTTGTAGGACCCATCTACAAAAGCATAGCATAGAGGTAATCCCTCTTCTTGCACACTGGAATCTCCTCCCAAAATAAAAGCATCTGCTTGTTCAACTGTATCAAATCCCTTGTAAATTGCCTGGGGGTATCCTTCTACCATGTTCTTGCAATCTTCCCACGTATAAAATATACCGATTGTTCTGCCTTTTTTTACTGCGTAATATTTCTTGGCCATATTTTCTTTCCTATTCTTTGCATAAAGTTGTATCTATTTTATAACGAAAACCATCTTTCACACAAGTCTTATCTCTTTATTTTGTATCCGGTATCATATTCTCTTCTATATACTTTCTCAAATCCGTAAAATTACCGTTTGGATATTGTGAAATATCTATATTATCCTCGTTAATCAGACAATCTGTGAGCAAAAACACCTTCATTCCAAGTTCTTTTGCAACCATGTCTTCCGATACACTATTTCCCACCATAAGACAGTCCTCTGCCTGCACTCCGAGTTTCTCTATGATTTCAAGATAATAATTTGGATTTGGTTTTGTATATTTTGAATTCTCATACGTAGATATATATTCAAATGAATCAGGAGTCAGTCCTGCCCATCCAATGCGGTTCACCGTTGCAATTGCAGGAAAGAGTGGATTGGTTGCAAGTGCAATACGAAATCCCTTTTCTTTCAACTCGCACACAACCTCCGCTGCCAATTCGTTACACTGACAAACACTCTTGGCTGCATTAAATTCATTTTGATAAAATTCTTCAAATACACCTATGTCTTTTCTTGCCTTTTCCCCAAATATTTCGCAAAAAGTGGACCAAAACACTTCTTCGTTATACTGTTCCCCATTGTTTTTTACCATAGCGGATGTTCCTTTCCAGATGGCCGGAATTAATGCATCTGCCTCATATCCATATGGTGCCAATTTCTTGGCTAACATCCCAAAATATGTCTTTACAAATATATCCTGGTCCATTGGAAGCAAAGTTCCATCTAAATCAAATAAAATCATTCTATAAACCCTCACACTGCTATGCTATTTTTGAAACAAAAGATTATTGACTTTTTCTGTAATCCATATTTCATCTTCTGTTACTGTTATCTGATAATCATCTATTATTTCTTTCTGATGTTTTTGGATTATATCCTCAAACTCTAATGACTCCTCTTTCTTACGCGGAAACCGTATGGTTGTTTCATAGCCACTTTGATAGTGTAGCTTGGAACCATTTGCAAGCCGAATCCATTCATCCTGTGAATAAAAACGAATGTGTCCATCTTTCTTCATCTGCATAAAATCATCCACAAAACGACTGCTGTCATTCGGATTTGGTGCAGGGTCTGACAAAAAGAAGCATCCCCCCGGCTTTAGCACCCTTTCTATTTCTTTCATGGTAGATTCTATATCCGGAAAATGATGTAATGCATACCTGGTAATTACCAAATCAAAATAACAATCCTCAAATGGAAATAAGAATCCGTCATATCTTACAAATTGCAAATTGCAAAGCCCCGCTTCTTTTGCACGGTTTTGATTTTTGTCTAGTGTCTTCTCTACAATATCCAGGCCTATCACTTCGACCTGTGTATTGTGTTCCGCTATTGGAAAAGCTAAATAACCCGTCCCGGTTCCCAAATCTAATATGTGCATCCCCGGTTCTATTTGTATGGAATTTAGAATTTGTTCTAAATGACTTTCATCCCTTGTTTGTCTATTATAATATGCATCCTTTAAAAAACTTTTCTCAAAACTTTGTTTGGTCTTTTCTATACTATCTTGTACTCTCACTTTTTATTAAAACTCCTTACCGCCATGGTCTGTTTCTACCTATCCATCCCATATTCTTCCAATGACTGACATCACGCTCATTAAATCCGTTTCTCTGTAATAATCGCATGATTGAGAAAAAAACTTTCGTCTTTATACCAGGCTTTACTTTATGATATCGGCCTCGTATTTTGCGGGATAGTTTCGTGATTCTTCTTTCGATTGCCTGTTTCTTCTTATCACTTACTCCGTTCCAATCCACAGCAGCAACGCCTATTCCATATTTGTATATCTTTGCAACGCCCCAAAAAAACAGACTATCTGTCATGTCCTTGTTCGTTGATTTCATACCTGCACCTGCCGCCGTAGAAATACACACTCCCTGCTTGGAAAACATTGCTTTCTCCGGTCTGTGCACCATCCAACGATATCCATAATGATCCAGTAAATTCTTCATAGGACCACTTGCATGGAAGACATATACCGGACTTGCCAAAACAATTACATCCGCCTCATCCAGTGCTTTTGTAATCGGATGTATCGAATCATAATGCGGACAGTTTTCTTCCCCTTTTACAAAACAGGTTGTACACCCAGTACAAAATTCCTTAAAATCTCCCGGCAGAAAAAACTCTGTGATTTCTCCACCAATTTTTTCCGCCAGTTCATGTGCTATATGATACGTTGACCCTTTATGATTTTGTCCGTAAATCACAACTATTTTCACAATCACATTCCTCATTCGTTCTCAAAAGTAACACTATTATAAAACAAAATCTGCTTTTCATACAATAAAATTTATCTATTTCTGTTGTTTCATCTTATCCCTTATCAGCTTTACAAGTTGAATCAAGATCGTAGGAATGAATGCCAGACCAACCATAATGCCAATCTGTTCTAAGTTCAATTCCATAACAAGGAATAATTTGCTTAAAAATGGAACAAAAATTACAAGTGCTAAGAATACCACTCCTGCAGCAAACGCTAATATGCTCCATTTATTGCTGGTGAATCGTATCGAAAAGATTGATTTATCACTTCTACAATTAAATCCGTGGAATAATCTGGCTAATGTAAGTGTTGCAAATGCACATGTGCTTGCATGCATGGCAGACTCTTGATATCCCATGAAAAACGATGTTATGGTTACAATTGCTATAGGCACTGCATACAGAAGCAGTAATAGCCCAAATTTCTTACTAAGAAATCCTCTCTTTGGATCACGTGGCTTATTATTAAGAAGACTTCTATCTGTAGGTTCCATACCAATTGCCAATGCCGGTAGTGAATCTGTAAGAAGATTTATGAATAACAAATGTACCGGTTCAAACGGTGTAGGCAAGGCAACAAATGAGCAAAACAAAACTACTAATATTGCAGCCAGATTACCTGACAATAGGAACTGAATGGCATTGAGTATATTTCTGTAAACATTCCTACCATTTAACACTGCCTTGATAATCGTGGCAAAATTGTCATCTGCAAGTATCATAGCCGACGCATCCTTAGACACCTCTGTTCCAGTGATTCCCATTGCAACACCGATATCTGCTTTTTTCAATGCCGGTGCATCATTCACACCATCTCCGGTCATGGCAACGATACGCCCCTTCTTCTGCCATGCATCAACAATTCGAATCTTATTCTCAGGCGATACTCTGGCGTATACACTTACATTCTCCAACACATCAAAAAGTTCTTCATCACTAAGTTTATCCAGTTCTTGTCCGGTCAGTGCAAGATTACCATCTTCAAAAATTCCGATTTCTCTTGCAATTGCTCTTGCCGTCACTTTGTGGTCTCCGGTAATCATAACCGGTTTAATTCCGGCAAGTTTTGCATCTGCAACAGCCGCTTTCGATTCCGGTCTTGGCGGATCTACCATAGCAGCCATACCGATAAATGTATAGTTGTTTTCTCCTGTTTCTATCAATGATTCCTCATTCTTTAATTCCTTATAAACAAAGGATAATACTCTCAGACCATTTTCTGAAAATGCTTTATTCTGTTGTAAAATTGCATTTTTATCCTCTTTTGTAATTTCTCTGACCCCTTGTTGGGTTAGAATGCTAACAGTTCTTTCTAACAATACATCCAATGCCCCTTTTGTAAATACAGTCGGAACTCCATGTATCATATATTTTGAACTCATCAATTTACGATCTGAATCAAATGGAATCTCTTCCAATCGTTCCATATGACTCCTAAAAAACTCTTCATTTACTCCTTTTTCATCAAAACAGGCTTGTCGTGCCATTTCCAAAAGACAAAATTCTGTCGGGTCTCCAATCCCCTTTCCATCTTTTAATGAAGAATCGTTGTTGAGCATTGCATTATATAAAAAGTATCTATGATGCATCAGGCTAATATCTAATTCCTGTGGACGAAAACAGGTACCGCCCAGATATAATTCCTGAACCGTCATTTTATTCTGCGTTAAAGTTCCTGTTTTATCTGAACAAATAACAGAAACCGAACCAAGCGATTCTACCGCCTTCAACTCTTTAATAATTGCATTTTCTGTCGCCATCTTTCTGGTTCCCATTGCCTGAACGATTGTCACAATTGAACTAAGTGCCTCAGGTATTGCCGCAACTGCAAGTGCAACTGCGAACATCAAAGAATCCAGAATTTCCTCTCCCTGATAAAGTCTAAGGCCAAACACAATACAACTTATAATCATTATGATAATAGCAAGTTTTTTCCCAAAATCGTCTAAACTCTTCTGAAGCGGTGTTTTCTTCTGGCTGGTATCATTCATAAGCTGGGCTATCTTACCCATTTCCGTATCCATTCCGGTTCCTGTCACAAGAACAGTCGCTCTTCCGTATGTTACCAGACTTCCGGAATATACCATATTCACTCTGTCACCAAGTGGGAGTTCCTCTGTTAATTCAACATCCTTTTTATCCACATTCGTGGATTCTCCGGTAAGAGAACTTTCATTTACCTGCAACGAATAATTGTGAATAATCCTTCCGTCTGCAACAATCATATCCCCTGCTTCAAGTAATATGATATCTCCTTTTACCACATTCTTAGACAAGATTTCCTGTTTTTGTCCATCCCTTAAAACTTTCACATGCGGAGACGATAATGCCTTAAGTGATGCAAGCGATTTTTCTGCCTTTACATATTGAACCGTTCCAAGAATCGCGTTTAAGATAATGACTGCAAATATTACAATTGTACTTTCCATATTTCCGGATATCATTGAAATAACTGCTGCCACAATCAATATGATAACCAAAAGGTCCGCAAATTGTCCGACAAAAATTGAAAAAACGCTCTTCTTTTTCGATTCTGCCAAGACATTTTCTCCATCACATTCTAAAATCTCCTCCGCCTGTTTGTTTGACAACCCCATCTTAATATCCATATCTTTTATGAGGTCTTCTTTCTTGATTTGATAATTTTCCTTCATTTCTTTTCCTTTCTATATGCTTATTTTCTGTAGATTGGTCTATTATTATTTCTGATATAATTAACAAAAAAAAGACTCCTGGCGTATTCTTATTCATACGCCAAAAGTCTTGTTCAATCATTACATTGCCTACTACCCGGATCTCTCTACAGAGAACGTGATGACGAATAATAGGACACATACCATATGTGCAACTACTCCCTTTTGTCTCTATCATTTGTTATAAACCTTTTTCATATTATCATTAAAGATTTTATTTGTAAATAAATTTTTCAAATTATGTGCTAGTTTAAAATACACAACGATAACGACTATAGCACACCCTTCTAAACATCTCCTTATGAAAATGAATACTTTAGTAAACTTGTTCCCGTGATACAAAATATAGACCACAATAAATCTAACACAACATGCAATATCGTAAAGATTGGGCACCCTTTATAATACTTTGAAAGTTCAATACCAAAACCATAAACATTCAAAATCTCACCACCCCTAAATCTAATTCCAATGATTTCTTTAAACAGTGTACCAAGGACAAAATTAAGGAATTTGCTTCTTTTGTAAACGGAATACTAAATACCAAATAATTGCTCATAATCCACATAATCTTCTGTAACTGCTTTAATTATTAGCTGTGGTTTTGTGACAATCGCTTCTTTAAAAAACCGATATAGTATCTTAGGCTCGTATTCCAAGTCATTCTCTTTTATAAATTGTTTCACACACACTTTATCTCTTGGAATCTCTAATTCGTTATATGCCCTTATAAATGTACTCTCATCTACTAACCAATCAAATTTTGCCCAGTCACTTATATATCCGCAATTAAGCACAATACTAAAAAAATCGCTAATATTATTTGCAATAATCCCGGCTTGTCCTTCTGAATCTAAATACCCGATTCGTAATTGATTCAAAAAAACAAATACTCCACCTGAACCATCACACGCAAATGGTTCTATATCATAATTACATTCACTACACTCCAAAAGGAATTGCAAATCTTCACGCAGAATATTATCTTCTGCAAAATCAACACCACATTCACATGACAAATAATCACATAATTCTTCGTTATCTTTCACTTGCCTTATTATTTTTTCTATGCGCTCTAACATAGTTTTTCTCCTACAATTCCAAAGCTTGGTTTATTCTGCACTTAATATTGTGGCACTTTGTAGCGTCTTTCCTTGATGTTTTGATCTCAAAACATTAGCAATCACCCAGCTATATGAGCATTCGTGATTACGCCGTCTGATTCGACATCTATTTCTATTACATGTCCCCAAAACATATCATCATCATGGTAAAGGAGCGACACACTTCCATCCGGTCGAATCACAATTTCGCTTATTTCCATTCGCATTGCAAATGATTCTTCTGTAATTTCTTCTGCTTCCTCAATATCCGATTCGTTCAACCACTCATTCGCAAGTGAAGTCAGATTTTGTGCGGCAAACTTACGATATTTCGCATCATTATTGGACAGGTCTTTTACCAAATTCTTTAATGCTGTCATTGCCTTTTCTGCCGTATCTCCATCTTCCTCATCCGTCTCCAAATATACCGTTGTCTGTGTATTGTTCCAATCTATCGTACCTTCAAACCATGACAATTCTCTGTCCAAGGAAAAAGTACCCAGTTCGTTTTCCATAGAGATTGGTTTATTATAATGTATTTGCAACATTTCCAATTGCTCATTAGACGCATTTTCTTCTAATACCTTTACAAGCATGTATCTATTATTCATAGAGGGCATCTGATTTGATTGCAGATGTTGCAGAATGCACTTTCTAACAGTGATACGATAAATCCCCAATTTCTTAAAATCATATCCCCAATCCTTGCGATTTACGTCTTCTTCTACCAGCCATTCTATACGCCCTTTCTCATGATAACACTCACCGGTACGCAAATCGACTGACGCAAGAAAAGAAACAGATGGTTTTAGCATATTCTTCACACAAACAGCACCGCCACACGGAGCTTGTACTAAAATAAGCATCTCATATTCATCTTTTTCAAACTCATTTTCAAAATCTGATTGTACTGACATATTTCTATCCCCGTTCGAGCTAATTTACCTTTTCAAAATCGCTTGCCGGATGCTTGCACAGTGGACAAATATAGTCTGCCGGAAGTTCCTCTCCTTTATACTCATAACCGCACACAGTACATCTCCATATTGTTTCTTTTTCATTTTTATCAGAAACTGCTGCCGGTTGCGGTTTGATATTGCTTTGATAATAATCATATGTTGCAGATGAAACATCTGTCAAAACTTCCATATCCGTTACCGTTGCAATAAATAATGTATGCGTACCCAAATCTATGGTCTGCTCTACTTGTGCTGATATGTATGCATTCGTTCCTTCTGTAATATAATTAATTCCATTTGCCGCCTGTTTATAGGATGTAAACTCTGCAAACTTATCCATATTCCGACCGCTCTGGAAACCAAATTGTTTAAAAAGTTCAAATGTTGCATCTTGGCTTAGAATTGATACATTAAAAGTTTTGGTTTGCATTAATATATCATGTGTGTAATTTGCTTTGTTTACTGCTATGCTGATACGGTTTGGTTCTGAGGTTACCTGTGATGTCGTATTAATAATACAACCATTTTGTTTTCCATCCTTATTGACGGTCAATACAAATAGACCATATGATAATTTGTACATTGCTTTCTGATTCATTGTAAAATCCTCCCATGCTTTTTCTCTATCTGTAGAATATCACAGATTCGTAAAACTTCAACTATTTCATTGTATCTATAATAATATTCAAAGAATTATAATCAACAAAATTAACCTTTTGATTATAAGTTTCTATCATATCTCTAACTTCGGCTGTTTTCTGCTCTTCGGGAGTGTTCTTTGCTTTTTTATACACAAAAGACATCATTGTTTTGTGTGCAAATGTTAGTTTTTCATAATCAATTCCTCCACGCAAGTGAAAAATTTGACTTCTATCTAAAATATCTTGTGACACTTGTTGACGAATCGATTTTTTTATATGATCCGTATTTTCTTTGTTTGTTACATCCGCAAGTCCTACTGTTACAATAATCAAATTGGTATTATGCGGTAATGCTTTCGCGGTATTCTTTAATCCTTTTACACCACCGGCATATAATCCACCGAAATGAATGACTTCCTCATAATCGGATAAATCCGTTATATTTTTATAATTAACAACAGGAATTCCTGTCTTTTCAGACATTTTTTCTGCGTAACCTTTTGCGGTTCCATAATGGCTGCCATAAATAATTAATCGTTTCATTTTATTATTCTCCTTGTTTCCCCTTCTAATTTACGTTTCCATTTATCCAATTGGATTGTATTTCCTTCTTGTTAAAATGAATAATTGATTTATACTTATATTTTTTACTCCACTCACAAAAAACAGAATTCTTACCAAGAATCATTCTTGTAAGAAAACTATTTGGATTTGACACCCAGCCTTCCTTTGGCACCATATTAATCACTGTGTATTTTCCTGATTGCACACAATATTCTCCTTGCAAATACCCCATTTGCACTCTTGGTTTAATGATAAATAAACCACTACATGATCTAGTCCAATCTAAGCTAGGTTCAAAACATATTTCTACTGTTTGTTTCCCAAAATGTACAATCACACACTTTAAAACATTAATTCGCTCAAAAATATATTCTACATTGTCTTTATCGTAGACATTTGCCTCATTTAGCTCAATCTCTCTCAATTCCGATATGGCTATATTGCCAAACTCCAGTAGCTCGCATTCATTACTATATCTGGCATACAACCTTGATTGACCATTTATCGGAACCGGAAATTTATCTATCTTAAACTCTTTTCCATCAATCTTACAAGAAATAGTAGATTTTCTCTTACGAATAAAATCGAAATGATACATAAAAAACACCGGAAGGTACTTGGGGTTCTTAGAACCTACACCAATTGGTGCCAATAAGTTCATCGGCTTTGTCTTTCTTTTTGTCTTTTCTTCTATCTTTACCTGAATTTGTCGCCCTTGTATATCAACAAATTCAAAACAAATAATTTGATTATTATCTACATTACAGAATTGCACATGATTGATACTAGTTAAAACATGCTGATGTAACCCATTTTCCGCAACATTAAATTCCTCATTTTCCAAATAATTCAATGCTAAATCATCATATACATCTACATAATTATCATTTCGATATGCAATCACGCGATATCCTACTCCATAAGGTGCTCCGTCAATGAATTGTAATTCAAAACCTCTATAGACGGTATCCGGATTTTTTTCAAAAGGAATTAATGCTAACTTTTTGATTGGACTATATTTAATTTCAAAGGGTAAGTAACTCTTCATAGAATCCTCCTTAAATCGCTTTCAGATTCTCTTCCATCTGCATAATTGTTTTCATAGTTATTAGAAGCTGTTCTTCCGGAATCCCCTTAAACATAGCCATAACAGCCATGTTACTCCTTTCATCGTTATCTACGCAAAACTTTATACACTTCTCTGTAAGTTCCACTCTTTGCTTTCTTCTATCTTCCTTATCAATAGAAATAGTTACAAAACCCTTTTTTTCAAGTTTCAAAAGAATCTGTTTCACATTCTGGTGTGAACTGCCCATAATAGCCGCCAATTCTTTTATCGTTGGATTTTCCTTACAAAGATTAATGCAAATAATTGCAAAAAACTGTTTCCAACTAATTTCCCCTATCAGTCTATCTGCAATTGCTTGAAAACGATTGTCAAACGCACTTAGTAATCCAATCAAAAAATATGACAACTCAATTCCTGTAAAATCAACTTTGTCACTATTAATTACTTCTTTCATATTCATATCGCCCTCCATTAGGTAACGCGTTACCTTTATAAAGGTAATACATTACCATTTGTTTGTCAATAAAAAAAGATGGACAAAATATCCATCTTTTTGTCAACAGTGAAAAATCTTCTATGCTCAGTTTTCTAGTATAAAAAACCACCAACCTCAACTTGATACAACATCACCGATTGACCAAATACATCCACATTTTTTCCTTCTATCTGTCCGGATATAATCTGCTTCGCTCCGGAAATAAGTTTATGTATCGCCTCGGGTGAGATAGGGAAACTACCATGAGAAGGATAAATCGTGACAAACCTTTCCTTGTATTTGGTCAAATTCGATAGGCTTTCTATGTAATTTTGCATATTCCTATGTTCTCCGAACATAAAAATTCTGCCATCCTGAATAGAATCCCCGCTAATCAGTACTCTATGATTAATGTCCAAAATAGCAATACTTCCCTGCGTATGCCCTGACAACTCAATGATTTCCAGCGGTCTGTCACCTAAATCGATAATATCGCCGCCTTTCACGGGAATAATCGTTCCTTTTCCCCCATTCCTCCGATACAATGCCTCTTCCATAGGATTCATGAAAACCGAGTCAAACATTCCATTTCCTGAAATATGATCCGGATCCGCGTGAGTGTTTATTATCTGTAAAGGCAATTTTGTGAGTCTCTCAGCAATTTCCCTTGCATTTGGAGTTTGTATCCCGCTATCAATCAGAAGTGCTTTCTCATTCCCTGTTAGTAGGAAAAAACGTACCCCTTTATCTTCAATTCTCCATGAATTTTCATTGATTTGAATAATTTCACTCATATTTCATTCCTCCAACTTAAAACTTCATAATACGATGCATTCTACATGTCCGGGTTGAGGTAAACTTCAATATCCGAAGCATTACAATACTCATAACCCAATGTAGGAAACCATACCTTTACAATCTATATATTTTTATAATGAAACTATCACCACTGCACAACTTCCTGATTCTTACGAATCATAAAATAGTTCTTATATACCATAATATCAATGTTTTCGTTAATACCATATGGTCTCAATGTATCTCCAAGCTGATATAAGATAAACCTCGGACCCGTTGGTGTCTGCACAAGTAGTTTCACAATTTGTGCCGGCCGGTTATTGATTAGTACCCCATCATCCATATATCCATAAACTGTTGCACGAATGACTTTTCCACTCATTTTCACTTTTATATAACGTGCAATTGTACGAAGCACCAAGAATAATGCCACAATTCCTATCAACAAAAAAGGCACTCCCAGCAGCAACATACTACTCTCTCCAATTCCCGTTATAGAAGGTATCACCACACCAAGTCCAGCCATTCCAAAAGCCATGACAAATATCATAGGAAACCATACAGTCCAAAAATTTAATGTTGCTTCTTTGCACTCTAATACCGGATATTCCATTTTAGTCTCTGCTGTATTGAGTCCTGTCGCATTTCCACAATAAGCACAAACCTCCGAAACTGCCGGTGCCCCGCAAGATGGACAGTTTATTTGTTGCAAGATTGGTCTTGTTTTTCTCATATTAAAATCCCCTTCATACTAATAGTTCTTAAAATATTAAAATTAAAACTGTTTGTATTATTGCATGGTAGCATAATATCAAAAATGTTCTTTTTCGTCTATATTCCTAGTTCTTTGCCAATTCTTGAATTTTCCAATCAAATATAAATACAATACGAGTCTAAAATATAGCATTTTAATATTTGATTCAATTCCTTTTTCCTTTTCCAATTAGAATAAATATTTTTGAAAATACAAACCATAGGACAAGGAACAAAACAATTCCCACAAATCCCTTGATTCCATTCTCCAAAAATATCCACCAATCATACATGATAAATAATATTTCCGGTAAAATAATATGTACGAAATTACGCCGACAAAAGACATCCTATTTCTTTTATCCGTACTGGTTGCTATTCCTCGTGAATTTTTATATCCCTGCCTCACCATGCCTTTTCATTATTATACCTATGATGTATCACCCAATTTTATGGATAAAGTCAAATATTGCTGCCAAATTACAAAGCAAGAAAAGCGCTTCTGAAGATATAGCAGCAGCTAATGTCTTACGCGCAAATTTCCAAACGCATGTACCATTTCTAATCATTTTACGTTCGTCTTTATATGTGAATATTATTGCCAAAATCATAGATATCACCTGAACAACCGAATTTACAGATAAAAGGATTACTTTCAGGAAAATATCCTCACCTAATAAAATGATTCTAGATATTCCCATTCCTATAAAAAATACAAGGAGTACTATACCCATTCCTTTTAATCCGATAAACTGATTCATTAGATTTTTACCAGAATTAATCTCTGATCTACGCATTTATAGTTATCCTTTCGTATGTAATCTTATATAACATAATAAAACTGAAGTATGTGTCGGCATTATGTTCTCTGCTCGGTCTATAGAAATTTTTCTTTTCTTCTTCTATAAAATAATATCTTCCATATCTTACCTATTTTTTCCTTTCCCAATTAAACTAAAAATTTTGGAAAATACAAACCACAAGGCAAAGAACAAAACAATTCCCACCAATCCCTTGGTTCCATTTAATTCCTTTACTTCATCACTTTCTCTCCAATCCGCCGCCATATCAACGAAAAAACTTAAATCTTCTATTCCGGATTCTGCAGATAAATCTTGTGTAAACTCTCCTCCAAGCAGTAACTGCGTTTCGCCAATTGGCAAAGTAACGGTCCCTTTTTGTGGTAAATCAATGGATAAATCATCTAAAAGCACAACAACTTTTTCTCCATTGTCTAATGTTAATACATAAAACCGTGCGACCCCTCCAAAGCTATTATTAATATAATGCAGGAATCCTTTCCTACTATATTCACGACTATCTAAATCCATATATAGATCGAGTGGTGTTAATTGTTCGACATCTACTTCAATGGTATATGTATTCTCTTCCTGCGCCATAATCTCTTCAATAGAATTAACCGTAACAAAACCGTCTGCCGGTGGATATCCGACTTTCCCTGCATTGCCAAGGTATTCTACCGGTTCTGTATTCTTATAAGCAATCTTATAATAGTTCGGAATGATCAGCAATAAGAAGATAACAAACCCTGCTGCAATTAGTCCAAGTGCATGCTCATCCCGCATTCTATGAAATGACAAAGACGACATTTTCATCCCCTTCCTTCCCCTGTTTCTTTTCGATTGTAGTATGAAAAATCAATTTTCTTTTTCTTTACATACAATTGCTTAAAATGATATGCAACAGCCTGCACACCATCGGAGAGCATAAACCAATATCCCAATCCATTTTCTCTCATCTGTAGCACATAGGTTCGGAAGTAACCTTCCCTGTAACAACAATCGATGGAACAAATATTTGCAATTGGTGGCTCTATTTTAACCGCCACCATTCCCTGTCTGGTTTGCTCTAATTGATTCAGTGCATGTTGAATTTGTTCAAAGTTGGTTACCACTTCACTTCCGTAAGGAGTCGTTAATGTAAATACATAATTTGCATTTTTATCTACCTTACCACCGGTATCCTTTTTCCTTCCTCTCCAATCCCATACAAAAACAGCAATTCCTATTCCCGTAATAACTGCACCAAATAAAAACATAATTATGATTGGCAGAAGTTCCTGTGATGGTGCTAACAGAATAGCAAACACAACCCAGGCTAATCCAAAGACGGTTACTGATAAAGCAAAAGTTGTCCAGCTTCTTTTCATAAACATTTTCTATTCCCCCTTTATTGCATTTTCTTGGCTTGACAAAGCTGATAATCC
>JAZUQL010000011.1:0-62915 GCA_045605685.1 Lachnospiraceae bacterium
AGCGGTAAGGCACAGGATTTTGATTCCTGCATTCGTTGGTTCGAATCCAACTAGCCCAGTTTAATATGGGATATTAGCTCAGTTGGTAGAGCACTTGACTTTTAATCAAGTTGTCCGGGGTTCGAATCCCCGATGTCTCATGATTTTAAAAAGGTGGAAGTACTGATTTTTCAGCACTTCCTCTTTTTTGGTGTTTTCAAAAGTTTGATTACACATGATTACACTTTTATGTAACAATTAGTTTTCTAGTGTTTAATATTTCTTTTGCAGTATCCAAATTTATACCCGTGTAATAATTTTGTTTTGCTACTTCGGGTGTATTGCCAAATAAGGCAGAAGCAAGAATGATATTTCCGTTTGTAGCATTTACAACATCTGTTATGGCATTTCTACGGAACGAATGAGGACCTTTTACAGTACCTTTTGGTTTTTCAATATTGAGTTTCTCACATATACCTTGATAAACAAAATAGACCGCTCTATTTGTGATAGTTCCGTTTTCCGTATCAGCAGGAAACAGGTACTCGCTATCAGGATAGTATTTATCATGCATAGCCTTTAAACGTATAAGAAAATTTTTTAAATCTTCTGTAATAGGGAAAAACCTATCTTTATAATTCTTGGTATGCTCCACAATAATAAATCTGTTGCCAGAGGTGAGTTGTTCTCTTGTAATGCTGATACAGTTATCTGCAACATCAATCCAACGGAGAGGGGGAACTTCTCCACGCCTTAATCCCATGATTATCTGAAGTTCTAATGCCCAATAGGAACTATGCTTTGGGCGAGATTCCTGCTTTTGATGCAATTCTTTCAAAATAGCATCCACTTCTTTGGCAGAATGTACTCTCTTTTCGGGTGATGTTTCACGAATCATCATATCATTGAATTTTTTGAAGTTTATACGCTGATAAATGTTATCTTGTATCCAGTATTCCGAATAAGCTAAATCAAAAACAGATTTTAAAATACCGCGAAGCGAAGCAAATGCTTTTTTTCGCATATCGTACCGTTTTAGATTCATAAGGCAGATGTTTTCCAAATCTTTTTTGGTGATAGTGTTAATTGCCTTATTTTCAAAATCCGTATTAGCAAAATAACGGCGATAGTCGGAATCTGTTTTAAGTGCGGAGTTTCTTGCACTGATAAGTTTTTCTTCTGTTTTGATATATTCCAATTTTGTTGTCTGAACGAGGGCGTGGATTTCTTTAAAAGTCTTCGCATGTTCATTTTGAGCATCTAATTGTGCTTTATAGAATGTGACAAGGAATTTTTCTAAATCTTCCTTTTTTCGTTTTGCAACGGATTTACGTTTGTTCGGCTTAGTGTCATCTGGTATATAAGTGTGCCATCTGTCATCTCCTTTTCCGTATGTGATAGGATACTTATGTTGCGTTAGGATTGTTTGTTTATTCATTTCGTTTACCGTCTGCAACACATCATCTAATGAAATAGTATCGTAAGAGAGAGCATTAAACAAGTTATTTAATTGTTCTAGTGATATATTCTTTTTTCCCATTGCCTTTACAAGCAAAGGACAATAATTTTTCGGGTTTTCAGATTTTCGGTTTTCTAGGTTTTTAAGATGTTAAGTGATTTCGGTTTTGACTTGTCCAATGATGTACTCCTTTCTAATTATTTTTTTATATGTTGTTGATTCATTACCGCTTGTAGGAAATTTTCTGCTCCTTGATTTCGTTTGCTTTGTCTTTGGAGGAGAGTTTCTTCATCATGAAGAGGAAAACCTCTTACTGCAAAAAAACACCTCAAGGTATCATTTGTGACATCTGGATTAATAACTTTTCCAGTGCTATTTTCTACAATTTGGTAATGTTGCGTATAGTTGGGCACTCTGTTGCATTTGTAGCCACCTATCGGTACTAGATGACAATTTGCATAATCGTTTAATAATTGTTTTAGTCGCCAATGCGTGTAGGGTAGATATGAATAAACTCTTTGCCCTGTCCTTCCTTCTAAATCAAGTGTTTCATCATCATCTTTAGACATAATTTGTTCCTCCTTAATTAAATGGTATGTGTTGTTCTTCTTCTTTTGAAATGGTTCGGATTTTTTCGTCACGGTTAAAATAATCGTTAACCGAGTCATAAATCGTTATCGTTCCATCCACATTGTAAATATGAACTTCATGAATTCTTCTTAAAAATGCTTTCCATGATTCGGGACTATCCTGTTGAACTTCCTCGTACTGTTGTTCTAACTTCCAGTTTGATACTATGTAAACAACATTGTAGCAGGCAAATTTATTTGCATAACGTGCCGGAAGTTGTATAGGATAAATGTCACAGTAATTTAGCATATCGGATATTCGAATCTGTGACCGAAATTCATCAAAGCACATCACCGTTTGATTTGCGTCATAAGAGTCAAAGGGATGAGTATAGTCAGATATACGATAAACATTTGCATCTCCATGTCTGTCAAGAATATCCCTTGTTTTTCCTAATCCAGTTTCGCCATACACATAGATAACCTTTAATTCAAGTCTTCGTTCATTTTTGAACTTTTCGATTAATATCGTAGTTCGAAGTTTGTCAAGCTTATCAATTTGAAGTATATAGTCATTATTTATGGATAATATTTCTGCATTTGAATATCCATCTTTTACTAAATCATACAGTTCTTTCATATCTTGGTTAAAACCTCTTTGTCTGGGAAATTCTCCCCACTCCTCAAAAGAACCTTCTACAGTGGTCTCTGCTTTGTCAGTATCTTCCCATTTCCCTGTCTTTTTAATATAATCAAGATTGGATTGGGCAGAACCGTGTGCGACCTCAATATGTGCATGTTCAAAATGTTTTTTGATGGTAGACCAGCGAACCCTTGAGGAAAAGACCACATAAATATGCGTGTGGAATGTTCCTTGTTCTCCGATTTCATCTGCCATGCAAAAATATTTTAATGTGGAAAAGCTTACAATAAGTATTTCCTTAATCTTAGCATGCTCCAAATTATAATCGAGCGGATTATTGATGGTTAATTGATAAGCGTGTCTCTGAATGTTTCTTGATGCGATATTTTCAGTTGGCATTTTATCACTTCCTTTTTTCTTTAAAGTAACAGATTTGTATAAGAAATAAAAATCTCACGTTCCCACATAAAAGGAACTCCTATCTGTTCGATATGTGCAAATAACGCGAACAGGGTTTTGAGGACTTGAAACGCCTTATTTTATGCATATTCCAGAGGGAAAAATCTTTGTTTGTTCCAGCGGGGTAATACTATGCGACTAAGTATTCTTGGGAAAAAGCTATAAATGATTCACAAATTATAGACGAGATTTTGATGGATTATTTCAAGGATAAAACGCATCCGTGTATTAAAAAAATCAAGAATGCTGTGTTAAAAACATTTTATAATAATTCAAAAAAATGTAACTTACAAAATCTACATAGTGCAATGGTGAGTTTGGAAGAAACGTTAAACATGCCAATACCTTCATTGGAAGAAAGTATTGAAAGTGTGATTGTTCCAGAGAGGATAGAAGAATTGATTGAGTATTTAAAATGGAATAATGTGGCAGGGTTTATGCTTTCAGTTGGGTGGATAAGGAAAATTTTGGTAGATGGTGCATATAAAAACTATTTATCGACTAAGAACAATGCTTTTTTTAATCTAGTTTGTGACTATAATTTAACTCAATTACAGTTTTATATTGAAGGTGGAGTAGACAAGGACGGGTATTCATATGCTGGATTAGTTGGATTGTTGGAAGATTACAAGGAAATTATGAAAGAAATAAATGAACTGAAATAAATAAATCTCCGCGATATCCTTTATTTGGGATAGAGCGGAGATTATTTTTTTTGATATACAGCAATATCTTCTAACTTACAGTCGAGTATCTCACAGAGGCGGTCAAGCGTATGTGTGGATACATTACCATTTGCACGCAGTCGTGAGAGTTGTCCGGCTGATACTTTATAGTGATTGATTAACTGGTATTGTGAAATTCCTTTTTCTTTTAATGTGTTCCATAATGGTTCGTAAGAAATCATATTACCATCCTTTCAATTCATATATTACCCATATGTTGACAATATGTATATTAGCCATAAATGGACAATACTGATTGAAATATTAAGAAATATGGTGTATAATATTATAAATAATTTTCATTTTGGTATAGAACGATACAGTTGTAATCATACGGATTTTTTGGGCGAAGGGGGGGTACGATGAAGAATAATTTAGTTAAGAGATTATTAGTTGGTTTAAGTATATCAGTACTATTAGTAGCAACAGGATGCGGTAGCAAGGGTGCTGATAACACTCAGGGAACTGAGGTAGTAGAAAGTGTCAAGAGTACAGAGGTCGAAGATACTGAAGTAGAAAATACTGAAGACACCGAGGTTGAAAGCACTAAAGATATTGAGGTAGAAGATACCGAGAATACAGAAGACATCGAGGTTGAAGACGCCGATAGTTCTGTAAGCGATAGCGAATCTCATGACGGTGATAGTCACAGCCATACTTGTAGTTGGCAGGCGGTATACGATACAGTACATCACGACGCAGTCTACGAAACTAAGTGGGTAGACACATCTCATGAGGTAGTCATCCAGGAGGCATGGGTAGAGCCATCAAAGGTAGTAGAAGTATGTGTGTGTCATGGTTGTGGTCATAGGTCTTATACAGGAGAGGATACAATAAATCACCAAAAACAGTATATAGGTATACATGATGTTGCATTTTATACTACGCATGAGTTAATACCAAGTGTCGAGCACCCAGCCATCACAGAATGGGTACAAGAAGGGCATTGGGAAGACGTCTTAATAAAACCAGCTTGGAGTGAGCAGGTATTAGTTGGTTATAAATGTAGCGAGTGTGGGAAGACTAAGTAGTAACTTTCTAACTATATAGATATAAGTGCCTTTAGGGGCACTTTAATGATAGTAACCAAAGTAAACACAAAGGAAGGTGGGGTATTATGAGAAAAACAATAGTCGCTTTGTTGGTAGGTGGTTTGACAGTGTTTATGATGACGGGATGTAGTGGTAGTGTTAACGCAGATGAGGGTACAGGGGCTTTGAGTGCTGAGGTCAGCGGTAATGGCGGAAGCACCACAGCATCTAACGAAGAGGTTAGAGGTTCGGGTGGTTCGTCTAGTAGTGGTACTCTTGAGGGTGAACTCGAGGGTGAAATTGGGGGTGAGGAGGTTACTGAGGATGCCTTAGTTGAAGGAACTGATTCATCTGAGAGTAGTAGTTATAGTAGCGGAACTGCATCAAAATCAGAACATCATCACCATGAGTGCAGACACAAATGGGTAGAACAGTACGAGACGAGGGTAGTCGATGAACCTTGTATGATGTCACGTGAGGTAGGATGCTACTACAGATGTGCAGACTGTGGCATGGAATTCGATACAGGTGACGAGATTTATCAACATATTATTAACTCAAATGGTGCGTGTTATTCACCATCGGAGTACATACCAGTATACGAACAATATCCTAGTACATTCCCGACAGTTAAGAACATCTTAGTTGGTTATAAGTGTTCGGTGTGTGGGAAGTTTAAGTCGATTTAATTTAATATTATAAATTATAATTAAGGGATGTTTCGCCCAAAGCGTGTAACATCCCTTTTTTTCATGATAGGTCGTTACTAGGTTTTACACCGCCAGTAAATTCCCGCTCTTCGAGTGCCTATGGTAAAGGGATTGACAGGCTTGGTGAATGCTGATTACACTTTTGATTACACAAGAGAGATGATGCGTTGCGGTTCCTTTCTATATAGGCTTTGTAGGAGGGATAAAAAGTTCGAATCCCCGATGTCTCATTATAAAGAAAGGAAGTGTTGGTTTCAACACTTCCTTTTGTTTTGCCATTAATTATAAATTTACTTCTTTTTTAATCCAATCCAGGGCTTCTTCTACGGTTGCAAAGTGACCTTCCGGAATGCCGGTTCCGGAACGTTCGGTATTTTTTTGTGCTTGAATTTTTAACATGATAGAAGAGCCTTCGGCGAATCCAAATGCTTTACATCCTGCGTCTACAAACTGTTGTGTCATTTTAACCAGTTCTCCGGCTTCCGATGCCCCAACCGGACGCATATTGGAACAGTCGGCAATATATGCCCACCCGCTATGTTTAAAAGCAGCAGCTTCGGATAGTACGGTTTCCGTTAGCCATTTGAGTTCTTCGATATTTGTTTTACCATTGCCGGCAGATAGAATAATATGTCTTCCGGGAACTGTTTGCACACTTTGTGCACCATTAACTTTAGCCATAGTAAATACCCCTTTCCTATTTAAATTTTGTTGAACATTAGACTATTATTTTACCATAAAATACCGGAATAATCCATGAGACATTTCGGGAAAAGGATTACGATGGTTATAGTATTAGTTATTATTGGAAAAGACATCAGCGACTTCACTGATTATAATGTATGCCAAAGGATCGATTTCATGCACAATGTCTCGCATCTGTATAACCTGATAACGGTTTACGACAAAGTATACCATTCCTTTGTCGCGGTTTGAGTAACCACCTTTTGCATCCAGACGTGTGATACCACTGCCAAAGGTTTCACCTAATGCCTGGCATATCTCGTTCGGTGCTTCGGTTATGATGATGGCACATTTGGCTCTGTCGATACCTTCTACAATAAAGTCGATTGTTTTTAATGCTGCAGTATAAGTAACAATGGAATAGAGTGGAAGAATCCAGCTTTTGAGAATTACTCCGCAAACGATATACAAAAGAACATTATAGACCATTACAAATGTACCGACGGTAATGCCCAGCCGTTTTGCAAAAATAACTGCCATAACTTCTACGCCGTCCATTGCACCGCCATAGCGAATGGCAAGTCCGCTTCCGATGCCGGATATGACACCGCCGAATAAAGCACACAGTAAAAGGTCGGTTCCGGCAAGCGGAGAAGCAATACTTACGTCAATTGGCAGAATGTCGGTTATAAGCCAGGCAGAGAGTGAATAGATAACAACTGTATAAATCGCGTAGAATGTAAATAATTTCCCTTGTTTCTTTAGTCCAAATAAAAATAACGGAACGTTCAGGACTAAAAGAAAAAATGAGAGCGTCAAGAATTCCGGGGTGATGTGATTGAGTAACATTGAGGTGCCGGAAATTCCGCTGTCATACAATTTGACCGGAGTTAGGAAAAGGGTGATGCCAAAAGCATTTATAATGCCTGCCATGGTAAGCATAAGCAGATTTGCTATTTTAATTTTTTTGATAGAATGAACCAAGTGTTTTTCCTCGCTTATCGTAGAGATTTGAATTTATATTAGCATAATCAAGAGGGCTTTTCCATACGAATTCATAGGAGGAAAAAGATTTGTTTGGCAATATTTACAAATGTTATATATAAAATTCGACACGTAATGTTCTATTTGCCGAAAAGTATTAAGAGATTATTATTTTTATGCAATCGGTAGAAATTATGTTATAATATAGAATTGAGCAGAAAGGGGCATATATGAAAAATGTTTTAGAATGGCTGGAGAAGTCAGCTACAGAATATAATAATAAAACAATCTATATAGATTCAGAGAATGAGATTACGTTTGGTGAGGTGCTTCACAAATCACAAGCGATTGGAACTGCATTAATACAATTGCTTTCAGATGGCACAAATCAAGGGGTGCAGCAAGGTTCCGTTATAAAACCGGTGGCGGTTATTTCAGGCAGAAATGTCAAAACTCCTATGGCATATTTGGGTGTTGTATATAGTGGAAGAGCATATGCACCATTAGATGCGAAGTTGCCAATTGTTCGATTACAGAAGATTCTTACAACATTACAACCGGCAGCAATTGTTGTAGATGCCGAGAATGCAGCAGTTGTGGAACAGATTACCAATAAGGAAGAAGCACTTGCTCAAATTCCGACATATCGCCTGGAAGAACTGGAACAGACAACGCCGGATAGGGATAAGTTGCAATGTGTTCGTCGTACAATGGTTACTACGGATCCGTTGTATATTATATTTACTTCAGGGTCCACCGGTAATCCAAAGGGTGTTATTACTTCTCATGAATCATTGATGTGTTATATCAATGCATATTCATCGATTATGGGAATTACCAAGGACGATCGCTTTGGGAATCAGGCACCATTAGATTACATTGCGGCAATCCGGGATATTTATTTACCACTCAAACATGGGGCATCTACATTTATTATCCCAAAGGAATATTTTATGGAACCTGCGAATCTGTTTACGTGTCTTAATCAGAATCAGGTTACATCGATTGGATGGAGCGTATCCGCTTTAACAGTTCCTGCTTCTTTGGGAGCATTTGAGGAACTTCAATTGAATACACTGAATAAGGTTTGTTTTTCCGGCTCTGTAATGCCATGTAAATATCTAAAGATTTGGCAGGAGCATTTGCCGGAAGCTTTGTTTGTGAACCAATATGGACCAACAGAAGCGACAGCTTCCTGCACATATTATGTGGTGGATCATAAGGTGGAAGAAGATGAAGTTCTTCCGATTGGAGGTTCTTACGAGAACTACAAAGTTTTTCTTTTGACGGATGAGAATCAAGAACCACAGCAGGGAGAAGAAGGAGAGATTTGCGTAGCTGGTCCGATTTTGGCATTGGGTTACTATAATGACGTTGAGAGAACGGCAGCAAGTTTTATACAAAACCCGCTGAATTCGTTGTATCAGGAAACAATCTATAAAACAGGTGATATTGGTTGTTTTACAGAGGACGGCACCCTTTGGTTTAAAGGACGTAAAGACCGACAAATTAAGCATATGGGACACCGTGTAGAGTTGGATGAAGTAGAATATGCGGCAAATCAGGTGAATGGAGTGGATGAGACCTGTTGCATCTACAAAAAAGAAAAAGAAGCATTATTCCTTTTTTATTCGGGAAGTGCAGATAAAAAAGAAGTGATACTAGAGTTAAGAAAAGTGTTGCCGGGATTTATGGTTCCAAGAAAAGTGAAACAGCTAGATGTTTTACCAAAACTTGCTAACGGTAAAATTGATATGACAACATTAAGAGATTTATAAGAGAAAAGGAGCGTATAATTATGAAAGATACTTTAATGGAGATTTTAGAAGAATTAAGACCGGATGTTGATTTTGAATCAGAGAAAGCATTGATTACAGATGGTATTTTAGAGTCATTTGATATCGTATCATTGGTTTCGGAATTGAATGATGAATTTGATATTACAATTCGTCCAAAAGATTTAGTTCCGGAGAATTTTAATTCGGTAGAAGCAATGTTAAACATGATAGAGGAGTTAGTGGAGGACTAGTATGAATCCGACAAATTATATGTCCATGGGGAATCTGAATGATTCGCCATCGTATATTTTTGACGCAGATTTATTTGAAATGCGTATTAATAAGGTAAAAGCAGCAATTGGAGAAGAGATTGATTTATGCTATTCCATCAAAGCCAATCCGTTTTTGCTTGAGATTTTACCGGAGGGAATAAAAAGAGTAGAAGTCTGTTCACCGGGGGAATTGACAATTTGCCAAAGACTTGGAGTGAATCCGGAGACGATTATTTACTCAGGTGTTATGAAAGAACATACAGATGTTAAGAGAGCAATCGAGTATGGTGTAGGCATTATGACTGCAGAAAGTATTTTGCATGCACAGATAGAGAACGAAGAAGCGCTTGCAGCAGGCTGTGTTAAGAAGGTGATTTTGCGTCTTACGAGCGGGAATCAATTCGGAATGTCAGAGGAAGACATTCGCTATCTGATTCAGAATCAGAAGGATTTTCCGGCTTTGGAGTTTGTGGGTTTGCATTATTATTCGGGAACACAGAAGAAAAAGTTAAAAGTAATTGCAAAAGACTTAGCCCACCTGGAGACTTTTATAGAAGAGCTAAAAGCAGATTATCATTTCGAACCACAGATGGTAGAGTACGGACCGGGTATGGCGGTTGAGTATTTCAATGAACCATATGAAGAAAAAGATATGGAATTACTGGATGAAGTTGCGGCAGCACTAAAAGAATTTGCCGAGAAATACCCGCTGGCAATCGAAATGGGAAGATATTTTGCATCGACTTGTGGTACATATATTACAAAGGTTATGGATATTAAGAGTAATAATGGCTCTAATTATGTCATCTGTGATGGTGGAATGCACCATTTAAAATATTACGGACAGACGATGTCTATGCAAATTCCGCCAATTTGCGTTATTGCCGGTGCAGATAAGGGTGTTGTTGAATCAGAAGAGAAAGAACCATATGCATTGTGTGGAAGCTTATGTACAGTTGCAGATGTTTTGGTGCGCGAAGTGGAATTGCCGAAGTTAAACATAGGTGATTTTCTTGCGTTTTCCCGCTGTGGTGCCTATTCCGTTACAGAGGGCAGCGTATTGTTCTTATCGAGAACGATGCCGAAGATTTATTTGTACTCAAAAGAAAAAGGTCTTGTTTGTAGAAGAGATTTTATCTGTAGTGACAGACTAAACGTTGCAGATGAGAGATTGGAGGATTAATAATGGAGTTATTATCCGTACAATTTTTTCTCTTTGTTGTAATTTCGCTACTTGCCTACTATCTATTTCCGAAAAAGCACAGATGGATAATTCTTCTGGTTGCAAGTTATGCGTATTATTTGATTATTTGCAATAAATATATTGTGTATATGTTGGTTACAACCATCACAACTTATGCAGGGGCACGTCTTTTGGACGCAGCACTTGATAAGCAGAAGGCTGTAATTGCGCAGAATAAGGAAGCCTGGTCAAGGGAAGAGAGAAAATCATATAAGAACAAGATTTTAAAAAAGAGAAGAGCAATTCTTCTTATTGTATTGATTTTAAACTTTGGTATTTTAGGATTTTTAAAATATTTTGATTTCTTTGCAAACGGTGTTTGCAGCGTGTTGAATTTGTTTGGCATCAAAACAGGCACTTTGGATTTGGGACTGGTTTTACCACTGGGTATTTCCTTTTATACCTTCCAGACAATGGGATATTTGATTGATGTATATCAGGAAAAAGTGGCAGCAGAGAAGAATTATGCAAAACTTGCATTGTTTGTATCCTTCTTTCCACAGATTATACAAGGCCCGATTGCAATGTATGACGATTTGGCAAAACAACTATATGAAGGACATAAATTTGATGATACCAATTTGAAAAATGGTGCACTTCTCGTTTTATGGGGTGCATTCAAAAAGATGGTAATTGCGGACCGTGCAGTGAAACTGATTGAATTAGTTACGGCGGATTCCAGAAACTTCTCAGGGACATTTATTTTATTGGCGGCACTTTTATATGCGATTCAGTTGTATACGGATTTTTCCGGCGGAATCGATATTGTACGCGGTATCGGAGAAATGTTTGGAATTAAAATGGCAGAGAATTTCAAACGGCCATATTTCTCGAAATCCCTTACAGAGTACTGGCACAGATGGCATATCACATTGGGAAATTGGGTGAGAAATTATGTCTTTTACCCATTATCCATTTCAAAGAAGTTTTTGAATATGGGGAAATGGCTGAAACCAAAATTTGGAAAACATGTAAGTAAAGTTCTACCAACGGGATTGGCATCTTTGATTACGTTTTTGATTATTGGTATTTGGCATGGTGCCAATGGAAAATATGTCGCATTTGGTTTATGGAACGGTCTTGTCATCCTAATTGGGGAATTGATACGACCGGGTTATGATAAGGTCTTGGAAAAGATGCATGTCAAAACAGAAGGAAAGATTTATGGTGCCGTATCTATGGTTTGGACCTTTTTAATGGTATTAGTAGGTTATTATTTTGATATTGCACAGAACTTTTCGGCAGCAATGGATATGCTCATACGTTCCGTCACGGATTTCCACATTACCGACTTTGCGCACACAAAGTGTCTTGCGGCGTCCGGATTAGATGTATTTGATTACAGCATTATCGCATTGGGTACATTGGTTGTGTTACTGAGTTCCGTTATTCAGGAGAAATCCGACAAAACAATACGGGAAGCACTATGGGAAAAGAAACTGGCAATTCGTTGGGCATTTATCTTTATCGGAATTATAGCGATTGCATTATTTGGCTATTATGGTCCGAATGTTGACCCGGCAGATTTTGTATATATGCAGTTTTAGGAGATTGTTATGAAAAAGAAAAAAATAATTGGTACAATTGCCTTTTTTGCAATTTTGCTATTGCTTATGCATATGTTGACTTCTTTTTTGACGGCAGGAGATATTGTTACAGTAGCAAATGTAAAAGGCTTTTATAAAGAGCCGGAGAATTCATTGGATGCAGTATTAATTGGTCCAAGTGAATTTTATTCCGGATATTCGGCTACAATGGCATGGGAAGAGTTTGGATATACGTCTTATTCCCTTGCGGTTGCAGGTGTTCCCGGAAGCTTATACAAATCCATGACAGCAGAGGTTCTCTCCAGACAGAATCCGAAATTAATTGTTTTTGAGATTAATGGCTTTATTAATAAAGATTCTTATTATGAGCGTTCGCCTCAAATACACAGTTGGATTGATAATATTCCGTGGTCTAAGAATAAAGTAGACACCATATCGGAAGTAATTCCGAAGGATCAGCAGTATGAATACTATTTTAAACTGGCAACTTATCATGAGAACTGGAAAGATTTAGGCGGTTGTGTTGCTGACACAGCGGTTCAGACTTCGATGAACGTAAGAGGGTTTTCTTATACAAAGGGAATGGGAACTTACACCAATAACTGTGAAGGAGAAAAACCGCACAAAGATGGTAAAATCCATTTTACAGAGAAATCCAGAGATTATCTGGAGGATTTGTTGCAATACTGTCAGGAAATGGAATTGGAGAATGTCCTATTCGTACGTTTTCCACATGCAAAGAAGATTAAAAATCCGGAAGTATTAGAGGAAATCGAGGAATTAATTACAGATTACGGATATGATTTTCTGAATATGAATGAAAGCTACGAAGAGATAGGCTTAGATTTGGAAAAGGATTTTTATAATTCTGAGCACTTAAATGTCTACGGAATGGAGAAAAATACATTATATTTTGGAGAATACATTAACGAAAAGTATGATTTGGCATGTGAACATCCGGAAGAAATTACAGAACGATGGGATTTATGTGCCGAAGAAACCGGTAACCTGATACAAGAATGTAAAGAAGAAATCGGAAAGGGAAACCGAAGGCGATATTTCGAATTCTCGATATATGTAAAACCACCCAAAAGCAATTAGCGATTGACATTAGATAATCGCTATATTATAATTTGGATTGTTAATATAATATCTAAGGTGCCGATAACATCGGTGAAAAGGGAAAAAGTAATACTTTGCGAACTCGTCACTGTAGTAAGAGGGGAACAGTATAAGCCACTGACTATGTTGGGAAGGATACTGTTGCAATGCTCTTATAGCCAGGAGACCTGCCTTAGATAGTTATTACCTACCACGAGTAATTGGTAAGGTAAGGGTGTGCATTATTTCGTGATGCACCTTTCCTTCGTATGCTCTCGTGGAGAATAAAAGATACGGAGGATTTTTTAATGAAGAAACTTGTAGTAGCACTGTTATTTGCAACATTGACTTTTTCCATGGTTGCTTGTAGCAGCACAAAGAACGAAAAAGAATCAGAGGCAACAGAGTCACAGCAGAAAGATGACACAGAGGAAAAAGAGGATAAGGCAGTAAACAAGACCATTACGGTTGAAGTGAAATTGGCAGACGGAAGCGTAACCTCTTATGAAATCGAGACAGACGCAGAATTCCTATATGATGCGATTGTTGAATGTAAAGATATTACTTTAGATGTGACAGAGGGAGAATATGGATATTACATCAATGCGGTTAACGGAGAAGTTGCAGATTATGATGTAGATAGTTCTTACTGGTCTCTCTACGTAAATGACGAATATGGACAATATGGTGTTGAAACACAGCCGATTGAAGATGGCGATACTTATACATTAGCACACGAGTTTATGACTATGGAATAATTGACTAAAAAGAATCGGACTCTGGTCCGATTCTTTTTCTATATGAGGATACAGTATGAACAAGAAGGATAGAATACAATATCGAAGAATTGCTTCAATATGCTTAAGCTTAATCGTTTGCGTGTTTCTTGCAGGGGCGACAGATTACATGTATGCACAAGAAGCAGAAGTTAGAGAATATGTGGAATCCGTGATTGACTACAAACTTGAGAAAGAAAATGTCGAACAGTTACAGGATTTGCTAGACAAAACGTTTGCGGAGCATCCAACCGATGGCGTGACGGAAACATATGTTATGGCAATCTATCGTTATGATAAGTGGAACGAGCAAATCGAGTATGATTATTCTTCCTATGCCGCAAACCTGGAGAAGCAAATGGAACAGATGGAAGAAATCCAACCGGCATCCTACCAGAAACATTGTATTGTTTTGAGCATGATGGGAGTAGGGGAGGAATATATTTCGTATGCTCTGGAGAACACGATTGGAAAAGACGGACTTATGAGTTATGTCTATGGGTTGAATCTCATATATGCCAGCAATACACCGTCAGAGTCGATATCAGAGGAAGCGATTGTTCATGCGATTTTATCCTATCAATTGCAGGATGGCGGATTTGCATATATGGACGAAACCGCCGATGCAGACGTTACGGCAATGGTGATACAGGCCCTTGCACAATGTGAGGACTTAACCAAGGAACAACAGAATGCGTTAGACCGAGCAATTGATTCTCTAGCTCAGCAGCAGCTTGCAGATGGTGATTTTGGAAATTTTGACGGGACGGGGAGTGTAGAAAGCACGGCTCAAGTGTTAATGGCGTTGAACCGGCTGGATATCGATGTTGCGCAGGATAATCGGTTTGCTAAGAATGGCAACACCGTGTGGGATGGTCTGATGAAATATCGTCTGGAGAATGGAGCATTTTCCCATACGTATGGTGGGAAAGAGAACGAAATGGCAACTGCACAGGTTCTGGAAGCAATGGTTTCTTGTCTGACCCAAACAGATTTTGTTGCGACAGAAGATTCTCCGAGTGAAGAGACAAGTTGGGGGTATAAACAAATTCGTTGGATTATCGTGGGAGGAATTGCGGTAATAGAAGGACTCTATCTTGTGATTGCAGGAAGAAAAAGTGCAAAAAAGGCCATAACATCAGTGGTAATTGCAGTATGTATTGCAGCAGTTGTATTATGTCTGAATATTCAATCTTCCCGGGAATATACAGCGGATACGCAGGAGGAACCAAAACATCCGGTTGAAGTGACGATAGAGATTCGTTGCGATACTATTTTGGGAAAAGAACCGACTTCTGAAACAATGGATGTAGAAGCGGTTGTTCCAAAGGATGGAATCATATTAGAACAGACTACAGTCAGCATGAATGAAAACGATAGTGTGTATGAACTTCTGGAACAGGTATGTAAACAGGAAGGGATTACATTGGAAAGTCAGGGACAGTCTTATATCGAAGGAATTGGCCAGCTGTATGAATATGATTACGGCAAATTATCCGGTTGGGTATTTGTGATAAATGGTAAGGTGGCATCGGAAAGTTGCGCGGATTATGAGTTGAAGGATGGAGACGAAATCATATGGTGTTATTCCTGTGATTTAGGAAAGGATATTGGATATGAAAGGGATTGATAAAATTCACCCGTTTACAGTGATATTGTATTATATTCTGGTAATTTCAATTGTAATGTTTCAGATGAATCCCATCATAGTATTGATTGCATTTGTAGGGGTTATATTGGCAAATTTTTCATTTGGATTATCTATGAAATGGAAAGAAAGAGTGATTTATCTGATGTTGTTTCTGATTCTGTCGCTTATAAACCCGATATTTAGCCACAAAGGACAAACGGTATTGTTTTACTTAAGCGGTATGCAAATAACCATAGAGGCAGTTTGTTATGGCTGTGTAATGGCGGGAACAATTATCACCGTTTTGTTGTGGTGTAGGCAAATGTCTTCTATATTAACCAGTGATAAAGTGCTTTATTTAATCGGAAAAATCTCCATGAAATTCGCGTTGATTCTTTCCATGACCCTACGCTTTATTCCGCAGTACAAGAAACAATCCGTGGCAATTCGTCAAACGCAGAAAGTTTTAGGGTTATATAAAGAGGATACACTACCGGACAAGCTAAGGGGGAACCTATATGTATTTTCCGCAATGGTAACTTGGGCGTTTGAGCATTCGGTTGAGACATCCGATTCCATGCAAGGACGGGCATATGGGACGGGAAAGCGGACGCAATATCATGATTACAAAATCCGAAAAACAGATGTGTTTTTGATTCTGTGCATGGTGCTCTTAGGTGCGATACATTTCTACGGAATGGTTTGCAAGAAAGGAAACACGGTGTTTTATCCGACGGTATACTTACCGGCCATGGAATGGGATATCCTGATTCATTATATGGCATACGGATTTTTGATTTGTATTATTCCTATTTTTATCATATGGGAGAGAATAAAATGGAACTTTTTACTGTGGAAAAACTAGGTTTTACAACCTTAGATTATGAAGAAGGAAAAGAGAATAACAGCATTCGGATTTTGGAAAATGTCAATTTTCAAATTCGTCAGGGAGAATTTGCAGTTATATGCGGAAGAACCGGTTGTGGGAAATCAACACTTATGCGTCTTCTGAAAAAAGAAGTGCAACCAAATGGTGAAGTAGAAGGTTCCATCTTATATTTTGGAAAAGACCGGAATGCATATGAAGACGCAAAGATTTCTGCAGAAATCGGATATGTGGGACAAAATCCGAACCATCAGTGTGTAACAGACAAGGTTTGGCACGAAATGGCATTTGGATTAGAAAACTTGGGTATTGATAAACAGACAATCCGACGACGCGTCGCAGAAATGTCTGCTTATTTTGACATGGAGGATTGGTACGAAAAAGATGTGAATCAATTATCCGGAGGACAAAAGCAAATACTTTCACTTGCTTCCGTTATGGTGATGCAACCCAAAATTCTCTTACTGGATGAACCTACTTCGCAATTGGATCCGATTGCAGCAGCAGAATTTATAGAAACAATCGGTAAGTTGAATCGAGAATTTGGTATTACTATCTTGATAATAGAGCATCGTTTGGAAGAGGTTTTCCCATATGCGGATCATGTATTGGTTATGGATCATGGAACGGTTGTATATGATGGGAATGTCAGAGGAATTCTAAATACGGATTGCAAAGAACAGATTCCTGAGGCGATATACCAATCCTTGCCTTCAGCTATGCAACTTTATCGTATTTCCGGTGAATCAGAAGAGTACAAAGTGCCGGTTACGGTAGTGGAAGGAAAGCAGTTTCTTGCACAAACAATCAAACAGAAAACAGACACATCCAACTTACAACCGCGTAAGAACAGATACCAAAAACCATCCACGAAACCACTGTTTGAAATGAAGGATATATGGTTCCGTTATGAAAAACATACGGATGATATTTTGCGAGGGGTTAACCTAAGTTTGTATAAAGGAGAAACAGTCTGTTTGTTAGGTGGAAACGGTTCCGGAAAAACAACGGCAATCAAAACTGCAGCCGGGATTTTAAATGCGTATACGGGCCGGCGTTATATCCGGGATAAAAAGATTAAGGGTAATGTTCCGGAAATCTCGATGTTACCTCAGGATGTTGAGACTGTATTTGTTGCAGATACGGTAAAGCAGGATTTGAAGTTGGCGGGGGCATTGGAGAGAGAATTTCCGTTTGATTTGTCTCCTTATTACGATAGACATCCCTACGATTTGAGTGGCGGAGAAAAGCAAATTGTTGCACTTGCCAAAGTTATGTCAAAGAATCCGGATATCCTTCTCATGGATGAACCGGCAAAGGGATTAGACGGAGAAGCCCGAAGTCGCTTGATTGCATTTATCCGGGAAATGAAAAAAAGAGAAAAAACAATTTTAATCGTAACCCATGATGTAGAATTTGCGGCATTGTGTGCAGACAGATGTCTTTTCTTTTTCCGTGGAGAAGTCGTGGCAGAAGATGTGGCAGAGGAATTTTTCTGGGAAAATGCCTTTTATACAACTGCAGCAGCAAGAATTGCAAAGGGCTATTTGGATCATGCCGTTACAAATGAACAACTGTTAAATGCATACAAAGAGAATGGGGGAATGGAATCGTGAAATGGTATACGGCGGCAACAATTCTAGTTGCACTTCTTTCCCTTTTTCTGGTGGGCAGGAAATTTGACCGGCATACAACGCATGTAAGAAGAATTGTGCTAATTGCAGTAATGACTTCACTGTCAATTATCGGAAGATTTCTATTTGCAGCAGTACCGGGATTTAAGCCAATGACAGCGATTATTGTTTTGGCCGGAATGTATCTGGGGAAGGAATCCGGGTTTTTGTGTGGGAGTTTCACGGCACTGATTTCTAATTTTTATTTTGGACAGGGCCCCTGGACTCCGTTTCAAATGCTTGCATTTGGAATGATTGGATATGGAAGCGGGTTATTTGAAAAATCGCTCAAAAAGAGCAAACCTTTATTGTGTGTAAGTGGTGTGTTTGCAGGTGTTTTATATTCACTGATTATGGATGTTTGGACCGTGTTGTGGTATAACGAACAGGTAGAGTTTGCAATGCTTGTGGCATCCATTGGAACAGCCCTTCCATTTACCATAATGTATGCGATATCGAATATCATTTTCCTGTTATTATTAAGAGATCCATTTGGAAAAAAACTAAACAGAATTGTAAAAAAATACGGAGTATAAAAGTACACTTGACAAAGTGTACTTTTTTTACTTTATAGGAAAGACCTTGTCACACTAAAGTGTGAAAGCTTTTCCTATAAAGCAAAAATGCTCCGCGTGGATGCACACTCGCGCGTACAAGGAAGATGTCGCTGTCGCGACCGCGCTCGGCGCAAGAGTCCGCTTGCGGACTCTTTGTTCTTTTAAAAATTTTTTGTTGACAAAATATTTTATAATGATATACTTTTAAAGTCGAAAGGTTTTAAATTAAAAATAATTTAAAATAAAATATTTATAAATAAAAAACAAAAAGCAAATCGGAGGTAATCATGACGGGAAGAATAATAGGAACAGGTTCATATGTTCCCAATACGGTGTGGGATAATAATAAGATAGCTGAATTGGTAGATACCAATGACGCGTGGATACGCGAAAGAACCGGTATTATCAGTCGTCATATTTCGCTTGATATGCAAACCTCCGATATGGCAATTGCGGCAGCAAAAGATGCACTTAACTCTGTACAAAAAAAGGATGTCTCTTTTAATGCAGAAAGGATTGATGCAATCTTTGTGTGTTCTGCAACATCAGATTTCATTGTACCGTCGATTGCATGTCAGGTGCAAAAGGAATTGGGGACGACGCGGGCATTTTGCTATGATTTAAATGCTGCATGTTCCGGATTTGTATTTGCATATAACATGGCTGTTTCGTATATGAACAGTGGATTGATAGAAAATGCTCTGATCATTGGAAGTGAGCAACTCTCAAGTATAATTGACTGGACAGATCGGGGAAGTTGTATTTTGTTTGGAGATGGTGCGGGAGCTGTGATTGTTCAAAAAGATGCATCGAAAGGCGGAATGGTAATGCATTCGGAAGGAAAGAGCGGAGAGGCACTTTATTGTAAGACGGATGGAAAACTGACAATGGATGGACAACAAGTGTTTCGCTTTGCGATAAAGCGAGTTCCGGAGGTAATAGAAGAACTTATGATGCAAATGCAACTTACGGCAGAAGACGTAGACCTTTATTTGCTGCATCAGGCAAATGTGAGAATTATAGACAGTGTTGTTAAAAAATTGGGAATTCCGGAGGATAAAGTCCCGATGAATATAGAACGAATGGGAAATACTTCATCTGCAAGCATTCCCATTTTGTTGGATGAACTTTGGAAGTCGGATCGAATTGCCTCAGGCAGTAAGATTATAATCGCAGGCTTTGGCGCCGGACTATCATGGGGCGCCGGATATATGACGGTTTCATAAGGTAAGAACCGCAAATGCGGATTACAAATAAAATGAAAAGAAAAGAGGTAACAATATGTTAGAAAAAATTCAAGAATTAGTGGCAGAAGGATTAGGAGTAGAAAAGGAAAAAGTAGTACCGGAAGCATCGTTTAAAGATGATTTGGGCGCAGATTCTTTAGATTTATTTGAAATGGTTATGACATTTGAAGAAGAATTTGGCGTAGAAATTCCATCCGAGGAACTAGAAGGTATGTCTACCGTAAAAGATGTTATGGATTATATCGAAGCACATAAATAAAAAACGTGAGGTGAAAACAGTGAAATCAAGACTGACGGAATTATTAAATATAGAATATCCCATTATTCAAGGCGGAATGGCATGGGTTGCAGAATATCACTTGGCTAGCGCAGTATCAAATGCTGGGGGCTTAGGTCTCATTGCAGCAGCAAATGCACCTGCTGAATGGGTAAGGGAACAGATTCGAAAAGCAAAAGAATGCACAGACAAACCGTTTGGGGTAAATATTATGTTGATGAGCCCGGAGTCTGAGAAAGTGGCACAGGTAGTGGTTGAAGAAGGTGTATCTGTAGTTACTACAGGTGCAGGTAATCCGGAGAAATACATGAAAATGTGGAAAGATGCCGGAATTAGAGTGATTCCTGTTGTAGCCTCAGTTGCGATGGCAAAGAGAATGGAAAGGGCACAGGCAGATGCAGTCATTGCAGAAGGAACTGAGGCCGGAGGTCATATTGGAGAGACCACAACTATGGTATTGGTTCCGCAGATTGCAGATGCCGTGAGCATTCCGGTGATTGCAGCCGGTGGCGTAGCCGATGGAAGAGGAATGGCCGCCGCGTTTATGCTGGGTGCCCAAGGGGTTCAGATGGGAACACATTTTGTGGTTGCGAAAGAAGCGATGGTACATCAGAATTATAAAGACTGTATCCTAAAAGCCAAAGACATCGATACAAAGGTTACCGGAAGAACAACCGGACATCCGATTCGTTGTTTGCGGAATCAGCTTACAAAAGATTATTTGGCATTGGAAATGAAAGGTGCATCTTTGGAAGAATTGGAGATGCTTACGGTAGGAGGATTGCGGAAAGCAGTTGTAGACGGAGATGTACGAAACGGAAGTATTATGGCAGGTCAGAGTGCAGGACTTGTCAATCGGGAATATACATGTAAAGAATTAGTCGAGAAAGTAGTAAGAGAAGCAGAAAGCCTGCTGGGAGGGAAGATGGATGAGTAAAATTGCATTTCTATATCCCGGACAGGGTGCACAAAAAATTGGCATGGGGAAAGATTTTTATGAATCATTTCCGACTGCAAAGGCAATATTTGATAAAGCAGATGAAATATTAGATATATGCGTAACGGATTTATGTTTCAGAGAGAATGCGTTATTAGACCAGACTGCTTATACACAGGCGGCATTGGTGACAACAGAATTAGCGATAACTGCTGTTTTAAACGAAAAAGGATATTATCCGGATCTAACAGCAGGACTTAGTCTTGGAGAATATTCAGCCATTGCGGCAGCAGGAGGATGTTCCTTTGAAACAGCGATAAGAACTGTCAGACAAAGAGGAATCTTTATGGATGAAGCGACAGAAACCGGACAGGGTGCGATGGCCGCAATTATTGGGATGGAGACAGAGAAGATAGAACATATTCTTCAAAATATTCCAAACACCTATATTGCAAACTATAATTGTCCGGGGCAAATCGTAATTACGGGTGAAGCCAAGTCCGTAGATAGGGCATGTGCATGGTTGAAAAAAGAAGGAGCAAAAAGAACGGTTCTGCTTCATGTCAGTGGCCCTTTTCATTCGCCGTATCTGGAAAATGCAGGAAAAAGGCTGGACGAATTCCTTCGTAATGAAGCATTTTTTAAACTTCGCATACCATATGTATCAAACGTAACGGCAAAAATAGTAGAGGATATTGAACAGACCAAACCATTATTGGTAAAGCAGGTTGCTTCCTCAGTAAAATGGCAACAGAGTATGGAAGAAATGATCCGTGCAGGTGTAGATACGTTTGTTGAGATAGGACCGGGAAAAACACTGGCAGCTTTTTTGAAGAAGATAAAGAAAGATGTGAAAGTGATTAATATAAATCAGGTAGATTGTATAGGAGAATTGGAATGTCAGATAGAAAAGTAGCACTTGTGACAGGTGCATCAAAAGGGATTGGACGTGCAATTGCCATAGCATTGGCCAAGAAGGAGATTCATGTAATTGTAAACTATAATGGTTCCAAAGAGAAGGCAGAAGAAACCAGAAGAATGATAGAGTGTGTAGGTGGCACATGCGAGTGTATCGCATTTAATGTTGCAGATGAAAGGCAAACAACCGAAGCAATGAAAGAATTACTGGCAAAACACAAACGATTAGATATTCTTGTAAATAATGCCGGAATTACCAGAGACGGGCTAATTATGAAAATGTCAGAGGAACAGTTTGATGAGGTAATTGGAGTAAACCTAAAAGGTGCATTCCACACCATTAAAATTGCATCCAGACAGATGATGAAACAAAAAGAAGGAAGAATCATTAATATCTCTTCCGTATCCGGTGTTCTTGGAAATGCAGGACAGGCAAACTATTCTGCTTCGAAAGCCGGAGTAATCGGATTAACAAAATCAATGGCAAGAGAACTTGCATCCAGAAATATCACTGTAAATGCGGTTGCTCCAGGATTCATAGAAACGGATATGACAGATGCTCTGTCTGATGAGGTAATAGAAAATGCAGCAAAACAGATACCACTTGGACATTTGGGGAAACCGGAAGATGTTGCACAAATGGTTGCATTTCTTGCCTCCGAAGAAGCAGGTTATATTACCGGACAGGTAATATGTGTAGATGGCGGAATGGCAATATAGAAAGGGTATGAGAAGATGAAACGACGTGTTGTAATAACCGGTATGGGTGCCGTAACGCCCATAGGAAACTCGGTAGATGAATTCTGGGATGCAATCAAACAAAAGAAGGTTGGAATCGGCGCAATTACCAAATTTGATACAACCGATTATAAAGTAAAGATTGCAGCAGAAGTAAAGGATTTTGTGGCAAAAGAAAGAATGGATTTTAAAGCAGCAAAAAGAATGGAAGCATTCTCACAGTATGCAGTTGCGGCCTCTTTTGAAGCAATAGAACAAGCCGGTCTTGATCTTGCGCAGGAAGATCCGTATCGTGTTGGCGTTATTATCGGATCCGGAATCGGCGGTCTTGGTGTTATGGAAAAAGAACATTCTAAATTATTGGAAAAAGGACCCTCTAAGGTTAATCCATTATTAATTCCATTGATGATTTCCAACATGGCGGCAGGAAATGTAGCGATTGCACTAGGCGCAAAGGGGAAATGTACGAATGTTGTGACTGCATGTGCAACCGGAACACATTCCATTGGAGATGCATTTCGTGCGATTGCATATGGCGATGCGGAAGTTATGTTGGCGGGTGGTAGTGAAAGCTCCATCACCCCGGTAGGAATATCCGGTTTTACTACATTGACGGCACTTTGTACCCATAACGATCCATCTTGCGCATCCATTCCATTTGATAAAGAGAGAAGCGGATTCGTAATGGGAGAAGGCGCAGGCATAGTGGTCTTAGAGGAATTAGAGCATGCACGCCAAAGAGGGGCTCGCATTCTGGCAGAAATAAAAGGATATGGGGCAACGTGTGATGCATTTCATATCACATCACCTGCGGAAGACGGAAGCGGAGCTGCAATGGCAATGACCCTTGCGATGAAAGAAGCAAATGTTGCACCTGAGGAAGTGACCTATATTAATGCACACGGAACCAGCACACATCATAATGACTTGTTTGAAACAAGAGCAATCAAAGCCGCATTTGGTAAGAGCGCATATGATTTGTATATCAATTCTACAAAATCAATGATTGGACACCTGCTGGGTGCAGCAGGCGGAGTCGAATTTATTGTTTGTGTGAAATCAATCATGCATGACTATATTCATGCGACCGTAAACTCAAAAGAAGCGGATGAAGAATGTGATTTAAACTATGTGTTTGGAGAAGCGGTCCAAACAGAAGTAAAATACGCGATTAGTAATTCGCTGGGATTTGGAGGGCATAATGCTTCCCTGTTAGTAGCAAAATATGAAGCATAGTATGTTTAGAGGTGAATAATTATGGAATATAATAATCTATTAGAACTTATTAAGACAGTTTCGGAATCGAATCTCTCGGTATTCCGTTATGAAGAAGGCGATACCAAGATTGTACTATCGACCGGAGAAGAGGCTGTTTCACATATGGAGATGGGCGATGCCAAAATAAAAGAACCACCGAAAAAAACAGAGCCAACAGATACCACGAATCTTAGGGTTGTAACCTCGCCATTGGTCGGTACATTTTATGTGGCACCGGCAGAGGATGCGGCTCCGTTTGTAACAATTGGGGATACTGTAAAAAAAGGACAAACACTTGCAATTGTGGAAGCAATGAAATTAATGAATGATATTGAATCGGATTATGAGGGTACAGTAGCGGAAATCTACGTAAAAAACGGTGAAAGCGTAGAATATAACCAGCCGTTATTTGCGATTCGATAGAAAGAGGAGACAAATGTTAGGAATTAAAGAGATAGAGCAGATTATTCCTCACAGACATCCATTTCTCTTAATTGATTCTGTTGAGGATTATAAACCGGGAGAATATGCCGTAGCTTACAAGTGTGTAAGCTATCGGGAGGAATTTTTTAAAGGGCATTTTCCCCAAGAACCTGTTATGCCGGGGGTGCTTACCATTGAGGCATTGGCACAAACCGGTGCCGTAGCGATTCTTAGTTTAGAAGAAAATAAAGGAAAAGTAGCATATTTTGCAGGAATTAATAAGTGTAAGTTCAAAGGAAAAATTGTGCCGGGAGATAAGGTCAAACTTGAAACAAGGATTGTGAAAAACAAAGGTCCTATGGGCGTAGGCGAAGCCATCGCCAGTGTGGATGGCAAGGTAGTAGTATCTGCGGAACTGACGTTTATGGTAGGTTAAGCGTGAAATTGAAAGGTATGGTTTTATTATGATTCGTAAAGTGTTAATTGCAAACAGAGGAGAGATTGCGGTTCGAATTATACGGGCCTGTCGTGAGATGGGAATATCGACCGTTGCAGTTTATTCGGAGGCGGATAAAGAAGCATTGCATACGCAATTGGCAGATGAGGCGATATGTATCGGTCCGTCCGTTTCAAAGGATAGTTATTTGAACATGGCAAATATAATCAGTGCGACCATTGTATCGGGAGCAGATGCAATCCATCCGGGATTTGGTTTTTTATCCGAAAATTACCAATTTGCAGAATTGTGCGAACAATGTAATATCACATTTATCGGACCGTCATCACAGATTATCAAACGAATGGGAGATAAAACCAAAGCGCGTAATACGATGATAGAGGCAGGCGTGCGAGTGATTCCGGGATGGAATCAGCCAATTACTTCTGTGGAAGAATGTAGGACCATTGCGCAGTCAATCGGATATCCGGTTATCATCAAAGCCGCTCTGGGCGGCGGAGGCAAAGGCATGAGAACGGCATTTTCCGAAGAAGAAATAGAAAGTGCATATCTTGCTGCACAAAAAGAGGCAAAAGCTGCCTTTGGTGATGATACGGTATATATGGAGCATTTTATTGAAAATCCGCGTCATGTGGAAATTCAGATTCTGGCAGATAAAATGGGAAACATCATCCATCTTGGTGAGCGTGATTGTTCCATTCAAAGAAATCATCAGAAATTTATTGAAGAGTCTCCGTGTAGTGCAATCACCGAAGAGATGCGTAATCTTATGGGAGCAGAGGCGGTAAAAGCTGCAAAAGCTGCAGATTATGTCAATGCCGGAACAATTGAATTTTTGTTGGAGAATGAAAAAGATTTCTATTTTATGGAAATGAATACCAGAATTCAAGTGGAACATCCTGTTACGGAATGGGTCACCGGATTAGATCTTATTAAGGCACAGATACGAATTGCAGCAGGAGAGAAATTACAGATGACACAGGAAGAAATCAAAATCACAGGACATGCAATTGAGTGTAGAATTAATGCAGAGAATCCGGAGAAGAATTTTCGTCCATCGCCGGGAAAAATAACGGAATTGTATCTTCCGGGAGGAAAAGGAATTCGCGTAGACACTGCAATTTATAGTGGATATGAGGTTCCACCTTACTATGATTCTATGCTTGCGAAATTAATTGTCCATGCAACAACTCGAACCGAAGCCATCAAAAAAATGAAGAGTGCACTAGGGGAGATTATCATCGAAGGTATCGATACGAATGTTGATTATCTATACGATATGATGGACAAAATCGAAACAAAAGGGATAGGATTATGAAACTTGGCGGAATGTTTAAGAAAAATACTTATATTACAGTGAAGTCATACTCAGCAGATAAACCGGAAGTTCCGGACGGATTGCTTCGCAAATGTAATAAGTGTAAAGCAGCCATTTATACAAAAGAAGCAATACAAAATCATTATACGTGCCCGAAATGTCATGGTTATTTCCGAATTCCGGCATATAAAAGAATCGAAATGATAACAGAAGCAGGCAGTTTCGAGGAGTGGGACAGAGAATTGGAAACAAGAAACCCGCTTCAATTTAAAGGATACGAAGAAAAGATTACGGAATTGAAACAGAAAACAGGGTTAGATGAGGCTGTTGTCACGGGGTGTGCGTATATTGGAAATAATAAAATTGCACTTGCCGTATGCGATGGTCGTTTCATGATGGCAAGCATGGGCCATGTGGTTGGTGAGAAAATCACACGTGCCATTGAACGCGCAACAGCGGAGCGTATGCCTATTATTATTTTCGCATGTTCCGGTGGGGCGAGAATGCAGGAAGGGATGATTTCCCTCATGCAGATGGCCAAAACCTCCGCAGCAATTAAAAAACACCAAGATGCGGGCAATCTTTATCTCTCTGTCTTAACGGACCCGACAACCGGAGGTGTAACTGCAAGTTATGCAATGTTGGGGGATATCATTCTGGCAGAACCGGGTGCTTTGATTGGATTTGCAGGGCCAAGAGTCATTGAGCAAACGATTGGGCAGAAATTACCGGATGGTTTTCAAAGAGCTGAATTTCTTTTGCAGCATGGTTTTGTTGATGCAATTGTCAAACGAGAAAATCTAAAGGAAACGCTATGTGATATTTTGGACTTGCATAAAAAATGTTCATTTAGTACCAAAAATAATGTTCAAAATGACGGAAAAATTGCAACAAAAATAATAAATGCATACAATTGCGTCGAAAACACAGCGATTACCGCCTGGGAAAAGGTACAATTATCCAGGAAAAAAAGCAGACCGGTTGGAATGGATTATATACAAAAACTATTTCAAGGTTTTGTGGAATTTCATGGAGATCGGGCGTTTCGGGATGATGCGGCCATTGTTGGTGGAATTGCATGGTTTTGCGGGATGCCGGTAACGGTGATTGCGCAATGCAAGGGAAAGAATACAAAGGAGAATTTGAAAAGAAATTTTGGAATGCCGTCGCCGGAAGGATATCGGAAAGCATTGCGTCTCATGAAACAAGCAGAAAAGTTCCAAAGACCGGTTATTTGTCTGGTAGATACTCCGGGTGCATTTTGCGGATTGGAAGCAGAAGAACGTGGTCAAGGAGAAGCGATTGCACGTAATTTGTTGGAGATGTCTGCACTAAAGACACCGATCTTTTCTATTATAATAGGAGAAGGCGGTAGCGGTGGCGCATTAGCACTCGCTGTATCCGATGAGGTCTGGATGATGGAGAATTCCACATATTCCATTCTGTCTCCGGAAGGATTTGCTTCGATTCTGTGGAAGGATAGCAGCCGTGCGAAAGAAGCTGCAGAAGTAATGCAAATCACTTCAAAAGATTTGAAAGACTTAGAAATCATAGACGGAATGATACAGGAGCCGGAAGGATATTCGGATGAAAAAATGGATTCGGTTATCAAACAATTGACCAGAGTAATCCGTCAATTTTTGGAACAGGTTCAGAATATGGATTTGGAGGAATTGCCGGAGAAACGATATCAGCGATTCAGAAAATTTTAGAAATGGAGAATATTATGGCATATTTACCATTGGATTTTGGAAACATAAAAGTAAAGTATCCGATTGTGCAAGGCGGAATGGGAATCGGTGTTAGCATGGGGAATCTTGCCGGAGCGGTTGCAAAAGCCGGTGGAATTGGCATTATTTCAGCAGCACAAATCGGATTTCAAGATGAAAATTTTGAAAACAATCCGTTTGAAGCAAATATGAAAGCAATGGAAAGAGAATACAAAAAGGCACGAAAGATTTCCCCGGATGGAATGATTGGATTTAACATTATGGTGGCATTGCAACATTATAAAGAATATGTACGTCAGGCTGTCTGCTGTGCTGCAGACATTATTATATCCGGAGCGGGATTAGCAGTAGAATTACCGGAGTATGTTGCCGGATTTAAGACAAAGATTGCTCCAATTGTATCGGGAGAACGCGCTGCGAAGGTACTTCTTAGCATTTGGGATAAGAAATACAAAAGGACAGCGGATATGGTAGTTGTTGAAGGTCCAAAAGCAGGAGGGCATCTTGGCTTTACCAAAGAAGAGGCAAGGTCGCTTACGGATGAAGAGTATGAAGGCACGATTCAAAAAATAATTGAAGTCGTAAAAGGGTACGCCCAAAAGTACAAGAAAAAAATACCGGTTGTTGTTGCGGGTGGAATTGACAGCCCGGATAGAATGAAACGAATGATTGAATTGGGTGCAGATGGTGTCCAGGTTGCAAGTTTATTCGTGGCAACAAAAGAGTGTGACGTTTCTGAGGAGTTTAAGCAGAAGTATATAAACGCAACCGAAGAGGACATTTTAATTGTAAGTAGTCCGGTGGGAATGCCCGGAAGAGCGATAAGAACAGAGCTTATGGATCGTGTTGCAAATGGATGCAAGCAAAAGATTACAAAGTGCTATTCCTGCCTTAAGAAGTGCAATCCGGCAGAGATTCCGTATTGTATTACACAGGCACTGGTCAATGCCGCAAAGGGTGATGTGGAAAATGGATTGGTGTTCTGTGGTGCGAATACACATCGGATCGAAAAAATTTCTACTGTTGAGGAGGTTATTGATTCTTTGGTAAAAGAATGGTAGAATTTTGTCATAATTTAAGATAAGGAGCAGAAGGATTGGATACTTTCGAAGTAGTAAATGATATATTGGTAAATCTTTTTAAAGAGATATTGACCTTGGAGGAGAATGCAATTGCAGTAGGCGAATTCAAGGATATTTCAGTTAATGATATGCATATTATAGATGCCATCGGACTAAGCGAGGGCAAGAATATGTCGAGCATTGCAAAAAAGCATGGTGTAACGGTAGGTGCTTTGACAACTGCAATGAATGGTTTGGTTCGCAAAGAATATGTCATTCGGGAACGAAGTGAAACAGACCGCAGAGTAGTAACAATCCGTCTTGCAGAGAAAGGAAAGCGAGCATACGAACAACATTGCCGTTTTCATGCAGAGATGACAGAAGCTGCAATTGGTTCGCTGAAGGAGGAAGAATTGCCGGTCGTAACTAAGGTTTTGGTGGGATTAGAAAAGTTTTTCCGTGAATATGCACAGAGAACAGAGAAATAAACAAAGTGAAGGGTACTAAAATGGTGTGATGACACAGGATCATATCGTTGGCGTTCCCTTTTTTGTTGCATAAGAGCAATGTTGCAAAGGCAAATATTCTTGTGTTACAATTAGAGGTGGCTTTGCAGGAGGTTTTATTATTATGTTGTTTTCAAGCACATTATTTTTGTTTGTTTTTCTGCCGATTACTTTGGGGTTATATTATATCTGCAATCATAAGTTAAAAAACATAGTTTTATTGATTGCCAGCCTAATCTTTTATGCAATCGGAGAGCCAAAGTTTGTTCTTGTAATGGGAATTTCTATCATATGTAATTATTTCTTCGCATTGGCGATGGAACGATTTGACAAGCAGAAGAAACTTTTCTTAGCAATAACAGTAATTACGAATCTAGGTTTGTTGTTTGTATTTAAATATTTGGGATTTTCTGTACATATTTTTAATCAGGTTTTTCGTCAGAATGTAACTATTATGAAGATTGCACTGCCAATCGGAATATCATTCTTTACCTTTCAGGCGATGTCTTATGTTATAGATGTTTACAAAGGAACAGCAAAAGCACAGCATAATTTATGCAATCTTGCATTGTACATTGCCATGTTTCCACAGTTGGTCGCAGGGCCGATTGTTCGATACAGTACCGTGGCACAACAAATCGAAACAAGAGAAGTTAAACCGCAGGTTGTCGGTCAAGGATGTAAGCGGTTTATGTGCGGCTTGTGTAAAAAGATTCTTTTATCCAATAATCTTGCCATTATGTCGGAATACTATTTTCTTTCGGATGTGTCACAAATGTCTGTAATCGGTTCCTGGATTGGTGCGATTGCATTTACACTCCAGATTTATTTTGATTTCTCCGGTTATTCAGATATGGCAATCGGACTTGGAAAGATGCTCGGGTTCAACTTTGAAGAAAACTTCAATTATCCATATATTGCAAAGTCGATTACAGACTTCTGGAGACGCTGGCATATCTCACTAAGCCAATGGTTTCGCGATTATGTCTATATTCCGTTAGGTGGAGGACGCGTGTCTATTCCCAGACATATTTTAAACCTTGCGGTTGTTTGGGGGCTTACCGGTATCTGGCATGGTGCGAATTATAATTTCTTCTTTTGGGGTCTGATGTATTTTGTGATTTTGGTAATTGAGAAATACCTGATTAAAATCGAAGATAAGAAGAAATGGATACAGGCATTGTATCGCATACCGACATTATTATATGTGAATTTTGCATGGGTGATTTTTAATTCACAAAGCCTTGGCGGTGGATTAAGATACTGTTATGCAATGTTAGGCGGATACAAAACGCCGCTCATTGACGGAGGGACAATAGGCCTTCTTCGAGATAACGGGTTTTTCATGTTGGTTGGAATTTTGTTCGCGATGCCGATTGTTCCTTGGCTGAGCAAGAAAATAATGAAAAGGACCGGTGTAATTGAAAAGTATGTTATGCCTTTTGTATACATGTTGGGCGTAGTATGGGCAGTATCCTTTTTGATATTAGGAGCACACAATCCGTTTATATACTTTAATTTCTGAGGTGTTTATGAAAAAAATAATCGAGAATTTTAAGAAAATGGGACTGTATGGGATTTTGTTCTTTGCATTTATTTTTGTTTTTGCGATTGCGAATGTCTATCAGCTAATCAAATATTATGTAACAGATGAGGTGAGCAATAACCAGATTACTGAAATGGGAAATGCAGCCGAAACTACTTATATCACAAATTTTACGGGAAAGAATGATTTCATTAACCTAAATGGATTTGTACGCAATGCGTCCGGACAGAACGAGATGAATGGTGTAATAAAATTGAATAATGGGTATTTATTGACCACTATGGACCAATGTTCCGAGGAACGATTAGATTCCTGTGCGCAGGAAGTATTTGTTCTCAATGATTACCTGAAGGAAAAGGAGATTCCTTTCCTATATGTTACGACGCCATATACGTCGTGTAAATATGATCCGCAATTGCCGACAGGGGTAGAAGATTATGGGAATGAGAACACGGATCGCTTCCTGGCGAAACTGGAGAATGGTGGGGTTCCCACTATGGATTTGCGAGAAGAAATGTACCTGGATGGAATAGACCACTATAGCATGATGTATAAAACCGATCATCATTGGAATACACAATGTGGATTTTATGCGTATACTAAGTTGGCGGAATATATGGAAAATACACTGGAATGCGAGATAGATCCACAGGTAAAGGATATTGATAATTATACCATTACAACTTACGAAGAATGGCATTTGGGTTCCAGAGGCCAGAGAACCGGTATTTATTATGCGGGAATTGATGATTTTGAATTGATTACTCCGAATTTTGAAACTTCCTTGAATAAAGGAGATGAGACGGGAACCTTTGCCGAACTGGCATATGATATGGAACCGTTAAGTAATCGGGATTATTCTTCGCGTTATACCTATGATTATGTTCTGCAGGATGCAACTGCGAACTATACAAATAATCTATCCTATAATGATAAGAAGATTTTGGTTATAACAGACTCCATGGGATTGGCTGTTGGAGGCTACATGGCGATGTCATTTGGCGAAATTCGATGGGTATCTAATTATACCCCGTGGGTATTGACTCCGGAGATGATAGATGAATATGAGCCGGACATGGTTATTATGTTATATTATTCAGGAAGAATCAGTGAAGCGGACAACGCATATGATTTTGCATTTTAATTGCATTATAATGGAAGAAGAGTGGGCATCCGGATTGTAAAAATCCGGATGCTTTTTTAAACTCTGCAATGAATAAAACCCATAGTTATTGTGAGTGGTGGTATCATAACCACAATATATAGTACAAAGACTAAAGTGATTACCATTTTTTACCGATATCATATATGACAACTAAATAGGGAACTGTATGTGTATTTGGATATGGAATTCCAGCGGATTCAAGGAGGATGATCGTATGCGTAGAGTTTTTGAAAATGATGTGGATTTGATCCGAATTTATTGTTCTACTCACCTTATGAATTCAAATCAACCGGTCCGACAAAACGAGGTGAAGGAAACAAAGATGGAGGAAAGTGAGGGAGATTTCTCCCGCATGTTGGAACAGGAAATCCGAGCGTTGTCAGTTATGTAGTATGTAATTTGTTTTAAAGTCTCTGTGTGACAGAAAGTGCCACACAGAGACTTTTGTGCTTTAAAGCAATAATGCACGAAAAGCGTTGGGATAGGAAGGAAAAATTTGTCAAAATTATATAAAAAAGTTGTAGAAGTCTTTTGACATTATTCTACATATAGTATATAATGTATGTATATAATTTATAAAATTTCATAAGTTTTTCAATAATTTGATTTTTTTATTAAATTTAAACAGTTGTCTTTGGGGGAAGGCATTAAAGTGGGTTAAAATTTTTTAAATTTTAAACATAAATTTTATGGTATATAAGGAGGTTTACATGGAGAAAAAACAAAGTATTGGATTTGGGGCACGTGGATGGTTATTGCTCTTGGTATTATTTACCGGATTTATGACTTTCCAAGTATTTACGAACTTCCCGCTGAACATTTTGTCAGATTTTTATGGGGGGGCTCAGAAGATAGCATTGGTATACACGGCGGGTACCTTAGTAGGTATTGTGTTACAGGTAGTGCTATCAGCATTTATTGGTAAAATTAAAAGTGTTAAGAAGATGACTGCAATCTGGGGAATTATTGCTATCATCAGCGCGATCGGTACTGCTGCTGTACCATTTACAATGTTACCATTATGGTATGTATGTTATTTTGTTGTTAACCTTACCGTTACAATTTATGCACTCTTCTGTTTGAGTATCATTGCAGGACAATGGTTCCCTCGCAGAAAAGGTACTGTAATGGGAATTGCAACAATTGCATATCCGGTAACGAATGGTGTAATTGGTGTTTTTGCAGGTGCAGTATTTGGACAGATTGGTGCTGGGGTATTTCCGGCAGAAGCAATTTTAAAAGGATTCATTCCATTTATTATCGTTGCAGTTGTAGGTTATGTTATCTTTTTGGTAGCAATCAAAGATTATCCGGAACAGTGCGGTGCATATCGTGATAATGACAAGAACTTTACTCCAGAACAGGCAAAAGAGATGATGTTACAAGAGATTGAGAACAAGAGAACAACTGTGTGGAAGACAGGACGTATCTTCTCAAACAGAGATTTCTGGTTTGCATCTGTTACATGTGGATTGTTGTTGTGTGGTGCTGTTGGTACTATGACTCAGTCTCAGGCGATTATTTCAGCATTTCCTGATTTGAACTATGCAATTATCATGGCTGTTGTTGCTGTTTGTGGTGCAGTTGGTAGCTGGTTACTTGGTGTTATCGATACCGCCATTGGTACAAAGAAATCTATGATTATTGCAACGGTACTTATGGTTCTTTCCGGTGTATTGGGTATTATTGCAACCAAGACAGGTGTTTCTGCATTATTAGTAGTATCTTTAGTATTTGTTGCGATGTTTATGGGTGCTTCATCTAACTATACAGTATCTGTAGCTGCTCAGTACTGGAGACGTGAAGATTTCCCAGGAGTATTTGCTTGTGTTAACCCTGTTGCAAATGTATTTAATGCAGTAGCACCGACTATTATCGCTGCATTAATCGCAAGTGCACTTGGTGTAGCCGGGGTATTCATGTTCTTACTCGTTGCAGGTATTGTAGCACTTATCTTAATGTTTGCATTCAGTGCAAAACACATTAAAGATGTGGATGATAAAGCAAGAGAAAAAGCAGGAAAACCTTTGGATGATGCTTTAGTAGGACGTAAATAATAATTACAAAAATATACCATAAAAACAAAATAAGCCGTCAGACCAAGAGATTGGTAGGACGGCTTGTTTTTGTTCTATTATTGTATTGAAAGTTCATAATGTTTCTTGATGGCAAGATATGTTTCGTCACTTAAATCGTGTTCGATCATGCAGGCGTCTTCCAGTGCAGTTTCCTTGCTGACGCCAATACTGATAAGCCAGTTGGAAATAAGCGTGTGTCGTTCCAGGACATCAGAAGCCCTTTTTAGTCCGGTTGGAGTGAGCAGAATATGTCCGTTTTCATTCACGGTAATATAATCCTTTTCACGCAGTTTCTTCATGGCTACGCTAACACTTGGTTTCGAATAGTTCATCTCATTGGCAATATCAATAGAGCGGACCTGACCGAGTTTGTTCTGTAGGTCTAAAATGGTTTCTAAATAATCCTCGATGGACTCGTTCGCTGAGTGTTTGATATGATTCATAACTTCTCCCTCCCCATAAGTTTTATCTATCATATCATTTTTTGCAGGATAAAACAATAAAAAAGAAGAAAAGGGATTGACAAATGGAAATCTATGGTATACACTACAATTGAAGTTAGGAGGAACTAACTGAACAGATTCGCGAAAAGGAGGGGATTGTATGAGTTTGGTAGATGTTAATATTGGTGAAGAATACGTAATTAAGAGTATATTGACCAAGGATGAAGAATTGGATGCATTTCTTTTCTCGCTTGGATGTTATAGCGGAGAACCGATTACCGTAGTATCCCGTAAGAAGAGCGGATGTGTTGTTTCTGTCAAAGATGGAAGATATAATATTGATAATGATTTAGCGCAAGCTATTTTGGTATAAAATGGTGATAATAATCACTATTTTTTATCGCGAAGAGTTAGCATAGACTAACACAAAGTTTTAGGAGGAAGAAGTAACAATGAGAATTGCATTGGCAGGCAACCCAAATAGTGGAAAGACTACTATGTTTAATGCGTTGACCGGAAAGAATGAGAAAGTTGGAAATTGGGCCGGAGTTACGGTAGAGAAGAAAGAAGCTCCGATTAAGAAGAGCCTGTATGATTTGGATGAGGAACTGGTAGCGGTAGACTTGCCGGGAGCTTACTCGATGTCACCATTTACATCGGAGGAGTGTATTACCAGTACATATGTTAAGACGGAAAATCCGGACGTAATGATTAACATTGTGGACGCAACCAACTTAAGTCGTAGTCTTTTCTTTACAACACAATTGATGGAATTAGGGATTCCGGTTGTAGTGGCGTTGAATAAGAGTGATGTAACGAAGAAGAAAAAAACAACTATTAACACACAACTTTTATCAGAAAAATTAGGTTGTCCTGTTGTTGAAACGGTTTCTGTTTCATCCGGAGAGAATGGTCTAAAGGAGCTGGTTGCAAAAGCAAAGGCTCGAAAAGGTGAGGAACAAAAAGCGCCTTTTGTGCAAGATGAGATTGACCTTGAAGATAAGGAAGCAGTGGAAGCTGCAGACCGAAAACGTTTTGAATTTGTAAATCAGGTTGTAAAAGAAGTTGAAACAAGAAAAGTCAAAACAAGTGATAAGAATAAACAGGATAAAGTAGATGCGGTTCTTACGAATAAATTTGCCGGAATTGTGATATTTGCAATTGTAATGTTCTTGGTATTTTTTATTTCACAGTCAACGCTTGGTACATGGATTGCAGATTGGCTGGTAGGGTGGATAGAAACATTCCAGGAATGGGTGGCCGGAAAAGTAGAAGGGGCGAATCCATTTTTGCAGGCGCTATTGGTAGATGGAATTATCGGTGGTGTTGGAGCCGTAATCGGATTCCTTCCGCTTGTTATGGTAATGTACTTTTTGATTGCGTTACTTGAGGATTGTGGATATATGGCACGGGCAACTGTTGTCCTTGACCCGATTTTTAAACGTGTGGGGCTTTCCGGAAAATCTGTCATTCCTATGGTTATTGGTGTCGGATGTGCAATTCCCGGAGTTATGGCGTGTCGTACCATACGAAATGAGCGCGAGAGAAAAGCAACAGCTATGCTTACTCCTTTTATGCCATGTGGTGCGAAGATTCCTGTCATTACACTTTTTGCGGGTGCATTTTTTGCAGGTTCAAAATGGGTTGCACCGGTAATGTATTTTGTGGGAATTCTTTTAATCTTATTGGGTGCATTATTAGTAAAAAAAGTGACCGGCAGTCAGTTTAAAAAATCATATTTTATTATTGAACTTCCGGAATACAAATTGCCAAGCCTGAAGAGAGCGGTTATATCAATGTTGTCCAGAGGAAAGGAATATATTATAAAAGCGGGTACCATTATATTGGTTTGTAATGCATTGGTGCAGATTATGCAGACTTTCAACTGGAAACTTCAGGTGGTAGAAGAGGGAATGGAACACACCTCGATTCTTTCAACTGTTGCAACGCCGTTCGCGTTTCTCTTAATTCCGCTGGGATTTGGGGTATGGCAGTTAGCGGCAGCAGCAATTACCGGATTTATCGCAAAAGAGAATGTAGTCGCAACACTTGCGGTAGTATACGGACTTACAAGTTTTATAGATACAGAAGAATTTGCATTAGTCGGAGGAGCGAATGAGGTGGCAGTTGCGATGGGTCTCACAAAAGTAGCGGCACTTGCATATTTGATGTTTAATCTTTACACGCCACCATGTTTTGCAGCAATTGGAGCGATGAATTCAGAAATGCAGGATAAGAAATGGCTGTGGGCAGGAATTGGATTACAACTGACGACCGGATATAGTATTGCCTTTTTGGTTTACCAAATTGGAACAATTATAACAACCGGTTCTGTTGGAAGTGGATTTGTTCCGGGATTGATTGCAGTAATCTGTATGGCGCTTGTTATAGTTGCTATCGGTTATCGTAACAATAAAAAGGCTGTTGTTGAGAAATAGTCATATAGAAGAGGTGAAGTGTTATGGAAAATTTGATTCTGGTATTCCTAATTGTATTAATTATTGGAGCAGCTACATGGTACATCATAAGAGCAAAGAAAAGAGGCACAAGATGTATTGGCTGTTCTGCCTCAGGAGCATGCTGTAATTGTAACCGGGAAAAGGAGGAATTATGAGTATTGTTATCGTCGGGGGAAATGAACGAATGACAAGGCAGTATATCGATTTGTGTGAGTCCTACCAATGCACGGCGAAGGTGTTTTCAAAGTGCAAAAGTAAATTAAAAGGGATAGGAAAGCCGGACCTGATGGTGTTATTTACAAGTACGGTATCACACAAAATGGTGCGTAATGCATTAAGCGAAGTCAAAGGTCAAGAGACTATGGTGGCACGTTCACATACCAGTTCGATTTGTGCGTTGAAGAATATTTTGGAGCAACATTTGCCCTCAAAGAATAAGAATACATAATATAGGAAACCAAGAGTATAAGTCGTGTTTGACGGGAATGAGAGACACGGATTTATAGCTCTTGGTTTTTTGATTGTATGAGAACAAAAATTGTAGTAGAATAGGGAAAAAACAAAGGACAATTCATATGAAGATAGTAAAAACACCGATGTTGAAGCGGTATCTGATAAAATTTGTAATTCGTATCGTGATTTTTGGAGTGGTATTTTTTACCTACCTTATGCATAAAGAGATGTTAGAGGAATTGATGCATTATAACTTTACACTGGGAATTACCCCGTTGCATGTGTTATGGGGGATTTTCATGTTGATGATGTTATTGCATATTTTTCCCCACAAAAGACTAACCATGGCACTGATGAAGAGAAAAGAAGAAAACTATATTGAGACATCCGAATATTCCAGATTAGAATTGCTTGAGTATGTTCAGGATCAAAATATGAAAGCGTGGCGGGTTATGTTTGTATGGCTCGGATTTAACGCGATATGGGGAATTTTGTATTTGTTTGAAATACTTGATAGCACGGATTTGTTAATGCTGACCGTGTTTTATTTCCTATGCGATTATATTTGTATTTTGTTTTTCTGTCCGTTCCAAAGCCATCTCATGAAGAACAAGTGCTGTATCAATTGTAGAATTTATGATTGGGGACATTTTATGATGTTTACCCCAATGCTGTTTATTAAGAACTTCTTTAGCTGGAGTTTGTTTTTTGTATCCCTTATTGTATTATTGCATTGGGAAATTACCTATGCAAAGCATCCGGAACGTTTTTGGAGTGGTTCGAACCAAACATTGCAGTGTGGAACCTGCAAAGATAAAACTTGCCAATTGAAACGATGTATCACCAAAAAGACGCAGTAATGAGTCTTTTTAAAATTAAGGTAGGAGTGGAAAAAGATTGACTTTTGCCCGGGAAAAGGGTATTACAGATAGTAGGATAAATGGAAAGAAGGGAAATCTATGATGTTATGGATGTTTGTAGACGGCAAAATCCAATGATTAATACGATTTATTAAATGAAACGGTGGTAGTTTCCGGTGCGAAGAAGTGCAGGGAGCGACCACTTTTTTGGTGGATTTTTGTAGGGACAAAAGGTATAATGGAGAGGTATTAAATTCAAAGGAGAAGAAGTTATGAGTAATGAACTACAAAAAGCAAGAAAAGCAGCAATTATCAACAGAGTATTAAGGTATGGGATTTGTCTTGGAATCCCGATTATCGTTGTGGCGGCGGTGCTGGCGACCTATGAAGAAATCAACGGTGCGAACATTATAGCGGCAATCGCTGCTGTAGCTATTTCGTTTGGGGTTATGTCTGTTTTATGGGCAAGTATAGCCAAAAATAAAGCATACGCAGAATTTATTACTCTCTATAAGAAGGAGATGATTGAGAATGCTGTGAGAGGAAGTCAGCTATACGAGCAGATGGAATTCGATTATAATAGTGGAATGAATCCGGATGTGGTAAGATCAACCGGAGTTTTTACCGTAAATCGTTATTTTTCCAATTGTTATATGAGTGGAATCCACAATAATGTGTCGTTTTTTCAGGCTGATATCAGAAATGTCCGAGGTGAGCGCGGAGGATATTCACTAGAATATGAAGGGACTATGATTGTAATTCCGACAAAAGTGCCGGATATGACACAGACGAATATTTACAAAAAAGGAAATGGTTGTTCGTTTATTCTTCCGGGAAGACAGTTTAAGACACAGAATCAGGAATTTAATCAGGTATTTGAAGTGTACTCGGATAATCAGGCGAGGGCACAGGAAGTGCTTACGAATGAATTTACTTCCAGACTATTAGGAATTCAGAATCAGATGAAGAGAGATTTGATCCTAACCGTGAAAAATGGCCGGATGTATATCTTCATGACAGATAAGAAGAGTGCATTAAAACCAAAGTTGTTTGGACAGATTGATGACTCATCCAGAATGGAAGTAATCAAAGAATTAAGTGCAGCAAAATTATTTATTGATGCTTTTTCGATATAAGCGGAGGATGCGATAGGAGGATACTATGGCAAAGAGTACAAATCAAAAACTAAAGTTGATGTATTTGAGGGATATTTTATTGGAAAAAACCGATGAAGAACATAGTATCACAATGCCGGAAATTCTCTCTTCCTTACAAGCATACGGAATCACAGCGGAACGCAAAAGTATCTATGATGATTTGGAATGCTTGAGACAGTTTGGAATGGACATTATTGGAGAAAAACGTGGAAAAACATTTTATTACAGTGTTGGAAGACGCGATTTTGAACTGGCAGAATTAAAACTTCTTGTGGATTCGGTTCAGTCTGCAAAATTCATTACGGAGAAGAAATCGCAGGAATTGATTCAGAAAATTGAGTCGCTTGCAAGTCATCATGACGCCTTAAAACTGCAACGACAGGTATATGTACGCGAGCGCGTAAAAACATTGAATGAAGGAATCTATTATAATGTTGACAGAATACATACCTCTATCGCGAATGATGAACAAATTCGTTTTCAATATTTTAATTGGAATATCAAAAAAGAGATGGAATTAAAAAAAGACGGAGCGTATTACGAGGTAAGCCCATGGGCGCTATCGTGGGATGATGAGAATTATTATCTGGTTGCTTACGATAGCGAAGCGAAGAAAATTAAGCACTTTAGGGTAGATAAAATGCTCCATATTGCATCCTCTGAGAAGAAACGGGAAGGGAAAACGCAATTTCAGAAGTTCGATGTAGCAGAGTACAGTAAGAAAATATTTGGAATGTTTGCAGGAGAAGAGAAGAACGTAAAGCTGGAATGCAGAAATGAAATGGCAGGTGTCATCATAGACCGATTTGGCCAGGAGGTTGCAATTCGAAAAGTGGATGATGAGCATTTTACGGTTCATGTAAAAGTCGCAGTCAGTCGTCAATTCATTGCATGGGTAATGTCGCTGGGAAGAGATGTGCGGATTGTTGGACCGGATGATGTGGTAGAACAGGTGAAAGAAGAGGTATGGCGGTTACAGAACCAATATTTGAACAATTAAACGAAAAGAAAAGGACAAATATAGTTCAGGGGTAATCTATGACATGGGATGAATTTTACGAGAAAATAGAAGAAGGAACGAAAATCGGTATCGCCGAAGTGGAAACACTGAATGATATGGAGGATTCCGAAGAAATAACGGACGCAATCTGTACATTATTTGATACAGATAGAAATGTTGCCATGCATTTGTTGCACAAAGCATTGTCTTTTGGAGTCAGGTTTTCGGGAGAGGAACTTTATGACCTCAGCGAATATTGTCACGAAGATGTTTTTCGGAAAGCGTTGTTCCAATCAGCCGATGCATTTTACGATAGCGATTTAGAGGCAGTAGCTTCCTGTATGGATGAAGAATTAGTGATGGAAGTGGCTTTTCGGTTCAATCTAAAGTTTCCGGATTATTGCGATCAGTGGGGGATTTTCTATCAACATTTTCGGAAGTGGGATCGACAGGTTGCGATTCAGAGGGCTTTTTTACTATGCGACTATTGGGATGCAGAGGAAGTGGTGGAAGTAGCAGGGGAACTATTTGCATCGGATATCCGGGGAGCAAGTCTTTTTATTCGAAGGGCGCTTTCTTATGGCACGACATTTGATACTGTCCAATTGAAGGAATTGGCGGCTTTGTGTGATCGACATACAGTTGGAACCGCGACGGTGGCATCCGGTGAATGGTTTGATGCAGAGGACCTTGAGGAACTTCGTGGAGTTGTAGACGAAGGAGCTCTTCTGGAAGTGGCCAAAAGAAAAAGAATTCATCCACCAAAGAATATGCAAAGAGGGGGGACTTTTTTAAATCAGGATGATTATAAAGATTTGGTTGAGGCTGCTATCATAACAGCGGATAATGCTTTGGAGTGTTTTGTTACGTTGTATCAGCAGTTAGATCAAGTTAGAACCGTTAGTTATATAGATTTATTTTCCGAGCACAAGGCACCGTCCGTTTTAAAATATATTGGTTTAGCGGAGGTGGAACAGGCGATTCCGATTATACAAGAAGTGGTAAATGAACTGAATGTTCGATTGACCGAGTTGGGAATGCAGAATGTGCCATTTGCCCATCCGGGAAGAATCGCAAGTTTGGCAGATGTGTGTCATGATTGTCTGGTTCTGGATTGGGCATCGGCCCGAACCATTGATAAAATGATGAGAAAAGTAAGAAAAAAAGCTTCACAAATTGAGTATATACGAAATGAATTGGTAAATATCTATAATACATAAGAAAATCGCCATCTCTGTTGAGGTGGCGATTTTTTACTTTATAGGAAAGACCTTGTCACACTAAAGTGTGAAAGCTTTTCCTATAAAGCAAAAACGCTCCGCATGGATGCACACTCGCGCGTACAAGGAAGATGTCGCTGTCGCGACCGTGCTCGGCGCAAGAGTCCGCTTGCGGACTCTTTGTTCGGATCTTCTCGATGACCATAATAAGCATTGGTCGAGTCCAAACTTTTGGACTTGATGTTTGTATAATGGAATACAGATAGAGATTATGGTGGAAAGATGAATAAGTAAAGGAGAGCCTATGGATTATCAGTTGATATTAGATTTTGAAATGTGTATGGTACAGGGAAGTGCGAGGAAAAAAATGAAAGGAATGCGGAATGAAATCATTCAAATAGGTGCAGTTATGATGAATGAGGAGCACCACATTGTAGACGAATTCTCATCTTACGTAAAGCCGGAGTTTGGTATGCTAAACAAATTCATTAAAGATTTGACAGGGATAGGAGAAGAACAGCTGCGGCATGCAAATTGCCTAATTGAAGTACTAGAATCTTTTGTACAATGGATAGGAAGCAGAGATGTTACAATAATATCGTGGAGTGATTCGGATTATATTCAATTAAAACAAGAGATGAACGCAAAAGGAATCCGACAACGCCGAATAGAAACATTGCTTTCTGAATGGGTCGATTTTCAGCATGCTTTCGATAAAATGCTTCGCATGGAGAGACAAATCTCCTTAAAAGAGGCCATGCTGGTAGGAAGACTACATCCGATTGGAAAACAACATGATGGTTTAGCGGATGCCTATAATACCGCCCGTCTTTTTGCAAAGGTGCATCGCCAACAAATATTTTGTCTGGATTTACAACCGATATCCAGTTATATGACAGATAAGGACAGGCTGTGTTATTCAATTGGAGATATGTTTACACCGGAATTGCTGGCGCAATTCCATCTTTCGCCAACAAACGAAGAAAATGAAAAGCCGGACGAACCATGGAGTCTGTCGAGAAGAATCTATGAGTATCTGAAGCGTTTTATGAAGTGTGGTGATGAAACGTGGAACAGAATTCGTTTTTCTTTCGAGATGAAGAAGGTGGATATAAAGGATTATGGATGTTCGATTTTTAGAAAGAAGTTTGAGTAAAAGAATCGTTTTTGTAGCACTGAAATCTGTATGCAATACTGGTATCTGAACTGTGTTTATAGTAGAATGATGTTAAATATGGTTCCCGTCAGAGGGAGAAGGGAGATGCAGGTGACATCACGCGAAGAGATATTGGCATATGGCTTATCCTTTCCTAATACATATCAGGATGCACCATTTCGTGACCCGAACTGGCAACTGGTACGTGTCGGCGGAAGTGGACGAGTGTTTTTGTGGACTTATGAGAGAGGCGGATATCTAAATATAAATGTTAAGGTAAGCCCGGAGTGGCGAGATATGTGGCGTAACGCATATGCGTCGGTAATCCCGGGATATCATCAGAATAAAGACCATTGGAATACGATTATCTTAGATGGAAGTATTCCTGCAACGGAGATACAGCGGATGATAGCAGAAAGTTATGATCTTGTTTTGGATAGTCCGACAAAGAGAATCTATGAGGCAGTTAAGAAGATACCAAAGGGAAAGGTTGCGACCTATGGACAGGTTGCGGCCATGGCAGGAAATGAGAAAATGTGTCGTGCGGTGGGTAACGCATTACATAAAAACCCAAATCCCGATGAGATTCCTTGCCACCGCGTTGTGAACGCGAAAGGAGAACTTGCAGCAGAATTTGTTTTTGGTGGGGCAAAGGTGCAGCAGAAACGACTGGAATCGGAAGGGGTATGCGTTGAAAATGGAAGAGTGGATCTGAAGAAATATGGAATCGATTGGTTGAAAGGATAGGAGAGCAATATGCAAATAAAAAAGGACATCATCGGAAGAGAAAATGGTTTTATAATTCCTATATTATTTTTGGTGTTTTATTTTTTGGAGAGAGTTTCGATATTTTATTGGATTAGGATAGTGAGTAGTAAAATAAAACCTCAAAAAGAAAAGTCGCTTATAAATTCTTATGCATTCCCAGAGATATGGGTGATGGTAAATCTGTTAGTTGCAGTTATTTTTTATAACGTAGCAAAATGCACTCAAAATAATTGTATGTTATATATATTGCTTATATATTCGATTGTGCGTATGCTCGAAATAACTGTTTATCAAATCAATGTGCTGTTTTTTCATAGAATGATTCCTGATTTTCTAGAGAAAAAAGAAATAGCGGGAGAATTTAAAAAGAACGGACAAAATGGCTATATGATTAAATCTTCTGTAAGAACGATATGGATGATGATTTTAAACATAGTAGAGTATATCTTCTTTTTTGCGACTATCTATGTAGTCTTGGGAACACTATTGGGTTGTGGTTTGGCAAATAAAGAAATACTGGAAAGTTTTCGTGTTTTTATGGGAACAGGAGAAATGTTGGATCATTCAAAAGGAATTATTAAGAATGTTGCGTGTGTAGAGTCTGTTTTGGGAATATTTCTAAACATCATATGTATTGCTAGGGTAATAGGATTATTGCCGGCTGTGCGTGAACGCGGATATTAATAAGATAGAGGACTATCCATCCAATATTTTGTCGGGACCTATGGGAGATAGACTTGACATAGACGTGCAAAAAAACCAGTTCGATTGATATCGAACTGGTTTTTCATGATGAAGAAAGTTTTACTTATTTCTTATGTTCTGCAAGTAGTTTGTCCGCTAAATCATGCATGTTAGGGTAAATATTATTCGTTACATATTCCGGGCCTAATTGAGTTGCAATGGTGTAACGAGCACAAATTGTTTTATCGCCTTCGCAATATTTCTTTCTGTACATAGAGCCCAGACCTGAATTTATATCCATTTTCCCCTGGTAAAAAGGACATTTAGAGAGTTTTTCGCAAGTTGCCATAATATTATACCTCTATTCCGCAAAATGTATATCTGTTTTAACATAAACGCCCAGAAAATTCAATCATTATAATGCGAATTTGTATTTGTTGGAGGGGAAATGTTGAATTATACAGAAACTAAAGATATATAATGGAAATATTCTGAATTTAATGTTATAATAGATGAAACAACGTAATGTGACGATTTCTAATAGGGGGGAACGAATGTTAACGGGAAAAGAGAATTTGAGAGAAACAATGAAAAAGGACGGAAAACCGGATCGTTTTGTCAAACAGTACGAGTTCTTACATTTATTAGTACCGGATACTTATTACATGGGGGATTATCCGATTATTCCGGGGTCTCCGGACGCAGTTGACCAGTTTGGGGTAACATGGACGCTGCCGGCAGGACAGATGGGAGCATTTCCAAAGCATGATGACGAACACCGTGTATTGAAGGATATTACAAAGTGGCGCGAAATTCTACACAAGCCGGTGGCTCCGGAGGATCCGGGGTACTGGGGGATGTTAAATGGAATTGCTGCCGGTGCCAACCCGGAAGATCAATATGTATGTGCCGTGCAGACGCAGGGAATTTTTGAAAGACTTCACGCATTAATGGGAATGGAAGATGCGCTTGCGAACTTCTATGAAGAACCGGAGGAGATGAAAGCGCTTATAGATTTTCTGACGGAATGCGAGTTGGACTTTGCAAAAAATATGATTGAGAGATGTCACATTCAGGCAGTATTACACCATGATGACTGGGGTGCGACAGAGAATTCATTTATGTCACCTGCGATGTTTGCGGAGTTTATTCTTCCGGCATATAAGAAGATCTATGGTTATTACAAGGAAAATGATATTCTAATTGTTCATCATAACGATGGCTATTCCAAGAATCTGGTTCCGTATATGGTTGAGATGGGAATGGATATTTGGCAGGGTGTAATTCCATCGAATGATTTGCCAAGTCTCATTGAAGAATTTGGCGGACAAATTACATTTATGGGAGAGATTGAGACACGTCATCTTGATGTGCCGGGATGGACACCTGAGATGGTGAAGGCAGAAGTGGAACGTGCTTGCAGAAAATGTGGAACGCACAACTTTATTCCTTGCCTGACAGCAGGTATGCCTTTTACTACATTTGGGGTCGGACCAGCAGTGGATGCGGAAATTGACCGCATGAGTCAGGAGATGTTCTAAAGATTCCGAGGAGAAATCTGTTATTGGGATTATAAGAAACACCGATCAACTATGATAAGTTGGTCGTTTTTTCTTATGAATTATCGGTTGCTGAATGGATAAGGGGGGTGGGGAAATATGTATGAGTTAAACATGGATGGGAAATTGGACAATTTAGAGAGAATCAGAAATTTTGTGCATTTAAAGGATTGATGAAAGTGGAGAATTCAACATTCTACTTAGAGGGTGACAATGAATGTATTTATATCAAGTAAAATGAAATGCAGTGTCATTGTGGAATTGATTTGGCTCTGTTAGCATTTTAATTTATTGCAAATGGCAAATATAGCCATAAAAATATATGCAAGAAACTAGTTGTAATATGATTGTTGACTGCACGTAACGTGCACGTATATTCTGTAAAAGAATGAAGCTAAGTTTTATGAATAAGTTGTAATTTTGAATAAGGCAAGGTACTGGAATCTCATTGACATTGAATGGTTGTAGTTTTTACACTAATAGTGTGACAATTTTGAACTTTTCTACTAATTGCAGTGGGAATTTGAAAAAGAAAAATGGTCGTGGTTATAGTTCGGTTGAAATAAATTTGTAACTAATGAAGAAGGAATAGCACAATAAATAGGGTGTGTTGGGAAGGAGAATACAAATGACTCAGATTAAAATTATCAGTAATCCATATAAGCAGGAAATTCAATACGAAACCTACAAAGAAAATTCTCATGAATGGGTTGATGTTGGACTTTATGCTCCTAATGGCAAATTGAGAGAGGAAAATGCTCGTAAGTGTTTTCTTCCATTCAATGCCAAAGAAATTTTAGAGGTAGTTGTTGATGAATATTATCTCGAAACAAAAGGTTCGGTAGAAATTGTATTTGAGGGTACAAAAGAAGAATACAATGAGTTGTTGAAGGTATCTCAGGAAAAGGCTTTCGAGCAGAAAATTACTATTTCTCGTTCTAACAGAGTTCTTGATAATGGCAAATTTATTTTGAATGATACAAAAGAGATATTTGCCAATGTTAAGCCAGTAATTGAAGAAGTAACAAAAGATGAACTGGAAATAACAAAAAACCTTGCCAAAGTATCAGATGCTCTTGATGATATTGTTCCGATTTGTGTGTTTGGTAATTATAGTGCCGGAAAGTCGACATTTATCAATGCTTTGATAGGTCGTGAGGTTTTGCCGAGTGGTGGCGACCCTGTAACAGCAAAGGCATTTAAAATTCAAAATCTGAATCAGAGTGATGTAGCACGTATCAAGTTTAAACATTGGGAAGATATTATAGAACTGTCATTTGAAGATGAAGGTTATCGTGTGGTTAAAGGCGATAGCAATGATGAAATGCTTGTTGAATTGGACGAGGTTCTGAAGGAAAAAGAAGCAACAACGATGTATCAGATGGTATCGGTAGCATTAGATTTTATCAATGCATATGAAAAGAGAGATTCTTCTTCTACCGAAATCGGAAATATGATTGAGTTGTATATTGCGTTCTCTAAGACCGGAATACTCGGAAGTTCTAACAACAAGTTTGTTATTTTCGATACACCGGGTTCTAACACCGCAACAAATGATGGTCATATCGAAGTATTAAAAGAAGCTCTTGAAGGTTTTTCAAACGGTATTCCGGTATGGGTATCTCAATATGAAACTATTGATACAATGGATAACGAAGCTCTTTGTAATAACATATTAAGTATTGATGCTTTAGACCAGAGATTTACAATGATTGTACTGAATAAGGCTGACGTGTCTAATTTGCCGGAAAAGGGATTCAATGAGAAGCAAATCAAGAATATTAAAGAGTTTAAATCCGTTGAGAAAATGTACGCAAGTGGTATTTTCTTTGTTTCCTCAATTATGGGATTGGGAGCAAAGAATGATGGTGTACTGGCAGATAAGTATTATAGAAAAATATATAAACTTCAGACCGACTCCTTCAGTGACCCTGAAGATGAAGATTATATGACTTTGTATCAGTACAACATTATGCCTTTGCAGATTAAAGAAGAAGTAATTGCTTATTCAGCAAATGAGAAAAACCTTATATATGTAAATAGTGGGCTTCATTGTGTTGAAACAGAAATTGAAGAATTTGCAAGCAAATATTCTGCTTACAATAAGTGCCAGATGGTATATGCTCTTTTAACTGATGTTGTGGAAAAGACAACAGAAAAGATTGCTAAACGTGTACAAGCTCGTAAAAATCTTAGAGATAAGTATATCAGCGACCTTGAAGAAAAGAAGCAGCAGCTCATCACTACAATGCGTGAAAAAAGCATTGAATTAGATGCCACATTCTCTGCTGAGTCATATAATTCAATAAATACATACGCTAAAAATCATTTGAATTATGATTATCCATTAGAAGAACTTGAAGCCTTAAATAAGAAGTATATTGAAGAAAATGACAGTCAATACCGCGTTGATGACAAGAAGAAAGTTTTAGACGAAGCAAAGGGAAAAATGTTTAGCGACTTGAAAGGTCGAGTTAAGGATTTCTCTTTCTCGGATTTGAAGGGGGCTTTATCAGGAATTGTGGAAGATACGAAAAAAGGTATGGAATCTATATATGATTCGAAGAAAGAACTAGATGCTACACAGAAAGACGCTTTTTCTGAAACAGCCGATGAAGTATTAAGTGAAGTGATTGAAACATACAAAACTAATATGGTTGATGCAACAAAGAAAATTAACCATATTGCGTGTAATTATTGGGAAAACAATTCACAAATGTTAAAGGATGAACTTATTGATATAGTAACGGCAAGTGATGCCTTAACAGACAAGCAAAAACAAACATTATCTGAATTAATATTCAATTATAAAAATATATCGTACGATGACAAGGCGAGTAGCATTTTCGTCAAACCTAAATTTTTGCATGGACACTTATTAGGTTTAGATTTGTTTATGTATGAAAAATTGAATACAAGCAAATTGACCAAAGAATACAACAAAACGGTTGAAAAGAATATTGAAACTATCGCAACTGATATGAATACAAATTATTACAACAGCTACAAGAAATGGCAAGATGAATTAAGTACAATGATTGAAAAGAACATCGTTGAGCTTAATCCGGAATTACAAGTAATTTCAGATTCGATTGATAACGAAACTGAAAAAATCAACAACTTGGAAACAAGTCAGCAAAAAATCAGAGCTTCATTGAACGAGATTGAAAACCTGATTTCATTCAAGACTATTGAATAGGATTTGGAGGAAGAAAAATGGGTGTAAAGAACGTAGTAAGAAGAATCGGAGAAAAAACCGGAGATAAGGTTGCTCAATTATCGAAATTGAGTCCGGCACAGATAGTAGATGTTCAGGCAAAGCGTGAGGAATATTTATTAGAAATGCCGAAGGCTGATGACGAAGTTGCAAGAGAATTAACCGAAAAAATGATGGCAGCAAGTAGCATTGAAGTATTTAATGCTTTCCTGCCACAGATAAAAGAATTGTATCTCCCTATGATTGAAGAAGCTGAGTATGATGAAGAATTTGATGTTGATTTCAATATCAGATATTTCAATATTACTAAGTGGGTTACGGATAAAAAAGAGAATAATCTCGAAAAGTTGGTAAATGTTTATGCTGTACTTTCCAACGAAGATTGTAATATAGCCTTGATTTTCGACAGAAAACAGGAAAAGACAGATGTTTATTTGGCTGTGGTAAACTTGAAAAACGGAAACAACAGAGTTGATGCAGATATCTATCGTGACAGATTAAGAGATGCTATTCGTGGCAATTTTCCGGGCGCAGAGTTCAAAAATGATGGCATCGGTATTGTGCCTTGCTTGAATAACAATAAGACTTATTCTGTGGCAACTGCCTCAAATATTCCAACTGAAAAGTCGGAGAAATTTGTTAGTCAGACCATTGAAAAGTTACTTGATGGTATTATTCCGGACAGTACAAAGAAAGAATATACTATTGTCTTATTAGCAACGCCTATTCTCGATGTAGAAGAAAGAAAATTGAAGCTTGGGGAATTTTATTCAGGCTTGAAGCCTTATGCAGAGTGGCAGCAAGACTTCCATTTTACAGATAGTGTTGCACACGGTTCATCTGCAACAGTAGGTGTCAATGTGGGTGCGAGTGCCGGAGTTCAAAACGGGCAAAGCAGTGGACAAACTGTGACGGACGGAGTTACTGACCAAAGTTCCGTGACTCACGGACAGAATGAAAGTCAAGCTGTTACTGACGGAACATCTCAGGCACAGAGTGAATCACAATCCCATACTGAAGGTACTAATGAAAGTAAAGCAGAAACTAAGGGGTCAAGTGATTCGGTAAGTATTAGACCCAAAAGGGGTGTTTTATCACGTATAGGTCTTGGATATAGTCACGGTTGGAACAGAAGTAAAACTAAAACACTTGGAAAAATAGCACAAGATACATTAACAAAAGGAATTATTAATACAGAGTCTAATTCCGTTACTAAAACTACAGGAACATCTGTGGCGAATACTCTTGGAAAAGCTGTTACTAACTCTCTCTCTAAAACAGCAAGTGTAATGTCAAGTACAAACTTAGGTGTAAATTTTGGTGCTAATTTTGCAAGATCATCTACAGTGACGGCAAACATTGGAAAGAACGAAGGGATTACACAGACCTTTACCAATTATAATATTAAACATGCATTGGAATTGCTTGAGAATCAAATGAAACGTCTGGAACAAAGCAGAGCACTTGGCATGTGGGATTTTGCTGCCTATGTGCTGAGTGAAGACCAAAATGTTGCAAGCAATGTAGCACATTCATATTTGGCGCTCACTTTAGGTGAGGATTCTTATATGTCTAAGTCAGCAATCAACTTATGGAGAGGAAATGTTGTAGAAGAAAAAGATGCAGCAAAGGAAATCTGCAATTATATTAGGAAACTGCGTCACCCGATATTTGCACTTAATCCGCATAAGTGCGTAAGCGACACAGAAGAACTACGAAACATTGTTGAAGAAAATGACAATCCGGTTGAATTCGATGGTGAATTACTTCATGGTGGAGATGATACCTTTTTGGTCTATCCTTCTTTGGTTACTGCAACCACAAGTTTATCAGGTAAAGAATTAGCATATTCATTAAACTTTCCACAAAAAGCAATCGTCGGATTGCCTATCTTGGAATGTGCTGAATTTGGAAGAAATATTGTTACTTATGATAATGTTCAAAAAACAGATAAAACATTTAAGTTGGGAAATATTTTCCATATGAACCGAGAGGAAAATGTAGAAGTAAACTTGGCAAAGCAATCCTTTGCGTCTCACACATTTATTACGGGTAGTACGGGTTCCGGTAAGAGTAATACCGTGTACCAGATTCTTAGCGAAGCTAAAGGACAAAAAACAAAATTCCTAGTTGTAGAGCCTGCTAAAGGAGAATATAAATCTGTATTTGGAGTGGAAAAGGATGTATCTGTTTATGGAACTAATCCGGGGCTTACGCCTATGCTAAGAATCAATCCGTTTAGTTTTCCAACTGGTATACACATATTGGAACATTTAGACCGCCTTGTAGAAATCTTTAATGTTTGTTGGCCTATGTATGCAGCAATGCCGGCGGTATTAAAAAATGCGGTAGAAAAATCCTATAAAGCTTGTGGATGGGATATGATACGTTCGATTAACATTTATGGAGAAATGTTATATCCATCATTTTCTGATGTAGCGAAGAACATTAAAGAGATAATTGATAATAGCGAATTTGACATGGATAATAAGGGGGCATACAAAGGGGCGTTACTTACAAGACTGGAGTCATTAACAAATGGAATTAATGGCAGGATATTTACGTGCGATGAAATTTCAAATGAAGCGTTATTTGAGGAGAATGTGATTGTAGATTTGAGCCGGGTTGGTTCTTCTGAAACAAAATCTTTGATTATGGGTATGATTGTGCTTAAGTTGCAGGAATACAGAATGACTAGCAATGTTATAAATGCTGAGCTAAAGCATATTACAGTGTTAGAGGAAGCACATAATCTGTTAAAGAGGACATCAACAGAGCAGTTATCGGAAAGTGCGAATCTGATAGGTAAGAGTGTAGAAATGCTTACAAATGCCATAGCAGAAATGCGTACGTATGGAGAAGGCTTTATTATAGCAGATCAGGCACCGGGACTTCTTGACATGGCTGTTATTCGCAATACGAATACAAAAATTATTATGCGTTTGCCAGACCAAACAGACAGAGAACTTGTGGGAAGAGCTGCAAACTTAAATGAAGACCAGATTACTGAACTTGCAAAATTGCCTTGTGGTGTAGCTGCGGTTTATCAAAATGAATGGGTTCAGCCTGTGCTTTGTAAGATCAATAAACATAAAACGGTGGATAAAGAGTATGTGCATAAGCCAGAAGAAGACATATATTTAAATGCTTATGATCAGAAGGTATCAGATTCGTTGCTTGATTGTATCATGAATAAGGAATTGTTCAGAAAGGGAAATAAAGCAGATATTAAGAAACTTAAGGAAATGGTTATTAAGTCAAAATTTACGACAGAAATAAAGAGAGATTTTGTAGAATATCTGTCAAGTGATGATGAGAATACATTAGAAACATTAAGAGCATTGATTTTTGATTTCTTATCGGCAGAGAATGCAATCAAAGAATCAAGACATTGTGAAGATATAAATGCGTGGGTTCGTTCTGTAGTTGACGGTCTCAATCCGTCGGTTAAAGAATACACAAATCATCAGATTGATTTAGTACTTGCACTTATTCTCTATGAACAGTCAACAAGAGATGCAGAGTATGCCGATGTATTTAGTTGTTTTACAGAGGTATATCAAGATGAAGGAGGAGTGTACTAATGCAGGAAGTTAAAGGAACGGAAATAAATGAAATTAAGAAGCCGGAACCTGAAAATTTTAAAAATATTAAACCCGAAAAGGAAATGAATGTAGAGAGTACCAAAGAATTTTGGAATAGCATTTATGAAAATGATAATTATGATGTTCATAATGGAAAAGATTTTCAAAATTCTGATGATAGTAAAATTGATTGTGACTCCATTCAACCGATAGATAGTATTTCAGAAAAGTTGATTTCAAATCAAGAAGAGATGAAAGAAATAAATGCTATTTGTGGTGCAGAATTAAAGGACAGTAAACCAGAAAAAAGTCCTGATTCTATAAAATGGATTGAAAAGGGTGGCAAAATTAAAATAGAAGTGAAAGATGGAAAAGCAGAATGGACATATATTAATGAGGAAGGAATTGAAGTAAGATATATTGATGGATATCCGAATTTTCCTAAAGAAACAAAACATCCGTTTATAGGGGATATTAATATAGGCTCATTTACTGGGGATAGAGAAAAAGATAAAAAACTTTATAAGGAAAAATTGCAAGAAGAGTATGGATTGACGGATATACCAGCAGGATATGTGGTTCATCACCACTCGGAAAATGGTGTTTTGCAACTCATAAAAGGAGAGTATCATGGAGAATTTACACATCAAGGTGGACATAGCAAGTATAAGGAGGGAGCAAATTAATGCTTATAGTAAAAAATTATAACGATAGAATAGATGAACTGATAATAGAATTTGAGGAAAATATTGGATTGAAGCTGCCGGGGATGTATAGGAACTTTTTGAAGAAATATAACGGAGGAGAAACACCAAATACATCAATAAATTCAAAGGGGATTTCATCAGATGTTAGAGTTTTTTATGGTTTGGGGACTGTAAAATATAATTTTACAAAAATTGAATGTATTAAGGAAGTGGATAAATTTTTACTACCAATAGCGGAAGATTCATTTGGCAATGTTTTTGCTATTGATTTAGGAAAAGATGATAAAATTTATTTTATTGATCATGAGAAAAAGAATGAGATTTTTCTAATCGAAGAATCTTTCCTAGAATTTATAAATAAGTGCAAAAGCAAAGAAATAAGCGAATCATCAAGGAGAACTCCGGAAGAACGAGAACAAATTCTAATTAAAAATGGAAAAGGTGCCAATATATCTGATGGATTAAGAAAGATGTGGCAAGCAGAATATGAAAAATATAAGAATCTTTTTCAAGACGAAGTGATTTTATAGAAGTAGCAAGAATATAAGTCAGATTTTGCCGTTGTGCATTTTGTGGAGAGATTTGAGTGAAGATTAGATTTTATACCACAAGTATAATTTACAAACTAAAATTTCTGTGCTATGATGACGATGTAATTAAGAGAAAAGCGGGACGACATAGGTTCCAGAAAGGAAAAAGATATGACTACAATGAATCGTTTCTATTTCATCTATAGTGAAAGTTGTAAATTGGCACATCTCGATGAACGCGAGTTGGGCTTATACGTTATGCACTCATCTATAGATAAGCGTAAACGAGGAAATTGTGTTACCTGTGCCGGACTGCAGTGATATCACTGCACGAATGATAGATTAACATGTTCTTAGCGTACCGCTTACCTTGATGATGGGTAGGCGGTATTTTTTATGCATATGTAGTCAAGTGGTTAAGACAGCGGACTGCAACTCCGTGAGCGTTGGTTCGAATCCAACCATATGCTTGTGTCCGATGTATTTTATTGAATTTAGAAGAAAGGAAGAAACACTATGTTAGAGATTCAGGGAAAAGTAAATACAGCCATATGTTATGCATCCGTAATCGAAGCGGAAGCAATTGAGCAAATCCGCAGAATGTGCGATTACGAATTTACGGCCGGTTCCAAGGTTCGAATCATGCCGGATGTTCACGCGGGTAAAGGTTGCACTATCGGAACCACTATGACAGTTATTGATAAAGCGGTTCCGAACGTAGTAGGCGTGGATATTGGATGTGGTATGTACACGGTAAATCTTGGTAACATCGAGATAGATTTTGAAAAGTTGGATGAAGCCTGTCACTTTATTCCTTCGGGAATGCATGTATGGCAAGGAAGACAGGAGCATTTTGATTTGCAGCAGCTTCGTTGCTATAGGGAATTAAGGGACAGTAAGAGATTAGAGAGAAGCTTAGGAACCCTGGGAGGAGGCAATCACTTCATCGAGGTAGATAGGGCTGCAGATGGTACAAAATATCTTGTAATTCATACCGGTAGCAGGAATCTTGGAAAACAGGTAGCAGAAATCTATCAGAGACTTGCGGTGGATTTGAATCGCGGCATGGAAGATTACTTCGAGCAGAGAGATGAAATCATCCGTACCTATAAGGCGCAGGGCAGAAGAAGTGAAATTCAGGCTGCAATAAAGGAGCTTTTCCGTCAGAGAGAAGTAAAAGAAACTTCTATGCCGGAAGATTTGTGTTACCTCTACGGAAAATATTTTGAGGACTACTTGGCTGACGTAGAAATCTGCCAGCAGTTTGCAAAGAGGAACCGCCAGCTGATTGCAGAAATCATTCTTGACAGATGTGGATTAACAGCGATAGACGCATTTCATACCATTCATAATTATATTGATACAGGTGAAATGATATTGAGAAAGGGCGCAATTGCAGCCCATAAAGGAGAAAAAGTGCTGATTCCAATTAATATGAGGGATGGAAGCGTGCTTGCTGTTGGAAAAGGGAATCCGGAATGGAATTATTCCGCGCCTCACGGTGCCGGAAGAGTGATGTCCAGAGCGGGTGCCCGAAAGTCACTGTCATTAGAGGAATACAAAAAGGAAATGGAGGGAATCTATACAACCTCCGTCAATGAAGATACATTGGACGAAGCTCCTATGGCATATAAGTCCCTAAGTGACATCATCGATGTTATCGGGGAATCCGTAGAAGTGATTGAAGTATTAAAACCTATTTATAATTTTAAGGCAAACTGAGCCTTGCACGCTGCATAAACTGTTGAGCTGTGGGGAGTTTACTCACCGGCAGACCACATGGTTTATGTAGACGAATTTGGCGAAGCCACATAATCGAGATGAAGCAAAGCGGAATCGAGATTATGACAAGGCTCCTCCTAGCACGGCTCCGATGCCGGGAAGGAGGAAGTCATGGCTATTCCAACCATAGACATGGTAAGAACAGGCCAAAATATCAATAGATTAAGACAGATTGCTGGCGTGTCCGTAAAGGATTTGCAGGATGTATTTGGCTTTGCAACACCGCAGGCGATTTACAAGTGGCAGCACGGAACAGCATTGCCGACGATCGACAATTTGGTAGTGTTGGCATCTGTATTGGATGTCAGAATCGATGATATTTTGGTTATGACAGATGCGCAGATTTCTATATCTGCATGAAAAAGTGAATAACGCGAGTCAACGAGGCTCGCGCGACAAGCTCCATTAACTCAATGGTAGAGTAACCGGCTTTTAACCGGTAGGTTGTGGGTTCGAATCCCATGTGGAGCATTATGGCTCCTTAGTCTAAAGGTTAGGACATCGCCCTTTCAAGGCGAGGATATTGGGTTCAAGTCCCATAGGGGTCACTGTGGCTATAGTATAATGGTTAGTACGGCAGAGTGTGGTTCTGCATATGGGGGTTTGATTCCCCCTAGCCACCCCACGGGCAGGTAGCCTAGCGGCGAAGGCGGCGGACTGTAAATCCGTTACAAAGAAACATCGTTGGTTCGAGTCCAACTCTGCCCATTTTGTTTGCGTGACCGAGAGGTTTATGGTGCCAACCTGCTAAGTTGGAGTGCGAGTGATTGCACCGAAGGTTCGAATCCTTCCGCAAACGTTTAAAATGTGCGTATAAGTCCGGTATAATGGAAAAGAAAGAGTATAACATTGAAATCAAGATAGCCAACGGAATTACCGCTTACATAAGAAATAGAACCGAATAAATAAGAAATGAGATTTTTGATAATGGAAATGTTATGATTATATAAAATTATTTACAGAAAGGAAGTATTGTATGTATGCCATAAGAACAGAGAATCTAACTAAAAAGTATAAGGACATAATAGCGGTAGATCAATTAAATTTACAAATTAAAAAAGGAGAATTATTTTCTTTGCTGGGTGTAAACGGAGCCGGTAAGACAACTACCATCAAAATGTTGTCTTGTTTGACACAGCCTACAAGCGGAGATGCTTTTCTTCACGAAAAAAGTATTTGCAAAGATTCATCCGCTGTGAAATCGCTGATAGCAGTTTCTCCGCAGGAAACAGCGGTTGCACCCGGTCTTTCGGTTCGAGAGAATCTTGAGCTAATGTGCGGTGTTCATGGTTTCACAAAGGACAAGAAAAATGCGAAAATTTCAGAGCTTACCGAACGACTCGGACTGGAATCTGTTAGTGAGAAAAAAGCAGGTAAACTATCCGGTGGTTGGCAACGAAGACTGAGCATTGCTATGGCACTTATCAGTGAACCGGAGATATTGTTTCTTGACGAACCTACGCTTGGTCTTGATGTGCTTGCCCGAAGCGAACTGTGGGATTTGATTCGTTCTCTTAAAGGGAAAGTAACTATTATTCTTACAACACATTATATGGAAGAAGCAGAAACGCTGTCTGACCGTATTGCTATTATGAAAGATGGTAAGCTTCTTATCTGTGATACTGCTGACAAGATAAAAAGTGCCGCAGAAACGGACAGTTTTGAGCAGGCCTTTATACGTATTGTTAAGGGGGTGGCAAAATGAAAATGCTCACATTTGCAAATAGAAATACAAAAGAAATATTACGAGATCCACTGACTCTTTTCTTTGGACTTGGATTTCCGCTTGTTTTGATTTTATTGTTAAGTGCTATTCAAGCAAATATCCCTGTAAAGTTGTTTGAAATACAGCACCTAACTCCGGGTGTAACCGTTTTCGGTTTGGCATTTATGACATTGTTTTCGGCAACTGTTATCACAAAAGACAGAGGTAGCTCGTTGCTTCAGCGCTTGTATACAACGCCACTGTCTTCGGTGGATTTTATTCTTGGTTATACATTGCCGATTATTCCAATTTCTATTGCTCAATGTATTATTTGTTACATTGCCGCAATCGCTCTCGGCCTAAATATTACGGTACATATTTTATATGCTGTCCTATTCATAATTCCAATATCCATACTCTACATTGCATTGGGACTCCTTTGCGGAAGTGTGCTGAACGATAAGCAGGTGGGCGGTATCTGTGGTGCTTTGCTTACAAATCTTTCAGCGTGGCTATCCGGTGTTTGGTTTGATCTTGAACTTGTGGGAGGCGTGTTTAAGAAGATCGCTTATGCACTTCCGTTTGTTCATGCAGTGGAGATGGAACGGGCTGTACTTGCGGGAGATTTTGCAGGTATTTTTCCTCATATATGGTGGGTACTCGGATATGCCATCATTCTGTTTGTGTTAGCTGTATTACTGTTCCTACGACAGATGAGAAAACAGTGATGATTCGGTTTCGAAGATATCAGTTAAAGAGTTGCTGCTGACGAAAAGTTTCGAAATAATGGTCACTCAGGCTATACAGTTATTATCAGTCAGCGTTTGACAAATCGTATTGTGAATAGTATCTTTATTCTATCTGGTATTATAAAAGTATAAAAATCAGGAGAATATATATAACCAATGAAATATAGAATTGATGAAACAAAGGATATTCCGGCATATTTACAGCTATATTATCAACTAAGGGATGATATTGTACATAAGATATATCCATATGGAGCAAAAATGCCTTCCAAGAGATTGCTGGCAGCTGAATGCGACGTAAGTGTAATCACATCCGAACATGCATATTCCATATTGTGCGAGGAAGGCTACATAGAGGCACGTGAAAGAAGCGGTTATTTTGTTATATATAAAGAAACGGATTTTTGGTCAGTTGGTGAGTCTGTATCCGGTATGGAAGAATACTATACGAAACATCACAAGGCGACCGATGGTGAGTTTCCGTTTACAGTATTGGCAAAAACAATGAGAAAGGTCTTGCTCAAATATGGAGAAGATATTCTGGTTAAGTCTCCAAATCGAGGATGCGAAGAATTGCAAATGGCAATCGGTTCTTATTTGAGACGTAGCAGTGGAATATTTGTAAAGCCGGAACAAATCGTAATTGGTGCAGGAGCAGAATATTTATACAATATCATCATCCAACTGATAGGAGCTGAAACGGTATTCGCGATTGAAGAACCCTGTTATGAAAAGATAAGAAAAGTCTACAAATCTTGTGGAGTTTCTTATGAAGCGTTAAAGCTTGGGAAGGATGGAATTATAACGAAAGATTTGGAAGAAACAAATGCCGGTGTATTACACGTAACTCCATTCCATAGCTATCCGAGTAATATATCAGCGAGTGCATCTAAGAAAAATGAGTATATCCGATGGGCAGAAAAGAAAAATGGAATCATAATAGAAGATAATTATGACTCTGAACTGACGGTTTCAAAAAAATCGGAAGAGACTTTGTTCTCCATGGCTCCGGAAGGCAGGGTTATTTATCTGAACACCTTTTCAAAAACGATAGCGCCGGCAATCAGAGTAGGATATTTAGTATTACCGAATAATTTATTAGAGGAATATGAAAAAAAGCTGGGGTTTTATTCGTGTACAGTTCCGATTTTTGAGCAGTATGTCATAACAGAACTACTGAATCATGGCGACTTTGAGAGACAGATAAGCAGAGTACGACGCAATAGGCGAAAAAGTAATACAGATAAACAGATGGATTAAATACATATCTGGTTATATAAAAATGTATTGTACTGGTCATTAACATATCACCAATTCTTGTTTATAGTATTCTGTAAACAAAGAAACGAGGTGTATTATGAAAGATAAAAAAGTACTTACAATTCAAGATATTTCATGTGTGGGACAATGCTCACTGACAGTGGCACTCCCAATCATTTCTGCTTGTGGCATAGAGACCTGTGTGTTGCCATCAGCTGTGCTGTCTACGCATACATCCGGTTTTCAGGGATATACGTTTCGCGATCTAACAGAGGATATACCAGGCATTATTCAGCATTGGAAAAGAGAAGGCATTCGTTTTGATACGATTTATACCGGATATCTGGGAAGCGAGAAACAGATTGGTTTCGTATGCGATATTATGAAAGATGTCGCAGGAGAGGAATGCGTTAAGGTGGTAGACCCGGCAATGGCAGATAATGGTGTGCTTTATCCGGGATTTGATTACGAATATGTGGAAGCAATGAAACAGTTATGTAATGGCGTTGATTATTTATTGCCGAACATTACGGAAGCGAGTTTTCTGGCGGGTGTAGAATATAAAAGAGAATATGATAAAGCTTATATCCTGGAACTAATCGAGCGTTTACGGAAGCTGGGATGTAAGAACGTTATTTTAACAGGAGTATCGTATACAGAGGGCAAGACAGGGGTAGTTGTATATGTGAATGGTGAGTACTCTTACTATGAGCATGAACAGATTGCACAAGGCTGTCATGGTACAGGAGACATTTATTCTTCGGCGTTTGTTGGAGCAATCATGAATGGTATTGATGCCTATGATGCTGCGAAAATTGCAGCGGACTATGTAGTGGACTGTATTTGTGAAACGATGAAATTAGATAATCATTGGTATGGAGCAAAATTTGAGCCGGTTCTGAGTAAGCTTCAGAATAATATAAATGCTAATAAATGCCAATAAATGCCAATAAATAAACATTACAAAAAACGTTAATAAAAACGAACAAAAAGAAATCGCCAGCTATATTAGAATTGCTAATTTAACAGGCGGTTTCTTTTTTGAAGCAACCATTGAGTTTTCTGAATATTTGGCTGAATCGGCGGGAATTATTATATCCTGTTATTCACGTGATTTCATAAGTGGAAGTAAATAAAAGATTATTATATCGATTATTGTAAAGATATGGAGGTAGCAGGAACAAAACCTTGTAGTGGTGAAGAAAGGATTTCCATCCAGATAGGAATATGTTATAATACACACATCATTGTGAATGAAGATATAGATACAGAGTCAATGGATAGTAGGAGGTATAGGATGTATAAGAGCAAACGTTTTTCTTACACGTATGAAGAGGTAACAGAGGAAGAAAAGTCAGCATCTACCATGATTGAAGATATTATGAAGGATGATGAATTTGCTTCATTGGAAGAGGTTGTGATTGGTTGCTGGGGCGAAGTTTGGGACGATCAGGGAGGCGCACAGATTTTAGTAAATGATATTGTAGCGAATAAGGATCGGTTTTCACATATTAAGAGTTTATTTATTGGTGATATGGATTATGAGGATTGTGAAGTGTCTTGGATTTATCAAGCAAATTATTCTGCAATCTGGGAAGCTATGCCGCAGCTGGAAAAGCTTGTAATTAAGGGAAGCAATGATCTGACCTTGGGTGCTGTTAAGCATGATACATTGCAAGAATTAGAGATTATTTGTGGAGGACTTCCGGCATCTGTCATTCAAGAGATTCAGAATGCAAAGCTTCCGGCATTGAAGAAGCTATTGCTTTATATTGGTGTCGATGAATATGGATTTGATGGTGATAGTTCTACCATCAAGGAACTGCTGGATAAATCAGAGTTTCCACAGCTTACATACCTGGGACTTACCGATAGTGAAATACAGGATGAGATAGCAGAGCTGGTATTAAACTGTAAATATATAAGCCGCATCGATACCTTAGATTTATCAATGGGAACCTTGACAGATAAGGGTGGACAAATGTTACTGGATGCGATAGGAACATATCCGAATATTAAGAATCTGGATTTACACTATCATTATTTATCCGATCCGATGATGAAGAAGCTAACAGCACTATCTCTCAACGTGGATGTGGATGAACAGGAAGAGCCTTATGTATATAGTGATGGTGAAGTTTCTTATTATCCAATGTTAACTGAATAATGAAGCTTGTATTAATAGGAAGTAAGCAATCCAAGAGAACTGAATATTTTAAAAAGGCAGCAAATGAAGAACGCGCAGAACTTTCCGTTTTTGAGTGGGACGAATTGGAAACGCTTTTGCAGAAGGAAGATCTAAGGGGGGCGGTTGTAAAGCTGGATCCCCCCTCATATCATACGTGCGCATTAGAAGAGATGGAAGGACATCTGGAACGATATCAAAAGGATCTTCAAAGACTGGAAGTGTCTGGTGCCAGATTCTTGAATTCACCAAGTGCGATTCGTAAAGTTTTAGATAAAAGAGCTTGCAAATCCGTATTGCAAGAGGCAGGGCTTCCGGTCACTAAGATGGTGCCTGCTGATGTGAAAAATGCAAATCAGCTGATTGCCTGGATGGAGCATCATAAGGCGTTTTCTGTTTTTATAAAGCCGGTATTTTTTTCGGGTGCTGCCGGAGTCATCGCTTTTCGATTACAGCCACGTACAAAGAAGATGGTGGCTTATACGTCGTGTAGATGGATAGATGGTGTACTAATGAATACAAAAACACTATATTCTCTAGAGGATTCCAAGGAGATTATGGATTTACTGAATGCAGTATTAGCATTGGATGTTATGATAGAGCGTTGGTATCCGAAGTCTTTATTTCAGGGGAAAAGCTATGATTTGAGAGTGCTTTATCAATTTGGACATATTACATACGTTGTAGTTCGTCAGTCGAAAGGCCCAATTACCAATCTGCATTTGAATAATCAAGCAAGGAGCATCCATGAGCTTGGCTTGGAACCGGAGTTAATGGAGGAGATTGCAACGATTTGTGGAAAGGCAGTAAATTTGGTTCCGGGGCTGCTGATGGCAGGCATTGATATATTAATTGAAAAAAACAGCCGGAAACCATATATTATCGAGATGAATGGGCAGGGAGATTTGATATATCAAGATATTTTTAGTGATAATATAATCTATAAGGAACAGGTGATACACCTTATTGAATGAGGAACGTTATGCAGAAAATAGATATGAATCAGATTGTAGGCAGTCATAACATTTTATTTATATGTCTTGATACGTTGCGGTATGATGTAGCCTGCAAGG
>JAZUQL010000012.1:0-7505 GCA_045605685.1 Lachnospiraceae bacterium
ATTGCGCTACCAGAAAATGCTAACAATGTCCATGGCACATGATTTGAAGAGCCCGCTTACCGCACTCTCCGGATACGCAGAAAACCTGCTAGACAACACAAATCCGGAGAAGCAGGATGTATATCTGCGGCAGATACAATCAAATGTCGGATATATGAATGAAACAATCGATAATGTATTACAATTGTCGCGCCTCCAAAACGAAAAAACAAAACTGAAACGAATAAAAGAACCGGTTCTTCCGGTCTTCCAAGAATTACTGGAAAAACACAAGACGGAACTGGAACAAAAACACCTAACCGTCAACTGTAGCGGCGATGCTACTATAAAATATGACCGCATCGCTTTAACCAGAGCATTAGACAATCTTATTAACAACGCGATTAAATACACTCCTGATAATGGAGAAATCACAATTTCCATTAGCAAAAAAGCAATTGTTATTTCCAATCCTTATACCCATGAAATCACTTGCTCTCCAAAGCAGCTTAAGGATCCTTTCCAAAAAGGAAGCAACAGCCGTGGAGAACAAAGCGGAACCGGAATTGGATTACACATTGCAAATATACTACTGAAAAAACAAAAGTTTTCTCTCTCCTTACAAACTAAAGAACAGACTTTTGTTGCAACCATCAATCTTACTATATTGACTTAGAAGATTGAACACTACAAAACGGCTTGTGAACCATCAAAGGTTCACAAGCCGTTATTTCTTTCTTATTTGTCTTCTTTTGCAGACGATTCATATGGGTGTCCAAATAATTTGCGGTGAATCTTATATGCCAACAAAACCAGCTTCTCCGGAAATCTTTTGATGATAATCTGAATCTCTTCTTTGGGATTAATCGGTTTCACCAGAATGGAACGAATTCCTACCAGATTCGCGCCACAGACATCCGTGAATATCTGATCTCCTACAAAAATGGTATTCGTCGTATCCGTATTCATCTGCTCCATCGCCTTTCGGTAATTGGCTTTCTTTGGTTTCCCTGCTTTATAAATATAGTTCACACCAATTGGCTCATTGAACGTGCGAACTCGAGGTTCCTTATTATTGGAAAGAAGGGTTGCCTGAAATCCTAACTCTTTCAAATGTTGGAACAAAGAAACAGCCCGCTCATCAGCAGGCGCTCCATGCGGCACTAAAGTGTTGTCGATATCAAATATAACACCTCTGTAGCCGGCTTTATATAATTTATCAAAGTCAATATCGTAGGTTGACTTTAAATACTCTCCCGGGTATAAAAAACGACACATATGATTTCCTATTCTATAGAGCAAAATTCTCTCCGGAATGAGAAACCACCATATTCTCATTCGGCTTACCTGCGTACAATGCCCTATCACTCACAAAATATTGATATTGTTGCAACACCTGATCCTTCTCCAAATCAGATACTGCCTGCTCGATATCTAAACTCTCGATATCACTCTCTTCCCCTTTCAGTGAATAAACCGCATTCGGTCTGTATTCATCTGCAAAGTTGAAGTCCTTCTGATTCAATGGACGCTTCTCCATTGACATTGACATGTCTAGGGACTTGTCTTCTTCCAGAACTTCTTCTACCGGTAATTCATGCTTGCTCTGAGCAGCTGCAATCTGTTGATTGCGAATCTCCGACATCTTTATGGAATTGTATGAATAAAACCCTTCATATGGGCGTATGCCTGACGCGTTCATACCTTGCTTCCTCTTCTTATCTGACTCTGAAACCTAAATGTTTATCCTAGCATCTTCTTCAATTCGTTCATGAATGTGTTCACATCTTTGAATTCTCTGTAAACAGATGCAAAACGAACATAAGCTACCGGATCCAAATCCTTCATCTTATCCATTAAAATCTCACCGATGATAGAACTGTCGATTTCTTTCTCTTCTCTCTTAAAAATCTCCACTTCGACATCATCTACAAGTTGTGTAATCTGATCTGCTGAGATTGGGCGCTTATGGCAGGCACGAAGCACACCGGCTTCAATCTTGGTTCTGTCATATTGTTCTCGATTATTATCCTTCTTGATTACAATCAAAGGTATTGTCTCTACCTTCTCATAAGTAGTAAATCTCTTACCGCAATCATCACACAAACGACGACGGCGAATAGAATTATTATCATCTGCAGGTCTTGAGTCGATTACTCTTGTATTCTCGCTGCTACAAAACGGACACTTCATAGATTTCCTCCGATTATTTTGTTCAAAACATACACATAAAGTATAACTTTGAAACGATTTATTGTCAATATTTGTTATAGTTTTCTTTTCATTTCATCTTCTTTTAAATCCACAAGTATTATATCGGGTCCAATTTTCATAATATTAACCCACGGAATACAAAATTCATAATCTTTTCCAAAACACCCCAGGTATTTTCCCGGTCCCGGCACCAATATGGAACAAATCTTTCCACAATCACACTCGAATTCAATGTCACTGACTCTTCCCAGACATTTACAATCATTAATATTGATTACCTCTTTATCACACAAATCAGAAAATCGCATAGAATCCCCCCTTATATGAGTTATTCTATGCGATATATTTTGTCTGTTATACATTAAAACGGAAAAGAATGACATCGCCGTCTTTTACAATATATTCTTTTCCTTCAATTCCTACTAATCCTTTTTCCTTTGCTGCCGCAATACTTCCACAATCTAACAAATCTTTGTAGTTTACAACTTCTGCTCGAATGAAACCTCTTTCAAAGTCACTGTGAATCTTCCCGGCTGCCTGCGGTGCTTTCATCCCTCTTTTGATTGTCCACGCACGTGTTTCATCTTCTCCGGATGTCAAATAGCTGATTAACCCTAGCAAACTATAACTTGCTTTGATTAATTTCTCCAATCCGGATTCCTTTAATCCAAGTTCTTCCAAGAACATTGCCTTCTCATCATCTTCCAATTCTGCAATCTCTTGTTCAATCTGTGCACAAATCACAAACACTTCGCTTTGTTCCGCCTCTGCCAGTGCACGAATCGCCTGTACATGTTTGTTATCTGCCGCATCGGATGCCAATTCATCTTCTGTGACATTTGCTGCGTAAATGGTTGGTTTTGCAGTCAACAAATTGTATGAGGCAAACCATGTCTGTATATCCTCATCCTCTGGAAGTTCAAATGTGCCTGCCATTTTGCCATCTTCCAAATGTGCCTTAATCCCTTCTAAAAGTTCTAGTTCTTTTGCCAGGGTTTTGTCCATTCTTGCCTGTTTTGCAACTTTTGATATACGACGTTCCAAAATCTCAATATCTGAAAACATTAATTCCAATTGAATGGTTTCTACGTCTCTCGCCGGGTCAATACTTCCATCCACATGAACAATATTGGCATCTTCAAAACAACGTACTACATGAACGATTGCATCAACCTCACGTATATTAGCCAGGAACTGATTGCCAAGACCTTCGCCTTTGCTCGCACCTTTTACCAATCCTGCAATATCTACAAATTCTATGACTGCCGGTGTTACCTTTTTGGAATGATACAAATCACCTAATAACTTCAAACGTTCATCCGGCACCGGTACAATTCCAACATTCGGATCAATGGTACAAAACGGATAATTTGCAGATTCTGCTCCTGCTTTGGTAAGTGAATTGAATAATGTACTTTTTCCTACATTCGGTAGTCCGACGATACCTAATTTCATTTTTCTATATTCTCCTTTCAAAACCCTTGATTTTTAAGGGTTCGTGGTGTTTGCTTCTTTTGCAACTGTGCCATTTGTTGTATCAACTAGACAACATTGATTGTTCCTATCTAGAAGAATCCACAAAAATAGCACAGTAACTATATCATAAAACCAGAGCATCTTCAATAAAATCTTTCATTCTAACAATCAATTTTAATTTAGTCATTTTTCAAGAAATGACTAAATTAAAATCATGATTGATGTAATTAGATAACTCAAAATGAGCCACTTCTATTCTAGAAACACCCAATCACCCCCTAATAGCTTCAAAAAACATGCAATAAATGTTCTCATATGTTGACAGCGTGTCCCCGTAGCCATGCTGCAAGGCATAAAAAGGCACCGACTGCTGTATTATCTACATAACAACCGGTGCCCCCAATTCCTATCTGCTGATTTTTCTGTTGTCTGCCAACTTGCCACTCTACATATGTGACTTATACGTGGAGTTTTTCTGTTGCTCCCCAATTTGCCAGCCTACACATCTGGCATACCTGTCAGATTTTAAGGTGTCAGTGCATCCATATAAGATTTCTTGCCTAACTATATGATATTCTATCATTCCACACAAATTTCCACCACATCAGAAACACTACGTTTACTGTTTTCGTCTTCAAATACGACAAGCCGAAGCGTATCTTCCTCAAGCATCAGATAAGCTCTATTCTCTTCTTTAACTTCTTCCGCCAGCAATTCTGCACGATACGAATCATCCGCAACAATATTTACTTTAGAAAAATCCGTAATTCCAAGTTCCAAAAGCAGTTTATGTAAAGCAATTCCATCTCCCGAAACTGCTATCTCTTCGCCTTTTCCATTAACCCGCACTCCGGATACCGCATCGTAATCCAGTTTTGTAATGTCCACATGGTATTTCTTATCTCCTTGTGTGACCTGTATGGAATGCTCGGGAATTTGTGCTCTTGTAGATAAATGGATGACTGCTGCCAACGCGGTCAACACTACTAACACACCAATAAATATAATTGTTTTTTTCAATTGCATCATCTTCTCCGTTTCACGAATATCTTATATTACTCTTTTTAATCGATTTGCCACGACTGCTCCTAAGCAGCCAAAGAGGGAGCCGCTAACTGCCGAAACCCCTAGATAAAGCCATACAACAGGCCCCCGCAAATGAAATACAATGAAATTTGCTGCTAAAGATGCCATAACTGCTGCTAAGGCATTTGCCGGCACCATTCTTTCTGCAACATTGCATTTTATTTTTTCTTGAATTGCATAGATAATATCAATTCCTACACCGGATGCCATAAAAGCCAAAGGAATTAATATTCCCATGCTTCCAACTCTGCCAAGAGCAAGAGAGACCAATCCTTGGACCGTACTCATAAGCGTACCGCACCAGTAAAACATTGGCTCTTTTTTAACATCACATTGGCTTCTTACAATTTCTGTGGCAACAACTAAAAACATAATGGAAAACCCTGTACTAATTCCACCCGGAATGTGCAAAGTTTCCGTAATGATATTCGCAAAAGGATTCATAAGCTTTTTGCAAAAAATACCAAGTATACAGCATAAAGCCATGAAATTTAACATGACCAGCTTTGATTTTTTCATTCTTGAACTCCTTCTCAAAATAGAAAGCATACCCGTTTCCCGATATACTCCGGTGACAAAGTCACGGATACAGCCCATACATCTTCCAGCAAAATGCTAAAAAAATGGTTAGGTTACTGTACCTCGAAATTCATTTTTTGTTATATTATTTTAATTCAAGATACTCTTTCTTTGTATTAATATTTTGTAATTGTAAAGCATCCTGCCCATTTACAGGAACATAGGCAACATTCACTTTATCAAGCACAGATACCATACGGTTATTTCCGGACAGTATCTGAGCTTCGCAAACTCTCACCATGGATTTACGATACACGCCGCACAACGGATGCTTTCTTCCATCCTCCGTCACAGCAATAACCGCATCCACGTCCTCTTTTAATTCTTCACAAAGCATTTTTGAGAGTTTCCCTGTTAAAAAGGGCATATCGCAGGTTGCAAAAAACATAGCATCTGCCGCACAACAGGAAAGAACAGCATGAATTCCACCTATCGGACCCTTGTCTTTATAGATATCTTCCATTACCTTCCAGCCTTCTATGAAGCAATCCGGATTCGTTCCCCTTGCAATATACTTTTCAAAAAAGAAGTCAAACTCCTTACAAATCCGTTCTATAAAGCTTTCTCCCTGATACTCCAGCAGAGCTTTATCCTGCCCCATACGAACACTTTTTCCACCTGCCAAAATAGCACATCCAATATTCTTATTCATATACTAATCCAATAATTCTTTCGCTTTCGTATAATTAAATACCGGTCCTTCCAGACATACGTATGTTTCGTTAATTTTGCAGTGTCCACATTTTCCCACTGCACAGGACATTTTCCGTTCAAAGGAAACCCATATTTTATCTTCGTTTACACCATTTGCAACACATTCTTTTGCTGTGAAATTAATCATGGCTGGTGGACCAACAATCACCACATTATAATCCTCAAAGGTATCAAAAGGAATATTCTTTACATATCCTGTGACAAAACCTTTCTGAAATCCCTCTGCTTCCATATTATCCAGACAATAGGTGGTGTGAAACTTCTCTCTAAAATTATTCAAATCCTCTTCAAACAATACTGCATCTTTGTCCTTAAAACCAACTATAAAATGTACGGATTTAATTTCCTCCTGCTGTTGTGCAAAATATTGCAGCATACTTCGGACCGGTGCCATTCCTGTACCTCCGGCAATCACCACAAGATGCTTATTTTTAAAATCATCTACCGGAAACGCATTGCCATAAGGGCCTCTCATAAACAAGGTATCACCCTCTGCCATTCCAAATAATCCGTCTGTCAAACGTCCTACCTTTCGAATGGTAAATTCAACATAGCCATCTCCTTTTGCACTGACAGAAATAGGTGCTTCCCCGATTTTGGGAATAGACAGCATAAAGAATTGTCCGTGTTTTGTGTCTGCATCACACAAAACCCGAAAAGTATATTCTGCCTTGGTTTCATGAATAATTTTCACAATTTTGTGTGGTGACGGTAAGGTAATATTATTCATTTACTTTCCCCTCCGTTTCCTTTAATCTGTCAACTTCTTTTGCAAGGGTATTTATAGTTTCTGAAAAATGAATTTCCTTGGGACATCTCACATCACATCGCCCGCAACCCACGCACATATTTTCTTCACCAAAACGAACCTTATAATCATATATCTTATGCATGGTTTTAAAACGCATTCTGTCTCCTGCTTTACCACGCACATTATGTCCACCTGCCATCGTGCTGTACTCATTTAACATACAGGAAGACCACACTCTTCTACGTTCTCCGTCAAGACTGGTTTCGTTATAAATAACATCTGTTGTATCAAAGCAGCTACATGTAATACATACCGTATTACAGCCTCCACAACTGATACATTTTTCATCAAATTCCCGCCAAAAGGACAGATTGTGAATTTCCTTCACCAGACTGCGGTCAGTAATATCCGGCACGGCTACCTTCTTTTTATTTTCCGTAACAAATGCAGGTGTAAATTCTATTTCTTCTCCTGCAAAAACTTCTGCAAACTTCTCATCTTTGACATATATATTGACTACTTCTTCATCAAAACCTACTGCTACACTATAGTCCTCTGCCACATTACTTCCCATGGACACACAAAAACATGTGTCAAAGCTTTCCTTACATTCCATAAGAAAGAAGTTTACTTTTTCACGAAGACGTGCATAAAAATTATCCCCACTACCGCCATTATTTAAAAACATATTATCAAGACGACGAAT
>JAZUQL010000013.1:0-31849 GCA_045605685.1 Lachnospiraceae bacterium
TGTATATGTAGTGAGATTGAATAATTTATCTGAAGAATTTATTAGAGATTAAAAAGTCCCCTTCATTGAAAGGGGACTTTACTTTTTTAATATTCTCGTTATATTATAATATAATCTAACAGAAAGGAAACAAAAATGAAATTTGACAGCAAAATAAAAGAAATTATGACTGAAACTGAAATTATCTATGCTTGGAATGAATATGCAGAAACTTGTATTTATGCCATGATTTTTGACCGATTTGAATTTGAAGATTATCTTGACAATATGTCCACGGAAGAATTGAAAAAGATACTTCTGAATACAAACAATTTCAGTTCAAACAGTCGATACTTTTTCCAGGACGACCTTGGATTTTGGCGATCATTCAATTCTATTTATGAAGATATCTGCCCCATTGATATGGATGAGCTGAAAGAGTATCTTGAAAATAAATGAAATTTTGATAAAGTAAAGAAAATTCTTCTTTACTTTTTCTTTATTTTTGTTATATTAGTAATATAAACGAAAATGAAAGGAATTAATATATGAAAAAAATGTCTGGTATTTCTACAATAAGTATGTTTCTGGATTTTGAAAATCGTGATGTGAGAACCCGTACAGTAATGTGTGAGATTTTCAAACAGGCAGACAAATTGCATATCAAAAGGATTGGTATTGGAACTCGTGACAAAACCTTCAAAGATTCGGAAGGTTGGCCGTTTTCCAATGATAATAATATTTTTGTGGATGGTGAATATGACCATTGGCCGAAAGCATGGGCGCTGGTTACACGCGTTGATAAAGCATTAAGTAAAATGCCAGACTTGTTTCCGTTGGAAGATTATCATAATTTCTGGAATCATTTCCGTGTAATAAGTGGCGGGGCGGGAAATTCCGGGCAGCACCAGCTTTATAACGCTAAATATACTGTGCCTGGTATTTATGAAAATGTTGATGGCAAATGGAAAAAATGTAGTTGATTATTACTTATGGGCGATGTAGCTTAAGTTGATATGGAAGTGTGTTAGTCAAATTCCGGAATAGAACGAACAACTTTAGTATCTAACTGGCCTGATCAGCCGGTGAATAAAGCCCTTACCACGAAGGTAAGGAGATGTCAGTGAGACCCTGACCGTTACCCCCAATTTTTTATCAAATTCCCCTTATTACCCTTTACTTTTTGGGTATTTCCGTTATATTATAATATAAATGATAACAGCTATAATAACTAAGAAAGGAAAAACAGAAAATGAGTAAGTATGGTCCGGCTATTGAAAAGCAGATTGATTCTCTTATCACCTTTATGGAAACTCATTTGATCCATCGTAATTTTACCCCTACCGAATCCGCTAATATGCGACAGGTTCTTTATACTATTGTTCACACAGCACAATTGGAAGCTGTTGGTGCAATTAGACCTGACTTAAAAAATACTCTTAATGAAGACCCTGCGGTTCGTAATCGTAAGCTTAAAAAAACATTGGAAAGCATGAAATGGATTTGGCAGTCTCCGGCAGACGAGTCTGCTCCATTCTGAGATGAGTTTACTTTACTTTTTCAAAATTTCCGTTATATTATAATATATAATTAAAAGGATTAAGGATTAAACTATGAAGATACCTAGAACATATGAAGAATTTTTGGCTTTATCTGAAAATGAAATAGATATTATTTCAAAATCTGACATGTCTTTACAAGATGCACAAAAGATGATGGAATTTTTTGATAAATTTGATACAGATTATCAAAATAAACATAAACCAATTTTAGAATCTTCAAACATAGTTGTAAAAAAGTTTGGAGATTATTTGAAATGAATAAGTTTGATAACCTATATTGTTCAATTATTTCTGAAGCACAATTTACAAATAAAAAATGGATTAAGAAAGAATCAATAAAGGATATTCAAATTTTTGAAAACTTTCTTCATCTAAAAGAACGACTAAAAGAACGATATAAAGTTGAACTTTCAACTTGGCGTCGTTGGTTAATTCTCAAAACACAAATTACAAATAAATTCATTGAACTTGATCTATGGTCTAAATGTTCAAAGAAAGACCCATATCAACGAGGATTCACAGTTCATTTAACAATTTCAAATATGTGGTTATCAGGAATTATTCAAAACGATATTGAAGATGGTGAAAAACGTATTTACTTCTCTACATTTTTACCTGAAGAACCAACATTTAACAAACATGATATTAAATTAGATCTTCCTCTTTAATTAAGTTTACTTTTTCAATATTTTCGTTATATTATAATATAAACGATGAAACAAATTTAAGAAAGGAAAAATGATTATGGCAAATTTTGTTGGTGAAAAGTTCGGTATTCTCGGTACTGAAAAATACAACTGTTCCGCGATTTGCAAGGCAATTCGTGAAGATCTGAAAAAAGAATTTCCCACGAAGATTATTTATAAATTCGGTGTGCGTCGTAATGGCGCCGGCAGCAAGTGCATTCAGATTCTTATTAAGCAGGCACCCAAGTTTGAACTGATTGATCAGAACATCGATGTGGAAAATCATCTGAGATATGCCGACCAGTTCAAAGAAGAATTCATCAATAAAATCACGCATATTGCAAATGCCTATAATTATGATAATTCCGATATTATGAGTGATTATTTCGATTGCAACTATTATATCGATATCAAGTGTATCTGGTGGAATACCTCCAAAAATACCAGCGAACTTATCAAGATTGTGTAATCAAATAAGAAAGAAAGTCGGATTAAAAAATATCCTTTCCTTTCTTTCGTTTGACCCGGCAGCAATGCCGGGTTTTTATTTTTTTTTTTTTTTTTTCACTTTACTTTTTCAATATTTTCGTTATATTATAATATAAACGAAAACAACTAATAGAAGGAAACAAGATTATGAGTCTGGGCCCTACAATATTTTTCGGAATGCTTTTTGTAATGCAATTCATTTATGCCGTTTATAGCTTTACAAGAAAACCTCAAAGTCTTGCAGAGTTTTTCATTCGATATATTAACTTTTGTACAATGGTCTTTACGTTTCCCGTATTTATTGCGTTTCTTCGCCTCAAATAATTTGATTTTCACTTTACTTTTTGAAAATTCTCGTTATATTATAATATAAACGGTAACTTAACTAAACGATAACCATAACTACTAATTAAGAAAGGAAAATGACTATGTATATGTAGTGAGATTGAATAATTTAATTTATTAGAAGATTTTATTAGAGACTAAAGATTAAAAAGTTCCCTTCAGTTTGAAAGGGGACTTTACTTTTTCAAAATATTCGTTATATTATAATATAACCTAATTAAGAAAGGAAAATAGAATATGAAAAATACAAATGAAATTTGGAAAGCACGACAGATGAAAAAGGAAATGTTCTTCGAAACGAAACTGAAAGGGACTTCCATTAGCCTTACTGAAGAGCAAGAGAAAAAGATTTTTGAATATGCCTGGGACGAAGGCCATTCTGCCGGTGAATATGAAGTGGAAGTTATCTTTGACCGTCTTGTTGAATTGGTGGAAAGTTGTTTGAAATGAGGTTTACTTTTTCAAAATTTCCGTTATATTATAATATAACTTAACTTCTAATTAAGAAAGGAAAAACAGATGTATTGTTATCAGATTATGCGTAACGGAAGTGTTGAACATACAAGTCAGCTTTTTCCCTCGCTGGAAGCTGCTGTAGAATATTTCATGAATGAAGATGCACCTAATCATTATGCAAAAATGAAATTCAAACCTTCTATGGCAGTAACTGGCGTATTTATAAGTAGTGGCAAGTATGATACGGAACATATTTTTGTTCAGTTTACCGAAGTCGAATTGAAGCCGGTTCAATATAATGAATGGTTCTATATTCTGAAGTCAAATTGAAATTTATTCAATATAGTGAACGGTTAGATTTTCTGCATAGAATAGAAAAAGATGGAAACGAGGTGAACAAATATGATTAAGTTTTTCAAAAAGTTGTTCGAGTTCAAAATGAATGAAATGCAAAATAAAGCTTTTGAGAGATATATGAACTATCATATTTTTTACGAAAGTTACGAATAAAATTATTTTACTTTTTCTGAATCTTCGTTATATTAAAATGTAACGAAGATTTTTTTATTTAAGAAAGGAATATATCATGCTGGTTAAAATGGGTTCTCTTAATAAGATTAAGGCGTCTATACGTGTTGAAACGCCTGAAGGAAAAATGTATGTAAGTCAATGTGAAAAATTCGGGCTGGATCCGGATTTGCTGGGCAGAAAGTGTGAATATAAAAATGAAACCTGGACAGTTGAAGGCATGAACAAAAGAGGCAAACTGTATTTTATTCATTTGAAAAATGAACGTGATGTTGTAATGCCTATTGATATTCCCACCTTGAAAGCTAAAGTAAAACTGGTTTGATAATGAAGCAGCTTAAAGATATTAAAAATAAAATTGAATGGGAAAAATATCGAGATCCAAGTTTTAACTGGAATGACCGTAGTTTTTACGAAAACAATAATCATCTTGCTGAAGATTTTATTCGTGAATTCTATACGAAGGTAAATTGGAATTATCTTTCTTATTTCCAGATAGATTTGTCTGAAGATATTCTGAATGATTTCATGTACCTTTGGAACTGGTATTATATTTTTCAGACTATTAAAGTGTCTGAAAAACTGCTTAGAGTCATTGTGCAAAAAGTGGAAATGCCTAATAATCTGTGGCGTGTAATTTCTACTATGCAAAAGCTGTCTGAAGATTTTATTAGAGATCATCAAGAATATATTTCATGGCATGAGGTATCTCGTTATCAAAAACTATCCGAAAGCTTTATTGAAGAATTCTCACATAAAGTTGACTGGTATAACATTTCCCGCTATCAAACTTTATCTGAAGATTTTATCGAAAGCAATATGTTTCATAGAATGCGCGCGCAAGATATTGTAAAATATCAAAAACTATCTGACGAATTTGTATTAAAGCATTTTAAGAATTACTTTAATTGTGATATATATGGAATAATCAAATACCAGAAACTTAATGAAGATACGATTAAAGCCTTTATCAAAATGTTTACATATGACTATGAATGGTTAACTCTAGTACAGAAACAAAATTTGTCTGAAGCGTTTTTGATTAAACATAGGAAAAAAATAGGATGGGAAAATATTCTGTTGTTTCAAAATATATCTCCGGAAACTATTAAGAAATACAGAAAAGAAATCCCTAACAAATATTTAGAAGGTACAAAGTATGAGATATTTGAAAGATGTTAAAGATAAAATTAACTGGGAAAAATATTACGATCCAGGGTTTGACTGGAGTAATTGGTAGTTTTACGTGAAGTATTATTTGACTGAAGAATTTGTTGAAGAATTCAAAGATAAATTAAATTGGTTTCACTTGCTTACATATCAGCGAGTAAATGAAGCTTGGTTGGAAAAATATATCTCGTATATTGATTGGCCTGCTGCAACTACACATCAATAGCTTTCAGAAAAGTTTATGGATAAGTATGCAGATGATATTACAAAACACCTTTGCTGGTGTATCATCTCCGCGCATCAAAAGTTATCTGAAGACTTTATCAAAAAGTATAAGAATAATGTTGACTGGTTTTTAATCTGCAAACATCAGCGTTTATCAGAAGATTTTATTTCAAAACACACAGGTAAAGTCAACTGGAATAATGTATCACGTTATCAAACGCTATCAGAAAATTTTATCAAAAAATATATGAAACGTTTGAATATTTCCAAAATACTAATTCATAATGAATTGACAGATATACCGAAAGAAAAACTATCTGAAAACTTTACTAAAACATTATTCAAAAAACTTGATTCACTTCAAATTGAAAAAGTTGAAGATTCAATCCGCTCCCTTAAAATGCAAGCAGATGCTTCTCAAGAATATTACAGTTTAATGAATAGTAGTAAAATTAAAGTCTGAATTTTTTATTCCATTCGCGCCGTATCGCACAAAATCTCGTAACACGTAATTTTTATGCTGGGTGAGTATCTTCGCGCGATATGGTGCGTTCTGGTGCGTTCTAATAATCAAATTTTCTTCTTTACTTTTTCAATATTCCCGTTATATTACAATATAAACAAAAGGAAAATCAAAATGAAAATTATTGTTATATCTCAAACTAAAGCTAAAAAATTTAACTACAAATCTGCAGAAGCAAAAACTGAAAACAATTTCATTACTATCCGCGATCATACGGTTAATCATCCAGTATTGAATTTTCATAATCAGTCGAATGTACTTGCATTACAATTTGATGATGTTGAAGATACAGATGACCCGGAACTGCTGAAACGATTTAACTATGTTTTATTCAATGAAGACATGGCAAAGGAAATTCATAAATTCGTTGATAGTATGGATAAGTCAAAACCACTATACGTAAATTGCGTTGCGGGTGTATCTCGTTCAGGCGGGGTTGGAATAGTTCTTAATGAATATTTCAACAAATACCTGGAAAATAATGAATGGGATTATGAAGGCTTCTTTATTCAGAATAGACAGATTATTCCGAATGCAACAGTAAGCCGTATTTTGAAATATGAACTTTTTGGAAAACCTTTTTCAAAATGACTTTACTTTTTCAAAATATTCGTTATATTATAATATAAACGAAACGATGAAACAAACAGAAAGGAAAATGACTATGGCTGAAACGGTAGTGGTGATTAAAATGAGCGAAGCAACTAAAGGACCGGTTGCAGTGTTTGTCGGTAATAAAGCTGAAGCTGACGCATATATGTTTCGAGTTATTGCAAATTCTGAAGGGCAGGTTTCAAAAATCGATAATATGTATGGACTTGCTTTTGAAGTTGCAGAAACTGTTAGCTGCGAAGCGCAGGTCGAATGCAAAAGCGGAAGCCGCACAAAAATCGTTCCGAAAACTATCCCTGTGATTTATTATATGCAACGCCCCTATAATGAATCTAAATAAATTTGAACATAAAAATAAGAAAAGCCGGTTTACTTTCCGGCTTTTTTCGTTATATTATAATATAAACGGTGAAACAAACAGAAAGGAAAATGTGTATGGGTATGGAAAAAGAAATTATGCTCTTTAACGAAGGCGTTGAATTTGAAAAGGGAATGAATACGAGTAATACGGTTTTCATCTTCACCGTCAAAAATAAAATGAATCTGATTAAGACGGGTATCTTTAACGGAAATGAAAAATATTTTATCATTACACGTTTTAATGTGCCTGAATCAACATATAATACCACCGCCCGCACATGGTGCTGGTATCGAATAATGGGTGAAGACGGTTCCATGATATTCGATTATAAACCGAGAGATTTGAATTTGGATAAAGCACGTGAAAAACAGATTGAATTTCTCAAAGAAGTAATCAAAAATATTGAATGAAAATAAAAAAGCCGGTTTACTTTCCGGCTTTTTTCGTTATATTAAAATATAAACGAAAGAAAAATGAATATGTACTGCATGCGCGAAGTTAAATATGACATCATCGAAATTGCAAAAGCAACAAAATCCATGAATGTTAAATATTTTCCCAGAAAAAGAATTTATCGGATTAAGTTCAAACAGAATGGCAGATATATGACCGGATGGGAAACATTTAACCAGATTAAGTTCCTCTATGAAACTACTAAAATGCAGAAGATTGATTGGAACTTTTTTATCTATCAGGTCTTTAGCAATTATATTGAAATTTGAAATTCCGGCTTTTTAAAAAAGTAAAAATCTTAAAAGATACTTTACTTTTTCAAGTTTTTTGTTATATTAAAATATAAATAATGAAATAAATCAAGAAAGGAAAAAATATGAATACTGAAATCGTCAATGCTGTGAATCCCCTGGTGAATCTGATGTTGTTTATCTCTAATAGAGGTATTGAAGCTTTTGCGAAGATGTATTCTGAAGCCTTTGGAACTGAATATAATTGGAAGGAATATTATATTCAGGAAAAATACGAAGCTGCAAATAAGAATTTCCTCTCTTGGTATCGAAATCTTGATAATAATGTGAAGGCGAGCTTTTTGAATTACGTTGAAGAATATTATAAGAAGTGAACTAAATGCCCGGATGGCGGAATGGCAGACGCAACAGACTTAAAATCTGTCGGTGCAGAACCATGAGGGTTCGAGTCCCTCTCCGGGCACCATTAAATATGAATATGACCTTTCTGTTTAAGACTATCCGTTTGTCATTTTCCGGGTAGTCTTATTTTTTTAGTAAATATTTCAAATACAATAGGTGAATATAATCATGACAAATATGAAAAAGTTTATCTCCAGTTATCGTTCAATTATTGCTGAATCTACTGACGACTGGAATGTAATTTTGAAAGAAGCACTTATCACTTTCAAAGGAAAACAATATCCGAATTTTGGACAAATAGTAATCGTCGCCGGTGGACCTGCTTCCGGTAAGGGATTTGTAATCGATAACTTATTCGGCATAAGCGGTAAAAGATATGATGTAGACTCCCTAAAAGAAGACATCAAAAGAAACGCAGTATTGAGAAAAGCTATGGCTGCTAAATATAACGTTGACGAATCTGTATTTGATATGACTACTCCTGAAGATGTATCTATCGTACATCAAATTATTCGTGGAAGCAAACTTAAAAAAGAATATGAAAACAGTTTCTTCATTGCTGCAAGAAATGCTTCAGAAGAATTGAAACCAAATCTTATTTTCGATAAAACATGCTCCTCTATTAAGGACGTATATGAAATTGTAGGTAATGCAATTTTCAGCGGTTATAAACCTGAAAATATTCACCTGGTATGGGTATTGAATGACGTAGAAACTGCAAAAAGACAAAATGCAGAACGTGACAGACATGTTGATGAAAAGCTTCTCAATTCTCTTCATAAAGAAGTTGCAAATACCATGAAAACATTATTCGAACATATTCGCGAAGACCAGATAGAATTAGACGGAGATATTTACATCGCCTTCAATAAACGCGGTGAAGATGTAAAAAGTAAAAAATTGAAATCAGGTAACAATCATTTTATCGAAGACGCAAACTATTTCAAAATCAAATCTTCCGGCAATAATAACATAGATATTCCGGCAAGCATGAATGAAAAAATTCAAATGTATACTCCGGAACAATCCTGGTAATCACTTTACTTTTTTTATATTTCCGTTATATTATAATATAAACAAAAGGAATTAACTATGAAGATACCTGAAACATATGAAGAATTTTTGAAGCTAAATCAAAATGACTTTAACAAAATTGCATTAAGTAATTTATCTCTAAATGATGCAAGCAGAATGATGAAATTTATTAACTTAATGGCAGAAGATCTTAAAAAGAAAAACATTATATTAGAAAATAATGATGAAACTAAAACTTTAAATAATATTATATATGATGATTGATATTTTTAAAAATATATATTACAAAATTATATGTGAGTCCAATTTTAAAAATAAAAAATGGGTTAAAACTGATAATGTTTTAGATATTCAAATTTTTGAAAATTATAATCATTTAAAAGAACGACTATTTGAACGTTATCATATTAACTTTAAACATTGGTTATATTGGAATATTTTAAAAACGCAAATAGTTAATAAATTTATTGACCTTAATGCATGGGCAAATTGTTCTAGGAAATTTCCATATCAAAAGGGATTTACTATACATTTAACTATATCTAATATGTGGTTATCTGGAATTCTTCAAAACGACTTAAAAGATAATTGTAAACGTATTTATTTTTCCACATTTTTACCAGAAGAACCTACATTCAATAAACATGATATGAAACTTAATATTCCTCTTTAATCACTTTACTTTTTTCAAATTTCCGTTATATTATAATATAACCAAACAGAAAGGACAAAATTATGATTAAGATGGTTGATGAATGTCGAGAGTTTATTGACTCACTTTATCCGAAACGTCGCGAATGGAAAGACAATGAAATTATAGATGTTTTGGTATATTATAGTAGTGAAGGATATACAATAAAATATCTCTTTGATGTTGTAGGTGTATTTGATCGTGATGGTAACCACATTACAAGTTTCAAAAACTATGAAAAATTTGTAACTCACATCGGTGGAAATGTACCTCCATCTTTATCTCCATCCTAATCCGCTATTCTTTAGACGACTATAAACATTAAGAAAGAGGAATTTAGAAATTCCTCTTTACTTTTTTGAAATTTTCGTTATATTAAAATATAAACGAAAGGAATTAAATATGAAAAAACTTTATCTGCATGTTGTTAAATTTGAACTTGACTCTCTTGAAGCAGCAAGTTCAAAAATTATCGAAAATGAAATTCTTGAAGTTACGAACGAATATGTGCAGGTAATCGATAAAAGAAAATATAGCCGTTCATTTGATGGTAAAAAATATATTTTGAATCTGGATGAAGTCAGCGCAGATATTCCAGCATGGGAACAATTCTATATCAAATATTATAACGAATATGATTCTGATGACGCGTATGATTCTACTGACGCATACATCGTGCAGCAAGGCTTTATTTATGATGACGAAAAAGATGACGCAGAATTGATCAAATCAAAAGCAGAAATCATTAAAAATAATTGTACAAAGTTATTTGTGCATTATGTAGATGAGCAAATTAAGTCTCTTAAAAAAATAAAAGAAATCGTTAAAAATCGTCCATATCGCGTCGAGTGAAGTAAATTTGCTAAAGAAGCCCGAGTAAATTGAAAGTTTACTCGGGCTTTACTTTACTTTTTTCATATTTTTGTTATATTATAATATAAACGAAAGGAATTAAATATGAAAAAACTTTATCTGCATGTTGTTAAATTTGAAATGAACTTTCTTGAAGAAGTAAGATCAGAAATTGTTGAAAAGGAAATCCTTGAAGTCACGAATGAATATGTGCAGTTTACTGATAAAACAAAACAGAACCGTTCATTTGAAAATAAAAAATATATTTTGAATCTTGATGAAGTCAGTGAAGATATTCCTGCCTTGGAAGTTGCCTATGTCGAAGAGTATAGTTATTGTGATTCTTCTGACGCATTCCGCGTGAAGCAAGGTTTTATTTATGATGACGAAAAAGACGAGGCAGAATTGATTAAATCAAAAGCAGAAATCATTAAAAATAATTGCACAAAGCTATATCTGCATTATGCAGATGAAGAGATTGAGGCAATCAAAAAAGCAAAAAAACGCGTTACAAAGTGTCCATATTGCGTGAAGTAAATTTGCTAAAACCCGGGTATTTACTCGGGTTTTATTTTACTTTTTTCACATTTTCGTTATATTATAATATATACAAAAGGAATAATTTAATATGTTTGGAAACCGTTTTAAATGTGCGTTAAAAAGATATGGTAAAGATAATATGGGAATTCAGAATATCTTTACCCCTCTTAAAAATATTGAAGCAACTGCAAATATTCAATTCAAAGATTTCATCACTCCTGAAATGAAAAACATCGGGGTACTGTTCAACTGGGAATTTATTGCAAACTGCCTTGAAGATAATCTCGACCATAATTATCTTAATAAAGATGTAAAGTTTACGTATTTCTATGATTCAACTGCCGATGCCAGAATTCTCAAAACACTTGTTCCCACAATTCATGGTATTGACTTTTATAAATATCGTGAGAAATTCAATTTTGAAATTGAATTCGTAGACATTACAAAATTCACTGAACAGAATAAAGACGTTAAGGTAATTGAAACAGCTATGACTGGTAAACATTTTGATATTGTATTTTCAAATCCTCCGTATGGGGATTCACAAGGCGATAAAAACCTTGACCTGAAAATCGTTGAAGCAATTCTGCCTTATACCGAAGATGCAGTTATTATTCAGCCTGGTGGATGGATTGACGCGGATAGTTCCGTCGGTAAAGCAAAAAAGTACGGAAATATCTTCGGTGAATATATCAAAAAAGTTATCTTTATCGACGCGAACGAAGCAATGGACATCAAATTGAAAACACACGGTGCTATTGTTCATTATACTAAAGCTGCACACAACGGAATTGATGTTATCGATATCATCAATAAAGAAAGCTATACTGCAGAAACTATCAAGGACCTTACCAAATATGGTGCAATGTGGAATAAGAAGGTTAAAGCCTTCAAAGAATATATCGAAAGCCATTACAATGATTTTATGCCCGCACATGCGGCAACGTCGGCCACGTCGGATTTTTCAATTCGTTTTTCACGCTGGTGCGGCCACGTCGGCAAATCGGACTTCTATAGTCCGATCAACATCACCGGCGTAGAAAAACAATTTGTCGAAAAATCCTATGTTACCGAATTTGGTAGCACTGGAAAACGTTTTCAATATATGATTGTTTCTCTTAATTCTGAAGAAGAACGTTGGAATTTTGTGAATTACTGGAAAAGTAAAGTTGTAAGATTTATCCTTAGCTTTTATAAATATAACATTAGCTTATTAGATGGTAATACATGGCGCGCAGTTCCTTGGATGGATTTTACTCAGGAATGGAACGATGCAAAACTATGTAAAAAATTCGGAATTGACAAAGAGCTTTGGGACTACATTGACAAATTTATTCCGGATTACTATGAAGATTATGAATCTGGATTTGAATCAAAGACGATTGTATCTAGACATATGGCAAAATTGCCTAACGATGAAATTATGAAATTTTGTCCTAAAGATGTTTTGGATTATATCATTTCTGCAGAAATTACCAAAGATGTTTTTGTAAGCAAAAGTTTTAGATATGTTGAAGGATATGAAGATTTTAATTTTCAAGTATTCAAGTATAAAACAAAAACTCCAGGTATTTATTCTTGGTCACTTGTAAAACATGTTAATAAAAAATTTTGATTAAGGCCTTTCCTTTCTTTCGTTTAACCCTGGTAAATTGTAAAAGATTTGCCAGGGTTTTCTTTACTTTTTGAATATTCCTGTTATATTATAATATAATCAAACAGAAAGGAAAAGTTATGAGAAAGTTTGAATTCTGCTTGCAGCTGCGCGAAGACATGAAGACATGAAGACCTTCAAAACGATTATTGAATATGGCGAGACAGGTCATGAAGCATATCAGAAAGTAATGAAAAATTATCCTAACTGGCGTGTGTTTTGCTGGGGTGAGCTTGCTTGAATTTTTTGAGAATCTCTCTTTACTTTTTTAATATTTTCGTTATATTATAATATAAACGATGAAACAAATATTTTTGAAAGGAAAATAAAATTATGAGCAAAACAGTTAATCTCTGGTATCTTGGATTTGACTTTGAAGGTAAGGTATCACGTGAAGTAAGAAATGAACTTCTTACCCTTGATGAAAAATTTAATGCGATTAAACTTTATAAAACTTACGATGAAGTTGTTAAAAATGAATTTCATAATCTTTGGAATAATCTTACCGTAAATTATGAAAGTCCCAATAAACTTACCTTCACTTTGATGGTGAATAATTATATTGAGGTTAAACATAGAAGTAAAGTTATCGCTAAATGGAAAGTCATAAGTCTTCAAACTGATGAAGATAAACTTGATGATTATTTGAGTGTATTTTGAAAGTTTACTTTACTTTTTCAAAATTCATGTTATATTATAATAGAGAATACACAAATTGAAAGAAGGTTAATAATATGAGACAGTTGAAAACATTGGGTGTATTTCTTACGTATGAAAATGCGCCGGAAAAAACTAAAATTGTAATGGATGCTATTTTTGAAGCAGCTGATTTATATTTTGTAAATGAATTGCAAGTGTCCGGTGAAGATAATACAAGATTTTTAGATAGTCATTATATTAGACTAAACGGACAGTGTATTGCTCGTCATAAAACAACAAGATATAAATATTCTCGCAGATTAAGAACGGCTGTTCAAAAAGCCTGGTTAGTAGTAGATTATGTTGATGAAAAATTGAAAGATTATGATATCTTCAAAAATGATCCTACTTACTATGATAGCTGGGGTGACGTAAAAGTCTTGTCTGATGGTGGTGGCACCACCGGTAATTATCAAATCAAACTGAAAGATATTATTCCAGGCAAATATAAGAAAATTAACGGCTATTGGAAAAAGATAAATTAAAACATTTTGAAACATCTTTACTAAAGTAAAGTTCTCATAAAAGAGAAACTTCTCGGGAAAAACAAAGTTCTCGAGAAAGACAAAGTTCTCTAGAAAAAGGAACTTCTCGGGAAGTTCACTTTACTTTTTCAAAATATTCGTTATATTATAATAGAGAAAGAATGAAACAAAATTAATTGAAAGGAAAATGAGTATATGAGTAATCACTGTGCAGTACGTTTTTGGGGTATGTCTGTTCAAGAAATTCAAAAAGAACTTGAAAAGAAATACATCGATGATCTGGAAAGCCTTATTGAATTCCATAATGAAACTGTTAAAGCAGGTCATAATCGATTTATGATTTACGATAATTCTGATGGAAGCATTGCTGAAGAAGTTCCAGCAGAAGATAGAATTAACGTTGGATATAATTCAGCTAAATCAGGAACGTATGATCTTAATGATAAATATGTGGTATATAGTCCGCATGAATTTCTGTTGTGTTCATTCAATTACTTGCACGATGACTATTGTCCCATCAATTTTGAAACACTTTCCATGGCAATTTGGAAAGTTTGTAATTAAGCCTTTCCTTTCTTTTGTTATACCCCGGTTTTCCGGGGTTTTTCTTTTATTCATTTTTTTACTTTTTCAATATTCCCGTTATATTATAAATATAACTACTAATTAATAAAGGAAAAGAAATGATAAAAATACCTGAAACATATGAAGAATTTTTGAAAACTCCAAAATCAGATTTACTTAAAATATCTAAAATGGAAATTCCGCTTGAAGTTGCTAGCAGAATTGCAACCTTTATTTGTAAAGCTGAAGATGAATATCGAAAAAAACCAATAGTTGAATCAAATTCATCAAATCCTAAAAAGAAAAATGAAACAATCTGGGAGGATTTGTATGGATAAATTTAACCGAACTTATCAATCTATTATTTCTGAAGCAAAATTTGAAAGTAAAAAATGGATTGAAAAAGAATCAATAAAAGAAATATTAGTTTTTGAAAACTATCTACATTTAAAAGAGCGTCTTAAAGAACGATACAAAATTGAATTTGATGATTGGATTATGTGGAATCTTTTTAAATATAATATTATTTTCAAATTTATTGAACTTGATTTGTGGCACAACTGTTCAAAAAAATCTCCTTATCAAAGAGGATTCACAATCTATTTAACAATTTCAAATATGTGGTTATCAGGAATTATTCAAAATGATCTTGAAGATAAAGTTAAAAGAATTTACTTTTCAACATTTTTACCTGAAGAACCGACCTTCAATAAATATGATATTAAACTTGATATTCCTCTTTAATTCACTTTACTTTTTCAAAATTCCCGTTATATTATAATATAAATGAAAACAAATTAAGAAAGGAAAATGAATGACTATGAAAAAGAAACAGAAAAAACAGAATGCCGCTTTCGAATCTATCAGAAAAACGTGGGATATCAGTCCGGTTACCAGAGTCAAGGCTTCTAAAAAAGCTTATAGCCGCAAAAACTATAAAATCGAATATTGAGGTGTGAATAAATATGAAAGTATCAGACATTTATAATAAATCTTCCGCAGAAATCGTGATGTTGTGGAATGCGATGTGTGACCAGGAAAATATGAATCATCTCTACGTATATGATAACACTGATGATATCATTAACACGATTTGTAAAGATAAATCACCCGCGGAAATTCTGAGAATGATTCATCCGCATGATTATGACCATAATTATTCTATTACAGACAAATACGTGGTATTTATCGGCAATAAGAATAAGCTTATTTCATTCACGACGGCGTATGAAGGAAAATCAATTATCGATTACGAGCAACTGATTAACTTCTATGTAGATGAAGATGAAAAATAAATCTTTCCTTTCTTTTATAGATTGCCCGGAGAAATCCGGGTTTTTTATTTTACTTTTTTCAAATTCTCGTTATATTATATATAAATGAAAGGACTTATTATGGACACGATTACTACCGATGGAATTGCATTTGCTATGGCGGAACGCGAATCAAAAAAGAAAAAGTGTTTTGAAGAGATTGCTAAAGGTAAAACCAAATTCGGTGAAAAAGCAGAATGGGTAATTTTTGAATTTATATGGGATGCTGATCTTCATAAAGATGAATTTGCTGAAGATTGGATTATTAAAATTGCAGAACTTATTGAAAAAGTAAACGCAGAAAGAGAGTAACACATGGATAAGAATTTTTTCTATTTTGAAGGAACCTATTACGATTTTAACAAACTTGTAACGTATACTACACTTTCTCCTTGGTATTATCGTATCCATGGAAGCGATGATTATAATGTATATTATTACAAGAAATTGCAGTTTATGGATAATATCAAACTGGAATTGAAATCAAAAGAGTTCAAAGTTCCGAAATATATTGAATCGGATGAATTCGAAACGGTAAAGTTCTTATGGTTTACCTTTAAGCGTCGTAAGAAAATTATTAACCCGGTTTGGGAAATTTTCGCAAATGATAAATCTCATCCACTGCTGTGGGAAGAGATTATCGCAAAAGAAACTGGAAAAGATATTAAAGATATTACCAATCTTGATTTGTGTGAATACCTGGCAGAAAAAACTGGAACTACTGAAATGTATCAGAAAATTTTGAAACGTGCCAAAGGCTTAACAGAAAATATGAACGAGGCAAAAAATAAATGAAAAATTTGATTAAAACATATTATAGCATAATTCTAAAAGAAATTAACAAACCTTCATTTTAGCATTTGAAAATTTCATTTGAGAATAAGTTAGTTGAATTCAAAAATATAATTACAGAAATGAATTCAAATATCTATCCTATTCCAAATGAAGTTTTATCACATTTTATTAAAAAGGTTTTTGATAATGGGTTTGAATATGTATTTAACTATTCTATGAAAGCCATTATCAACTTAATTGAACAATCACAGAATCTCAATAAGATAAAATTTGATATTGAAAAGTTAAAGCTGTCACAAAATAAATCTTTGCTTTTTATTTGCTTACCATATCAGTTAAATATCTGGTTAGAAGAACTGCATGCGTATTTTGAGAATGAAGAAATCAAAAACATGTTTTTAACTTTTAATAATGCACATGGAGTTCAAGGCACATATGTTAACGGCTATTTGATAATTATCAATTCAGATAAATTACACGAATTAAAAGATATTGAAGAAGTCGTTGAACATGAATTTATACATTTATTTGAAGATATTGATAACGCAGAAAATGAAGAACTTTCATTTGATCTCTTAACAATTCTGCAACATCCAAGTGAATTCAAAACGTTTAAAGTGAATCTATTAAATCGACTAGATAAGTTATCAAACAAATATCTTATCAAAAATACTCGCAGCACAGTAAATGACTTTTTGAATGAATTATTTGAACGTGCAGAAAGTTCAAATCTGTTTGATAACTTTTTCAATTCAATTAAAGACCTTGATACATCAAACTTGTTAGAAGATAATATGTATTTTTTCTGGTACATGGTTAAAGCTAAGCCAAAAGAATTCAATAAATGGAAATCAGAAATATATTAGCATTTTTCTTAATTGACTTTACTTTTTCAAAATTCTCGTTATATTATAATATAAATGAAAACAAAAAACAAATTAATTAAGAAAGGAAAATGAATATGGAAGTTAATGAAGTTATGGAAATCGTAAAATGTCATGGACAGAAATTCAAAAAAGTGTTTGACGATACTGATAGTATCAATGCTTGTAATATGTGTTGTTTTTGTGTTATTGATAATAACGGTTTGCCGGTATGTGATGCACCGAGTGAAGATAGATTTTATGGATGCGGTACCGGAAAATTTCACTGGGAAAAAGCTGATAAAGAAAAGGAAAATGAATATGAATATTGAAAATAAATTTAATGTCGGTGATAAAGTTTTTATTTGTGGAAATCTGGATAAGCTGAAAGAATATTTTAATATTGAACCGCTTCTTGCTTATGGCGAATTGCGTAAACCGTTTCGTGATATTCTTAATAATAACATTAAGGAAAACGTTAAAATTGATATTATTGAAGCATTGAAAATCAAAGAAACTGAAATTACAAAGATTAATATCTATGTTGTAGGGAAAAATAAACCGGCGATTATGTATAGGGTTGGCTATGATGTTTATCCATATGAACTGGAAGAAAACAAAATCTATCACACAAAAGAAGAAGTGCTTGCAGTAGTTGAAGCGGAAATCAAAAAAGTTTTCAAAGAAAATCGAGATATCATTACTGAAAAAATTAATAACGTAGAAAATCAAATTTTCGAATTCCATGAAACAGTTAACAAACATTAAGAATAAACTTGCATGGGAAAAATATTATTCTACAGAAACAGGCGTAATTCCTCTGATTAAAGATGGTAAAAAATGCTTAACTAATTCTGTGGTGAACAATATTGATTTTCTTAAGGAATTTGCAGATAAAATCAGCTGGCCAAGTTTTTTGAATAATTATGAATTACAACCGAAAACTATCGATGCACTATTGCAAAGCGATATTAAAATTCAACGTCCTGAGTCTTCGCATTCGCATAAACCCGGCAAACCGTTGATTTTAACATGGCAAGGACACATTCAAGACTATATCGTTGATTTTTTGTATGCACAACGATTCCCTAAATGGTTATTCAATAAATACGAACCATTATTAATTAGCCATGCTAAAAAACTAATTGAAAACAATAATAAACATGAAGAGAAACAATACATACACTGGGGCTATTTAACCGTACATAATCCATACAGTATAGATATTGAATTTTTCAAAAGACATAAAGATACTATCTTCAATTCCAATAATTTCTTTTCTTGGAGGCAATTCGCAACATTAAAGATATTCAGACAGAATAAAGAGTTTTTCAATCAATTCAAAAAACAAAAATGAGGTTTAAGCAGTTGGCTTAGAGGTAGCCATCTGATAATGAGTGAGAGAAGGTACCTGTATAACCTTAAATGATATTTGATCGATTATCAAATATATAAATGCCACGATCGTGACTATAAAATTTGAAAGTCAGAAATGGAATCGGTGAAATATAAATGGGTTCAGCAGGGAAAATACGGAAAAGAACGTTAATGACGTTGGCCTGAAATACGGCAGCTCTCTTTGGTGTAACAACACATTAAACCTCATTTTTATTTTATTTTTTCTTTTCTTTACTTTTTCAAAATTCTCGTTATATTATAATATAAATGAAAACAAATTAAGAAAGGAAATTGCTTATGAGAATTGTTGAAACTGGGTTTAATGCAAATGACAAAACGATTGAAGCTATTCTTGAGTCTGTGATTGGACAGCTTTCTGACGGTATCTGGGAAAATTCCAATGCGATGACTAAATACTGGGCGGGTATGTATATTCAAGATAATGATATTCTTGTATCTGATGATTTTTATGTGAGCTTCTGCAAAACAAAATACAATAATCCATTCTTCAATATGACTGATGCTAAAATCAAAAACTGGTTTGCAAATAAACTTAAAGCAGTTGTTAAGACTGAAGAGAAAGACTCCGGTGGTAAGAACTGGTGGAAACGAGATAATATGCAAGAACTCGACTATCTCTCTCGTAGGTATAAAGATGATGAGGGTGTATTTAAAACCGCCACAGTCACCGTTGCAGATGCCTATAAAGTCTATGATAGGCTAAAGGGACGTAAAGCAAAATAAATAAAATAATCAAAACAGTCCGGATAAAACTAAAATTTTATTCGGACTTTACTTTACTTTTTGAATATTTCTGTTATATTATATAACGAAAGGAAAAGAAAGTATGAAACATCTTAAAGATATTAAAAACAAATTAGAATAGGAACAATACTACGATCCTAATTTTGACTGGGATAACGGTACTTTTTATTCTCATAACAAATTATCTGAAGATTTTATTCGTGAATTTAAAGATAAAGTTAATTGGTTAATGATTTCTTATTATCAGACTTTATCAGAAGATTTCATTAGAGAATTTAAAGATAAAGTTAACTGGCAGTTTATTTCTATATATCAAAAATTGTCAAAAATTGTCTGAATCCTTTATTCGAGAATTTCAAGATAAAGTAGATTGGGATTTTATTCCCGGTTATCAAACACTATCTGAAGAATTTATTAGAGAATTTAAGGATAAAGTAGATTGGAATCTGATTTCCGAATATCAAACACTATCTGAAGACTTTATCAAAGAATTTCAGGATAAATTCAAATAATCCTTCTTTACTTTTCGAATATTTCCGTTATATTATAATATAATCTAAATAACAAAACAAAACAAATTAAGAAAGGAAACAAATTATGATTAAGTGTGAACTTACGTCTAAAGAAGTCAGCAAAACTCTTACCCTTGAAGCAGTTGAATACAAATTTACAGGTACTGCATGTGTGATTGATTGGTATGATAATTCTGGCTCAATTAAAATGAAGCCGTTCAGTATCTATTTTTCTGAGTTCAATACTCATGAAGAATTTATGAATCTTCTTAAAGAACGACTTAACGATAATGGATTCGGTGTTCAAGATATTCGCGGTGCACTGGTAGATGAATTTATGATTTATTCTGATCCTAATGATAAATATGCGCCAGAATATGAAATTCCTATTAATTATGAAATTGTTGTTAATGCAGATGATGACAAGCCTATTTCTGACGACGAAATCAATATGATGTATGAAACCATTTTTGGCGTTGATACTGACAATTATGATGACTAACAATTAACAACTAACTTACTAACTTTTCAAAAAGTGAACTTCTCAAGAAACAGCAAAATCTTTAGAAGTTCACTTTACTTTTTGAATATTCTCGTTATATTATAATATAACCTAAATTAAGAAAGGAAACTAATTATGATGACAAGTTGTGAGACGACGGTGCAGGTACATGGTATTGATGTTGAAGTGCGAGTCAAATACGACCAGGATAATGGTCGTTATATGGCACAGATTTATGATGATAGATATGGAGAATTTTATCCTTATGAAGATGAAGCCGATGATGGCTGGTGGTTTGATTCTGAAAAAGAAGCACTTGAAGAATGTAAAGCTCAGCTGGATAATGATTATGTTATGGGTTGCGGAATCTTTTTTGAAGAGGAATTTGAAGCAGACGCAGATGCACCCATGTGTCCTGATTGTGATGTGGCACTTATTTTCAATGATGATTTTGAATGTCCTAACTGCGGTAAATGCTGGGATCCGGAAGATCTTGAGTTCTAAAAAGTTTTTCAAAAAGGGAACTTCTCAAAGTTCCCTTTACTTTTTCAATATTTTCGTTATATTATAATATAACCTCTAATTAAGAAAGGAAATAAAAGTTATGAAAAAAGTAAAATGGCTCAAAGCGATGGAAGCTGAAATCGCAAAATACACGAATGAAAAAATCCAGTATGGAAATGATGGATTTACTGTTTACCTTGGCAGCAAGAACGGTTTTGAATATGAACTGTTTTTTGAAGAAGAAGATGGTGGTGTTGGAATGTATATCGAACAGTCTAAAGCGGATGGCGAACGCTTTTTCGATAACACAGAACATGCTATGGTATTTTTCAAACCTCTTCTGGATGATATGGATATCTTCTATATCAACCCCTATACCGAAGAGGAAGATCAAATCATGAGAGAAAATATCAGCACGGTTTTCTGCTATTTCAACGACTGCATTTGATACAAACACAAATACAATAAGAAAGAATATAAGAGAGATTTCAAAAGAATCTCTCTTTACTTTTTCAATATTTTCGTTATATTAAAATATAAACAAGAATTGAGAAAGGAAAAGAAAACTATGATTAAAATGATTATCTCCCAGAAACTTGTCACAGATCTTACAACTGCAGAATATCCGTTTCAGCCTAATACCGAATATCCGTTTATTCCTATGTATCTCACTTTTGAAAATCAAGAAGAGTCAGAAGCATTTGCAGATAACATGCTGAATGAATATAAGAAAATCATCGGTTCAGATATTGCCAGCGTTTCTTGTAATAAATGGCATTATTTTGAAAATGAATCCGTCTGCTCTGCAACAGTATATCAAAATAACGGGCACAGATGGTGTATCAATTTTAATACAAAAAAATCTAAATAATTACTTTACTTTTTTGAAATATTCGTTATATTTATATATAAAATAAAATATTGAAAGGACAATAATATGAACAGAATTGAAAATCTCAGAAACGCAAAACAGCAGTTTGCAAATGACCTCATGAATATGGATAAATTCATGAATTATCTCATTAACCTTACAGAAAAATATGAACTGGAACTGAATAAAAAAGAACAAGAAAATATTACCCTCAGAAAAATTCTGAATGTATTGCTCAAATGTAATCCAATCGTAGGTCCGACAGAAGACAAAATTCTCAATGAACTTATTTCAAAACTTGAAAAATAATCTAATTTGTCTGAAGCTTTATTAGAGAGAATAAAAAGTCCCTTTCACTGAAAGGGACTTTACTTTTTGAAAATATTCGTTATATTATAATATAACCAAATTGAGAAAGGAAAATAGCTATGACAAGAAAAGCAAAAATTCAGATGTATGTTGAAGAAGCCGTTGCTGTGAAGCGCTGCGATAAAATTGTTGATCAGGCATGGAAAGACATCGCAAAGTATATCAATGATATGTGGGAATATGATGCTACTGCCAAAAGTATGCTTACAAAGCTGGGTGCTAAGCCCACTATCGTTTGGAAAAAATTCGGGTTTCGTTCTGCAGGCTGCAGGCCGCACGTGGTACAATAATGGTGTCGGGCTTATTGAAATGAATACAAACTTTCTCTATAGCAAAGACGCAGAAGAATTTATCAAAAGCACCACCTTGCATGAACTTGCACACCTTATCTGTCTGAGACTCTTCAAAGAACTTAATCACAATGTAAGATTCAAAAACGTTGCGAGAGTTCTCGGTGATGATGGCGAACGGTGTCATAATTATGCCTTCCCCGATAATAAGCCGGAAAGAAGTAAGAAAAAGTATTACACTGTTGTTTGTCCGTGCGGTGAAGAGCATGTGCTCTCCGAAAAAGTTTATGAGGCAACTATCGCAGGCAAATATCTCTGCAAAACTTGTAAAAGAAATCTCAGCAAAGCAAAAATCAAAAAGATCGAAAATGGTCGATAAAATTTAATCATTCGGCGCACCGTATCGCGCGAAGACAACTGACTAGGTAAAAACTATAAGTTGAATGTCTTCGCGCGACACGGTGCGTTTAAACGCAAATAGTTTTTGAAAACTATTTAAAATTCACTTTACTTTTTTGATATTTCCGTTATATTATAATATAACCTCTACTTAAGAAAGGAAAAAGAAAATGAGTACTACCGTTATTTGGAAAGAACTTCCGGCTGTCAATTCTAATATGTTTTATGAGCCTTTGTGGGATCCTCATCAGACACATGGTCTGTATGGTGTTCGTGTGGATGATGTTCCGTATTGGAAAGAATACTTGAAAAAGCATGGTGCAAAAAAATTCCGGGTTGTAAAAAATCGTTATGGAAGGGCAATCATCTGTTTTGCATGGCAAGTTGATAAAGAAGCAATGGAAGCACGTCGTCAGAAAGAAATTCTGGCTAAAGAAAAAGCGGATAAAGCTCGTGCTATTATTGATACTACGTTGTTTGGAAAATCTGTTTCAAAAAAATCAATGTTGTATGAACGTATAACACGTTATGTTGAAGATTCTAAAATTTCAGTTAATGTATTGAATGCACGTAATATTGATGAACTGATGACGCCTGAAATGCGCAATTCTAAAGATTATCAGAGAATTTATGATATTATTCGTAAAACTAGAAAAGAAAGATATTATGGTGCTTCTTTGATTGAAAATATCGATATTAATAAAGCTCGTCATTATGCAACTCTTATGAGTAATAAGATCAAATCCACTGAGAAAAAGCTGGCCAGAAAAATCGCAGCACAAAATCTCGGGTTTGGATTTATCGCAGAATGTTTTGAATAATCCTCTTTACTTTTTGAATATTTCCGTTATATTATAATATAACCTCTAATTAAGAAAGGAAAAAGAAGCTATGACTATTAAAGAATTTCTGGCGGCAAATGAAAATATTACTGTAAAGAGTTTGAAAAAACTTATGCCGAATGACATCATTGAAATGTGGAATGAACTTTCTTCTACTGCTTCTTCAAATGAATTTCCGCATATCTATAAGAATGAAGCAGATGAACTGGAAAAGCAGTATGAAAATATTACCAATTTTATTGAAGCAATTGCGTCTGGCCAGTGGTATTATTTTGATACATGGTTCTGGAAATCTGGATACTTCTACAATACTTGTGTCAGCTTCTCTTCCTGGCCTTCAAAAAAATGTCCGATCGATTTCAATAAGTTTGTTGAAAAACTTATTGAATTGAAACATTCCAAGAAAAACTAACTTCTCAAGAAATATGAACTCCTCATAAAAGAGGAACTTCCCGAGAAAGACTAAGTTCTCAAGAAACATGAACTTCTTGAGAACTTTACTTTACTTTTTGAATATTTCCGTTATATTAAAATATGAATATAGCATCTATTTTTATTTGAAAGGAATTTTCCATGACTATTGATGAAGAAATTAAAATGTTGACAGAACGTTTAGCTGAATTGCAAAAAGAAAAAGATAAAGCTACTCTTAATCTTAATCTGGTTGAGAAAAAACTGAAAGATACAAAAATTAAAGTATTTGGGGATGACCAAACTACTTGGAATGATGTTGTTAAAACATTTGATTGTTTCAAAGATCTGTATGATTTTTGGAAGTCAAAAATGAACAAAACCGATTACATTTATCTTGTGTATTATTCAAAGCCTGACTCACGATATATTGAATATGAGTGTCATTGTTATGATGACTTTATTAAAATTGTCAATATTATTGCAACATTGAATGCACAACAATTGACATCAATGGATTTTGCCGTCTGTACTAAAAAGGGATATTTTAAGTACTATGTATGTATTGATAATGAATATCTTGAATTTTTCCACTTTTCCTTAAATCATTGCAAGCATGACATAAGTGAAAAATACAATATTGATGAAGATGAATATTGGAAAAGAATGGATGAAGGAAAAAATTATCGTTTAGACTTTACTTTTTGAATATTTCCGTTATATTATAATATAAACGATAACAGCTATAATAACTAAGAAAGGAAAACAGAATATGTTTTTGCTGGTACAGGTAATTGACAAGTATGATTTTTTGACTGGAACTGATTACGGGTTTGAAGAAAAACCTATCGGGCTCTTTGATTCTGTTAAAAGTGCCGCGCAACTTTTGAAAGAACGTTTGAATCCCGATGATATTCGTATTGGCAGGGATTCAAGTTATGAAACGACAATTTCTGTTTATGGTGTCTCTAAAGATTCCGGAAAACAGCTCTATAGAGTAATCCCTTTTTATAAACTTAATACTCTCTTTGCAGAAGCAAGAAACCCTGGAAAGAAAACTTTGTCAAGCACTATTTCAGAACTTGACAACGTAAATGAAAAAGATTTTGAAAAGTGAATGGGTGTGAATTCGATTAAATATCTACCTAAATCATATTAAAGTATTTTTTGCATTCATTGATAATAACTTTACCATCGCCCTATTTTGAATAGGGCTCTTTTGTTTTCATAGGTAATGCAGTAATAAATATCACATTCGGTAATTCAGGATTAATCTTTTCATTAGGATTAACAGTTCTTAAAGGACCAGCCGGATTAATCGCAACAATAAATGAAAAATATGATTTAGTAAAATAAACTAAATGCTATCTCTAATAGGTAGGATTCATAAGACCTACACGGCGAAACTATTTTACTGCACGCACTATCTTATTCTTAATAGTATCTATATCAATACCTGCATATCTTCTAGATAGTTGCTATTTGAAATGCGGATGTGAATAGTAAACATTACAAACTCCAGGAATAGTTCCAACCCATAAGTTAGAACCATGATAATCAGATGACTACATAATTATTTCATAAATCAAATCAAACATAAATATTCAAACAAAATTATCTCAGAAATTATTCGTTGAAAATATTTACAAAATTCCTTTCAAAAAATACGAGAAGATATAATAATAATATAGTTGCTAAAAATAATGAAAACTGATGAAGTTTAAATTATTTTAGATTTTTTGGTTAGAGGGACTATATGCTCCTCTATGTAGAATATTAATGGCAGCGTTAGTATCTGCGTCTATTAATAGACCACAACTACAATTATAAAGTTCACCAGTTCGGTTGGCTTTAATTATTTGACCACACTTAGAACAAGTTTGAGATGTGTAAGCTGGTTCAACTTTAATTAGCTTAAAACCTTTAAGTTCACTAAGTGAATTCAGTTTATCTAAAACTTGTTTATAGCTCCAATATTGGAGTTTATTGTTTGTATCTTTATATAATTTTGAAGCATGTTTAACTCGTTTTAAATCTTCACAGACAATATCTGTATTTTCATATGTTTCTATAAAACGATTAACTACTTCATTAATTTTGTTTCTTTTATAAGTTAATAATTGATTATAATTTTTACTTCCACGCTTTTTATTTGCTAATTTAATATAAATCGGTTTAAGTTCTGTACCCCAATGAACACCATTAGAATCACTTATCAATTTATTGTAACCTTGATCAATTCCCACAAACTGTTTATTAGTTTGTTTAACTGATTGTTTTTCCCAAAAGATATTTAAATAATATTTTCCTTCTTTTATTTCTAATTGAATTGAAGATTTTCTTAACCAATTATTATTTTTGAATTTAAGTGAATGTTTATGATGTTTAATTGGAAGATTAATAGTTTCAGCACGTTTTTTACCTTCTTTAAACCAAGGTAAAAATACTTTTACAAATTCATCAAAACTATTACCTGTTTCAATATTAAATAAATTTTCATTTAAAGTTATGCTTAAATTTTTAATATCGATTTTAATTCTCTTTAAGTAATTAATATTTAATTCTTTAAAGTGTTTATCAGTAAATGATTTATGTCTATTTAATTTATTACATTTATAATATAACTTTTTATATTTTTTATAAACACGTTTTTGAATTAAAGTTAAATTAGAACGTATAATTTCTGATGCTTGTTTATAAGCTAATTGTTTATACCTTGAATGCGTTAATACAGAATCTGGTAATTGTTTAGAAGTTAACATAGTTTTTAACGGTAATTTACCTACTTTAATTTGATTTATATAATCAATTAAAGTATGTTTATATAATTCAAAAAACTTATCTAGTTTTTGAATCTTCTCTTCATTACTAAATTTTAAACTATGTTTACTTACTCTTATCATATTATTTTAGTATTTAAATCTTTTATATACTTATATTAATATTTATCATTTTTTATTCAAAAATTTTGTAATTCTTCATTTATTTTTTATTATATTTTAAATATAATTATTATACCATTTATGTGGTGTAGTTTTGAGTTATTCGCTGAATATTTTCATTTAGTAAAGTTCTCATAAAAGAGGAATTTCCCGAGAAGTTCACTTTACTTTTTGAATATCTTCGTTATATTATAATATAACCTAAATTAAGAAAGGAAACAAATATGAATGGATTTAAGGCACTGAACGGTGAGCAGGTTAAGAAAATTAAAAACATGATGTTTGATGTTGCAAATGATCAGTCAGGTGCAACGCATGCATGGATGAAAGTAGAAGAAGGTTATATCACCATTGAAGATAATACACTGTCTAAAGATGATGAACGAATGATTGATGTATTGTTCACAAATGAAGTCGATTATCTTGGTTATAATTTCGGTGAAATCATTTATGACTTCGGTACACTTTATGGAAGTTCAATTGAAATGGATATTGAAGACTGCTTGAATAATATCAAGAACTTTTTTGAAGCAAGAACCCGTCGACCGATTTTTTAAGAAATCAACTTTACTTTTTCAAAATTCTCGTTATATTAAATTGTAACAAGAATTTTTATTATTAGATAGAAAGGAAATACATGTTTACAATTCGAACATTATGTAAAGCTAAATTCGTTGGAAAAACTATTTTTTCTATTGAAGATATTTTTGCACGGATTAAAGCAGGCCAGAAACGATTTAGAATTAACGACAAAATTGTAGTTAAGCTCGATTTGAAATATCTGAAGCGTTTATATATGCTTTATAAAATTTCTGGAAAAAATGAAATCCGTTGTCCCTTCTGTGGAACTAAGGCCTCTCACTTCAGACTGGTACGAGATATTGCTCAAACAAATGCAGTAAATTATTATTTCCATCTGTACGGTTTTTCTAAAACAAAAAATAAAACTGTTTACATGCCGTTTAACATCGATCATATTTTGCCTAAATTAAAAGGTGGCGGGAATGTTATTTCTAATTTGCAGGCAACATGTCTTGCCTGTAATACTAAGAAAGGCGCAAATATCGACACAAATATTGAAGATTTGAAACAGCAGCAATTTGAATTTTTGAAAGCTAATGCATGCTGCTGAAGGATTTATTCAATCATTCTTAAAGCATAGTTCGAAAAAAATTAAAAGTCCAGAGATCGTTCAAAAAATCAATATTGTAAAATCTGCACTAAGTTCTCTCCTGGAATCAGACAAAAATTTTCATGAAAATTTCTTGAATAAAATTGTTCAAGAAATAGAAAAAACTAATATTAAAAAAATAATTTAATAATAATTAAGATAATAAAATATATAGATACATTTATGTGGTGTAGAATCTCAGTTATAAGACGGATATTCTCGATGAATAAAGTCAATACCACTGCATTGTATTGAAATACAATGATTGTATTTATTCGTTTTTTCGAAAAAACTTTTAAGAAAAAAGAAAATATTTCACTTTACTTTTTGAATATTCCTGTTATATTATAATATAATATAAATGAAAAATGAAAACTTAGTTGAAAGGAAAAATGAAGATGGAACTTGACGCAATGAAAAATTATGCAACACTTGATGAGCTGATGGAAAACACTAATGGTAAAGCTGTTAAGGTTTATTCCGGCAAGGATGACTGTTGCAGATGTGGGTGTGGCGGAAAATATTATTATGCAGGCAGTAAACAGTTTAATGCTATGCTTAATCGTGCTAAGAGAGAATATATTAAAACCCGAGAAGTATGTATGTTAATTGGAAATGATTTGAGTGGATTATCCGTTCAGGAAAAACGTACACGTAGAAATTTTGTATATCATCCGGATATGTACGTAAATATTCCCAGATCCGATAGTGATAATAAATGCTATTGCGTTTATTTCAGTAATGAAGACGAAAATTGATGTTACCTTTCTAATTATTTTGGTTTGGAAAAATCCGTGGAAAATAATCTACGGATTTTTCTTTTTCTTATTATTTTTGCTACGAAATTGCCATATTTATAATATAAATATATTTTTGTAAAGAATTTTCAACTAACCCATTTTCAAAAGGACAGTATGCCCATGCTCAAAAAACAATTTATTTCTGTAATGAAAAGTAAAGATACACATTATTCTGATGAATATATCGAACGTGCTTGGATTGACTCACATGACAAAATTGAAGCCTGGTTTAAGGCAGTATTAGAACCAAGTAACGAATTAACTCTTGAAGACAAAATCAATAAGTTCCTTGATAGTTCTGTAGAATCTTATCGTAGTTCTGACGCAGAAAAACAATATATCAAAAACGAAATGTTTGAAGAAATGATGTTTGCTGCTATCGAAGATAATAAAACTTATATTTTCAGCTAAGGGAGGATGACAGAAAAAATGCTATCCAATTAGCCGCAGGAATAGTGCCAAGATGACTTACAATTTCAAATAGACAAATATCAAATAAAGTTTAATTAGAAAATAGCATTTATTATCATGCTGTTTTTATTTGCATTAGCTATTTTGTCTATTTTAAGATTTGGAAATATATGCTTAACATATTAGCCGAATAATCAAGAAGTAAAAGCTAACCGAATAGAATCTGAAAAATAAGCACACACATTTAAGGGAATATTTTCATATACTCCCTTTACTTTTTTAATATTCCCGTTATATTATAATATAACCTAAATAACAAAACAAATTAAGAAAGGACAATGAGTATGGACACTAACGTAAGATGTTTTTTGGTTAAACGCGATTTTGATAAGATGTCTGAACAGGAAGTTGAAGATGCTTTGAGAAATCTTACCGATGAATGGATTGTTGATATCTGGAATGATTATTGCGATAATGAATGTGTTGACGAGTATATTCGTTTTAATAATGTTGATGAATTTGAATATATCGGTGATCTTAAAAGTATTATTCCGATGATTAAAGGCGGATACGATTATAATGACACATATTTTACTATGTATGATGATACTTATATTTGTAGTTTTGATGATCCGGGTGATGCCAATTCTCCTGTAGAATTTAGCGACCTTGCCGAATGGATTGTTCGAACGATTTAATAAGGGGTTTACTAATTGACTGCAAATATTCATAAATGTAGTCAATTAGTAAAATCCGAGAATTTCAAGATAAAGTCACTTTACTTTTTCTTCGTTTTAGTTATATTATAATATATAAACGATGATACATCTTAAAGAAAAGATGTGTGATATGCCCGGGTGGCGGAATGGCAGACGCAACAGACTTAAAATCTGTCGGTGCAGAACCATGAGGGTTCGAGTCCCTCTCCGGGCACCATTAATTAGAACTTATTCGATCAAAATTAATTTTGATCGATTTTTTATTTTACTTTTTCAAAATTCCAGTTATATTATAATATAAATGAAAATAAATTAAGAAAGGAAAATGAATATGGCATTTACAGAATTTGATCTGGGAATGGAAGAAGTTATTAACAAATCGTTTGAAGACGGTACATGTGATCGTTATACAAAAATTCATATGATGATTAGAAAGCTTTGCTGGTTGAATAGAGAACATAAACGTATTGAAATGACTGCAGCAAATATTCCTTGTCACATTTTCATGTCAAGTCAAAGTCAAAATGATTTCCGAAACACTTTAGATAAACTTGAAAATGATATTGACATGATGTATAGCAATATTTCAAAAGAACTTTTCAAACTGGGAAAAGAAAATCATGGAAAATAATAAATTTAGAAGAATCGGTAATACACAGCATAATGGATTCACATTCTGGAATATGAATGAATTACCGACTGATCCAGAATGGTTGAAAACTTTTCAAAAAGATATTGAATTGTGGAACGGACATGATTTCCAAAATATTATTGCATTTAAATCTTATGAAGATTGGTCAATGTTTCTTAATGCAATTGAAAATCTTGTTAAGTTCTATCATGTTATGGAAAAAACAAATGAAGGCTTTACTATCTTTTTCAAATCATTTAATAAAGACACATTAAATGAATTAAAAGAAGACTGCCCAAAATTCATTCAAACTTTTTGCTGGAACGAAATTGAAGCTGCAACAGATGATGATTTTGTTTTAATCTATTTTACCACACAACGCGAATGCCATGATAAAAATCAATTCCTTACATATATGCTGGATAATTGGATGTATTTCAGGAATGATACCGGACATCGATGGCTTCCAGAAGACGAAATTACAAATATCAATTTTATTTGTTTGAATCAAAAATAATATGAATTATTAAGTGGAATTGAAAAATTCCACTTTACTTTTTTAATATTTCCGTTATATTATAATATAAAAATAAAAAGAACCTGTGATAGGTTCTTTTTACAAAATTAAATAGTTTTAGTTTAAATCTTTATATTTAAAATAAATAATTTTATATTTTATTAAAATTTTGTATAAATATATTTATTGAATAAAAAATATAAAGTGATGATTATATGAGATATTTGAAAGCACATGAAATAATGGAAGAACTACATATTTC
>JAZUQL010000014.1:0-4444 GCA_045605685.1 Lachnospiraceae bacterium
TGGTGCTAACAGAATAGCAAACACAACCCAGGCTAATCCAAAGACGGTTACTGATAAAGCAAAAGTTGTCCAGCTTCTTTTCATAAACATTTTCTATTCCCCCTTTATTGCATTTTCTTGGCTTGACAAAGCTGATAATCCCTTCTACAGGTTTTTGTGCAGTACTATTTTTTCCCTCAACGAAATTCTTCTTAACATTCTTTCCTTCCAACAAACCTTCCACTGCCTCTATTAATTCATCCGACGTCTCTATGGCAATACACTTTCCGTTTTTTAATGTGAGAATCATCTCATCCACTTGGCGTATTTTTATAACTAAATCCTTTACTTGCTCTCTACTTAGTAATCCATAAAATCCTCCTGCCTATATGAAATACATTATAAACTTCAAAATTGCTCGTGTATTTCTCCAGCTTTCCAGTATTTGTAAGCTTTTCAACACACGATTCTATATATATTTATCAAGCTTCCCTTATATTTTCCCTTGTGAGAAACAAAAAAGGAAAAACATACCAAATACTACTTTATTTTCTTAAAACCAATTATACTATATATTTCATCCATTTTTGTGATTAATTCCTCTCCCCAAACCCAAACTTCCTGCCTCCATGGATGTCCTAAATATCCAAATCTAAATTTCTCATCTATAAAGAAATAATAATCTCCATCCGGAAAAAAAGAAGGGAAATAAGCATTATATCCACCGCCCATATACCTATCATCTTCTTTCCAAAAACTTTTCTGTTCTTCTGGATTTTTCGGATTATACAAAAAAGCGCTATGCTGCCAATCCAGCGCATACATTTTGGTGTCATCTTTGGACATATTCGCAAAAATATTTTCAATTACTTCTTTCATCATATCAATTTGTTTTTCAGTTATTTCATCAAAATCAAATGAATATATTGCATATTCCTCTTCTATTTCGAATGGTACAATACTCTTATCCATTGAAGGGGTAAATTTTAATGTTTCATATACTTTATCCCATATCAAATCATACTCTGGTGTATCATCTATTAACATATTATAATCCTTTCATTAGTTAATGGCCTCGCAGAGCGAAATACACCCTTCGCACAAATCTTTGATTTGTACTCTGTGTCTTTCGAATCGCAATCTGTTAATAATATAGTGTCATGAATTCAAATAATCTTATTAGTAAATATATTCGGCACACCTTGTTCTATTAATGAGTTTCTGTCACTCTCAGATAAAGGATTTTCATAATCATTGAAATCTTTTTTATACTTTCCTGCTACAATTGATGAATATAAGTCCCCCACAAAATCTAACCATCTTGTTGCATATTTTTCCGGGTTAACAACTTTAAAAAAATCATATCCACCTACAGCGTAAAAAACAAAAATCGCCTCATGCAAAAAAGCTATTCTCTTTCAAACGTAACTCTTCAGGAAGTACAAAATCCACATTATCCCACTCAGAATAATTTAATCTCTTAGGTATTTCCACATAAAATATTTTTCTCCATTTTCATCAACATTCAGGTGATATTTCAATTTCATACATTAGCCAATCAATATATTCATCAATAGTTTCACTATCATTCCAAAGAGCCTCTTTATCCATTTCGTAAAGTCTTTCATATCCATACTCTTCAACAAGGAATCGCCAGCCCGCTTTTGTAATCAATCCTTCAAGTATTCCACAATATCCAAACAACTCAACGACTTTATTGGGATTTCGTAAATCAGTCTCCGTATACTCTGTTCCTTTAGGTATTGGATATATATAACATGCTAGCATATCTCTTTTTCCTTTCCCTTGCTTTTTCCCTTATTAGTAACAATAACCACGGATAAAAAACATATAATACAAAACATAACACAATGGAGTAGGCACTTACGAAAACTTTAATGTTTACAACGTTTTGCCGAGATTTCCATAACAAAATATAACAGTTATTAAATCCCTAAAAATACCTCAAGTGAGAATTCAAATTATCCGCACTTCCGTACAGACTTCATTCTCAAATTCTAATTGAATGTGTTTACTCAAAGTTCCAATTTTGTCATATATCTCCTTCTTGTTCTTCCCTAAGCATGCGTCTCTCCAAAAATATAATTCATTCAATTCTGAATATGCATTGGCATTATGTATATAACAGAAATAAAACTGCTCGCTCTTCTCTCGTAATTGAAGTATCTTTTCTATCTGTTCCAAATACATACCTCTGTCCTTATCAAAGAGATGATACAATTCCTCTGAAATTTTATAATACCAATCATTTGTCCCATCTGTTTGATACGCAATATAACTTTTCGAATATGAATCATAACCAAGCCTGATAAAATGAATCCTATCTATCTTCTCATTTAATAACTTCATGCTTTTTCCCCATTAATCTCGATATATTAAAATACTTAATTAAAGTTAAACTTGTAGTTTTCTGCTTTTAAAGTAGTCTTGCATAAATAATCTCATATTTCTTTTTCTATCAATATCCGTTTCATCACCCGGAACAAAATCATCAATAAACATACTCTTATTACTTGGTCCGGGATATGGTTCAGCATAATGTCCTTTCTTCGCCCAAGCCACATAATCTGCTCCATTTTCAATTAACAAATCTAATATTTTAGTAAGCTGCTCTCGTACCTTCTCCTGTACATCAGGATATATACTTGCATTTTCAAATAACAGTTCAGCGTTACTTACCGACCAGTTAATTGAATCAAAACCATTTGAGGCCAATTTATTTACATCAGCACCTTTTTCAACAAGAAGTTGCACATAACCAAATGCAATATCCGATTCGCTGACCCTTTTATAACAAAGCGAACTAATTGTGGCATTGATAGCATCAAAAAGTACTGGTGCTCGTAATCCCGGGTCATCATCTTCCGCTTCCATGAAATTTACATCTGCGCCATGCGAAATCAAATAATCTGCAATTTCATATTTACCTGTTTTTAATGCTACTTGAAGTGGCGATTGTCCATGATCCTTTTTAGGCAATGCTCCTGAAACGCAATTAACTAGTTCTGGTTTTCTTTCAATTATAGTTTTTACTTCATCAAGTTTCCCCTGACGAATTACTGTAAACAATTTTTTCATTATCAACTATATCCTTTACTTCTAAAAACTCATTATTTTGTCTGCTCTGCTGCACGCTTCCAATAATCAGATATCATCTGAATTATACCTAAAGCCTGCTCCTTATAATTATCACCTATTGGTTCAAAATCAGAGAACGTATGCCCCGTCTCATTATCCGAAATCATATCCTTATCGTATCCTCCTGCAACACCTATCATAAATCCGCGTTCCTGTAACTTAGGCGCAGTAGAAGTATACTTAAATATATAATACAAATGCTCATCATGAATTAGCGTATCTACTAATTCTAACTTCTCCAGAGTTTCCCCACATTCACTTGGATGACAAAGCCAATTCCGCATCTCTGCAAACGCAATCTTTTCCTGTGTAATGTGACTTCCATTAAGCAAATCCATTCTTTCAATAGAACCAAGGACTCTAATAAGCCTGCTTGCATCAAATTCTACCAATCTATCTATACTCTCAAGCAATACCGGCATATCGTTAAGCGCCATTGCCTTAACCAAAAATAATTCGCTTTCTAAGTCTAATTGAAGTTCTGATATTTTTCTTAACCATACTGAAATATCATCATTATTAAGACGTGCAGCCATATCTAATGTAACTGAAAGAGCTGAAATTATCTCATCCCCATCGCATCCATTTTCTGAAACATACTTATGTAAAAATTCTAGCCGTTTCTGTACACTACTAATAATACGCTGTTTTTCCTCCGGTTGTGCAAGAGACATCTCTGGATCATAATTAAAAATAATTAGTCCTACACAATCTCCTATACCATTAAAACAAGAAGAAAAAACTTCCGCCAAAGTATGATATATGTACTCGAGTTTTGCTTCAAATAGTGGCAAACTCTCAAGATTTGTTACATATGGAAGTTCCTCGCATGTAAACTCAAAAAGCATACAAAAGATCATCGTCTTAATCTTTTCATTGCTCTTGTATAAACTCTCAATAGCCAATGGTACCTGATCCATGGAAAGTTCGCTATAGCCTTCTGAAAGTTCATGAATAAATCTATCAATATTGTCAGCATCAACCTGCCAATTATTAATAGCTTCATCCATAGATGCCTGATTGTCATTGTTCTGAATTATCCCCTTTAATATCTCATAATCCGACTGTTTTGTCTTTGTATCTTTCTTTTTATGAAATAACATAATATATTGTCCTCCCTAATATTTCACTCTTCCTAGACAACTTCAATTCATCGCATACCATTCCATTCATCTTCTCTTGGTTTTCGTACATATTCTTTCATTTCTTCTTCGCATGCACCAAATAACACAAAATTGCGCCTTGCCTGTACAAGACTAACTCGATTCGCGCCGCCCTCGTATTCAACATCATCTAATTGAACCGG
>JAZUQL010000015.1:0-49207 GCA_045605685.1 Lachnospiraceae bacterium
ACGAAATGGGCTTTGACTCTATTTTGACTCTAAAATGTGTATCAGAATCATAGAGTTCTGATGAGAAGAAAGATTTATAATTGTATTATTACTGCTATAGAAAAGGACAACCAAGCCGAACAGGATGAACAGTAAGAACTATGACAATTAGGTAAGAGAATGGAAAGCTGGATTCTTTATATGTAGTCGTTTCATGAAGCAATAAGTAAAAAGACCCGGATGGACCGGGTCTTTTTGACTGCACTTTATTTTTCTTTCATGCTGGCAGCGACTTCTTCAAATTCTTTTACAATTTCTTCTTCTGGTGCCGGAGTACAGAGGCTTATCACAAGGATGAAAACACATGCGACAAGAAAAGCCGGCAGTAGTTCATAAATATCCCAAACCCCACCAAGTTTTCGGATTAAATATTTCCATACAAATACCATAATGCCGCCGGATAGCATACCGGATAAAATTCCATATCGATTGGAACGTTTCCAAAAGAGAGAAAATAACATCGCTGGTCCAAATACAGCACCAAATCCGGCCCATGCAAATGATACGATGCCGAAGACCGAACTATTAGGGTCAAGTGCCAGAAATACGGATATGATAGAAATTCCAAGTACCGTAAGTCTTGCGATACCAAGAGACACTTTTTCTGAGAGTTTTAGACCAAATACAGTTTTTAACAGGTTTTGCGAAAAACTGGATGCAGCCGTAAGAAGCTGGGAGTCGGCAGTTGACATTGTACTTGCAAGGATACCTGCAAGGATGATTCCGCCGCAAATAATTCCAAACACGTTTGTGTGGCTTAAAAGCTCAGCTATTTTAATGATAATTTTTTCTGAATCTGCTCCGGATAAAGAATCAATTGCCCCAACTTTAGACATTTGATTTCCGGTAATGCCGATGAGCAATGCAACAGACATGGAGATGATTACCCATACAGAAGCGATTCTTCGGGATAGTTTTAATTTATTCTCGTCCTTTATCGCCATAAAGCGTAGAAGAATATGAGGCATTCCAAAATATCCAAGGCCCCAGGCTAACATGGAACAAATAGTAACAAAACCATATGGGGAAGAGGTTGCAGTCTCCGGATTATGAATTTGAACAAGTGATAGATATCCTTGGAGTTCTTGTCCATTTTCGATGATGGCATCAAAACCGCCGGCTACATGTACGCCAAAGGCGAGTACAATAATTAAGGCGATGGACATTACAATACTTTGGATAAAATCTGTTGTGCTTGCTGCAAGAAAACCGCCCAGAGCTGTGTATAAAACAATGATAATTGCACTGGCAATCATAGCAGTCACATAAGGGATTCCGAACAAAGTTGAAAATAACTTCCCACATGCCGCAAAGCCGGAAGCAGTATACGGAATGAAGAAAATAATAATAAAAATTGCAGAAATAGTAATCAAAGCATTGCTTTTATCCCGATATCGATTGCCGAAGAAGTCGGGAATTGTAATAGAATTATTGGCTTTTTCTGTGTAGCGTCTTAAGCGTTTCGCAACAATTAACCAGTTGAAATACGTTCCGATTGCGAGTCCGATTGCAGTCCATGTAGCATCTGCCACGCCGCTTAGATAGGCTACACCAGGCAACCCAAGAAGGAGCCAGCTACTCATATCAGAGGCTTCTGCACTCATTGCTGTTACAAAAGGACCGAGTTTACGTCCGCCCAGATAGTAGTCTCCTGCATCATTATTTTTTTTGGAAAAAAGAACACCAATTATTACCATTCCAAGTAGGTAAATAGCAATAACAATTAGCATTCCAATCGCTGATGTTGTCATAAAAATTTCCTTTCTGTTAAAAAATGTCTATACGACATAAACTTATCACAGAATACAGATGGGGTCAATAATCGAAAGCGAGTAAGACATTACGTTGCACATACTACCGTGAATATTTACGGACACTTGTATCGGAAACAGATGTAATTAAGCCGGCCCATTCCAGTCAGACAATATTCGAATCATATATTTCGATAGAAAGTTGAAAAATTCCGTCATCCGCGATACAATAACGCTAGTGATGGAACAAAAGAGAAAAGCAGGTGGAAATATGTTTCGGATATTTTATCCGTATGAATACGTAGACAGTGTATTTGCAATAGATTATGAAGAATTATATAAGAAAGGGTACCGCGCAGTATTGTTTGATATCGATAACACGTTGGTGCCCCATGGAAAAGATTCCACGAAGGAAGTGGACGAATTATTCCAAAGAATACAAGGGGTAGGATTAAAGACGCTGTTAGTGTCGAACAACAGTGAGGCGCGGATACAACGATTTTTGGAAAATATTGACTCTCCATACATATACGATGCACACAAACCCGACGTTGACAGTTATCGAAGAGCAATTCAGATGTTGGGTGTTAAGAAAGAGGAAGCGGTGTTTATAGGAGATCAGATATTTACAGATATTTATGGTGCCAATAGAAGCGGGATGCCAAGTATATTGGTCAAATATATACGACGTAAGGATGAAACGAAGATAGGGATACGCAGAAGGCTGGAAAAGGTCGTCCTTAAGTTTTATACATGGAACAAATCTTGCCAGAATAGAATTGGCGATATTAAAGTAAAGGGGACGCTGTAAAGATGTTATGGTTCAAAGATAAACTTTTTTGTGATATTAATCCGACTTGTTATGCTATTTCGTTAAGAAAAGAAATCTGTAAACGTCATATTAAGAACTTCTTTAGCAAGGAGCGAATTGCCAAGACCAGACAGGAAGAGAAGTTGCCGAATGTAGTTGCAAGCTACAGTTGTAACCTCATTAAGCGGGGACCGGGAATCGACCTTACGCATCAGGAGAATAAAGCAACCAACATCAAGATTGCATGTAGTAAGATGAATGGAATGATCATTCATCCGGGCGAAGTATTTTCGTTCTGGTTGACGGTTGGGAAGACGACGAAGAAAAAGGGGTATAAGGAAGGCCGTGTCATAGAAGGCAATAAGTTAAAAGCCGGGATAGGCGGCGGGCTTTGTAACCTTGGTAATACGATTCATCGCCTTGTATTACATAGTCCGTTAAAAGTAACGGAATTTCATAAGCATTCGGATGCCTTAGGTCCGGATGAAGGGAAACGAATTCCGTTTAGTGCGGGAACCTCAGTTAGTTACAATAACGTAGATTACAGATTTTGTAATACGACCGATCAGGATGTTCAGTTACTTGTATGGTGCCAGGATGAACAACTTCATGCCGAATTAAGAAGTGTGGAAGAATTTCCATGGAGCTACGAATTAGTGGAAGAAGACCATCATTTCCGTAAAGAAGGAGAAAAGTATTACAGGGTATCTAAGATTTACCGTGAAATTACAGAGCGTGCGACCGGGCAAATAGTGGATAAGGAATTGATTTTGAACAATCATTCGGAAGTAATGTATGATTATGATTTGATTCCGAAGGAACAGATTAAAGAATAGAAAGAGAGGGACTCTCAAGTTATGATAACTTGAAGAATCCCTCTTATTTTTTCATGTGTTCATATACTTTATCAATTTGTTGTGGAAGCGTTCCGTCGAATTTATTATCAAAAAGAGCTTTCCCGATGGTGAAGGTCCATGGTGCGGCATCTTTTACTTCATCCAGACGCTGATAGCTATTCACACTTCCTGCCAGACATACCGGAGCATTGATTTCGGTAATAAAGGTCTTGTTTAGTATAACTGCATCTCCGGTATAGCGATAACCCAGCAAATCGATGCCATAAACGCCCTTTTGAAGGTATTCTTTGGCTTCTGCTAACATTTCCTCAACAGAGCCCTCTAAAACGGAAGGACGACCGGTAATCGTGCCGACAAACGGCATATATTTTAGGTGATGTTTCTTACAATAGTCATTAACGGTATCTGAGAATTTGGTGCCCATGAGAATATCGCAACCACACTCGACCGCCATCCGGGCGCCTCTTAAGGATTCCTCTTCTGTATAAGCAACTACCTCTAACACCGTTGTCTTGCCACATTGTTTCATGTAGGAATATAATTCCTTCATCTGTTCTAATGGGAGGCCTTCTTCCTTGAAACCCCAGAATTTGGCTTTGGAATCTTTGCATTCATCGAAAATAGAGTACGCATTCTCGACAGTACAATCATTGTATGTCAACATGACAATTAATTCCGGATAATCATTCATAATTATCATTTCTCCAATTTTACAAAAATCTGATACGGCGTCTGCCATCCTATATTATGCTATCACAGTTCGACCCAAAAGTATATAATTCGATAAAATTTTTATTTTACAAAACGATAAAAAATGTGATAATATTGAGTTGTAATTCATTGAATAATAATTCAACGAAAGGGAACAGATGGAATCGAGAAAAGAACAAAAAGAACGCAGACGACAGGAGATTCTGTATGCGGCATTGGAATTATTTGTCAGTAAGGGGTATGCGGCAACAAAGATTACGGACATTGCAAAGAAAGTTGATATGAGCACAGGATTGTTGTTTCATTACTTTGAATCGAAAGAAAAATTATATCAAGATTTAATCGAAATGGGACTCGAGGGAACGAAGTATCCGGGGGAGCAGAAGTGCGAACATGCCATTGACTACTTCATCCATTTTACGGAAGAATTATTTGCGTATATGACGAAGCAACCCTCTGTTGCATATATGTTTGTATTAATGGCCGAGGCGATGAGAGGCGAAGCAACGCCGAAGCATATTCGCAAGATTGCCCAAAGAGTGAACACAATTGAACAATTTGTTTCCATTATTACATGGGGGCAGGAAGAAGGTACGATTCGCAGCGGCGACCCAATTGTGCTTTCCAATGCATTTTGGTGCAGCATACAAGGAATCGCAGAACATTATGCTGCAAACCGGGAGATTGAATTACCGCCTGCAGAATGGATTGTGGACATCATACGGAAGAGATAGGAGGAGCCTATGAAAAAGGTTGTTATTGTTGGCGCAGGGATTGCAGGAATGACAGCGGGAATCTTGTTGCAAAAAGCCGGATTTCAAACAGAAATATATGAGAAAAATTCCCTGCCGGGAGGTCAATGTACGGCTTGGAAGCGAGATGGTTACGTAATAGATAATTGCATTCACTGGTTGACCGGAACGCGAGAGGGAAGTGCGTTACATGAATTATGGAAAGAAATAGGGGCATTGGGAGAAGGCGTAGAGCTTCATCAGAAAGAAATGTTCTTTTCATCTAAGCTGGAGGGACAGACTCTGACATTCTGGAGAGATAAAGAGAGAACCAGAAGGGAGATGCTTGAGTTATCCCCGGAAGATGAAGAAGAAATCAATAAATTAATTCATTATTTAACCATGGCGGAGACCATGACAGTACCGGTAGAGAAGCCCTTTGATGCCATGAATCCGATTGATTTTATGAGACTTGGTATGTCGATGAAGCCGATGGCTAAGGTGATGAAGGAATATGGGAATATGGATATCGAGGAACTTGCGATGCGTTTTTCGCATCCGTTAATCCGACGTGCAATTGTTGATTATATGCCACGCGGGTATCAGGCGTATGCATTTCTTGTATCGTATGCAACCATTACAGGTGGGAATGGGGATATTCCAAGAGGAGGATCGCTTGCAATGTCACTTCGCATTGCAGATAAGTATAAGCAATATGGCGGTGTGCTCCATACGAATACAAGTGTAGCAACCATTTGTCTCAATGGGAAACTTGCCGAGGGGATTATGTTGGAGAGCGGAAAGAGAGTAGAAGCGGATTATGTGATTTGTGCCTGCGATACAGACTATACGTTTCGTAAGCTCCTGCCGGCAGGGTATATGCCACGCGGACTTAGGAAAATGTATGAAGAGCGCAAGAAATATCCGGTTAGCAGTGGATTTCAGATTGCATATGCGATAGACGGGGTGTACCCGGATTTGACCGGTACCAGAGTGTTTTCCTGCGATGAAATGCAGGTAGGGATGCAGAAAGTACAAGCGATGAGCCTTCAATCCTATGACTATGAGCCCGGGTTTGCACCGGAAGGCAAGATGGTATTGCAGACGAATTTTTCGCAGACCGAGGAAGATTACAGATATTGGGAATCCATATATACGGACAAAGAAATCTATACCAAATGTAAAACAGAGATTGCCAATCAGGCATTGCACAGAATTGAGAAGGAATATCCTCATTTAAAAGAGAAAATTCGGATAATAGATGTGTGGACTCCAATGACTTATACAAAGTATTGCAATTCCTATCAGGGTGCCTACATGAGTTTTGTCGTCACAAAACATGCTAAGAGCATTACGGTTCCCGGAAAAATCAAAGGAATATCGAATGTAATGCTTGCAAGTCAGTGGCTGATGGGGCCTGGCGGATTGCCTACTGCAGCGGCAATGGGCAAATTTTCCGCTTATAGAATCATTAAGAGGGAAGAAAAATGACAGGAATTTACTTCAGTGGAACAGGCAATTCGAGGTATGCAGCCGAGGTGTTTTGTCGGGAATATGATAAGAATTGTAAAACAATCTCAATCGAGGACGAAAATGTTCTAGAGGTGCTAAAAAAAGAAACAGAATTCGTATTTGCATATCCGGTGCAATATAGTACGGTGCCGAAGATCCTTCGGGATTTTATCCATTCAAATCAAGAGGTGTGGGAAGAAAAACGGATTTTTATCATTGCAACAATGGGGTTATTTTCCGGAGACGGTGCAGGGGAATTAGGTCGTCTGCTGAGAAAATACAATGCAGAAATAATCGGTGGATTGCATTTGAAGATGCCGGATAGCATAGGGGACGAAAAGGTCCTAAAGCGGTCTCTTGAGAAGAATAAGGAGTTAGTAAGAAAGGCAGAGGTCAAGATAAGGCATGCTATAAAGTGTTTAAAAGATAAGAAACCGACGCAGGATGGTGAAGCGCCACAGTGACTAAACCGTAACATTAGTTTGTGCGGCACCTTCAAGTGGCAAAAACAGAAAAGACCAGTCATGATCAAGCAAAAGCTTGGCATGGCTGGTCTTTTTGCGTTTAAAAGCCAAGTCGCTGTGGTTGCGAATTCTTTCTAACCTCTTGACATTACATTTTTTTGTAGTATAATATAATTGGTTTCCATTATAGAACATTATAGAAAAATGTAGTGATAAGGAGGTGTTCCGATGACAACGATTGCATCAAACAAGAATCTATTTGCTTCGAATGAATACGCGCTGCTCGCGTGGCTGTCGGAGCATCAAACCGAAACCCGCGATGGCCCCGTCGTGATGTTCTCGCAAAACGATCTCGTGAAAGAACATCAGTGCAGTCCTGTAACGATGAACAAATGGATGAAGGCACTATGCAAATCGGGCTGTTTGGAACCACATAAAAAAAGAGGCAACTACCGCGTGACCGAAACCGGACAGGCAGTAATCGCCAGAATGCATGAAATAGATCAACTAATTGGAGGAAACGGAAATGGCTAATGAGAGATTGGATCGCTTTACAAAATTATTGAAGGAGATTTTCGAACTCGATAAATCCGATCTTGATTTTGGTATTTATCGTGTAATGAACCTCCGTAAAACACAGATTGAAGAATTTTTGACGCAGCGTCTGCCCCAGATGGTGCAGGAAACTCTTGCGCCTTTTGCCCAGGGCAGCAAGGAAGAAATTCGCGCACAGATGGCGGAGATCGAAACCAATGCAGCACAGTTTGGTATGGAGGCTGCTTCTCTTCCTGAGAACAATCCTATGGGACAGAAGTATCGTTCTCTCCAGAAGCAACTGGCAGAAGGTGCAGACCTTTCGGCGTTGGAGACAGATGTGTATTCTGCGCTGTATTCCTTCTTCAATCGTTACTATGAGGATGGCGACTTCATTTCCAAGCGCCGCTACAAGGAAGGCGTATACGCTATCCCTTATGAGGGTGAAGAAGTAAAGCTGTACTGGGCAAATCAGGATCAGTATTACATCAAGACCAGCGAAAACTTCAAGGATTACACTTTCGTTTTTGACGGAATCACCGTCCATTTCCGCTTGGTGGACGCAACCACTGAGCAGAACAATAATAAGGAGAACAAGGACACCAAGCGTACCTTTATGCTTTTTACCGAGGATGAGGAAAACTATCCTGGCATCAAGACCTTTGAGTATGATGCAGAGGCACGCGAAATCGTGATCCGCTTCGTATACGACATTCCCGAGGATAAGAAGCGCAAGTACGCAGAAGAAAATTACGATGCCATCCAGAAATGGATTCTGTCGTTGCGTGAGGCAGAGCTCATTGCGTTGCTTGCTCCTATCCCCACCGGCAAGGGTAAGGAGACAACCACCCTGCTGGAGAAGCATCTGAAGGGCTATGTAGCTAAGAACACCTTCGACTATTTCATCCACAAAGACCTGCGCGGATTCCTTACCCGCGAGTTGGATTTCTTCATCAAGAGCGAAGTTATGCACCTTGAGGATCTGGACACAGGCAGCGAAGCTCGCGTGGAGACTTACCTTGCAAAAATCAAGGCGATCAAGCGCGTCGGTAAGATCATCATTGATTTCCTTGCACAGATTGAAGATTTCCAGAAGAAGCTGTGGCTGAAGAAAAAATTCGTTGTGGAAACCAACTGGTGTATCACGCTGGATAAGATCGATGAATCCTTCTGGACTGAGATCATCGCCAACAGAGCGCAGATTGACGAATGGATCGCCATGTACGCCATCGATGAAGCGGAAGGCTGGAGCAATCCGCCTACCGTTGAATTCCTGCGCCAGAATCAGAATTTGATCGTTGACACCAAGCACTTCCCCAACACATTTAAGTTTGCGTTGCTGGAGAGCATTCCGGATTTGGATGAACAGACGAATGGTGTTATGATTCATTCCGATAATTATCAAGCACTTCGGCTATTGCTGGAAAGATACCGTGAAAAGATCCAATTAACCTACATTGATCCTCCGTACAATACGGATGCAAGCAAAATTCTATATAAAAATGGATACGAACATTCTAGTTGGGTATCGCTAATTGAATCGAGACTCTTTGAAGGTCGAAAACTAATGTCATCTACTGGCGTGATTGAGGTAGCAATTGACGATTATGAAATGAGATATCTAAACACCTGCATGGATCAAGTGTTTGGTATAGATAATGCCATTTCTAACATCGCCATTTTGACAAATCCAAAAGGACGTGACCAAGGTTTTATCGCACAGGCACATGATTATACAGTTATGTACGCGCGCAATAAGTCGCTGGCTGAGACGCACAACTTTGTACTCACAGAAGAAGAACTTGCCAAGAAGTTTTCTAAAACCAAAGACGGGGAAGCTCTGAGAGAGTTACCCCTCAAAAGAACCGGATCCGGAAAATTCCGCGAAGATCGTCCTTACATGTACTTCCCATTTTTCTATTCCCCGGATAAAGATGAGTTAATGGTTATTCCTGAGGATTTGTATAAACAAATCTACGATGCAGCCACCGATTCATTTGATGATCAGTTTGTGTCAAATATAATTAAAAAATACGAGCAAGATGGATATGTTGCAGTTTTGCCTCTGAGTAGCAAAGGAGAAAAATTCCGCTGGAGATGGGGATACAAAAGTTGCGTTGCTGGCGTTAAAAGCGGTGTACTGTTTTGCAAAGCTGTAAGAGGCGGAGGCTACGCAGTGTATCAGTATGATTTTGCTGATGAAGAAGCGACGCCGAAGTCTTTGTGGTTTGGCGAAAAATACGATGCGTCTTCCAAAGGCACCAATTTGCTGGAAAACATCATTCCCAACAATCCTTTTGATTTCCCGAAAAGCTTGTATACCGTTGAAGATAATATTATCATTGGCGCCAGCGGAACAGATATAGTTTTGGACTATTTTGCTGGCTCAGGAACCACTGGTCATGCTGTAGTTGATCTGAATCGTCGTTTGGAAGATTCAAATAGAAGGTACATTTTGATCGATATGGGAGAACACTTCCATTCAGTAATTCACCCGCGCATGAAAAAGGTTGTATATGCACCTGAGTGGAAAGACGGCAAACCGCAGCAACGCGACAGCGGTGTACCCCAGATCATCAAGTACATGCGCCTTGAGAGCTACGAAGATGCACTTTCCAACATCGAGCTTTCAGACGATGGCGGCCAGTTGGCAGCATTGCTGGGTGAGGAATATTTGATTCATTACATGGTGGATTTGGAAAGCCGCGGCAGCCTGCTGGATGTAGAAGCCTTTTCGAATCCCTTCGCCTATACCATGAAAGTAACCGAAAAGAATGAATGCAAGGAGCGCGGCATTGACCTGTGCGAAACCTTCAATTATCTGATCGGTTTGACCGTCACCAGCCAGAGCGCTATCTCCTATTTCCTCAGCAAACCGGCAGAAACGCCTGCATATGAGGGAGCGGTAGATTTGGTCAGCGACATCAGCGGACAGTATGCATTCCGCCAGATTGAAGGCACCTTGCCCGACGGTCGTCGTGCGCTGGTAATCTGGCGTACTGTGACTGACGATGTAATTGCATCCAATGCAGCGCTGGACGCTTACTTCACCACCTATCGCAAGAATGCGCAGGATCGCAAGTACGATGTGATCTTTGTTAACGGTGACAGCAATCTGGAAAACCTGCGCGGCAGTAGCGAAGGCTGGAAGGTACAGGTGACTGAGATCGAATTCAAGAAGCGCATGTTTGAGGAGGTGTAAGGCATGGCAAGAAGAACCGCCACACAAGCCTCTTTCGACGATCAGCTCGTGCTGTTCCGCTATTTCTTACATGAGTTGAGAATTGATTCTCTCCCCGGCCTCAGCGAGAAATTGAACAGCACTGAATATGAAGGCGTCAACGAAAGCGGCAACACCTATTTTTGTGACTATATCGCCCGCATTAGTAAAATGAAGGGTGCAGCGGTCACACCGGAAAAGCTGCGTTTGTACGACGAAAACATTTGCCGTCATACGCGTCAGATAGGAGAAAAGCGCGGAGGTCTGCGCTGGAAATACTTCCAGTATGTTGCACTGCTTTTCACAGAGATGTATCTGGATCGTTACTTTTCCAATGCGGAAGCATTTTGTGCAGATCTGAATACCTGGCTGGATAACAAGAGAACAGAATCTCTGGGACTGATTGATTTTGAACCATACACCGTAAATAAGCTGAATAAGCTGGCATTCATGTGCGCAACAGGCAGCGGTAAGACACTGATCATGCACATGAACATCCTGCAGTTCCTTCATTATTTCAAGCGCGCAAAGCGTCTGAATAGTAAGCTCAGCATCAACAAGGTCATCGTGCTGGCGCCCAATGAGGGTATGAGTAAGCAGCACCTTGAAGAACTTGCTCTGTCTTCCATTCCCGCAGCCATGTTCGAAAAGGATCGCGGATTCGCAACCAGACGCGATGATGTGATCGTAATCGACATGAACAAGCTGAAGGAAGAAGGAAAGGTAAAGACCGTCTCTGTCGACAGCTTTGAGCAGAATAACTTGGTGTTGGTCGACGAAGGACACAGAGGCCTTTCCGGCGACGTGTGGTACGATTATCGCACCCGCCTTTCGGCAGAAGGTTTCGCATTTGAATATTCCGCAACCTTCAAGCAGGCATTGAATGCCAATGCTACCGGCAACACTCAAAAGGCGAAGGATGAACGTGCGCTGATGGAGGAATACGGAAAATCCATCATCATGGACTATTCCTACAAGTATTTCTATAGCGACGGTTACGGCAAGGATTACCGTATTTACAACTTGCAGAAAAGCATTGTCGAGGAACAGCGCCATTTGTATTTGGTAGGATGCCTGTTGTCGTTCTATCAGCAGATGAAGGTGTTTGAAACCAAGGCAGATGAACTGCGGGAATTCCACGTCGAAAAGCCGCTGTTGGTATTCGTTGGTAACCGTGTTACCGCACCGGTAAAGAGCAGTAATTTGACACAGGCTGAAAAAGACTTGCTCACCGATGTAGAGGAAGTGCTGGTTTTCCTCAACACCTTCCTGAGCAACCGCGCAAAAGCTATTGAAAACATCCGTGCTGTGCTGAATGAGGACACAGGCTTATATGACGGATCCGGCAAGGACTTGTTCTATGGAGACTTCTCCGCACTACAGGACATCTTCGGCCATGATATTGATCCGGCAGCAGTGTTCGCAGACATTCTGCACATCGTATTCAACACCGATGGTAATGCTGACGAGCCGCGCTTGCGACTGGAAAACATTCGGCAGGTATCCGGCGAAATCGGATTGAAGGTTGGCGAATACGGCGATTACTTCGGTGTAATAAACATCGGTGATACCTCCGGCTTGCTGAAAAACTGCGAGCAGAAGGGCATCATCGTTAGCACAGAAGAATTCGTTTCCGATTCCCTGTTCCGTAGCATAAACGCCCGGAATTCCAAAATCAAAATGCTGATCGGATCCCGTAAGTTTACCGAAGGCTGGAACAGCTGGCGTGTATCCACCATGGGACTGATCAATTTCGCCAAAGGTGAAGGATCCCAAGCAATTCAGCTGTTCGGGCGCGGCGTTCGCTTGAAGGGCTACGAAGGTTGCTTGAAGCGCTCCCGTATGTTGGACGCAGGCGTAAAGCCGCCCAAGCACATTGAGCTCCTTGAAACGCTTACCATATTCGGTGTGAAGGCACAGTATATGGAAGATTTCAAGAGCTATCTTGAGCAGGAAGGCACGGCTACCAATGAAACCGTTCATGAATTCCGCCTGCCGGTGATCAGCAGATTTAGCGAGGTGCGGGGCAAAAAGCTTCATGTGATTAAGGTGAAGGATGGTGCCAATTTCAAGCAGCAGGCAAGCAGACTGGTTTTGGACAAACCCGATCAGGGCTTCTTAAGATACTTACTCAAGAGCAAAACCACCATCGATTGTCGCAGCAAAATTCAGTCCATTGATTCCACCTTCAGTTTCAAAATTGAAGCCATGCCTGAGGAACACATACTCCCCGCTGAAGTTTTACCGCTTTTGGATATGCAGCGCATTTTTGAAGAATTGCAACAGTACAAGAGCGAAAAGCGGTACTTTAATATCAGTATCGTCGCAGACAAGTTGCTGGGGATCCTCCAGACAGAAGGCTGGTATGTGCTATTGATTCCGAAACACCATTTGGAAATCAACACTCTCGCCAAGCTGGAAGCAGCTACGGACTATGCGATTATGGCGTTGAAATCCTACATGGATAAGTTCTTCAAGTATGAGAAGGAGCGCTGGGAAGCACCGATGCTGGAGTACGCGATACTGGATGCTGACGACAGCAATTTTGTGGATGAATACACCATCACCTACGCACAGCAGCATCCGATAGATACAACCAGCGATGAGCTGGAAACCTTCATTTCTGAGATTTCCACAATCTTGCAGGCAAACAACGGACTGGATGTTTACAAGAAGGATTCCTTCCATGGCAGAATGGTGATGTTCGATTTCAGATCGCACCTATACGCACCGCTGATTTGCTTGGAAAAGAGCAATCTTAAAATACAGGTGTCACCCGTTGCGCTCAACAGCGACGAAATGATTTTCGTCGATTACCTGAAGGAGTATGTGGAAAGCCACAGCAGCGAGCTGGAAGGAAAATCCCTGTATCTTCTTCGCAACAAGAGCAAAGTCGGTATGGGCTTCTTTGAAGCAGGAAATTTCTACCCCGACTACATTCTGTGGATTGACACAGAGGATAAACAGTACATCTCCTTCATCGATCCGAAGGGCTTGATGCACATCAGACCAGATGATCCGAAGGTGGAATTCTACAAAACCATTAAGGAGCTGGAGGCGCGTTTGGCGCCCTCGGCAGATGGTAAGACAGTCATTCTGAATTCCTTCATCATGTCTGGATCGAAATCTTCGGAACTGAAGCTTTGGTGGAGCACACCCGAAGTGGAAGCAGATCGCGCATATCGCGAGGCACGAAATGTGTATACCCTCGACAACACCGAATGTATCGAATTGATGATCGCAAAAATCTTACAGCAATAAACAAAGCGACACCGTGGCAGGAGTGCTTCGGTGTCGCTTTATGTTTTGTTTGTTAATTGTCGATTGTTTTGCTGGACTTTGGCGCTGTGAGCTGGTATTGTGTGTCCCTGCCAAAGGAGGTGGCGACATGCGAAATATCATAGAGGAACTATACTACGGCAACATCACCCCGTGTGATCGGGACATCGTCAAAGGTGGCACATACTCCCATCTGCTGCATTTAGTAACGCGCAACGAAGAGGACCTTATGCAAACGCTGACGCAAGCGCAGCAGGAAACCTTCGAGAAGTTCAAGGACTGCGCGTCAGAGCTTAACGATGCCAATGAGGTTACATCCTTCACACTGGGATTCAAGCTCGGCATGCGGCTGGCACTTGAGGCCATGATCAGCACCAGCGACATCACAGAGCCCAAAATGAATTAAACAGCAAGCGCCATCACATCTGGAGACAGGTGTGGTGGCGCTTTTTGACTATTTAATTAAGCTCAATATCGAGGCCGTTCTTCACAAGCTGGCGTCGAATAAATTCCTGTACGAACATCTGCATGTCCCAAAGATAGTAGCCACCCAAATTCAAATCAATATTCTTAGCGGCTTCATGGCGAGCAATAATTTGAAACTGGCTGGCTTTATATCCGAGATCGTCCAAGAATTCATAAAATTCCTTATCGGAGAGCAGGCCGTTGATCAGCTCCAACGCAGACGGAAAATCAGTTGCCTTGTTGTACTGCTTTGCGAGTTTCAACAGCTGGATAGCATCTTCAGATAAACCGAGCGTTTCATTAACTTGCTGATTTTGGGAGCTGACTCCTGTGAGCAGATAGTCAACCGACACCCCAAAGTATTGCGCGATTTTCAAAAGAGTATCCGGTGTAGGCTGTGTGTCGCCAATAGCATACAGGCTGATCGTCTGCGGCCGAACACCGACAGCTTCGGCCAGAGCTTTATGGGTGGTGCTTCTGCCATCAGCAGGATGATGTTCCTCCAATGCTCTGAGTATGGTAGGAAACGTTGCGTTATATTTGTCAATGATAGGTTTTGATTGTTTTGCCATCGTAAAAAACCTCTAACTTTCGCTTTTGTTGCGGTTTCACAGAATACTTTCGAAACACTTGTGTTTCTGTTTTTCTTGTGTTATAATCATTATAGCAAGTGAAACGAAACTTGTCAATATGGTACAACTGAATATCCCCCTCGCGGATGTTGCTAGTCATTTCCCGTGAGATATCCGCAAAGGGGGTAGTCTGTCCAAAATTAGGAGGTAGAGATATGAGGAACAGACGGAAGCAACGCGAGTTGCGAAAAGCACAGAGAAAAGAAGCAATGATCGACAAGAGAAACAGCTGTGGAGTGAAAGATCTAACCGCATACAACGCACTACTGCAGATCAGAACAAATGGAAAAGCAAATATCGTGCTAAGGTAGCCACCTAAAATTGCCGCAGGAGCAGTTGGAGGGTGGCATTTTTGTACCCATTTTTAAGAAGAAGGAGGTGAAATACATGGAGAAAGCAACGATGAGCGTGCAGGAATTGTCCGCGCATATGGGAATCAGCTTGCCAAAGGCGTATGAGCTCACCAAGCGAGATGGATTCCCCACTATCCGCATCGGAACAAGGATTCTTGTTCCCGTAGATGCATTCAAGGAATGGTTGAAGGAAAATGCAAACTAACTCAACACCAACCACAACACCGAAAGGAGGTGAAACAAAATGAAAGGATTTACCATCTACACCGCAAACTGCACCGGCAACGCCAAGAACTGCATCTATCCCACTGAGGTGGCGGTACAGGATATTGCATCGCTGGAGCGGGCAATGCAGCGCGATCACGTGTGCGCCATGTACCGCGATCATAAACGCAGCGCAGCAGGCTTCGAATGGACAGATTGCATCCCCATGGATTGCGACAACGATCACAGCGAGGATCCCGCACAGTGGAAACAGCCGCAGGATGTGCAAGCGACATTCCCCAACGTGACTTTTGCAGTCTGTTACAGTCGCAACCATATGAAGGAAAAGAAGGGCAAGTCCGCAAGGCCACGATTCCATTGTTACTTTCCAATCAACAGAGTCAGCGATGGAGAAACCTATGCGGCTATGAAGCAGCGCGTCTATAAAAAGTTTCCTTTCTTCGACGACAATGCGCTGGACATCGCCCGCTTCTGCTTCGGCACTGAAACACCGGAAGTTATGTTCTTCGCAGGTGACAAAACGGTGGATCAGGTACTACCCGTAGCCATCACCGCAGGCAGCCGCAACGCGACGTTGTCTCAAAAAGCAGGCAAGCTCATCAAGCGATATGGCGATACAGCCAAAGCGGAACAACTGTTCAAGATAGAAGCAGAACGATGTGTACCACCTCTGTCGGAGGGTGAGCTGGCAAACATCTGGAGCAGCGCCAAGAAGTTCGGTGAGCGAATTGCCGATCGGGATGACTACATCCCACCGGAGCAGTTCAACACACCGGCAGAAAAGCTGGCAGATATGAGGCCAGAGAGCAATCGCAGATATGCATGGTCAGACATCGGTGCAAGCCGCCTGTTTGCAGATTACTACAAGGACATCGTCCGCTATGTGCCAGAGCGCAAAAGCTGGTACTGCTACGAAGACGGTGTGTGGAGCGCTGACGTCGGCAACCTCAAGGCAATGGAATATTGCAAGGAGCTGGCAGACGCCATGCTTATATATGCACTATCCATACAGGACGAGCAGAAGCGGCAGGAATTCCTCAAGTATTGCGGTAAGTGGCAGACCCGCCGTGTACGCGATACCATTCTCCGCGATGCGCAGGGCATTTACCCCATCGCCATGAGTGAGTTTGATTGCGACCCCTATGTATTCAATTGTAAGAACGGCACCTTGCATCTGGACACCATGGAATTCACCGAGCATTGCGCCGAGGACAGGCTGACCAAGATCAGTGATGTGGAATATAACCCCACAGCACGCTGCAGCAGATTCCTCACCTTTGTGGATGAGATCACCAGCGGTAACGCAGACACAGCGAAGTTCTTACAGAAAGCGCTGGGCTACGGCATTAGCGGAGATACCCGCCATGAGTGCCTGTTTATTCTCTACGGTGCAAAGACCCGTAACGGCAAAGGCACATTGTGCGAGAGCGTACTCAAAGTGTTAGGAAGCTATGGTTGCACCGCAAGACCGGAGACGATCAGTATAAAGCAGAACGTCAGCAGCCAGACGCCCAGCGAAGATATAGCTCGTTTGGCGGGTGTGAGATTTACCAACATATCCGAGCCGGGACGCGGACTGGTGCTCAATGCAGCGCAGGTCAAGAGCATGACCGGCAACGATACCCTCAACGCCCGATTCCTACATGAAAACAGCTTTGATTTCAAGCCGCAATTCAAGCTCTACATCAACACCAACTATCTGCCGGTGATCAACGATATGACGCTGTTTGGCAGCGGGCGCGTGGTGATTATCCCCTTCGACCGACACTTTGAAGAATCCGAGCAGGACAGAACATTGAAGTCGGAGTTTGCGAAACCTAAGAATCAGAGCGCCATTCTCAACTGGCTGGTGGAGGGAGACCGCCTTGCCATGCAGGAAGGTCTGACGCAACCGGCAGCCGTGATCGCAGCCACCGCTGAATACAAGCAGGACAGCGACAAGGTGATGCAGTTTGTGGAGGAAAAGCTGGAGGCAGCACCTATGGCAGAAACCCGAACATCCGTTGTCTACGAAGCCTACCGTGGATGGTGTTCCGAGAATGGATGCTACGCTGAGAATATGAGGAATTTCAACCAAGCACTACGCAGCATTGCAACAGTAACACGAAAGCGCCCAGCCACAGGTGGTGGAGCAACAACACTACTGTGTGGATACCGAATCAGCGGCGCCGCACAACCGTTATGAACATCATGTAGCAGCTTGTAGCAGGAAATATAGGTTGTTTTGAAAATCGTTTTCTTTATAGAAATAACCATTTTTACTTGCTACAACCTGCTACACAGACGAAAGGAGTGAAAAAACACATGCGAAACTACAAGTTTTACAGCACAAGAGATGGCAGGATGCCGATGACCATGCCGGACGCGGCAGACTTCGGTGACAGCCAGAAGGACGCGGTTACCATGTACCATACCGAAGACGGTGAGCCGGTAATCCTGCGCAGGAGCATCGCGCTGACACCCATGCCGTGGTGTGTGCAGAGAGGCACCAGCACCGTGTTCTTTAGCTACTACCGCGATGCTGTCGAACATTGCCGCAAGCGCGGCTACAAGCTGATCGAGGAAGGAGGAAACGCATGAGCTGGAAGGACAGACTGTTCGGCAGCAGAATTCTTGCCGTTGGCAGACGAAGATACAAGAATGCCGATGGCACCGCGATCACTGTCACCAAAGATATCCGTTACACTGTCAAGGATGGCAGCAGCATTATCCACATGTATGATCTGGATGATGTAAAAAGCTACTGCAAGCACAGCGCCCGTATTGACGGGTAGGGGGAGTCAAATCCCTACGCCTACACTTCCCGAGACGGGCGTGGGGTCACACACGAAAAATCGGGAAATCAAGAAGGGGTATAGCCCCATAAATCAAGTTTTTTCAAGGAGGATCCACTAATGGACAAGTTATTCAAGTATTACGCTCTCGATGGCAGAGGCATTCAGGGAGCAAACAAGAGACCCATCGACCACGCATACGACAGCGCGGAGGCAGCGTTCAAAATCTCCACCTTCTGTCTGGAGAGTGCAGTGCCCGGCACCTATCGATTGCTGGCCAAGCATCCCACCGACATCCACAAGTACCACTATTTCAACATCAAGTGCCCCAACTGTGGCGGCACACTGGAAGAAATCTTACCCGCAAAAGACAAGCACGTGCTGCCTATGTACGCATGCACTTGCTGCAACCGCTAATTAAAAGGAGGAACACCAATATGTATCATACTACTGAATATAACCGCGAGTTCTGGAATGCAGCCAGAGCTAAGAGAAGAATTCCGAACACCACTGTTTTGGAGACTGGACGCGACACTCAGAATGGCAGCTACAGACTGCCCTACGAATCCAACAAGAAATTCGAAGCATTTCGCCAGAAGGAAAACCTGTTCCGTCGCATCGGTACCGTTGTCAGTGCACCTAAGGGTGATTATACTATCTGGGCACATGACAACGAGCCGGAGACAACTTGGCTCACCGACAAGGATCCCCTGTTCTTTGAAAATGTGGAGACATACGACGACTACCAGCTGGATGGTCATACCCTTGGCTGCGCCACCCGTGTGTCCGAGGATTTCACCGAAGACGCAGGCTTCGATGTAGAAACACAGGTCACCAGAGAGTTTGCCAGAAGCATCGGCCGTGCTGAAGAAGCTGCCTGCATCAACGGCGATGGCGTAAACGCGCCGAAGGGTTTCCTAAAGGATGCCATGGTCGGCCATTATGCCCTCGGCATTGACTACAGCGACGTGGTTGATTTGTTCTTCGCACAGGATCCGGAGTATCGTCGTAATAGCGTGTGGATCATGAATAATGAAACCGCATACAAGCTCCGTACCATGACAGATGGTGACGGCGGTTATCTCTGGAATCACAGCGATAACACACTACTCGGCAAGCCGGTGTACATCTCCGACTACATGCCTTCTGCGACGGAAGGCGCAGGTGCAAGACCCATCGCTTTCGGTGATTTCAGCTACTTCTGGATCGTCGATCGCAAGCCCTTCGCGATGCGCTCCCTCACCGAAGTACTTATGCCCCAGCAGCAGGTGGGCTATGTCGGTTATGAAACCATTGACGCAAAGCTTATTCGTCCCGAGGCAGTCTGCGTAATGCAGATGAAGTAATCCCATAACAACAGAGCGGTCACAGCAAAAAAGCTGTGGCCGCTCTGTCAAATTGAAAGAAGGTGCCAAATGAAAGTAGTATTGCCCAGATACAACGGCCTACTGATCGACGGTGAATGGTATGTCGTTGAGAATGTGTTCAGTCGAGCGGCGAAGGAAACGCTGGAGGATAAGCTGAAACGGCTGATTATAGATAATATTCCCACCAAAAACGCCGTCGAATGTTCTCAGAAACCTAACAATTAAAACCTCGCCTTTTAGCAGCAGTTCTGGTATAATCCCTTCCTGCCACTAGAAGGCTGTCGGAAAGGAGTATCAAATGAATTTAGTAAGACAGCCCCAACAGGGAAAAATCACAGCATTATACTGCAGACTCAGTCGTGATGACGAGCTTCAAGGCGACAGCAACAGTATCAAGAATCAGAAAACCATCTTGCAAAAGTACGCAGAGGAAAACGGATTCGGAAACATCCAATTCTTCGTGGATGACGGATGGAGCGGTACAAACTTCGACCGCCCAGACTTCCAGCGTATGATCGCGGAGGTTGAAGCAGGCAACGTGGCAACGATCATCGTCAAGGACATGTCCCGACTGGGGCGCGACTATCTAAAGGTTGGCTACTATACCGAGATTGCATTCCCCGATGCTGATGTACGATTCATCGCTATCAACAACGGTGTGGATAGCGCCAACCAGACGGATAGCGACTTCACACCATTCCTGAACATCATCAACGAATGGTACGCGAAGGACACCAGCAAGAAGATACGCGCAGTATTCCGTTCAAAAGGACAGGATGGCAAGCCCCTCTGCACCAACCCACCATACGGATATGTCAAGGATCCTGCAGACAAGCTGCACTGGATTGTGGATGCAGAAGCAGCGGAGACGGTACGATTGATCTTCAAGCTCTGCATGAACGGTCTCGGCCCTACGCAGATCGCAAAGGAACTGACCAAGCGACAGATCGAAAATCCCGTGGCACATGGAAAGAGAAACGGATACACCATACCGGCAAAACAGGATTACGAGGATCCGTACTTCTGGCGCACATCGACGGTGGCGCGGATGCTGTCGCGGCAGGAATACCTCGGACATACCGTCAATTTCAAAACGCACCGCAAGTCCTACAAACAGAAGAAGCAGCTGAAAAATGACCCGTCGGAATGGCAAATCTTCGAGAACACACACGAAGCGATCATCGATGAAGAAACCTTCGCCATCGTCCAGTGCATCCGTGAAGGCAAGCGCAGACCTACCCGCATGGGTGAGATGCACATGCTATCCGGCCTCGTCTTCTGCGGGGACTGCGGGAACAAGATGTACCATGTGCGATGCAAGGGATGGGATCACAGCCAAGAATACTTCACCTGCGCCACATACCGAAAGCAGCGTGGCGGCTGCACATCCCACCAAATCAAGACGGAAGTCATCGAACAGATCGTACTGGCGCAGCTCCAAAGTATCATACGCTTCGCAAGTGACAATGAGGCAGAATTCACCGAGATGGTGATGCAGAGGTCGCAAAAAGCCCGCAGCACCGAGCTGCGGGACAAAAAGAGAGAGTATGATCAGAGCAAGGCCAGAGCTGCAAAGCTGGATCAGATCATGCAGCGGCTTTACGAAGACAACATCAGCGGCAAGATCAGCGATGAGCGCTTCGCAAAGTTATCGGAAACCTACGAAGCCGAGCAGAAACAACTCATCGCCCGCATTGCAGAGCTGGACGCCTTCTTCGCGAAGGATCAGGAGCAGGCGGTCAACCTCAAAACCTTCATGCAGCACGTCAAAAGGTACATCAACCTCGATCATCTGGATGCAGAAGTCCTGCGCACCTTCATCAAGCGCATCGTAGTGACGGACACCATGCCGGGCAAGAAGGGTAAAGGCATCGAGGTCAAGATCGAGTACACCATTGACGGAGAATACAAAACATATCCTGATCAGCAGGATAGGAAAACGGCATAGCCGACGAATCGACTATGCCGTATCCTAAAAATCACTGTTGCGCCACACCAGAGGGGATGGGATTTTTGTCCCGGATAATGGGCTTTTTGGGGCAAAGGCTCTACTTCGGACATAAAACTGCGCACTATTCCAAGAAACTTAAAGTAAAGGAAGAGAAGTGTATCGCATGTGGGAAATGCGAGAGGTTATGTCCGATGAACAATATTAAAATTATAGATAAGAAGGTGGTTAGTAGTAACCGCTGTACCATGTGTTACCGATGTGTGAATCATTGTCCCAAGCAGGCACTAACATTGCTTGGAAAAACAGTGATTCAACAAAGTACGATAGACAAATATATGGAATAGGTGAGAGTATGAGTATAAATATAAGAAGATGGGAGCCGGAAGATGCCGGAAAATTAGCGGAACTTTTAAATAATAAAAAAATCTTAGATAATCTGCGGGATGGATTGCCATATCCTTATACCCCAAAAGATGCGTATGAGTATATTCATGCGATGCGCAATGCGGATAAAGAACGGACATTTGCATTTGCAATCGTTGCAGGGGATGAGTTAATCGGGAGTATAGGTGTATTCCGCTGTGATAATATACATTCGAAGACAGCGGAGATGGGATATTATATAGGAGAGGCCTATTGGGGGAACGGTTATATGACGGATGCAGTAAAGCAGGTAGTATCTTATATATTTGAACAGACAGATATTGTTCGGATTTTCGCAGAACCTTTTGCAGAAAATATTGCTTCCTGCCGCGTTTTAGAGAAATCCGGTTTTCAATTGGAAGGCATTTTGAGAAAGAATGCATATAAGAATGGAAGCGTAATTGATATGAGAATGTATGCTTGTATTAAAGAATAAGTTCTCATTGATTTGGGTTGAGTTTTGAACTGTTTGGGGGTATAATGTTTATCATATTTACAACATGAGAAGATTACATCAGCGGGGGTATTCACCTATGAAGAGAATCGAATGGATTGGGATGAACAAGCAGGATAGCATCATAGAATACAAGCTTTCAATAAGGCATGAACAATAGCGTGTTTCACTGTGCAATTGCGCAGTTGGAGCGCGTTTTTTGATTTTATACCGATTGAAATAAAGAAAAACCCGTATCGTCAAAGATATGTAACAACATGGGGGAAGGATGTTGTTTTTGGGGGAAGGAGCACTATATGGAAGATAAAGACAGTAAATTCCGGAAACTATTTAACAACCTCAAGATTGAGGAAAGACTAAAGAAAGCCTTCAATTGGGTTATAGTTCTTGCATCGGCAGGCTCGGTAATAGGTATCGTTGCAATGATTGTCGTTACGGGCGTGTTTAAGAGTGCAATGGACAAGTATGCACTTCCGCAGGGTGATATTGCATTGTTTATGAACGAATATGCAGAAAGTAGATCCAACATGCGCGGAATTATCGGATATGAGGACCAGGAATTAATTGATTCAATGGTTGAGAAGCATGATAAGCGTAAGGAGACGACATATGAGCGTCTGGAGGCGATAGAAGAAACGATTGTAACCGATGAGGGAAGGAAGGCTTATGCAAGAATTGAAGAAGCACTGGACGCTTACTTTGAGAAAGAAGCAGAAGTAATAGAACTCGGTGCGACAGAAGATCAGGAGGCTTGTCGAAAAGCACAGGAGATGGCAATCGAAGAGGTGGCGCCTTTATACGAGGAACTGGATGAAGCGACCCTGGAATTAATGAATGTTAATATTGAAAAAGAAAAACAGATGGAGCACATCTGTGAAATTCTTGAAGCAGGATGTATTATCCTTATGATAGTCCTCATCATCTGTGCAGTTATCATTGCAAAGAGAATCACTGCAGTTATTTCAAGAGGAATTGCAAGTCCGTTGAAAGCATTAGAAACGAGATTTGATGCGTTTTCACGCGGAGATATTAGAAGCGAGTTCCCTACTTATGATGGGAAGGATGAGATTGCAGGCCTGATGCAATCTTCTTATAACATGTCCATGTCTCTGCAACGGATTATTATGGATGTTGAGAGAATCTGTAAGGAAATGGGACAAGGGAACTTTACTGTGAAGTCACAATGTGAAGAGGCATATACCGGAGATTTGGTAGAATTACATCAATCCCTTACAAGTATGAAAGAGAGTATTCGCAATACTTTATCAGAGGTTGAAGAGGTAGAAGGTCAGGTAAATCTTGGTGCGGAGAACCTTGCTCAAGCAGCAGAGAGTCTTGCGGAGGGTGCGACAGAACAGGCGGCATCCGTACAAGAGATGCTTGCGACCATGAACACATTAACTGCCGGATTGAAAGAAACCGTAACCAGTACGGATAAGGCATATCATGAAGCATTACAATGTGCAAAAGATGCAAAGCGCAGCGGAAAAGAGATGCGCAATATGGTTGATTCCATGAATCGAATTACAGAGACTTCTAAGAAAATTGAGATAATTATTGCTCAAATCGAAGACATTGCAAGTCAGACTAATTTGCTTTCTCTGAATGCATCAATTGAAGCGGCAAGGGCAGGAGAGGCCGGAAGAGGATTTGCGGTTGTTGCAGATCAAATCCGTGTATTGGCAGATGAAAGTGCAAAGTCCGCTGTTGATACCAGAACACTTGTAGAAAATACGCTTCAGGAGATTGAGGAAGGAAGCAAGGTGGTAGATCGAGCATCTGAAGTATTGGAGAGTGTAGTAGAAGCCGTTCAAATGATTGCAGATTCGGCAAAAGTCATCTCCGAGAACTCAGAGCATCAGGCAATCGAAATGGAAATGGCGGATGCAGGAATTACGCGTATTTCTGAGGTTGTACAATCGAATTCGGCAGCAGCAGAAGAATCTTCTGCAACCAGTCAGGAGTTGTCTGCTCAGGCAATGATGGTACACGATATGATCGCAAGATTTCAATTGTAATGGAAAGGAGAATAACAATGTCGAAGAAATCATTAGTTGCGTATTTTTCCGCAAGTGGGATTACAGCAGAGGTGGCAAAGAAAATGGCGGAAGGTATCGGGGCAGATTTATATGAAATCAAGCCGGCAATCCCTTATACGCAGGCAGATTTAGACTGGCATGATGAAACCTCAAGAAGTTCTGTCGAAATGAAAGATCCACACTCCCGTCCGGAGTTGGCGGATCAGAATGCGCCGATTTTAGATTGTGAAGTAATCTATTTGGGATTTCCAATCTGGTGGTATGTAGCACCGACAATTATCAATACCTTTTTGGAAAGTTATGACTTTGCCGGAAAGAAAATTGTTATTTTTGCAACCTCCGGAAGTTCCTCTTTGGGAAATACCAAAGCGGCATTGGAAGGAAGTTGCCCTGGCGCACAGATGGTAGAAGGAACGATACTTCGTCGGGAGATGACAAGTGAAGCGTTGAAAAAATGGGCCGAGCAAATCTGACAAATGTCTTGACAGAACAAAAGATGTTATGTTATGATTTCTCAAATTTAAGGAGATGGAATTATGAATACTACACTAAGTTTTGACAACATGCATATGCACGTGAGACGTATTTTGTTGTAACTGCGCGATAAGATGCACAGTTACGGGAGGATAGGTCTTGTTTGTCTGTGCGTGGAAGAAGTGAAGTATATTTGTAATCTTAGATATCCGCAATGCATCAGACAAACCAGTCTGATGCATTTTTTTCTTTATAGGAAAGACTTAGTCACACTAAAATGTGAAAGCTTTTCCTATCTATAAAGAAAAAACGCTCCGCGTGGATGTGCACTCGCGCGTACAAGGAAGATGTCGCTGTCGCGACCGCGCTCGGCGCAAGAGTCCGCTTGCGGACTTTTTGTTCATTCATAATTACCGAAGGAGGATGTGTATGGATTACGGAAAAAAAGCAAATGATTATTTTTCACAGAAATTTCACTGTTCGCAGGCTGTGTTTGCAGCGTTTGCGGAAGAACTAGGTTTGGGCGAAGAACAGGCGCTTAAGATAGGCGGCTGTTTTGGCGGAGGGATGTGCAAGGGCGAAGTCTGCGGGGCAGCTACCGGAGCACTCATGGCACTCGGGTTAAAATTCGGGCAGTCCGAGATTACAGATTTGAAAGCACGCGAAAAGGAAAGCGCGGTTGCAGTTGAATTCTTGGAACGCTTCCGGGCAGAAAATGGTTCTTATCTATGCAAAGAGTTATTAGGTTGTGATTTGTCGCAACCGGAGGGAAAGGAACAGGCGGTAAAAAGGAATTTGTTTACGGAGTTTTGCCCTAAGATGGTTGCATCCGCAACAAAGATTGCAGCAGATATTATGTGGAAAGAATTCTTGGTAGCAGATAAATATGTTGATTATGAAACAGAATGCATACAATCGAAAACTTTAGAACTATTTACGGATGATATGAGTGAGGTAGAAAAAGCCCAGATTGCTTATGAATTTGTTCGTGATGAAATTGGACATTCCTTTGATGTGAATGCTCAAGTAATAACAGCAAAAGCTTCTGATGTATTGCTCCATAAGACGGGAATCTGCCATGCGAAGGCAAACCTATTAGCAGCACTTCTTCGTAGCCAAGGGATTCCGACCGGGTTTTGTTTTCAACGGATCACGCTAATGTCAGATGATTCTATGGGGTATTGTGTGCACGCATATAATGCAGTATATTTGGACGGAAAATGGAGGAAACTCGATGCGCGGGGAAATAAACCGGGGATACATGCAATGTTTTCCTTGGAGGTTCCAAAACTTGCATACCGAAACCGTGAGGAATATGAAGAATATGACTGGGAAGGGATATATGCCAATCCACACCAAAAGACGATGGAGATGCTGGAAAGTGCCACTTCATTAGAGGATATTTTGGAACGGATACCGGATTCGATATAGGGATAAGGAGATGAGATTATGTTGCGTTTAAGACCATACGAAGAAAACGACGCGAAGGAGATTGTGACTTGGCTAACGGATGAAGTTACCTTTCGACAATGGTGTGCAGACCGTTATGATACGTATCCGATTACAGCAGAGGATATGAATCGGCATTATAAAAAATACGCCAACAAGGTAGATTTTTTCCCGTTTACGGCTGTGGATGATTCGGGGGTGGTCGGACATCTGATTCTACGTTATACAGATGAAGAAAAGACCGTTTGTCGTCTGGGATTTGTCATAATTGACAATCAAAGACGGGGATGCGGCTATGGCAAAAAGATGCTCGAACTTGCCATTCAAACTGCATTTGAGGATTATTATGCGAAGAAAGTAACACTTGGTGTTTTTCGAAACAATCCGGCGGCATATCAATGCTATCGTTCGGCGGGCTTTTGCGAATGTATAAACACGAATCCTGAGTGTTATCAGGTGCTTGGGGAAGTGTGGGACTCAATCGAGATGGAGTTTGTGGCAGATGTGCCTAGAGGGTAAGATGGAATATGAAACGAATTTATTGGGATAGAGATAAAATAGCAATGCTGACGGACAACACAGAAAGTGTCGCACATAAGCATGGCATGCTACAATTCTTTTTATGTATGGACGAAGAGATGGAGATTTTAGTTGCACAGGAAAAACTTCGTTGCACGGCAATGATTGTCAATAAGAATGTAAAACATGCATTTAAAACGCAGAATAAATTACACCTTACCATAGTGTTTGAACCAACATCAATTATTGGTATGGGTCTAAGTAAGATGTTAAATGACAGGGACTACTATTTGTTGAATGAATCTGAGTGTGCGATTTTACAAGAGGCGGCAAAGAACATGGTTGCGGAATACAATAAAAAGACATATCAGTTGTTCTTACAAGAAATACATCACTTATGTAAGGTGGATTGCCGTCAAACAATCTTGGATGAAAGGATTATTTCGTTGATGAGATTGTTAGATAATTGTAATTGTGAGGAACATATCATAGAAAAATATGCGAAGGAAGTGAACCTATCGACAAGTCGTCTATCACATTTGTTTCGGGAACAGGTGGGCATTCCGCTAAAAAGCTATTTAACATTGCATCAGATGGAATGTGCCTTTTTTGCGTTATTGAATGGAGAAAATATAACAAATGCTGCGATGCGTGCGGGGTTTGATTCAGCATCACATTTTGCGGCGACTGTGAAGAAGAATATGGGATTACCGGCAGGTCGGACTATAAAAAATAGCGATTTTTTGAAAGTTTATGAAGAATAAAGCATCTATAATAAGCCTATCAAAATGAGAAATGGAGAGAGGCGAATAGATGGAACGAAGATATTTAGAACCAACACCGATGCTAAATTATGACGCAAACAATATACGTTGTTTGATAAAGGAAAGGAAATGGGATGAGTTAGCCCCTTATCCTTGTGTCAAAGAGATATACGATTTTGTTCAAAATCAAATTCCATTTGGATATAACCGGTCTGATTTGCTGACGGCAGAGGAGGTGTTGCAAGATGGATATGGACAGTGCAACACAAAAGCAACACTTCTTATGGCGTTGTTGCGTGCAGTTTCCATTCCCTGCCGCTTGCACGGGACGCAAGTAGGCAAGGATTTTCAAAAAGGGATTACAACTGCGACGATTCATGCGTTGGCACCTAAGACGATTGTACATACATGGGTAGAGGCATTTGTGGAAGAGAAATGGATTACATTAGAAGGTGTAATCACAGACTTAAAATATGTGGATGCAGTCAAACGGATTTGCCATGATGCAACCGGCCCGTTTTTTCGGTATGCGATTGCAACAAAAGATATTCGTACATTGTCAGTGCAATGGGACGGTCGGGACAGATATGTACAGAAGGAAGCGGTCGTGATAGATTATGGAGTGTTTGATAATCCGGATTCTTTTTTCAGACGCCATCGGCAAAAATGGAATTGGTTTATTGGGTTTTGTTATGTGAATATTGGTCGGAAAATTATGACAAGGAATGTCAATCGCATTCGCAACCAATTCGACACAAAATGTTAACGATTTATTAAAACTATTTACGAAAATATTGTTTAAATATTAAATAATAACAAATTTTTTGTTTTAAAAAATCCCTCGTGCTATATTCGTTTTAAGTAAAAATCAAGGAGGGGACAATATGAAACAAAAGATATTTTTAACATTGTTACTATCTACTGTTGTAAGTGTGAGCGCTTTTACAGGTTGCAGTAAAGAATCGACACAAGAATCATCAACGGAGATAACAGAATCACAAACGGAGACAACGGTTGAAGATCCTGGAAAAGAGGGAATTAAGCATGGTCTGGTAAACTATAAAACCGGAATAGTGCAAAACATTTCCTTGGAACGTTACTCGCAGGACCTAGAGGAGGGATATGGTATCATATCGGCGTTTGGTGAAGATGGGGGATTGATTTGGCAGTATACAACACCACCTTGTGCCGTAACGCAGTATGAAAACATATCGGAAATTGGAAAATGTGGCGATAAGTATTATTATGCGTATGAAGGAGTGCTTGTAGCACTGAATCAGACAGACGGAACCATTGCATGGGAAAACGAAGACTTGCAGGGATACGGAGTGAAGGGGGCATTTGATGCGAATGGAGTTGCATTTTTGACAACGGAAGGCCCGAATCTGGTGGTGGTAGATGCAAAAGGCAATACGTTAAAGGTGATAGAATCCTTTGAAGAAGGCTGTTGCCATCCAATTCAAGTTGAGATGAAAGACGGTTATGTATGGGTGACGATGGAGATAGACTGGAAACAATTGGATGGGAGTGGAGCAGTATTTCGAGTGGATCCGAATAACTACACTTATGAAAGAGTCCAGTAAAGAAGAAAAGAATTTTTTCAACTTTAAATAGCATAGAAAATCCAATATTTGAATATGCAGTACTACCGTTCAAAGAATTGTAAAAGAAAGAAAAGCTGACGACATAATAAAAAGTGTAGTCGGCTTTTTTGTATATAAATAACAGAAACAAGATGGCTTTTCTGAATTTACCGGAATGGCAGCATTTACAACGGATGCAGACGGAATACCGGTAACGCACAAAAGTGCGCAACCAATTTTATACAAAATGTTAACAATTTATTAAAACTATTTACGAAAATATTGTTTAAATATTAAATAATAACGTATTTTTTGTTTTAAAAAATCCCTCGTGCTATATTCGTTTTAAGTAAAAATCAAGGAGGGGACAATATGAAACAAAAGATATTATTAACATTGTTACTATCTACTGTTGTAAGTGTGAGCGCTTTTACGGGTTGCAGTAAAGAATCGACACAAGAATCATCAACGGAGATAACAGAATCACAAACGGAGACAACAGAATCACAAACGGAGACAACGGAGACAACGGAAACAGAAACGGAAGTGGCAGAAACTACGATTGATGAAGAGCGGGAGAAGGCAATGCAAGCGCATACATCCGGCTTGTATAACTACAAAAGTGGGACTGTGCAAAACGTTTTTTTCGAGCGGCGCACAACAAGTCCATGTATGGAATATGGAGTTATCGTTGGAAAAGACGGAAATGGTGAATTAATTTGGCAATATACTACACCGTTATATAATGCAACTCAGTATGATAGCATATCGGACGTTGGACAATTCGGAGATAAGTATTTATATGCGGAGAAGGGTGTGCTTGTAGCACTAAATCAATCAGACGGAACAATTGCATGGAAAAATGAAGATTTGCGAGGGACCGGAGTACATGCTGCATTTGATGCCAATGGAGTTGTTTATTTGACCGGTTCAGGCCCGAATCTGGTAGTAGTAGAGAAAGATGGCACTACACGAAAAGTAATCGAAGAGTTTGATGCAAATTGTTATGAACCGGTTCAGATTGAAATAAAAGATGGTTATGTGTGGGTGACATTGTATAGAGATATCACGAAAGAGGATGAAAGTGGCGCGGTGTTTCGTGTTGATATAAACAACTTTCAATATGACAGAGTCAAGTAAAGGAGAAAAAGAATTATGAAGAAAAGAATTTTTTCAACTTTAATGGCAGGTGCTTTATGTGCCGGTACATTCCTAGGATGTGGACAAAAGGAGACCGCAGAATCACAGGAAACAGAGACAGAAACAATACAGGAAACAGAGACAGAAACAATACAGGGAACAATACAGGAAACAGAAGAACAATCTGAGAGTGAACAGGCACCGGATATAGAGGATGATGTTGTTCTTTCAGATGGAGTTCAAACACAGCCGGTTGATATGGAAGTATTGTACCTTAATATGATAGAAACCTCATTTACGAAAGAATTCAATGCCAATACAGATTATGTATGGTCTGTTGTATATAATATGGTTTCAGATAATGAAGCAAAATTTATGGAAATGACAGTTGCGAACGGAAAAGTGATGGCGAGTAAGGAAAGTGTTGAAAAAGTAGTGAAATGCGCTTTTGCAGACAATACAACCATGCCGGAAACCCGTTATTACAATGCGGATAAGCAACGTTATGAATTTGAACTGTCCGATGGAGGAATCTCTTCTGTGAATGTGTTAGAAACAAAAAAGATATCTGACACGGAGACAACTGTTACGGTTGAGTATGTAGCAGACGGAGAGAGTGCGGGAAAATATGAGTTTACCTTAAGAAAAAATAGCATAGAAAAACCAATATTTGAATATGCAGTGGTATCGTTCAAAGAATTGTAAAAGAAAGAACAGCCGACGACACGATTAAAAAGTGTTGTCGGCTTTTTGATATGCAAATAATGGAAAGAGTTTGTGCACAAACGATAAAAAGATTGAAAAATGGAAGTGAAATATTGTAATTTTACACAAAAAGTGATATAATTAGTTGCAGTTTCTGAATATTTGGATATATTTTGAGGAGTGGTTCATTATGACAGAGCTCAAATTAGTGGATTTAATAGATGTAGATGTCTTGCAACAGATACAAGATGGCTTTTCTGAATTTACCGGAATGGCAGCATTTACAACGGATGCAGACGGAATACCGGTAACGCATGGAAGTTCTTTTACGGAGTTTTGCTCCAAATTAACAAGAAAGTCACCTCTGGGTTATGACAGATGCAAGAAGTGCGATAAAGAAGGCGGCATGGAGACAATGAGAACCGGACAGGCTGCCGTATATAATTGCCATGCGGGATTAGTAGATTATGCTGCTCCGATTATGGTTGGCAATACATTTTTAGGTAGTTTTCTGGGTGGGCAGGTTCGGACGAAGCCGATTGATGAGGCAGAGTTTCGAAGAAAAGCACTAGAGTTAAATATTGATCCGGATGAATATGTGGAAGCCGCAAAGAAGACACGTATGCTGACAGAAGAGGAAGTTCGTAAAGCGGCGGATTTCCTGGTGAAGATTGCAAAGGTATTGTCAGAGATGGCATACAACAATTATATGGCATTAGAGCAAAGCAGAAGCCAGGAGAAGATAGCGAAGTCGCAGACGAATTTTATTATGAATCTTGTGTCCAACATGCAAATCGCGACAAAAGACTGGATGGGCTACATTGAGAATGCGAAAAATAGTGCAACGATAGAAGAGATGCAAGACATTATGGAGCATTTACTGGCACAATCCTCTGAGGTATATTCCATTATTGAAGACGCAACTTCTTATATTCGAAGTGCGGGCGGAGAATTTGAGTTAGAAGAAACGGAATATGATATTCATAATTTATTGCAACAGATAGTAGATGGTGCGAATTATTTATCGAGAGATAAGGATATTTGTATTGATGTTTTGATTGATGACAGTGTGCCGCGGTATTTGTTGGGTGACGCAGGGCGTATCACTCAGATTATCAATAAGATTTTGCAATATGTAATCGTATACACGGAAGAAGGAATTCTCAAGATAGAGGTAAGTGCAGTCAGAGCCTCATATGCGACACAATTAATCATTGCGGTTCGTGACGAGAATAAGCAGATTCCTTCTGACAAACTGGAAATCGTAAGACAGTGTTTTGATAGAGATTATTTTCATAATACAGATACAACAGATGTTACAGCGTTGGGATTTTCTTTTATTGCATTGTTGGTAAAACATGTATCCGGCAAAATAACCGTAGAGAATCTGGAACAGGGGGGCTCGGCTTACAAGATTTATTTGCCACAGCTTGCGGTTAAAGGAGGCGATTTATAATGTTCGATGCAAAAGAATATGTAGAGGCAGTAGATGAATTCTTATATAGAATGGACGAGATTCAGGAGATTGAAGATCCGGCGTCTTTTGTTGCAATTGAAAGAATCGCCCGCTTGTTTCGAATTGCCAAAATAAAAGTATCATTTTTAGACGACAATTTGAATAAAACAAAAGCAACAAGCAAAGAATTGCTGGTATATGAAAGCGGACCATCCGATGAACAGCAGGTTTATGAACAGCGCATGGATAGCAAACAAGGGTATTTGGCGGATTATTATGTATACCTATCACAAGGGGGAGCAAAGTGGTCGCAGGAAGAACGAGACAGACTGCGTATGATTGTCAGAACTTTATTTGTATTCCATGAAAGACTGAAAATCCGAAGCTTGATTAATACCATTGCCTACCATGATATAGAGTTGGGCGTATATAATTTTAATCATTTTATGAAACAACTTGAGGTAAGGATTGCACAAGGTGTCATCAGCGATTATATTGCGGCGTACTTTAATATGAGGCGTTTCTCCATGATTAACCGTGAATACGGGAGAGACGTCGGAACAGAGGTCTTGAAATCTTACGTCACACAACTGCAGGAGAAGATTGGGCAGAATGGGATTGTCAGCCGAATGGGAGGAGACAATTTCATGGTATTATTTTTAAAAGAACAATTGGATATGGTAAAACCATATTTGGAAGAGACGTATGTTACCAGTCAGTTGATGCCGGAAGCGAGTGTTGCACTCCGAACATATGCCGGATTTTATCTGGTTCCCTCCAATGATGTTTTGGCAACGGATGTAATGGATCGGGCAATGATTGCGTTAAATGCCGCCAAAACATCATCCAATTCGTGTGTTTTTTTTGACGAGGAACTTTGCGATAAGAGAGAATATGAGAAACGGATAGAAAGTGATTTTCAAGCAGCCATTGAGCAGAATGAAATTCGCGTCTATTATCAACCAAAAGTAGTTTTGAAAGACTATTCTCTTGCAGGAGCAGAGGCCTTGTGCCGATGGTTTCATAATGGAGAAATGGTTATGCCGGGGGATTTTATTCCGGCCCTGGAGAGAAGTGACGCAATTTGTACGTTGGATTTTCATATGCTGGAACTGGTATGTATAGACTTATCGCGCTGGCTCGAGGAAGGTCGCAAGGTGGTCAAGGTTTCAGTTAACTTCTCAAGAAGGCATGCTCAACATAAAGGGGTGGCAGAGAGAATTCTCTCCATTGTTGACAAATACAAAGTTCCGCATCAGTATGTCGAAATTGAATTGACGGAGACAACACAAGAAGGAACCATACAGAGCATGAAAGAGATTGTAAAAGGTTTGCAGCAGGCAGGAATCAGTACATCGGTAGATGATTTTGGAATTGGTTATTCTTCTTTGAACCTGATACGAGAATTTGCATGGAATGTATTAAAGATAGATAAAAGCTTTCTGCCAAACGGGAACCAGACAGATTCGAAAAAATACATCATGTTCAAATATCTAATCCCAATGATTCAGGCAATGGGGCTGGAATGTATTGTAGAGGGTGTAGAAACGATTGAACAGGTGAAACTTCTAAAAGAGAATAATTGTTTTCTCGCCCAGGGGTTTTATTTTGACATGCCGCTACCGGTTGAAGTGTTTGAAAGCCGTCTGGATGATATAAAATAACAATTCATATAAAGGCAAAAGGAGTGCAGATGGTAAGGCTTGTAAGCGTTATTGTACCGGCATACAATGTGGCCAACTATTTGGATGTCTGCATAGAAAGCCTGGTACGACAAACATATGAAAAGATTGAAATTATTGTAATTGATGATGGTTCAACAGACGAGACGGGAAACGTTTGCGAAAAGTGGAAGCGCGATGCCCGTGTTTTTGTAATCAGACAGGATAATCAGGGTTTATCGATGGCCCGAAATGTTGGGATGCAGCATGCACATGGAGATTATATTACCTTTGTGGATGGAGATGATTATGTTTCACAAGATTATATTCGTCATCTTGTAGACGCAATCGAAAAACACAATACATCTCTCGCAATTGTGGATTATCAGGTAGTTCCGCAGAAGGGAAAAGCAAGAAAGGGTCATATTGATACGGAGGGATGTATCTCTTCGGATGTTGTTCTGCAAAAAGGAATGGAAGAAAATTCCTATGTATTTGTGAGTGCATGGGGGAAGTTATACAAGAAAAGTTTGTGGGACGAATTGGAATTTCCGCCGGGAAAGTGTCACGAAGACGAATTCTTAATTTATAAGCTGATTGATGCCGCAGGCAAAATCGCAGTTTGTAATGATGTGGATTATTATTATGTAGTAAGGCCCGGAAGTATTACAAATAGCAGATTTCATCTCAGACGCCTGGATAAGGTGGAGGCCCTGAAAGAAAAGATTACTTATTTCAAAATAAAAGAGAATCAGAAGCTACTGCCATATTGCTATAAACAATACTTAATGCAATTACAGTTAGGATATTGCAGATTACGACATTATTATCCAAAAGAACGAACAAAAGCAAAAGAATATAGAGATGAAGCAATTGGAATTATGCAGAATTGCAGGCAGATGATTAAAAAAGTATCCGGCGCAAAAGAATACTTGTCTATGAAGGTGTTTTTGTATATGCCGGTATTGTATCGAATGGCGATTTCTATTTATGATAAGAAACATGAAAATGACTAGGAAAGATTCCTAGTCATTTTTAATGCTACACTTTTTTTAAAACCAAAGCGGTTCTGTTTGGAATGTAAATGCAAAATCCGGTCTGGCCGTGTGCCATGATTTGCGAAGGATATGTAATATCTTTTGCAACGCGGTCATATCCGCCGGTTTCTTTCTCGTCGCTAGAGAATACCACTTTGTATTTTCCGGTACGCGGAATTGGGACAAAATAATTTTCAAAAGAATTCGTCGGATGAAAGTTAAAGATAAAAATGTATCCGCCTTTTTCATAGATTAAAATTTTGTCCGAATCTTGTACAAACAGGTTGTTCGGTGTATGTGTCAGGATTTTGGATTTGTTTGCAAAGGCAAGCATTTCCTTATCAAAGCGATTTAACCATTCGTATTTCAAATCCGGATTGTCAACCAGAGACCATTGTCTGCGGCAATAGTGGTGACTCCATTGATTTCCCTCGCGCGGGAAATCTATCCATTCAGGATGTCCGAATTCATTCCCCATGAAGTTAAGATATCCTTCGCCTCCTAATGTCAGAGTGAGGAAGCGGATGAGTTTATGTAGTGCGATTCCGCGGTCAATAATCAGACTCTGAGATGTTTTTGACATGCAGTCGTACATCTCTTTGTCACACAGACGGAATATTATGGTTTTATCGCCCACTAGTGCCTGGTCGTGTGATTCGGCATATCCGATAACCGGTTCGCATGGTCTGCGTCCGGTAAGTTCATGCCATAATTCCCACATATTCCAATTTTCATCCGATTGTGTCTTGAGGATACGAATCCACATATCCGGATTTCCCATCGCCATACGATAATCGAATCCGATTCCGCCATCGGCAATCGGAAGGCTAAGCCCCGGCATTGCAGAGGTATCTTCGGCAATGGAGATGGCCTCGGGATTGAGTTCGTGTATCAGTTCGTTAGCCAGTTGCAGATAGGTGACGGCTTCCGTATTAGTGTCCATGGAAAAATATTTGTCATAGCAATCGAAGCACACGCCAAGTCCATGATGATGATATAGCATGGAGGTGACTCCGTCAAAGCGAAACCCGTCAAAACGATATTCCGTCATCCAGAATTTGATGTTCGACAGAAGAAAATGTATCACTTCGTTCTTGCCATAATCAAAGAGTTTGGTTCCCCAGACATCATGCTCCCCTTTTGGACCCGCATGGAAAAATTGATAATCGGTTCCATCAAATTCGTTGATGCCTTCATTCGTATTTCGAACCGCGTGAGAATGTACGATGTCCAACAGGACGGCAATTCCCATGGTGTGTGCGGTATCAATCAGTTCTTTCAAATCATCCGGTGTTCCGAATCTGGAAGAAGCAGCAAAAAAGTTAGAAACCTGATAGCCAAAAGAACCATAATAAGGATGCTCCATAATTGCCATAATTTGGATCGTATTATAACCCAGTTCTGCAATTCGAGGTAGTACATTTTGCGTAAATTCCTTATATGTCCCGATTGCATTTTTCTCTTGCGCCATACCGATATGACATTCATATATCATAAGTGGTTTTTTCGGGTGGAATTTTCTTTTTTTCCAAGTGTATTTTTTCTCAGGGAGAAAGATTTCTGCAGACCAGATATTCGTGGTTTCATCACGTACAACGCGCGTGGCATAGAGTGGAATTCGTTCTAATTCTTTCCCACCGCGATGGACAATTGTTTTTATTTTGCAACCGTGCCACAGAGTTCGTTTGCCGGGAAGGAAGATTTCAAAGATTCCATTGTCGAGGCGGGTCATCGGATGAGAAGTATGTGACCAATCGTTGAAATCACCGGTCAGATACAGTGCGTCGGCACCCGGAGCCCATTCTCTGTAATACCATCCGCCCTTTTCCTGATGAAAGCCAAAATACAGATGCCCGTTGGCAAATTCTGACAAAGTTGATGTATCTGATAAAAGTTCTTTCTTTTTCTTGTTATAATTCTCGTTACGAAGCGTAAGATCTGGCTCATAAGGGGTCAAATAACCATCTAGTTCAATTAGTCGATTCTTCATTCTTTCTCGCTCCTTTTACAGATTATATAATAATTTTATCATACATTTATGAGACGTTTTTTGTCAAATTATATTCCGTTCATTTTTTACAAAAATACAGGAAATCGCTGGAAAAAACACTTGAAATCCAACAATAGAATCATTATCATGTTAGTTAAATAATGAAAAAGGGGAATTCGGATGAAGTTAGAATGGAAGACTTGTTTAAAAATAGGAGTAACCGCCTTTGTGTTATTTCTTTGTATACATTACTGGGATGCTTTTATGAAGTTGCTCGGACTGGGGATTAGGGCGGCCTTTCCATTAATAATCGGTGTGGTTATAGCATATGTTGTAAATATTCTGATGGTATGCTATGAACGTGGATACGTGAGGGTATTTCAGAAAGAACGGATGCAGAAACCAAAACGTGCTGTGTGTATGGTGTTGGCATATTTAACCATATTTTTAATCATTGCACTTGTTATCATTATGATTGTACCGGAATTGATTGCTTGTATTACCATGATTGTTGAGAAACTGCCGGATGCATTATCCAGGGGTTATGAGTGGCTGGATTCGCAGTTTGAAGTTAGCAAGTATTTGGACGATGGTGCACAAATGCTAAAGGATGGTACCATTGATTGGCAAAGTGGGGTGAAGAATGTGCTTGGTGCCGTTTTGAATGGCGTAGGAGGGGCAATGGGTTCCATTGTTTCGTTTATATATTCTCTATTTTCATCGGTGGTAAATATATTACTTGCTCTTATTTTCTCAATCTACATTCTTGCATCGAAAGAAAAGCTTTTGTCTAATTTCAAACGCGTAATGGAAGCGTATTGCAAAACAAAAACAGAGAACCGTATTATATATATTGTAAAAACTTTGAATGAGTCATTTCATAATTTTATTGTAGGGCAATGTCTGGAGGCTGTAATTATCGGGGTCTTGTGTATGCTGGGCATGTTTATATTGCGAATTCCGTATGCCAGCATGATAGGATGCCTAATCGGCTTTACTGCATTGATACCGGTTGCGGGAGCATATATTGGAGCTGTAGTAGGTGCGTTTATGATATTTACGGTATCTCCGATAAAGGCACTAATATTTTTGATTTTCCTGGTTATTCTACAACAATTAGAGGGGAACTTGATATATCCGAAAGTGGTTGGAACCTCACTATCGCTTCCCGGAATCTGGGTTCTTGCGGCAGTTATCATTGGAGGCGGACTGCTTGGAGTGGGTGGAATGTTACTTGGAGTGCCGATTGCAGCAGCATGCTACAAAATCTTACGAAAAGACGTTTTAAAAAGAGAAAAACAAGAATAGATAAAGAAAAGATTGCGCATTTAATCGCGCAATCTTTTTTAGTTATTTTCCTGTGAAAAACGTGATAGGAATTGTTTGGTTCTTTCGTGTTGCGGATTCTCGATTAAATCATATGGAGAACCTTGCTCAAGAATGACACCATTATCCATAAATATAACGTGATCGGATACATCACGAGCAAATGCCATTTCGTGCGTAACGATAATCATGGTTGTTTTCTTATCGGCTAATTCTTTGATTACCTTAAGAACCTCGCCTGTTAGTTCCGGGTCAAGTGCCGATGTTGGTTCATCAAAACATAGAATGTCCGGAGAGAGTGCAAGTGCACGGGCAATTGCAACACGTTGGCATTGTCCGCCGGACAATTGATGTGGATAATTATTTATACGTTCTGAGAGGCCCATTTGAGTTAGCAGTTGGATGGCATCCTGTCGGATGGTTTCTAAAATCTCCTGCTTGTTTTGTTTAAAATTAGGTTTCTTTTTTTCAATTAGAATTCTGGCAAGTGTTACATTTTCTAAAGCCGTATACTGCGGGAAAAGATTAAAGGATTGGAATACAAGTCCAAAATGCAATCGTTTCTTGCGGATTTCGCTTTCTCTTTGCGTATCCGGGTTGTTTCCGTCAAATATAACATCATCATAGACCTGTATTGTTCCGGCATCCGGAGTCTCCAGAAAATTCAAACAACGTAACAGTGTTGTTTTTCCGCTTCCGGAAGAACCGATGATGGAAAGAACCTGCCCTTTTTCCAACGAAAAACTAATATCCTTAAGAACCTCGGTGTGTTCAAATGATTTACTGATGTGTTCTACTTGTAATATTTTCATTCGGTTCTCCTTACTTAAAGTAATCTAATTTTTTCTCGAGTTTACCGAGAAGAATGGTTAACAGGCCAATACTAATCAGGTAGTAGACTGCGGTAAAGAATAATGGCCAGATGGCACCGGAGATTCCTTGTGAACCTTTCATGAAAGCCTGTCCGGCCCAAATGATTTCCTGTAGTGCAATGATGCGGGCAAGAGAGGTATCTTTTACTAATGTAATGATTTCGTTCGACATTGGAGGAATAATACGTTTTACCATTTGTAAAAGTTTAATTTTAAAGAAAATTTCACGACGATTCATTCCAAGCACCAAAGCAGCTTCTTCCTGACCTTTTGGAACACTTTGGATTCCGCCACGATATATTTCAGAGAAATAACAAGCATAATTAATGATAAATGCAATGGAGGCGGCCCAAAATCTGCCGGATTCACCACTACCCCAGATTGGATTGTGGAATACTAATCCCGGGAAGTAGTAGATGATGATTAACTGTATCATAAGAGGAGTGCCTCGGATAATCCAAACGAAGAACTTGGTCAGGTAACTAAGTGGTTTGAAAGAAGACATCGAGCCAAATGAGATAATTAATCCCAATGGGAATGCTCCGATTAAGGTAATAAAAAATAATTTTAGCGTTTGGAGAAAGCCAATATTTAATGAATGTATAACAATTGGGAATTGTTCCATAAATTGTTCCATGTAATGTTCCTACCTTTTTGCAATAATAAGGGATGTGCAAATGCACATCCCTGTGGTTACGTTGCGTACGTAAAAATTATTCTTTTACGATAGCTGCTTGTACCCCGTATTTTTCAGCCAGTTTATCAAGTGTTCCGTCACTTGCACATTGCTTCAGGAATTTATTTAGTTCTGCGGTTAAGTCAGAATTCTTACGGAAGCCTACACCATATTCTTCTGAGTTTAACTTAACGGTGTAAGTTAAATCAGCATAGCCGGTTCCTTCGCCAATCATAGCGCCTGCCATGAGAGAATCAATAATTGCAGCGTCTGAGTTGCCGGCAGCAACTTCCATAAGAGCATCTGCCTGAGACTTCACGGCGGTATAGTTCAAACCGTGTTCAATTGCCTGTGCTTCTCCTGCACTTCCGGATTCAACTGCGAATTTTAACGCAGAAAGGCTTTCGACACTATCATAATCATCCGCGATATCTTTCGATAAAACTACGACCTGTGCATTGTTACAATAAGGATTCGAACAGTTCATTGCAGAGGTTACTTCATCTGTCAGGGTCATTCCGTTCCATACACAATCGATTGTTTTGCCGTCTAATTCAAGGATTTTGTTATCCCAGTCGATTTCAACAAATTCAACCTTAACACCTAAACTGTCAGCAAAAGCAGTAGCAAGTTCGGCATCGAACCCAATCCATTCTCCGCTTTCGTCCTTGTAGTCCATTGGGGCAAAATCGGTGATTCCTACAACTAGAGTTCCTTTGTCTTTTACATATTCCATGTCGGTTTGTTCTGATTCTTTTGAAGAACCACCGCAGGCAATGAATGTAAGACTAAGGCATAAGATTACAACAAGTGATATTAGCTTCTTCATGTGAAATTTACTCCTTAAATTTTTCTCAATATTCTTTTAATATAGTAGCAATTTGCCATACTAAAGTCAATAGAAAGAAACGTATCTTTCTGCAAGATTGCCTTGCGAATTGTGCTAAGAAATGATAGGATTAATGTGGTTATTGTGGCTTTTTGTGCCGTCATATAAAAACCGATTAAACAGACTCTGGAATCAGATGGGAGATAATAGAATGAGTAAGATAATATTAACAGGTGACAGACCAACCGGAAGGCTTCATGTGGGCCATTATGTTGGATCTTTAAGAAGAAGGGTTGAATTACAAAACTCAGGTGAGTTTGATAAGATATTTATTATGATTGCGGATGCTCAGGCACTTACGGATAATTTCGAGAATCCGCAGAAAGTACGAGATAATATTATAGAAGTGGCATTGGATTATCTGGCGTGTGGATTGGATCCGACAAAGTCGACTTTGTTTGTTCAGTCGCAGATATCAGAGTTGACAGAATTGACGTTTTTCTATTCCAATCTTGTTACTGTTTCAAGATTACAGCGTAATCCAACGGTAAAAAATGAAATTAAAATGCGTAATTTTGAAGCAAGTATCCCGGTGGGATTTTTCACATATCCGATTAGCCAGGCGGCAGACATTACCGCATTTAAAGCGACCGTTGTTCCGGTTGGGGAAGACCAACTACCGATGATTGAACAGACGCGAGAAATCGTAAGACGGTTTAATACTATTTACGATGAGGTATTGGTAGAGCCGGATGTTTTACTGCCGGAGAATGAAGCGTGTTGCAGATTGCCGGGTATCGACGGAAAACAAAAGATGAGCAAATCTCTGGGGAATTGTATTTATTTGTCTGATTCCAGTGAAGAGATTCGTCAGAAGGTTATGAGCATGTATACCGACCCAACCCATATTCAGATATCGGATCCGGGTCACGTGGAAGGGAACTGCGTATTTACCTATTTGGATGCATTTAGTAACGAGAAGCATTTTGAGGAATATCTTCCGGATTATCAGAACCTTCAGGAACTAAAAGATCATTATACAAGAGGCGGATTGGGCGATGTCAAGATTAAGAAGTTTCTAAATCAGGTATTGCAGGAGGAACTTGCTCCGATTCGTGCAAGAAGAACCGAATATGAAAAAGATATACCGGCTATTTATGAAATGCTCAAAAAAGGCAGCGACGAAGCGCGAGAAGTAGCAGCGCAGACATTGCGTGAAGTAAAGGAAGCAATGCGAATTAATTATTTTGAAGATGAACAATTAATTCGTTCACATGCGGAAAGATATCATAATATTTAAGGATGGTTATGCGAATGAAGAAGATAAGAGTGGGAATGCTGGCAGTGGCAATCGGGATTTTGTTAGTAACAGGATGTCAGAAGCAGGAATCCAAACCGGAAGATACCGGCATTAATATGGAAGAATTGGCAGATTCCTTAAAAGAAGAGATTGCATTTCATGAAGAGATGAAAGCACTTGATGAGAAAGAAATCTCTAATTATATTGAAGTAGAAGATGGCGCTGTTGGTCATATGTATATGGGTAGCGGCTCTTCGGCGGACGTAATTGTAATTTTCGAAACAAAAGACAGCACAATGTCGGATGCCATGGAGCAGAATCTGGAATTATTTATGAAAGATCAAAAGGACGCCTTTGCGGATTATATGCCCCAAGAGGCAAGCAAGATAGAGGATGCCGTTTTGGTGAAGAAAGGGAATTACGTGATTCTTTGCGTCAGCCCGGAATCAGATAAAGCAGAGGATATCATTGAGAAAGCCTTCAAATAATGGTGGAATGGTATGGTATTTAGCAGTTTTGTGTTTTTGATGGTATTCTTACCTGTAGTTTTAATTGCATATTATTGTGTTCCGAAGAAAGTTCGTAACTTTGTACTGCTGATAACAAGCCTTATATTTTACGCATGGGGAGAACCGAAATATGTCCTGATTATGCTGTTCTCGACCGTGTTTGATTATACGAATGGACGTATCATCGGCTACTATTTAGAACAAGGCAGACAAAAGCGTGCAAAAGCAGTGCTGGCAATTGATGTATGCGGGAATCTTGCAATTTTGGGATTTTTTAAATATGCAGATTTTATGCTGGAGAATCTGAATTACATTACGGGAGCAGGAATTTCTTTGCTTAAGCTGGCCTTGCCAATCGGGATTTCATTTTATACGTTCCAGACAATGTCGTATACGATAGATGTTTATAGAAAAGTGGTAGAACCACAGAAAAACATCATCAGTTTTGCGACATATGTAACATTATTTCCTCAGCTGATTGCAGGACCAATTGTACAGTATAAGACAGTTGCGGATGAACTTTCCAATCGCAGATTCTCCATAGAAGATTTTTCGGAAGGTGCCTTTCGGTTTGTATTGGGGCTCTCTAAGAAAGTGATTCTGGCGAATCAGATTGGTGCATTGTGGACAGAAATATTGGCAGCAGATGAAAGAACGGTTGCAACGGCATGGTTGGGTGCGGTTGCATATACCTTTCAGATATATTTTGATTTTTCGGGATATTCGGACATGGCAATCGGACTTGGAAGAATGTTTGGATTTCATTTTTTGGAGAATTTTAATTTTCCCTACATGTCAAAAAGCATAACGGAGTTTTGGAGACGATGGCACATCTCTCTTAGCACATGGTTTCGGGAGTATGTTTACATTCCGCTGGGCGGAAACCGCAAAGGAAACAAGCGTCAGCTCTTTAATCTGTTAGTAGTATGGTTTTTGACCGGGTTTTGGCATGGAGCCAGTTGGAACTTCGTGTTGTGGGGATTTTATTATGGGATTTTATTGATATTAGAAAAAAGCTTCCTCTTAAGGTGGTTGGAAAAAGTGCCAAAGATGATTCGTCATTTTTATACGATTTTCTTTGTGGTATTCGGATGGGTTATATTCGCACAGACTAATCTAAAGGAATTGGGAGATTATATCGGTTCCCTGTTTGGAGTGGGGGTATCCTTTGTGAATGGGGATTTTTGGTTCTATCTTAGAAATAATATGGTGCTGCTTATCGTGTTGATATTGTGCTCAATCGATTATAAAAAGTATTTGAAAGGAAAGAGCCGGTATCAGACATGGGTAAACAGTGGTGCATGTGATATTTGCAAGATTGTGATTATGGTAGTTTTATTTATGGTTTCTTTTGCCTTTTTGGTAGGAGAAAGTTATAATCCTTTTTTGTATTTTAGGTTTTAAAGCTTGAGGTGTATGCGTGAGAAAAACAAAAATTGCGATGGCAGCAGTATTTATGATTATGCTGTTTGCGATAAGTCTTGTGGGCTTTCTAATGCCGGACAAGGAGTTTTCCGAAAATGAGAATCGATATCTGGCAAAAGCACCCCAATTTCGTGCTTCAAAGCTAATGTCAGGAGATTATCAGCAGGATTTGGAAGCCTACCTAAATGATCAGGTGTGTTTTCGAGACTTTTGGATTGCTCAAAAGACGGTAATTCAAAAAACGGCCGGAGTTCGGGACATTGGAGATGCTTATATCGGGAAAGATGGTTATCAGTTTGAGAAAATTCTCCCGGAAGATGTAGATGAGGAACAGGTAGCAAAGAATACGGATTATATGGCAGACTATATTCAGTATGCAACAGACCGGTTGGGAGAAGAGAAGGTTTCCTTTATGCTTCTTCCGACTTCAGGACTCGTATTGCAGGAGAAATTACCTTCGCATGCAATTCTGTTTCCACAAGAAGCGTATTTGGACGAGATTGAAAATGCAATGCCGGATTGTAATATAATTGATATGAGAGAGAGGTTTGCAAAAGAAACCGATACGCAATTGTATTATAAGACAGACCACCATTGGACAACGGATGGTGCATATCTGGCATATGAGCAGTGGTGCGATAAGACCAATCACCCAAATCCAAACAAGTCGGATTATGAAAGGATCCAGGCAACGGATACGTTCCGGGGAACGCTTTATTCGAAAATCTTGGCACCGGACAGTGCATATGATTCTATCTGCATTTATGAATCGGAAGAGATTACAAGTAGTGATATGTACATAAATGGTACATTTTCAGGTGGTGTCTATAAAGAAGAAAAACTTCTTGAAAAGAATAAATATGAGGTATTTCTTGGAGGTAATTACGGAGAAGTACAGATTGTAAATTTCGCGCAGAAGAATGGGGAAAATCTTCTTATTATAAAAGATTCTTTTGCAAATGCGTATGTTCCGTTTATGGTGGAACATTATGAGAATGTTTATATGATAGATTTGAGATATTATTCAGGTAATATTCCGGAATATATGGAAGAAAAAGGGATTACGGAAGTTTTAATCTTGTATAATATATCTAATTTTATATCAGATAAAAACATATTTAAACTTACCAGAGGATTATAAAATGAAGATATATAAGGTGCTGGGTGTGAGCGTGATCTGTCTGATGATTACCGTGCTGGTTTGTATTTGTTTTGGGAATACAACTTCGCGTGGACCTGCAGAGGCGGACAACACCGCAAAAGAAGAAACCGAATATATAAAAGAGTCACAATCGGAAGAGATGACTTATGAGGAGATTGTTTCGGATCTCCCGATTGTAGATTATGATGGTGTTGTAACAGTTGGGAATAGCGGGTACGAACTTTTTAATTATAGAGAAGAGACTGCAATCGGTTATTCGCAGGCAGTAACCGGTCTTGCAAATCAATTAGAAGGAAAAGCCAATGTATACTGTATTTTAGTTCCGTTGAGTAGTGAAATTGTCTTTCCGGACAATCTGAAGGGGGAGATTAATTCCTCCAGTCAGAAAGAAGCGATGTACCGTATCTTTGAAATGACAGGAGAGAAGGTATACGACGTCAATATTTATCCGGAACTAATGTCGCATCGTACGGAGTATCTCTATTTTAGAACGGACCATCATTGGACGGCTCGTGGTTCCTATTATGCTTATAAAACATGGGCCAAGAAGAAGGGGCTGGATTATCAGGAATGGGATGATTTCCAAATTGCTGAATACAGTGGTTTCTTGGGCTCCTTTTATAAAGATACCAACCAGAGTGAAGAACTGGCGAATGGTGTGGATACCGTATATGCACCAATCCCGAATTCAAATGCGACCATGCATGTATATACGGCAGAGGGAGACCAGTACGATTGGCCAATTATAAACGATGTGAGTAATTATAAATCTGCATATAAATATGCAACTTTTATTGCGGGTGACAATCCGTATACCACTATAGTTAACCACGATATCTCTGACAACAGTGCGTGTATTGTTGTGAAAGAATCGTTTGGAAATGCATTTGTTCCATATTTGGTTGACCATTATCAGTATATCTATATTCTGGATTATCGCTATTGCAGCGGAACGGTTTCTGAATTAGTGCAACATACCAAAGCCAAAGATGTCATATTGATTAATAACATTTCGATGACACGTAATAAATATCTGGTTGGACAATTTCAGTCAGTTGTTCAATAAAGCAATTGCATAACGGGAATAATAGTGTTATTCTAAAGAACAGAGATTATATGTAAGGAGGTGCTTTATGGTTAAGTTCTATAAGACTGACGATCGTCAGATACACGAAGTAGAGAAAATTGACAACGGAGTATGGGTGAATATGATCCAACCCAGTGTATCAGAGGGACAGATGGTAGCGCAGACATTGAATGTAGATATTGAAGATGTTTTGGCTGCATTAGACGAAGAAGAAAGTTCTCGTATAGAATTACAGGATGGATATACCTTGATTTTAGTCGATATTCCATCGATAGAGATACGACATGAGAAAGAATCCTACACAACAATACCATTAGGCATAATTCTTACTGCGGATGAGATTGTAACAATCTGTACGGAGGATACTCCTGTACTTCAGGCTTTTTTGGATAATCGCGTGAAAGAATTCAGTACGAAGAAGAAGCTTCGTTTTGTATATCAGATTCTTTATCGTATTTCTGTTTTGTATCAGAGCAATCTGCGTGTCATTGATAAGAGAAGAACGGAGATAGAGGAACGTGTAGCGAACGATACGAAAGAAGAAGATTTGGTAGCATTACACGAATTGGAATCAACCTTAGTATATTTTGCAACGTCGCTTCGTGCCAATGGGGTTGTGTTAGATCGACTTACCAGATATAAGCGGTTAGAGCAGTATCCGGAAGATAAAGAACTTCTGGGGGATGTAATCGTTGAGAACAAACAGGCGATAGAGATGACAATGATCTATCGAGATATTATAAACGGTACTCGTGAACTGATGTCTTCGGTTATTGATAACCGACTGAACAACGTAATGAAGATTTTGACATCGATTACGGTTATCATGGCGATTCCGACACTCATATCCGGGCTGTATGGAATGAATGTCAACGCAAAAGGAATGCCGTTTGCGGGTTCGGTCTATGGATTTGCGATTGTATGTCTGCTGACGCTGTTAGTGTGCTTGATAACGGTGTTAGTATTAAGAAAGAAAAATATGTTATAAAAATAGAAAGGATTTTGAATGCAAAGACAGATTGTCTGCAGTTCAAAATCCTTTCTATTTTATTGAGTGCCTTCAAAACGTCCGCTGGCTCCGCAAGGAAGAACCAATCCGTTTGAAGAAACGAAAAGACCGATTTCGTCAGAGGTAACACTGCCTTTAAAACGGGAAAGTGCAGTGCTAATCATATAAGTAAGCACGGCCGGTTGCAGGCCGGTTGTGTAAGAATTGATCAAAAAGAATAAAGGTTTATCCGTCAGCAACTGTGCACAAAGTTTGACAAGCGGATAGATGGAATCTTCGATTTTCCAGATTTCACCCTTAGGACCGCGTCCATAAGACGGAGGATCCATAATAATTGCATCATAGCGATTTTGACGGCGGATTTCACGTTCTACAAATTTCACACAGTCATCTACAATCCAACGGATTGGTGCATCAGACAGGTTGCTCGATGCAGCATTTTCTTTTGCCCAGGTTACCATACCCTTCGAAGCGTCAACATGTGTTACGCTGGCTCCGGCAGCAGCGGCTGCGAGTGTTGCCCCACCGGTGTAGGCAAATAGATTTAAGACTTTAATCGGTCGATTGGCGTTTCGTATTTTTTCGGAGAACCAATCCCAATTGGTTGCCTGTTCCGGAAAAAGACCGGTGTGCTTAAAACTAAATGGTTTTAAATTGAAGGTCAGGTTTTTGTAGTGTATCTGCCATTGCTCCGGCAGATGAAAGAATTCCCATTCTCCTCCACCTTTTTTGCTACGGTGATAATGGCCGTTTAACTGTCTCCAACGTGCGTCTTTCTTGTCGGTATCCCATATGACCTGTGGGTCTGGGCGTAATAAGATATATTTGCCCCAACGTTCCAACTTCTCGCCTTTGGAACAATCGATGACTTCATAGTCTTTCCAATTATCTGCAATCCACATAATATCCATCCTTTGGTAAAAGCGTTATTTCCTTTTATAATATATGGTTTTAAATAAAAAGTCTAATACTTTATATATAAATAAGAAAAAACCACAACATCATGTAGATGAAAAAAGCATTTATTACTAATTTTTATATGTTCCAAATTTTTTAAAAAAAGTTGTTGCAATTATAAAAAAAACCATGTATAATTATCGTTGCTGTGGCATGATAGCTGTGAAGCGTGAGGTTGCTGCCCGCTGTGGTAGGTTTTCCGTGGAGCGAATGTCAAGTTAGGAAACTGACGACAAGTCACTGTACAAACAATAGTCTACATAAGGTAGAAACAACGTGTGAGAATCTTTAGGACACACACGGAGAAGTGTACAGTCACCGCTTGTCGTACTGAAATTTTAAGTGCGAAAAGGAGGCGACTTTTTTTATGGCAAGTCAAGTAATGAGAATCACTCTCAAAGCTTATGATCACGAATTAGTTGATTCATCAGCTAAAAAAATCATCGAAACTGTAAAGAAAAATGGATCACAGGTGAGCGGACCAGTGCCACTTCCAACTAAGAAGGAAGTTATCACTATCTTAAGAGCTACTCACAAATATAAAGATTCACGTGAACAGTTCGAACAGAGAACTCATAAGAGACTTATCGATATCATTGCTCCAACACAGAAAACAGTTGATGCATTATCTCGTTTAGAAATGCCAGCTGGTGTTTACATTGATATCAAAATGAAAAACAAATAA
>JAZUQL010000016.1:0-1981 GCA_045605685.1 Lachnospiraceae bacterium
ATCCTGGAGGTATTTATCTAACTGCACCAATTCATCATTAAGAGAGGACCAAAACTCTTCTATGTAGATTTCATTAGAATCACACGTGGGAAGCTTTTCCTCCCACGTGTGATACACAATCCGCTTTGCCTCATTCTCCAACGCCGTATCCCCCTGTTACAGTATCTTTCGACTACGCCACAATACTTTCTCTTGATTCGGGATTTCTATTCTTTTCATTCCACACCAAATACTACTTCTTATCATCTATAACATTCCTCTCAAACCACTTAGGATATCTCCTGCACGATGATTATGCTCCTGTTTCAGTTTAGAGGTTTTCCATTGATTTTTGGGCTTAACTACCCATTTACATATAATCTTATTATCCCATTTTAAATGCTGCCGACAACTAGATCCTGTAAGATGAACTTCTCCCCATTTCTCGCGAGCTCTCGCAAAGGCTTTATCACTTATCTCATCATTTTGCTCTTTGTAAGAAGTCTCATGCTGAAAACAATAGTAATAAACCGTATCCTCTGTTTCAAATACCGTATACATCGTAACCGGGCATGGTTCTACCGGTGGTTCCGGCTCCGGTGTTGGGGCTGGGTCTGGCGTTGGTTCCGGGGCCGGCTCCGGTTTTGGAGTCGGATTAGATGGCTGTGTCGGGCTCTTCTCCGATACCTGCGGGGTCTCTTCCTGTGGTGTTTCCACAACCGGTTGCAACTTCGTGATTACAAAAAGTTCGATATACGCTGTTTCAAACCGCACCTTTCCGTCTTCCCAGGTTGCCTGTACTTCCTGATAGCTTCCATCCTCCATGCGATAGTACAAATGGTTGCTCTCTCCTGCTTCTACATTTGCCCTTAGTGCTTCTGCAACATCCAACTCTACGGTAATGACACCTTCCGGTTGTACTTCCTCCTCATCTGCATCCAACAGATGAACAGACCCAATGCCATATCCTGCAAGCCCCGGCGTAGTCTGGAGGATGGCAACGACACGCTCATGCTCTTCTCCACTTTCCAGATATTCCAGTTCTACAGATACTGCCTCGCCAAATGCACCTCTGACGCGAATTCCTTCCCCTATCAGTTCTTCGATTGTTTCCTCTGTTTCCGTCTCTGTCTCCATGCTTGGATTTTCTTCCTGTTTACAACTATTACATCCGCTTAGGGTGGACATTCCCGCAAACATTCCAGTCAGCATAATCATACATATCAGTCGTTTCATCTGTCTCTACAAGGGTTTTTACCCTGCATCCTCCTTTGTATCCCGAATATTTAGAGCAACTCTATGTTTATCTTACTTGTAATCCGGTAAGCGTATCATAAATACGCATCTGTAAGTTTGTACTAGGATTTAATGTTGTAAATACATTTTTACAGATTGTTTTACCATCCCATCTACGATGTTCTCGACAACTAGAACCGGACCATTTGCCTGTCCCCCACTTAGCATTTGCTCTTTTACCTGCCTCAAGTGCTAATTCACGGTTTTGTAAAAGATAAATATTTTCCGCTTCCCCATGGTCAAAGACATAAAAATAAATACTATCTTCTGTCTCAAACAGTGTATACATTGTAACCGGGCAAGGTCCCGGATCCGGGGTCGGTGGCGTTGGCTCCGGTGCCGGGTCCGGGGCAGGGTCTGGATCTGGGCTTGGTGCCGGGTCCGGACTTGGACTTGGTGTTGGTTTTGAGGACGGACTCTGCGATTCTGCCTCTTGCTGTGGTACTTGCGGCGCCTCCTCTTCTACTACCGGCCGAATTTTTGTAAGAACAAATAGGGACACGTACTCTGTTTCAAAGGAAAGAACCATCTCTTCTACTTCCGCTTCCAGGCTGCTATATTCTCCGCTTTCCTGCATGCCATACAAATGATACGTCTCTTCTTCTTTCGCCTGCAGGCTTTCCAAAAGATCCAATTCTATTTCGACCTTTCCTTCCGGTTGCACCTGCTCTTGTTCGTTATCTAAAAGACGAATTGCAAATACCCC
>JAZUQL010000017.1:0-3943 GCA_045605685.1 Lachnospiraceae bacterium
GTTGCAGAAACTTTCCCTGTGGAGTCAACAGTAAGTAATATTGTGTCTGATTCTAAAAACTCAAACTGTGTCACAAGGCTTGATAAATCAACATATTGTTCTGTTCCATCATCAAGAGTAAGTATTAAATTTTGTGTTTCATAATCAAATCTCCAGTTTATAGCGATTTTCTCAAGTTTGGTATCAATATTAACAACAGAACCATTCTTCTTTATTACAGAAAAAATACCCGTGCTTTCGTCAAATGTAACATCTTGAACCATTGTTAATACATCTGCTTTTGATGCCTTGGTTTCATCAAGTGTTACTACCCTGTTATCAAGTTCATCCGCAGCATAATCTAACTTGTTTAAATTTGTTTCATTTAATGGAGTTTCTTCACTTGGAAGATTTTGCCAGTTAATGCGAGTATATATCTTATTCATTCTTTACCTTCTTTCTGCAATAAAAAAGAAATCGAATCTTTTAATTCATCGATTTCTTCATGTTGCTTTTGAATTGTTGCAACCATATCCGCAATAATTTCTTCATATCGTATTCCTTTATTCCCAGGCTTATATGGGTTTTTATCCACATAAACGCCCCAATCATCTTCTCCCATAGATTCTTTTAGTTCTTGAGCCAAAAATCCATGATGAAATCTATCAGAAGTTCCGTCTATAAACTTATATTCCTTTGGCTTGAGGGAATATATAAATTCTGAACTTTTATCTTTGTCTAAATCCGAAAAGTCCTTTTTTAAATCCTTGTCTGATGCAGACACACCACCAGAAGCAGTGTATAAAGTTCCATAAACATAGCAATCAGAATTAAAATACGCATCTTGGAATACATCTAACTCTTGACAAACAACTCTTCCACTGTCCGTAACTCCAAAATAAGGGTATGTGTCCCCCTCTTCTGCAAGTTCAATCATTTCTTCGTAGGAAAAACCACCAACATAAAGCCTGAATGCCCCTAGATTTATAAATCCCGCTTGCAAACTATCATTGTATATTCCATGTTCTCCTACAGCCCATCCACCGACACTTCCACCTACTGCACTAAAATTCCCATCTTCATCTATGGAAAAACTGTCGTTTACCGAAACATATCCCTCAAGTTTTATCTTTTTTGCTTCAATTCCAATTTCTTCGGCACTTTGGTTTATTTTTGATATTATTTCATCTTCTCCGACTTTTTTCGACACAACAGAAACAGTTTCATCAACAGTTCTTTTTATGACATTTGTTCTTCCTTGCAACTGAATTATTTGTCGTTGCAACGTATTAACTTTATTAGATCGACTATAAACGCCTTTTGACGCATAACTGTCTTTCAAAGATTGAATGCCGGTTATTGTTCTTTCTAATATATATGTTTCAACAATCTGATGTTTTGTGTATAAACGAATAGAATCCCCTACTTCTCTACAAGGATTTCCCCTTGCGGATATCTTTGCCGGTCTATATTCGATTTGTTTTATTACCTCATATAGATTTTGTGCCGCACGTTGTAGGTTTTCAGAATTATATCCGTAAAAAAGAAAGTTATTTTCAATTATATAGGCGTTATCTCCATCCCCGATTATAACTCCTACATCATTTTCTTCTTGTCTTATTTGAAGTTTTGTAATTTTTCTTGAAATATAATCTTCATATGTACATGATATGTATTGAGATATTCCAAGCGATTCCGTGTCGGACCGGGTAGGGAACAACTCATCGGATGGATACAAATCATCGGATGGATACAATGCTTGTATTCCTTGCTCTAAATACACATATTTAAACTTTCCAGACCTTGATATCTTTCCGAAACATCCATTTACTTCGCATATTGAAGTTATAACGTCTTTTCCGCTTAATTCATTCGTTTCAATAGTCTTGTCAATCGTCATATAATCGTTTGCCAAGGTTATTTCTTCTTGTTCTAGTTCAAAATATGAAACAAAACTTGTCCTAAACTCTTTCATTGTCATAGGAAATTCTAAAGAATTGTACCAATCAACAACATCAGAATTTATGATTTCATACATTTTGTCATATGCAACGACAGTTCTTTTTGTCCTATCTGCTGTTGGAGTGTCTGAATAAACCTTGAATCTTCCAAAAACAAAAGGATTGTCTTCGTTCTTATCTAAAACAACACTTGCGTTTAACCACTTGTCAATCATCGGCAAAACGACATTTGATACTGTAAATTTTAAACAACTTGATTCACAGCATCCGAATTTTAACTCCTGTTCAGAACACAATGTTTCCTTTAATTCAAATTTTTCAAAATGTAGTTCGTTGTTAGTTATTTTTACAGTTTCATCATCGCTAACAATTTTAAACTGTTTATCAACAGAACTTTTGTTGAATAAGTTAATAAGGCTATAATCAACCATTATGTACGCCTCCGATAAAAGCAAATCTTATTGGGTTATAGTATATTGTTCCGTTTTTTACCGTATATACTGTTGGTTTTACATCTGCCATATATCCTGTTTGAGAAAAGTATTGGTCATACTCTGGAATATATGCAGTTATAACGCACTGTCTATCTGTCTGATTTGTAAAATTCCTACGTAGATTTTCCATAAATTCGGATAATTGCACATTCGTCATCATGGCAGGGGTTTCAAATTCAACTTTTAATGCTTTAAGTTCTACTGCGTCTCTGTGTAAGTATCCGTTCCCGTCTGTATATGCGTCAGAATCTTGCATAATAACATAAGGACTATAACTATTAGCCTTGATATATTTTTTCCCGGAAATCGTATAATCTCCTATTTTTAAAAGTGTTCCATTGAATGCCATGTTTCCCTCCAAAAAAAGGAGAGCCTATAAAGACTCTCCTTGATTATTACAACGCAAAAGCAGGATTTCCTGTTCTCTGCGTATATGAGTTTGCGGAACTTCTCACACTTTCAAATATTGCATCTGCCGAAATTCCTGTTTCTTTTTCCAAAATTCCCATGAGTATTTCATTTTGCCTTCTTGTTTCAGATAATTCTTGTTGCATTACAGCAACCATTTCTCTGTTTCCTCGATATACAGCACTTGAAATTCCATCCGTTATCTGTCTGTTGTTTGCGACAACTGATTGACCGTTATCAAATCTTCCCATTATTTCTCCGTGGTTTGCTCTAAACCATCCATCTTCTTCTGGGAAACCACCTTGTGCATAATATCTTACAGAAAAATCTGGGAAACCTTTTAATCCCAATTTCTGCAATGCTTTGGCTGCACTACTTGTCGTATCCCAATCAATAGAAAGTCTTGGAAGTTTTATCTTTGATGTAATTTCACTTAGTTTTGCGTTATTGCTCCACCAACTTTTAATGTTATTCCAAGTCGAAATAATGCTTGTTTTAATATTAGTGAAAGTGCTAGATACTTTTGTTTTTAAATTATCCCACACAGTGCTGAATTTGTTCTTAAATTCCACACCCTTTTCGTATATTGTTGTAAAAGTTTCTACAACTTGATTAAACTTTTCTTTCACAAAATCAATTGTAATTCCTACAGATTGTTTCCATTCGTCGAATTTATCCGTTGCACCCTCAATATATTTTGCTACTAATTCGCTAACAACCCCGATTTTTTCTCCTAATCCTTCAAGTATTGTGAAAAAGTTATTTGTGCTCGTGCCTGCTTCCCAGAACGCTTCATTAATCGGTTCTGTTGTATCCTCTACGGAATTTTTTATTCCGTCAAATGTTTCTTTTATTGGTTCTAGTATTTCCGAAACAGTTTCTTTAAAATCTTCAAACGCTTGTTTCAAAGGTTCTATTTCTTCTGATACAGATTCTCCAAAATCATCAAATGAACTTTTTAATCCATCAAATGCATCCATAACAGGCTGTAGAGATTCAGAAACAGAATCTTTAAAAATGTAAAACTCTTCAATCCATCCCGCAACAGTGTCTACAAGTGAATCAAATGTATCAGAAGTCCACTCTGCAAGAGAAATAAAT
>JAZUQL010000018.1:0-1832 GCA_045605685.1 Lachnospiraceae bacterium
GCGGGCGTGCATAGTAGTCTGATTCACCGCCAACCACAACCAATTCGATATCGTCCAAATACTTTTCCATATCAACCTTTTCAAGCAACGGTTGTGCGGTGATACATTTATGCTTGATTGGTAATGATTGAAATACAGATAATTTTTTATCTGCATTTTTCTGATTTTCAATGGTACAACACACAACTACATTATCGTATCCTTCTGCCCAATCCTCCGGGATGCAGTCCATAAAACGATCAATCCGTTTCGTTAGAAACAGAAATGTACAATCCTGTCTCTCCTGTATCATCGACCAACACTCTCCTCGCCACGCATCCGCTTCTTCAATCAAAAAATCAGTAGAAAAGCAGAGGTATACCATTCCGGTTTTCATCTTGTAATTGCCATTTTTCAATTTTTCGATTGGCTTATAAAAATCTTTCGTTTTAACAATATCATTTGTGTTGACACCTCGTTTCGCATCACCTTTATGAATGTAGCAATGCAGACACCCATCGCTACATTTTTTACAGCCTCGCCAAGGATTCCACATGGACATAATAAACACCCCGTTAGCTTCATATCTTCTGTTGCTTTCAATCTCTCCGTTAAACTGAAATTTTTCTCTCTCCGCAAATAGGATTTTGCCTAATTCAAATTCTCTAAAAACTCTTTGATACAGTCATTGACAAACTCTGGGTTATCAACATTAGAATTATGTGCTGCATTTGGAATCCAAATTATTTCTATACCGGTTCTTCTTGACCATGCTTTGCTGTATTGTTTTACTTTTCCTGTATTGTCCTTTTCTCCTACTAATATCAAGGACGGACAAGATATTTGCAATTCCTTGTTATCATCTAAAAATCCAGCATATCCAATTCCCATTAAGCGACAAAGTTCCATTTTCTCATAATCACTAACCATTTCGAGCATATTCTCTTGCCCCGCTTTTGTAACAGCATTTTGTTTTGCCATAGAAACTTTAAGCAACTTTTCTGAGAATGGTTTACACATCCATTCGATTTGTTTTAACCACCAAATGTCTGATTTAGAATAATAGTCTCCAAACGGTGTTGAATCAATCGAAACAAATCCTATTATCATCTCCGGATATCTTGCCATAAAGGATTGTGCCATATAACCACCCATTGATTGTCCAATTAACACAACCTCTTGGATTTGTAACTCATTTAAAATTTGTAACATTACAGCTACAGCATTTTCATACGTGAAATCACTATATGGTCTTGATTTCCCATGTGCAGGTGCGTCCCATACAATCACATTATATTTATCTTTAAAAAAATCAACTTGTTTTGCAAACATTGTATGATTGGCAGTTAAGCCATGTAATAAAAAAAGCGTCTTCTTCGTCAAATCAATATTAGTATGCCAATAATACACAGTTCCATTTTTACATTTCACAAATGATTGCTTCATATCTTGTATTTCTCCATCAAATTCATCTCTTATTTAATATTAAAAAATCTACTATCATCTGCTTTTCATTATCTGTCAAAAAATGCATATGTCCTCTTGATTCCAGTAGATATGTAGTGCAATTATCTATTATTTTCTTTGCTCTTGGTATCACTTGTTTCGCAGGAAATAAACAATCCTTTTCTGCCGCCATAACCAATGTGGAAGCCTTGCATTTTTTCATATATTCGGCATCAACATTACTCGGCATTCCCGTCTTTACTTTTGAAAAATCAATACTCAATTTTGCCGTTTCATATATATCATCAGTAATATTACCTTCTTCAATAGCCATAGGCAATATACATTTTTTTAACCACTTATCCTTATGCGTAATCCAATACATAATCATTGGAATCATCATACTC
>JAZUQL010000019.1:0-1811 GCA_045605685.1 Lachnospiraceae bacterium
GTAAATAACCTAATATAGCACCGGCTAGAAAATAGCCGGTGTTCCCATGAATAGTTTCTTTATATTTTCTATAATTCCCATTTTTCTCCTCTTTAAAGTTTCGAGGATAGTCAGAATGGAACAATACATTTGATGACCACTTTCTTTTCTGAATCCGCCTGACATCTTTTGGCGATTTTTTGCTTTTCTCAAATCCCGTTCTGAAATATTATTTTCAAAGGGTATGGAAAAGTCATATAGGAAAAGTAAGTGATTATGGCTGTATTTTTCCAATCTGTTTAGCAGTGCCAGTTCATCAGATTTAGCATACTTGTGGGATGTCTTTTTGTTTTCAGCACGCCCCTTTGAGATTAGTCCATGATATCTTTTTTCGTAGTTTCTAATCTCTGCATCTGAAAAGCATGGCATTCCAAGGTCTTTTAGCTTCTTTCTTGCACTGTTCATTTCGCCCAACAAAGAGCTCATTTCCTTTGACCATTTATTTCCGGTTTCTTCTGTGTTTTTGCGAAGATACCGGATGATATGAACATTGCATTCCGCATGTTCCGTCCCGAAACGATATAACGCAGTTTCGTGGTCGTGCAAAAGTGTACCACTATATTTGTTTAAAAATTCCAATTTCTTCAATGCAGCTATGGATTTGCTACTCATGGCATGATATATAACAGTTTTGTCTGTGCTGAAATTTCGTATATAATTCTGTGAACCATTGACTGTTATGGTGGTTGCGTCTGTTGCCACTACCGTCTGATTTAGCAAATCAGTCTCTAATTGTAAGATACTTTTTTCTGAATACTGAGCCATTTTCTTACAAAAACCATAAACGCTTCCGTCTGAAAGTTCAAGGACATCTCCACTTGCCGCATTTAAGAATGCTGCTATTCTGTCATTCGCCATTACACCCTCGCTATATAGAGATACTGCCAGGGCTTTTACATTATCGCCATAAGTTACGTCACTACGGTATTTTGCGGGAATACTGAATTTTCCATTTTCATCCGCATATATACGTAATTCTGTTATATAAGTTTCTGCTTTCAAGTCAACAATATATTTTGTGATATATTTTCCGGAAGAAACTTTTCCTAATGTCCTAATTTCATGTTTGCATTTACCTGCTTGGATTTTTTCTTGTACGTCAGCTTTTGTCAAAGTAGTTCCTTTATGACCTTTTTGTCCGCCTGCCTTACGCTCTGTCTTATTTCGCCCGTTGTATTTATTTGCCGGTTTACCGCCTTTCTGGTCGGAAGAAGGCGGAAGCGAAGAATTCGAACTGTCATTATTTATGATACTTTTTAAACGGGCATTTTCATCACGCAAAAGCTTGTTTTCGTTTTTTAACTGTTCATTTGCTACTTTTAAACCGGTTATTTCTTTTTTCAAGCCTGTAACTTCCTTTTTATGTTCTTTTTCAACGCTATCAAGACGTTCCATAACTTCCATAAGGTGTTTATACATATCTTTTTCGTAATTACCGCCCATTTACTAACGCCTCCTTTCCGATTTCTGATAAATAAATTTTATCAAAAACACAGAAAAAAAGCGAATTTAAGAACAGAAGTCCTTCGTCAAAATGACGGTGGATAACTTTAGAAACAACACAGCATACGTATATGATTAAAGATAAAATGGGGATTTTTGAGCTATTTAAGAAAAGATATCCACAATTTAGTATTTTTAACTCGAACAATTCACTATTTTCTTTTAAAGCTTCTGCTTTTGTGGATAAACATATAAATTCATGTTAGAAAAAATCAGCATTTTCACAATAACTTTTTTATTTCAGTTCAGCCGAAAGGCTGAACTGTTAC
>JAZUQL010000020.1:0-2034 GCA_045605685.1 Lachnospiraceae bacterium
GTAATCTCATTGTTAACATTAGGAGGGAGTTGCCTGACAGCCAAAGGAGCAGGCCTAGCGTTCCAAGAAGTACTCGTCTATGCAGGAAAGACGTTGGCGATTGATGCAGTAGCAGTAGGAGCCACACACGGAGTCGGCTTGTTGTGTCAGGAGTTAGGGGTTCCGGTACCGTTGACCATCGTCATGGCGCTGGCAGCAGGAATGACGGTATCCCTGATTGGGACAAAGTATGTCTTAAAGGATAGTCTGGGGAATGTAAAGTTTGAATTTGAGGGTGGTAATTACTCTAGTCTAAGAGACTTAATGTCACCAGAGGAAATTGCAAGGTATGATGAACATTGGGTAAATGTTGCAGAAAATATAAGCAATGAAGCACTTGATAATCAAATTGCGTTCATAAAATCAGGTGGCATTGCAAAACCAGGTGGAGGAAAGTATCAGCCAGCTAAGATTTGTGCAACAGTTGATTTGAATACAGGAGACATTTATTTTGGGTATAATGGGGCTAACAAGTTTAATCCGTCTAAGATGGATATACACCCTGTTTTACAAGAAAAGATACAGTATACAAAGAACTTGGCAGCTAATTCATTAGATAATCCATTTGCTTCAAAACAAAGTTTTGAAATATGGTCGGTTGATAATTGTGCTGAGGTATATTCTGCAAATAATGCATTATTAAATGGGGCTTCTTGGGATAATTTATTTATTAATACTAAATATTTTAAGAATGGTGAATGGGCATCCCCGTGTGAAAATTGTAAAATTACTTTTGAAAATGTTTATATGCCAAAGAAAGGAAATTAATGTATATGAATAGTATTACAAAGAATAGGTTGATTGATTCAGGTTGGAAAGAACAACGAAGAATTAATACTGATATGATTCGAAAGAAATATTATGAAATTGGATTAGAATATCCAGAGGTTGTAGATAAGTTCTTAAAAGAATATGGCATGTTAAATATAAACCCTAATGATAAGCATTATTTTGATGTATCGTTTGATGCAATCGAAGCAATTGGATGTAATATAGATGGTTCATATTTTGAGGAGTGCTTAGCTGAATATGATATAAATGAAATAGTATATCCAATTGGAGAAGCCTGTAGAAAGAATTTATTAGTGCTAATGACATTAACAGAATCATTTTATTGTTTTACAGATGGGCTATTATTATTTTTGGGTAATTCAGTTGATGAAATGCTTGATTGTATAGTAGGAGAATGTAGAAAACCTATAGAAATTGAATAGATGTAAATTAAAATTTATTTGTTTGGCATAACGTAGTATTCCAGCAATTAATCAAATTTCTTTCGCCGAATATAAGTTGTCCTAATGTTTTATAGCATGGCATTTACTTATATCTATAATTCTTATTCAGAAATTACACGACAGGATGAAGTGTTAGTGGCGTGGCTTGAATCAAAGTTGCAGGATGGTAATACATAATGGAGAAGGAAATCAAAAAGATTCTTTATATTGATTGGCAGGACAAAACGAGCATTACACTACAGCCCAATATATGTATGGATTTGTTATGTGAAATCAATCGCACGTTATTAGATTTGCAGGGGTATCTGGAAGATGAGGAGATGGACGGACTTGGTTATAAAGACCAGACAGATGCAATCCAACAACAGGAAATCGATTTTGGTACACTGAATGCGTATATAGATTCAACAGAAGGGTGGATATATGGTCATTTGGATCATCCTTTGTATAAGGGATTTGTTAATGGGGCAACAGAATGGTTGAGCCGTATTAAACTGGCAGATTTTAAAACAATCAATACTTTAGGGATACAGGATAAAAACGCATCCAATCCTTATGCAAAAAATATTATCTTAGTATGAATGAATTTCTGGGAACAAATTCCATAGTGATAGAAGATACCATACCGGAAGAAATGAAGGAATTTACCCGGTTGTTTGAGAACCAGTATGATAGTATAAAAGAAAAGTTAATGGATGAGGAAGGAAATCCGATTTCCCAAGAAGAGTATCTTGAGATGTTGCTTACGATGGGAGAGTTC
>JAZUQL010000021.1:0-2473 GCA_045605685.1 Lachnospiraceae bacterium
TGGTGCTAACAGAATAGCAAACACAACCCAGGCTAATCCAAAGACGGTTACTGATAAAGCAAAAGTTGTCCAGCTTCTTTTCATAAACATTTTCTATTCCCCCTTTATTGCATTTTCTTGGCTTGACAAAGCTGATAATCCATTCTTGTAGTATGTGAATATTCATGAAGGCGATTATATTCTACATAAACTAACATGATTAATAAAATAACTATACCGCACCATATCGTGTTCATCAGTGTATGAAGCTTTCCTCCTTTTTGCTGTAAAAATCTCCATATAAAAGTGATGAGAAAACATATTGCTGTTAAAATTACTGCTCCCAACCAAAAATAACTTTTATAATCTGTCAAAAATTGTAATCTCCCATATCCACCCATAAAGCATACGATGCTACCCAACAGTGCTAATGCCGTAATCCCTTCTACAGGTTTTTGTGCAGTGCTATTTTTCCCCTCAATGGAATTCGTCTTAACATTCTTTCCTTCCAACAAACCTTCCACTGCCTCTATTAATTCATCCGACGTCTCTATAGCAATACACTTTCCGTTTTTTAATGTAAGAATCATCTCATCCACTTCGTCTGCCATCCTATACACACCGGCATTTAATGCACGTATTCCTTGCTTTCTCTGTATATTTAATATATCGTCAATGAAAATAACTCTCCTTGTAAACATTTTATATTGTATTAAAACGTATTCGGATAAATAGATTCCCCAGCTTTTTGCGATTGCATGCCGGCTAATATTGTTTTTCCATTCTTCGGTCAAATCATTAAATTGTTTTATAAAGGTCTTCCTTATATGCCAATTCAGTATGCCTAAAACAATACTTGTAACACTACCTATTATACCAAAGAAAAACAAAAGACCTTGTACCAATGAATTTCCCGGCAATAATAAGTAACAAACGAAAAGTTCCAGCCAAAGTAACATTGGTAGTCCTATGTAAAAATTATAATGCTTGTTTTCTTTTTTAAATATTTTATGAATCATTCCTTTATTCCTTAATCACTTAAGCAATACCTAATTTTTCTTCTATTTCTACTGCTATACTATTTATATACTTAATATCGTGGCACTTTATAGTTCCTTTCCATAATAATCTCGTGGTTGTATACATTATATTTTCTTACAATCAACTCATTGTCGTCTTTCCATTCTAAGGAATAATGTTCTTCTGGATTTAAAACGCCTTTTGATTCATAAGCATCCAGAATCTTTTTCTTACTCCCAGTTCTGAAAATTATCTGAATTTGTTTTGTATGATAATCGTGATAGAGGTATCCTTTCCTATTTCCTTTTGCAATTTTCCTAACCTCCGGCAAAGGACCATAAATTACATTCCCAATCGCAATTCGAAAACACTTAACAATCGGTTTTACAAAAATGATTCCTACCCCAAGAATGATCATCATTATTTTTATGGAGTGCAAAGCAAATACCCCAGTCAGCAAGACAAACATTGTAACCAACGGATTCCCCTTTGTTTTTTCAACCAAAATGTCACCATTCCAGCCTATCAACACCAACGCGGCATATATCAGCATAATAATCGCCCATAATTTTAATGTATTAAACCGTTCTTTCCACAACAGGCATAAAATCACTATTGCCGTTAGAAAAATCAACACATATACCCATTTACTTTCCACAATAATTGCCAAGCCAAGAATGATGTATACTGCTATTACCAAAAACCACGATAGAATATTATTCTTCATCATTTCTTTTCACTTTCTATTTTGACTGTACATCGTTACATCTCAATTATTATATTTTTTCTCTTCCTGTTTCGGCATTTCATTTTTCCGGCACAGAGCACATACCTTTCTTCGCCGTTTATTTTGAAAATTTTAACAGAACATATTGTGCAACTAAAAAATAATTCTCCAAATCCTGTTCATCTAACCCCCTAAAAACAAACAGTTCATCATATATAGATTGCATTTTTTCTATATCTTCACTTTCTACATGAAAAAATCCTGTATATAAATCTAAACCTATAAAAATATTATCCTCTATGATATAAGACACTATTTGTAGTTTAGAATGATCGGATAGTTTTTCGCGGGCATAATTATTTTCCAAAACTTCCGCCTTAATCATCTCTTTAAACTCATGCGACTCCATTCTCTTAGGGCTATACTTTTCATGTAGAAACTCATCAATTTCTCGACCGCTCTTTCGATTCGGTCTTAATGTGGGGCGATATTCCTTATGTATTTTTTTATATTCTTTCATCATTTCTGTACTGATTTGGTCAATTAACATATACCCCTCTCTCCTTCAAGAACAATGGTTTCCTACATTCCCGAACCACTTCAATCCCATTCATCTTCTCTTGGTTTTCGTACATATTCTTTCATTTCTTCTTCGCATGCACCAAATAACACAAAATTGCGCCTTGCCTGTACAAGACTAACTCGATTCGCGCCGCCCTCGTATTCAACATCATCTAATTGAACCGG
>JAZUQL010000022.1:0-20000 GCA_045605685.1 Lachnospiraceae bacterium
TTATCTGCTGTAAACTTTTTCGAATGTTTCTTTTGTACTTCATTTTTGCTCCCCTTTACCTTTTGTAATTGTTACTCATACAATTTAAATCGTAGCAGATTTCACAATTTTTGGAAATAGAAATGTGTAAAATTTAAGGTTGATATTCTAATCCAATTTTTTTGTAAAAATTCAAGAATATATTTAAACCAGTTAATTGATGTTCAAGCATATGACCAATTAAGTTTAAAAGAATATATCGACCAGTTCACAGGTGCGCCAATTGTAAAAAAATCAAAAATCTTTGTGAAGATTATTCCACAGCATAAAATGTAGTCAAGGCTTATATTCCCAAATATCCTTTGATTCTAAAGCCTGGAATAGTCCTTTACAAGGACAGAACAAGCCACCAACTAAATTGTTGGTATTGATTCAAAAAAATCCCCCAAGCAGTACATTCATACTGCTTAGGGGTAATTCTATTTTCTATCGATATCCATTTTGAATCTCATATTGTACTAATAAATCACGATTTGCAACTTCGTATTCATTAAAGACTGACTCGTCAAAATCATCCGGTTCTACCGTTCCGATATACCAATCTTTTGAATCAAAGTATTCCTGTAAATATTCATCTCGAAATCTTCTTCCGTGTCTTGCAAATATTTCATTAATCGCGATTCTACAATCAGCAGCTGACAATCCTTCCAGTTCCTGTTCCGTTAATTTTCTAGTGTTACTGTCTGCAAAAATAAAATCATCGCTATCTGCTTCCTCTGAAATTAAAGTAAAGTCTATATTTTTAGTAAACGAACTGCTTCCGATTGCCGTCATGGCACTTATTGTATATTTCTCATAAGTTGTTATATGTCCGTTTTTGTAATCATACAGATGAACAACTACATCATAGCCCTTTCTGCTTTCAATTTCGGCATATGCAGGTGTGATTCCAAAATTGAAATAGTAATACTTACGTGCCATTTCTATTAGTTCATTATCGGTGTATAATACTTCTAAATCTTCTTGTGTTTCGTATTCTGTTTCAGTTTCTGTTGTAACAGATACTTTATGCCCTTCCTTCGAGTTCTTTTTCGAATCCAGTTTTTTACGAATCAACAAAACGGATACAACGATACAACAAATCGCCAAAATCAATACTACAATAACTACACAGGGCATCATATAATTCTTGACCGGTTTGTTTTCTTTTTCAATTACATCCTCTTGCGGAACATCATTAATATCAATGCTACTCCCACATCGAACGCAAAATGCACTATCTTCCATGTTGCTTTGGCCACATTTTGGACACTTAAACTTCACAGCCATAAAAACTTCTCCTTTTCGTGTTTCAATCCACATTTATTCTCTCAAATTAATCGAATGTTGTCAAATCTTATGTTTTACACTCTAAGTTTTCGAAGATATTGTTTTTGTTCTTCTGTAATACATCTGCTTTCAATTGCCTTTTGAATTGTTTTATTATGTATCCATTTTTCTAAAATATTTTGCTCTAAATAAATAATGGTTTTCTCCCATTGTTTCGAAAGTGCTGTCGCAAAAAACCACGCAATCATCATTTTTACATAGTAATCGGTTTGATAAACCAAAGATACTTTTTCCAAATATTGAACATCAAATTCATCCTCCAAATAATGAATCATAAGCATTTCAATTGCAAATCGAATGGTATAAGTATGTTTACTTATCAACCACTCGTCTATTTGTGATAACAGATCCGCTTTGTGTTCCGAAAAACATTTTGGACGTAACATATCACAAGTTGCCCAATTATCAATATGAGGAAGATAACGATTGATTTCTTCTATACATGTTTCATAATCTTTTTCCAATCCGATTACAATTGAATGAAGATTCTTCTCTTCATAATACTTATGTGGAAGACTGGATAAGAAATCATCTCTTTTCGGACTTTCCCTTAAGTCTTTTGCAAAACTTCTTAGTTGAGGTGTTCTTACACCTATTACCAATTCTTTAGGAACCGTAGGTATTAGTTTTTCTTGAAATTCTTTATATGTCAAATCCTGCATAAGAAACAATTTCTGTTGAATCTCCTTTTGTGTCATTCCACATCTCCTTTGTCTACGAGTGTTTCATATTTCCAAAATAATTCACTATCTATTTCATATAAATCTTCCATTGCTATATGTTTCCCTGAACTTAACACCAGTTCTCTTTTTGTTGTATCGATTTTAACTACGTTATCTGTTATTATAACATACTCGCCACCACATTTTCGTTCGTCCGGGATAAAATATTCGATTGTAACAAGCGGTTCCTCCGCAATATGTGTTTGAAGTAATTGCAAACGCTGATTCAGAACTTCTTTTTGTGTCTCATCTAATTCTAAGCGTTCGTCTGTTCTTCGTGCCGTTTCCTTCATGACATCTTCATGTCCTGTCAATGCAGCAAAAGAAGCAAATTGAGCCGCCCTATCTATCAACTCCATCTGCGGATGTTTCTTCGATACCGGGTGCGGTAAATACATGATATCTTCATAGGAATTCAAGCTTTGTGTCCTCCAATCTGATTATTTCTATCCATTCCGGTTGCTTTCTCCTGTAAATTCATCCCCTTCAACATTGCATTTTTTCCATATCTCTTCTTTATTGAAAGCATGGCTTCCTGCAGTTTTCGTTCTTTTTCTTCTTCTTTTTGTTTTTTTTGCTCCGAATCATAATCGGTAAAAAGAGAAAGCTGTTCATATGTTTCTTCTTGCTTATATCCTTCTTGCACCAAACGATTTGCAGTAAGATTAAACCTTCTGATTGTAAGTTTGGGATTTACAATTTGATCATATAATTCTAAAACCGCATCCACAATCATTCTGGTAGACGAGGTCTTCTTTTTAAGATTTGCGGTACCATGCGCATGCTTTGGAATATTTCTACCATAATAATCTTTTTGAATCTCTCCATCATAGATTTCCGAGGAATTTCCTGAAGCGAGATTTTCAATATCGTACCCAACCGTAAGCACCATTTGATCGGAAATTAATTTTTTATCTACCAGTTCTAATGCAATGACCTCAGCCATTTCCCGAATTACAATTCTTCCGTCTTCAAAATTGTACGGCACATGTAAAACTTGTCCCCGACTGATACTTTGTATATTGGGTCTATATGCTTTTATCATTTCCATTGTGGTTGGTTCCCATCCCCATGCATGGTCAATTAATAATTCAGCATTAATCCCAAACAATTTATATAACAAATCCTCATTATAATAGTCCTGCTCTTTTCCAATTGAACAACGGGCAATATCCCCCATTGTATATAGTCCAATCTGATGCAGTTTTTTCTCGTATCCACGTCCCACACGCCAAAAATCGTGTAACGGCTTATGATTCCACAACAATTTTCTATAAGAGATTTCGTCTAATTCTGCAATCCTGGCACCATTTGCATCCGGCTCCATACTCTTCGCTACAATATCCATTGCCACCTTACATAGGTATAAATTGTTTCCTATTCCTGCAGTTGCCGTAATATTAGTCGCCTGTAATACGTCGCGTATCATTTGCTCTGTCAATTCTCTTGCCGTCATCTTGTAGGTTGCTAAATAGTGTGTTACATCAATAAATACTTCATCAATGGAATAAATGTGGATATCTTCCGGTGCGACATATTTCAAATAAATTGAGTAAATTCGAGAACTATACTCCATATAATCATTCATTCTTGGAGTAGCTACAATATAATCCAATTCATATTCCGGGTGCTGTTCCAATTCAGTCTTATGAAATGACTTTCCTTCAAACACCTTCCCATTCAACTTGCCCTTCCGTTCCTGATTTATTTCTTTGACTTTTTTCTCTACTTCAAATAATCGTGCCCTTCCGGATATCCGATATTCCTTAAGCGATGGCGAAACCGCAAGGCATATTGTTTTAGAGGTTCTTTCCTTATCTGCCACAACCAAATTCGTATTTAACGGGTCCAAATTGCGTTTTACACATTCGACTGAAGCAAAAAAGGATTTCAAATCTATTGCTATATAAGTCCCCATAAGTTCTCCTTACACATTCAAAACAGGGCATCCGAAGATACCCTGTTGATTCATTTATTAAATATCCAGTTCTGGAGGTACATCGATTTGATCGGATACATATTTCCCGTCTTTTTTCCGCTGACGTACACATTCCGTTAATAAATATTCTATCTGTCCATTTACAGAACGAAAATCATCTTCTGCCCATGCTGCAATGGCATTATATAGTTTTTCCGATAACCGCAAAGGGATTTGTTTCTTCTCAGCCATATTTTAATACAAACTTCCTGAATTTACAATCGGTTGTGCATCATGATTGCCGCATAAGACCACTAACAGATTAGATACCATTGCAGCTTTTCTTTCTTCATCTAATTCCACAACACCATTCTCATTTAATCGTTCCAATGCCATTTCCACCATACTAACTGCACCATCGACAATCATTTTTCTTGCATCAATAATTGCAGATGCCTGTTGTCTTTGCAACATAACAGCAGCAATTTCTGTTGCATACGCAAGATATGTAATTCTTGCTTCCTCAACCTCAATACCTGCGTTGAATACTCTGTTTTGAATTTCATTGCGAATTCTTTCAGCAACAACTTCACTAGAGCCTCTTAAGCTTCCTTCGTCCGCAACCCCATCTCCGGTCGTATCAATATTCTGTGCAACATCATATGGATAAATACGTACAATATCTCTTAACGCGCTATCACATTGCAATGATAAATATTCCTTATAGTTATCAACATTAAAAACCGCTTTTGCCGTATCCACAATCCTCCAAGTAACCGCAATTGCAATTTCGATCGGATTCCCTAAACAATCATTGATTTTTTGTCGACTATTGCTTAATGTCATTAGTTTTAGAGAAATCTTTTTACTATAATCATCCGTCGTTATAGGAACCTGGTTATTCGCCAATATTTGGTTATTCTTCACATCGCCACTTTGATTTAATTTCGTTCTTGCAGCCGGATTTACACTGGAACAAAATGGATTAACCCAATAAAAACCATCTCCTTTTAATGTGCCAATATATTTACCAAATAAAGTTAAAACCAATGCCTCTTGCGGTTTTAATATTCTTAATCCGCACCATAAAATCCATCCCAATAACAAATAAACAATACACACTACTAAAATAACAACAGATAGTACCGTTGCTTCTTTCTCTACTTGAATACCGGAATAAACAGCACCCCCAATTGCAACCAGATATACCAGTATGGTTACTAATAATACAAACAAACCATTCTTTTTTCCTTGATATAATTTCTCTTCCATAACTTCCACCTTTCTGATTAAAAACACAATCTTTTTGTTGATATCAAAATGATATCACTTAGATATTCATTTGTCAATTAATTTATGGAAACTTCTTTATCTCCAATAACTATTTTCTCTATCTCTTCCGGTACAATCGAATCTGACATCTGTGGCACAGATATAAAAACTTCATAAAATATTCCGTTTTCTGCTGATGAAGAGTAGAATGAGTCCACCTCTATTATCGTTCCGTCTTTTAGATAAATCTTCTTGATCCAGGCATCTTCACTTCTATTTTTTTCTTTATCATATGGCATTCGAAACGCTTTCGCTCTAATTGAAATTGGAGATACTTCTATTTGAGACAGATAATACGTAGTTCCTTCATCTTCAAATGTGCAAAATCTATAATATGTTTTTGTGTTGGATTTATAATTATATTTCCAATTCAATTCCCAGGTTCCCGAACATATCAACTCTTCCGGTAGTACAACCGCATCCTCTTTTACTTTATAACCCAAATACAAATCTGTTATTCTAACACAGACATCTTTCCGATTAATGTTCTTGCCTTCTATCGAAATAAAAAAACCAAGTTTATTATCTTCAACGAAAGATTCTATTGTTGTCGCATTCGCATCAGAAACTATGATCTCACTCTCTTTGGCATATATATAGTTTGTCTCCGGATTAAAATCCTCGGGGATTTCATAGTCTGTTTCGATGCGGATATATACGTGATTTTTATCCCCTATAGAATTAACTGCTCGCATTGTAACATTCTTTTGTTCTCCGGATTTAGAATCGGAATAATCCATACATTGGCTCTCACATGTTTTATTAATTTCTACCTGACCACCTTCTAATTGAAGCGTATCTGCATCACTAATTCCCATATAATTTGTCAGCATAATATCCCATTCCTGTTGATTCGATGCATATGCTGTTAATGCAAATGCAACTGTAAGAACAGAAACTAACAGTACCGCCAATATCTTCTTGTTTTTACGTGCACTTCGTTTTCTTCCACACGTTGTTTGCATCACCTTTTGTTTTATTCTCTTCTTTTGAATTTCACTTAATTCACCATTTATTTCTATTGCCTCATCACTCTTAATTTCCGTTATCAAATCATCTATACGAATCAAAAAAATCCCTCCTTTCATTCAGTTTTTCTCTCAATTTCTTCTTTCCACGATATAAAATATTCTCTATCTTCTTTTTATCAAGTGATAAAATATTTGCGATATCCGAGATTTTATAACCATAGAAAAAACGATATAAGAAAACAGTCCTTTCCGGTTCTTTCATTTGTCTTATGCAAGTATGTAGAATTTTCTCCTTTTGTTTGTATTCGTATTCCCTTTCAATATCTGTCGAATCCGGTATGTCCAAAGATATTTCTTCCATTGAAAATATATCTATCTTCTTTTCTTTTCTTCGCTTATCTCTTGCTGTATTCCTTGCAATACTATAAATATAACTCTTCAAAGAAAACTCCTGATTGAGTTTAAATTTATCTATATTCTTCCAAAACAAAATAAATGTATCTGAAACCGCTTCCTCTATATCAAATTCTGAAAAATCATAAAGAAAATTTCTGCATATTGTAGTTACAGCACCTCCATAAAGATCAATTAATTTACCAACCCCTTCTTGCGGGTTATTTCTTATTTCTCTAATCAACTCTTCATCCGTCATACCGCATCACCTCTCTTTCTTCTTCCTATAACTATACGATTAAAAACAAAAAAACACTCACAATGAGTGTTTTTTGCTTATTATTTTTTCTTACTTTCCACAATCAATCGGGTTGTTTCTTCTGACGGGTTAGAAATCACCGCCGCTGCAATAATCTCACACGGTGGGTTTGTCTCAACTGCTTCTACAGCTGCTTTCACTGCCGACACATCTCCACTCAAAAATACGGTCGTATGTCCTCCGCATTTTGTATTCCATGTTTCAAATGAAACCTTAGAAGTTTTCAACATCTTATCAATCACTAAAATAGCAGAAGAACTTCCAAGAATTTCAACTAATCCAATTGCTTCCATTTTCATTGTATGTTCCTCCATTATTTGTTAATTGTCATTTTCATCGCAAGGTCTGTTCCTTCTGTTGGAGCAGCAATTACAGTGCTGCTTGTTACATTGCCATATTTATTTGCTGTAGTGATTGCCACCTCCATTGCTGCATTCACATTCGAAATATCTCCTCGCATTTTAACACATGCACCACTTTTAAGACGATTTCTTTCTACTGCCTGTATCATTACATCTGCCGCTTTTGCAGCTTCATCTAAGGCAACATAACATGCTACAAGATTATCTGCTTCAAAAATGCCGATTGCTTTCTTCTCATATCTATCTGACATAATAGCCTCCTATATAAAATCTAAAAAACATTATACATTTTATTTCTCATCTTGCATAGCAATTTTTTCTGCAAGATCATTCAAATATTCCCATCTATCCATTTTTTCTTCCAGCAAAAGTTCTTTCTCTTCTTTTTCTTTATTTAATTCCATAAGTTGAGAATAACTTTGGGAATTTTCCAGCATGGCCGCTTCTAATTTTTCTATATCCTCCTCTATAGAGGCTATATCATCTTCAATTGTTTCAAATTCTTTTTGTTCCATATAGGTAAATTTTAATTTTTTTACCTGATTTTCTTTCCATGATTTTTTATTATCCGTAGATATCGATTTGGTTGTATTAGTTCTTGTTTCTCTAGTATTCCTTGCATTTAGATAATCTGTATATCCGCCTTCATATTGGCGAACAATACCATCTTCTTCAAATGCAAGAATCCGATCAGCCACATTATCAAGAAAATATCGGTCATGCGATACCGTTATCAAAATACCGGAAAATGAATTCAAAAAATCTTCCAGAATTGTAATTGTCGGTATATCTAAATTGTTACCCGGTTCGTCAAAAAGGTAAACATTCGCACCTTCCGCAAGAACACGAAGCAAATGTAGCCTTCTTTTTTCTCCTCCTGACAATCGTCCTATATTGGAGTATTGCATTGCTCCATCAAATAAAAATCGTTCACACAACTGAGAAGCAGAAATCTTTCCCTCCTTGGTCGGAATGTATTCTGCAACTTCTTTCACATAATCAATTACTCGTTGTTGCGGATTCATATGTACTTCATCTTGTCCAAAGTATCCAAGTTTAATTGTCTCACCAATCTCAATATTTCCCTCATCCGGCTCAATCATACCCACAATCATTTTGAGTAAAGTAGATTTTCCGCACCCGTTAGGACCAACAATTCCCAAACGTTGTTCTTTTAATACAATATAGGTAAATTGATCAATTAATTTTTTCCCGCCTAAAGTCTTAGAAATGTTATTGAATGCAATTGTTTTTTTCCCTATTCTGGTATCGATTGTATCCATCTGAACTTTCTGATCTACAACCGGAGTTTTTCTTTCTTTTAACTCCTCTAAACGTTCCAATCTGGCTCGCTGTTTTGTTGTACGCGCTCTGCATCCGCGAGATGCCCATTCCAATTCCCCACGTAAAATACTCTTTCTCTTTCGTTCGGTTGCAAGTTCCATTTCTTCTCGCAGTGCTTTTTGCTCCAAAAAACCAGTATAATTAGACGAATAGGCGTATAAACTACCATGATTAATTTCCCATATTTTGTTTGTCACTTTATCCAAAAAATAGCGATCATGTGTCACAACAATTAACGTGCCTTTAAATTGCATTAAATAATTTTCCAACCATAAAATCGTCTCTTCATCTAAATGATTCGTGGGCTCATCCATAATGAGTATATCAAACTCCCCCATTAAAGACTGTGCAAGTTCAACCCTTTTCTTTTGTCCGCCTGAGAGTTGGTTCATTTTCTGTTCATATTCGAAAACACCAAGCTTATTTAATATGTTTTTTGCTTCACTTTCAGAATTCCAATCTTCTTTATCTGCACCTTTTATGACATAGGAAAGGATACTTTCCTCATATACCTTCTCATCTTCCTGGGCCAAATATCCAATCCGAATCCCTCTTTGTTTCGTTATCTGCCCCGAGTCAGCCTCTTCCATCCCCGCAATTATTTTTAGCAATGTTGACTTTCCAGTCCCGTTTATTCCAACAATACCAATTTTGTCTCCTTGCGAGATTCCTTGTGAGATGTCATCAAAAATCATTTTTTCGCCGTAAGATTTACATATATGTTCCAGGTTTAAAATATTCATGGGTTACCTTTCATCTGTTCATAATTTTTTATCTCATTATAGAAAATTACAGCCAAACCTTCAACAAAAATAACAAGGTGTGACTCTAATGAATCACACCTCTATTCATAGTTGATATTTTATTGGTCTTCACCGAAATCTTTCATATATGCTTCGATTAATTTTTCCGGCCAATCCGAAACCGCTTCTAATTTTCCGGTGAAAAATCTAAGTGTTTTCGGTTCGTGTACAAATCTCAATCCACCAATTAGTTCTCTATGATCATATAACCATTTTACTCGGTCTATTACATACTCCGTTTGCGATAATGTAAATACTCTTCTCGGGAAGGCCAAACGAACCATTTCTACAGAAGCAATTCTTTCTGAACCATCCGGATTACGCTCTTCTGACAATGTACCACGTTCCATGCCTCGAATTCCACCGCAGAGATATAATGCTGCAACTAATGCTCCTGCAGGATATTCTTCCGAAGGAATATGGTTTAGTACTTCTCTTGCATCAATATGTGCACCAAGTCCACCACCCGGTGTAATCATTGGAATGCCGTAATCATCTAACTCTTTTACACAATGACCAATAAATTGTGGTGCCTGAGAAATGATATCCAAATCCATCGTTTCATCAAAACCGATAATCATCGCTTCCATTTCTTTTACAGACATACCACCATAGGTTAAAAATCCTTCAAACATGGTTACATAATCTTCCATTTCATGGAAAAGTTTTTCATCACGAACTAAGATTCCGCCACCACGTCCGAAACCAAATTTACGTCCTGAGAAATATACAATATCATATAAGTCCGCAATCATTCTTGTAATCTCACGAATCGATTTATCTTTCATGGATTCTTCACGTGTTTTGATAAAATAAAGATTATCCTGTAATAATGACGCATCCAAAACAGTTACGATTCCATTCGCTTTCGCAAGTTCTGTTGCTGCTTTCATATTTTCATAAGAAATTGGTTGTCCACCAATCAAATTGGTTCCTGCTTCCAATCTCATGTATGCAATATTATCTGCACCCTCTTTTTCAATACATGCTTTTACCTTGTCTAAATCAATGTTACCTTTAAATGGTAAGTTACTCTTTGAAACAAGACCTTCATCTTTAACAAGTTCTTCTACATGACCACCCAAACGTGTAATGTGAGCTTTTGAAGTTGTAAAATGATAGTTCATGATAACACAATTACCTGGTTTTACGAAATGCTGTGAGAGAATATGCTCGCATGCTCTTCCTTGGTGTGCCGGTAATAAATGTTTGATACCGAAAATTTCTTCTAATTTTGCATTCATTCTGTAGAACGTCTCACTTCCGGCATATGCATCGTCTGCACGTAACATTGCAGACTGCATATTGTCACTCATGGCATTTACACCGGAATCGGTTAACATATCCATGAAAATATCTCCATTATGTAGTAAGAATGTATTAAATCCAGCTTCTTTCATCTTCTCTAATCTTTCGCGAGCTGGTAATAAATTCAATTTCTGCACGATTTTAACTTTGTGCATTTCCATAGGTATTGCTTCTCTTTTATAAAATTTTATTTCTGGCATTACATAACCCTCCAAATATATTTGTAATATGACAATATTTAGTATATAATGACTCTTATGATTTATAAAATAAATGGTTTAGATAATAGTAATCGATTTTATCGATTGTACAGGTGATAAATAATATGGAAATTAGAAATTTAATTACTTTTTTACATGTTGCAGAACTAAACAGTTTTACAAAAGCCGCAAAATTACTTGGCTATTCCCAATCTACGATTTCATTTCAAATTAAACAATTAGAAAATGAACTCAATTGTATGCTCTTCGAAAGAATTAATCATACAATCAATCTGACCGAAAAAGGACATGAAGTGCTTGCCTATGCACAACAGATTAATCAACTTACAGATGAATTCAAACAAAATTTGATGAATTCAAATGAAATATCTGGACATGTTCATATCGTAACACCGGATTCGATTTGCGAGATGATGTTAAAAGAAAATTATATGGATTTTTATTCATGCTATCCAAAAATCTCATTAAAATTCTCCACCGCCGATACAGATGATATGTTTCGAATTTTAAACCATAATGAGGCCGATGTTATCTTTACATTAGATAGTCATGTCTACCACCAGGATTATGTCATTGCAAAAGAAGAACAAATTTCCACACATTTTGTGACAAGTGCTTCCTCTCCTCTCGCCAAAAGGAAGAACTTATCCATTCATGATATTACAGAATATCCTTTTATTCTTACTGAAAAAAAAGTTGGATACCGACGGGTTTTTGATGAAATGCTTGCAAAAATGTCATTAGAAATTCAACCCGTACTGGAAATCGGAAGAACAGATTTGATCACAAAATCGCTTGAGAAAACTTCTGCTATTTCATTTCTTCCTGATTTTGTTACAGAACAAAAAGTCGCGGAAGGAACTTTAGTCTATTTAGATATTGCTGATTTTCAAATAGATATTTGGAAGCAATTAATCTACCATAAAAACAAATGGATGTCGAAACATTTTAACGCCTTTATTGAATACGTAAAAAGAATGGAATTCAAAACAAATAAATAGGGAATTATATCAAACTGATATAATTCCCTATTTTTTATCCTCTTTTCCATGTAGATGGTGCCAACAAAACTAAGATTGGAAAGATTTCCAAACGACCTGCCAGCATATCAAACATAAGAACCCATTTTGCCGGGTCACTAAATACACCAAAATTCCCGGTAGGTCCCACAAGATTTAATCCCGGTCCTATATTATTAAGACATGTTGTTACTGCGGTAAAATTAGTAACCAAATCTAAGTTACATAATGATACTGCCAGTATTGAAACCACAAATATCAAAAGATACGAAATCAAATATGCCTGTGTTGCTCTACATACTTCTTTTGATACGGTATGTTTTTCTAACTGTAATCTGGTCACACGTTTTGGATGAATTAGATGGGAAATCTCATTTTTGACAAGTTTTGCATAAATAATAATACGCGAAACTTTCATTCCTCCACCTGTACTTCCTGCACATGCTCCAACAAACATCAATGACACAAGTATCGTCTTAGAAAACGATGGCCACAAATTAAAATCAGTTGTCGCAAAACCGGTTGACGAGATAATAGAAGCTACTTGGAATGCGACGTGATGAATCGTTTCTGACAAACTGTCAAACATTCCTCTGACATTACATGTAATTAAAATGATTGCTACCAAAATAATCAAAAGATAACATCTCATCTCTTCATGTTTGATGGCATCTTTTGGTTTCCGAATCAAAAATAAATAATACACGTTAAAATTGATTCCAAACAAAATCATCCCCACTGTTATAACTGTTTGAATTGGCATGGAATAGTCCGCCAAACCGCTATTTACAATTCCAAAACCTCCGGTTCCTGCCGTTCCGAATGCATGTGTAGCAGCTTCAAACAAATTCATTCCCATGCACAATAATGTAATCATTAATATTAATGTCATTACAATATAAATGCCATACAAAATACGTGCGGTATGTCTTACCCTCGGAACCAGTTTCCCTACAGACGGACCCGGACTTTCCGCCCGCATCAAATGCATATTATAACCACCTGCAAGTGGAAGAATCGCCAAAACCAAAACCAAAACTCCCATTCCACCTATCCAATGGGTAAAACTCCTCCAGAATAAATTACAATATGACAAAACTTCAACATCCGACAAAATGCTAGAACCGGTTGTCGTTAAACCGGATATTGTCTCAAACAGTGCATCTGAAAAAGATGGAATCTCACCGGATAATACAAACGGAATCGCTCCTGTCACACTTAGTACAATCCAACTTAAGCTAACCGTCACAAATCCTTCTCTTGCGAAAAAAACGGTACTCTTTGGTTTCTTTCTTTTCCCAATAAATCCAATCAGGAAACATGCGATCAATACAATCAGATAAGACCAACATGCTTTTTCCTGATATATCAAACCTACCAAAAACGGTAAAATTAAAAATAAAGCCTGAAATTCTAAAACTCGGCATATGATATATCGAATAATCGAATAATTCATAAAAATAATACTCCTTCGTTCCTTATCTCAAAATATCCTGTAAATCACCAAAACCTTTTTCCGTCGTTACTACTACTACTGTGTCTCCTACTTCAATTGTATCTTGACCACCCGGTGTAATAATCTTGCCTTTTCGGTTTATACAGCAAATAAGAAGATTATTTTTTAATTTTAAATCTTTTAATGGAATCCCCACAACTGCGGAATGATTTCTAACGCAAAATTCCAAAGCTTCTACTTTATTCTCAATCAAGCGATATAAGGTCTCTACGTTACTTCCGATGGAATTCTGCATTGCACGAACATATCGTATGATATATTCTGCCGTAATATATTTCGGATATAATACACTTCCTAAATCTAAATTTCCGATTATTTCATCATATGTAATACGATCTATTTTTGTTATTGTTTTTGCTTTAGATGAATGCTTTGCAAACAGGCTTAACATAACATTCTCTTCATCCATATCTGTCCATGAAACGAATGCCTGCATCTGTTCCAAACCTTCTTCTTGCAAAAGATTACGTTCCGTCCCATCACCATGTATAATGATAGCCTTAGGAAGTAATTCACTTAATTCATTGCAACGCTTTTTATTCGTCTCAATAATTGTGACCTCTACCCCCATTGATAACAACATTTTTGTCAGGTAAAAAGTGGTTTCACCGCCACCAACAATCATCACGCGACGAATGCGATTGGTTGACATTCCCATTCTTTCAAAAAATTCATTTGCGTTTTCTGTTGCTGCAACCAGTGAGATAATATCTTTTTCCTTTAATTCAAATCTTCCATCCGGAATAAATACTTCCTCCCCACGTTCTACTGCACATACTAAAACCTCTGAACGTAAAATCTTAGAAAGTTCCATAAGTGGACGATTACATATTGGCGAGTTTTCTTCTACTTTACATTTTAGAATTTCCACACGACCCTTTGCAAATGTCTCCACCTTAATTGCTGACGGAAATTTTAACAGTCTTGAAATTTCAAGTGCTGCAGCAAGTTCCGGATTAATAATCATGGAAAGTCCCAGTTCTTCTTTAATATAACCAATTTCTTTATTATAAACAGGATTTCTTACTCTTGCTATCGTATGACAGTTTCCTGCTTTCTTTGCAATCAAACAACATAACAGATTCAATTCATCTGATGTTGTAACTGCAATCATCAAATCTGCCTGTTCAATCCCCGCTTCATTCTGTACATTGAAACTGGCTCCATTACCTACAATTCCCATTACATCGTACTGATTGGCAACCTCTTCCACCTTTTCGGAATCACAATCTATTACTGTAATATTATGCCCTTCCTGACTTAATTGCTCTGTTAGAGAACTTCCAACATTTCCACAACCTACGATAATAATCTGCATATTACCTCCTTAGGATATTACATCCTCTATTTAACAAATTATTATAAGTATAATACTCTTCCTGTCAAAATGAAAGAATAATTTTTACTAAGTTTGCAATTCATCCGTCGGACTTGAATATGCTATAAAATTAATTATCATATAAATTTATGAATTTACTTTTTTATCCCCAAAATACAGTACCGAAGAATTGGTATTCTTCGCAACAACTCATATAATAATGGAGACAAAATCAGTGTCATAAGTATTGCAATAATATATGCTACCAACACCGGCAAATTTAATATGTTTTTAAGCCAGTAACAACTACTTAGTACAACCACATAGTGCAAAACATAAATTCCAAAACTGATGTGCGTCATATAGGATGTAAAACGGTTTGTTTTGTTATACCATGCCTTGAAACAACCTATCACAGCCAATACAACAATCCACGCATAGACATTTGTAAAGAAACTCTTTAGGCAAGCATCTTGCGCAAAATTGGTTCCAAAATAATACCATACATATCCAACGGCCAACACAATCGCTACAACAAGAAGTGGCAAATGTATTTTTTCTATCCTATCTTGCACCTTTTCATGTGCGAGTACGAAGTATCCTATTAGAAAAGCCACAAAATACACCCCAAAACGATACACCGTAATAACCGGCATATTTAGAACCTGTGCGCCTCCCCAGATAAGTAAACCAAGAGCTAAAATTACAACCGTGTTGCTTTTTTCACAGAAACGAAAAAATTTATCATTTTTATCAAATCTTCTAACTACGATTAAAAATAGGCAAAATATCCACAACAAGTGAGCAAACCATAATGGTCCGCTTCCGCTCAACACACAAATAGGATATAAAATAAATTTTGGGATAAATTCCAATCCACCACCGATTAGAATGTTAAAATACCCTACAATCCATTGAAACACAAAAACTCCCAACGTCGAAGGTACCAGAAGTTTTAGTGTACGTTCTTTCAAAAACTCTTTCTGTGTTTTTCGTTCTAATGCATATCGTGCACTCATTCCTGCAACTACATATAATAGTACCATAAACCAAGGATAGATCACGTATAGTATTGCATCTTGATACTGCACTTTTGAAAAGGAACCAATACCACCTAATACGCCTACTCCATTATATAAATAAAAAACATGATAGACTAAAACCAAAACAACTGTAACCCATCTTATATTATCCAAATAATGCTTACGCTCTGTTTTCATATTTTCTCCTTTGTATTAACCGATTAATATCATCAATTTCCTGTTGCTTTATCTTATATCCTACAATTGTCATAATAATATATGTCAGAACAAATCCTACAAAAGTTGATACAAGAGCAAACGGATACCTCCAAAGCTGCCACATAAACATAACCACCGGAACCCAAACACATGCTGTACCGATATAATATATTAAATTTTGTATAATATACCCAATTCTCTCCATCTCGTAAATTACGGTAAATCCCGCAAAAGTCGCACCGATTAGACCATATAATAATGTATTCACATATACAGCCATTCTCTCTGTCTCGAATAATCCTCGAAACTCCGGAGATAAAGGATTCAATCCGGAATCTTTTGTAATCATTTGTATCATCAGCTCAATCAACATATTAACCACCATACCCGAAAAAGCTGATATGATAAAACTAAACCCACATCTTATTATTATTTTTTTCATCTGATAGTTCCCTCCAATGCCTTCTTTAAACGAGTTACATTTCTACGCGATGTATACGTCGCTGTTCCATCCTGCATTACCACTTTAATCGTTCCCATCGTATTCATGTCCAAAAGTTTAATCTTTTGCATATTTATTATTTCAGACTTTGAAATTCTGATAAAAACCGACGAATCAAGTTCATTCTCCAATTCATACAATTTTCTATGAATCTCATATGTCATCTCTTCTGCAACAACATATACTTTTTGTTTCAATGCAAAAATTCGTGAAACTTTCCCTTCATTCAAAATGCACTTGTTTCCCTTGGAATCCGTTACCACTAATTGTTTCTCATAAATATAATTTAACTCTTCCAGAATTTGAGAAACACACTTTCCTGTCTCTTTATAACAGATATGAATCTCAGGTTCTGTGTATTTTTCATCAATTATAGTTTTTATCTTCATTGTTTCCTCTTTCCTATGCTTCATTGACACGTTGAATATATCAAATTATGATTGGTTTGAAAATAAATATTAAATAAACGGTCAAAAAAACAAAACAAGCGGTTATAGACCCAAAATTGTCTTTCCCTATAACAGCCACTCATTAAAAAAGCTTATATAACCAAAATTACATAAGCTTTATCCTTTTGTGTACTTTATAATTAACACTCCTTTTATTAAAAACAAAAGAAATATTACAATTTCTGCGTACGTTTCTCTTGTCATAGCTAATATCATTATGGTCAGAATACTTAACAGTATTGACACGCCTGTCGCTACCTGGTTGCATCTTTCCATTCCTATTTTTGCAAATAGCAATTTGATAAATCCTATTACCACAAGCGATAAAAACAAAATCAAATATAACGGTCGGACAAATGATTCTGTCTGTGTATAAGCAAATAAATTTACCGAATAAACCGATTCCTTCATCCGATTTGGATAAAGTGGCAACACAATTAGGATAAAAGAACTGATATCCAATAATCCATAGAGAAAATCGCATATACATCGTACATTTGATTTGTTTTCTTTTTGTGCTGTGGATAGTAATTTTTCACTCGATAGCAAATCATCAATTGTTACTGAAAAATAGTTCGATAATTCCTTTAACGAATCAATATTAGGAAATCCTCTTCCCTCTTGTGTCAAGTAGTTGACAGATATTTTTTCTTTTTAAACAATATGTTTTGTCATCAAAACGACAATTCTATTTTATCTAATTCTCTATTATCCGTAACTAAATATCAAAGTTTTCTACAAGGCTTTTAACAGAACTAAAGCCACTGTAATTATACAATGGCTCTAAAAGGTATTTGTATTCTGTTGAACGATGCACCATTTTTGGCGGGTCATTCAACTCGAAGCCCAAATAGCAGAACTACAAGCGAAATTAAAGCAAATGTAGTCTGCTTACATATAAATAACATAACACAACCAAAAGCACCCAAACGCAAAAGGGTGCTATTTTTATGCCTAAAATTCAGGTATAAAGGCAATCCCACGCCTTTATATAAATAAAGAGAAAAGGAGAGAACTGCTTATGATTGTATCAGTTCAGTGTCTAAATGACACAAAAACATTTGGAAATGGTTATGCCTTTTGGTGTAACGAAAAAAGGTAGTCCAATGTGATGAGTCGGACTACCATGAAACTGTAACGGAATTAATCTCGCAAGGATACATAATCCGTTAGAATTATTATACCCTATTGAACGGAAACACACAAGCCTATGATACTTTAGACGATTTATTATTAGAATTCCCTACTTTAAGCACCGAAGTAAAAGATTGTGCAAAAGAAGTTGCCAATGGTACAAAATTAATAAAAGATTTTGATGCAGTGTATGAAAAATCCGCTTCCGTAACCTCCAAATTCGCATCCTCTCTCAAATCCATAGCTGCGAATATTGGTATCATGCTTGCTATCAACTTAGCAATCAAAGCTGCCACTGCTATTTGGGATGCGTTTAATGTAACTGTTGCGGAGGTAAAGGAAAAAGTTGATGAATTAACATCTTCTCTTAATTCATTAAAAAGTGAATATGAAGAATTACATTCTCGTGATTATGATAGTCTTTCTAATTCAGAAATAAGAAGATTAAATTATTTAGAGAGACGTATAGAATTAGAAGAAGAATTACTTGCTGCTGAAAAACGTCGCTTACAAGAAGAAAAAACCAATAAAGGTCTTACAGCATATTTTGATGATGATAACTATAATACAAAATATCAAGAGCAAAAAGGTTTAATTGGAAATAGTTTTTCTGACGCATTCCGTTGAACGATGCACCATTTTTGGCGGGTCATTCAACCAATTGTAAGTCTGTTTTCACCGCCTTCTTCCTTTGCCCCTAGTGGTATGATTGCTGTTGCAATATCTTCACCTTTGGTCTGCCTTTTCAGGTCAAGAAGGTTCTTGCCAAATTCAATGGTTTGTGGTGAAAGAAAATTCAGTTCTGAAAGATAATCAATATAAACACCGTCTTCTTCATGCCTTATCCATAGATAACCGCCTAATGTATCAATCAACTTCTTCTGAATTGATTCCCATATGTTCAGATATTCCGAATCACTCCGGGCAATATAATCATTAGGATCCGTGACAGTGATATTCCCAACCTTGAGTTGAACGATGCATCATTTTTGGCGGGTCATTCAACAAAAGCACCCGTCTAGGATGCTTAATTTCAAATTGTTATTCTTCCGGTTCATATCCTATACCATTGTTACATTCTTTCATTTCCTTCACCTTTTCATCCTCAAATGAATAAGGAACACCTTCCGGGAATGCGTCACAACACATTTGAAACCCTTTGTTCGCCCTTCTGTGTTTACACCTAGAACAATCACTTATTGTAATCATCACTTTTCACCCATATACCTTTCAAACAATTCTAAAGCTGCCTTCGGTACTTTGTCTTTAGTTGAACGATGCACCATTTTTGGCGGGTCATTCAACTAAAAAAGCACCCTGCCGGAGGCTTCAGTTTTTATTCCTCTCATTATTCAGATGTAGTGAAAGAAGAATAATATTTTCGATTGTTACATCATCACCATTGTTGATATAATTAATAATTGCTTGCCTATCATCATCATGTGTTGCATTGCTCATAACCCCAACAACAAAATCTTTATCATTATGATAATCTTTTAAATTGTCAAATAGTTTCCGTTTAATCTCATTCATACTATTCATCCCACCAATCTAACGCATCATTATCAATAGGTGTTTTTCCTGTTGAACGATGCACCATTTTTGGCGGGTCATTCAACAAAGCACCCGTTTAGGATGCTTTTATTTTATAGAATATCTTCTATATTGAAATCCAAGCCATATTCTTTCAAGTCAATGTCGTTCACTTCAAGTTGCCCTTTGATTGTATTTAATACCTCATAATATGCAAGCCTTTTAGC
>JAZUQL010000023.1:0-2148 GCA_045605685.1 Lachnospiraceae bacterium
ATCTTCTATCACTATGGAATTTGTTCCCAGAAATTCATTCATACTAAGATAATATTTTTTTGCATAAGGATTGGATGCGTTTTCATCCTGTATCCCTAAAGTATTGATTGTTTTAAAATCTGCCAGTTTAATACGGCTCAACCATTCTGTTACCCCATTAACAAATCCATACATATATTTGGCTGTAAGGTAATGTTCGTTTTATCTTGCCAATCAATATAAAGAACACCGCATTGAGATTTTCTATAATATCTCCTATTTCTCTACAGATGTAACCTCAGGAAATTCTCCTCCTTCTTTATACATCAATTTAACAATTTTTTCTGCTGTCCATCTTTCATATGCCTTATTTGATATAACACCATCGTTCACAGATTCTCGAATATTAAATGTGCTATTTACTTTATCAAACTCAATAATTCCCATATGTTCTTTATTTGGACCAAACTTATACACGACTTTTTCTTCGTTATCTTCCATCTTTTTCATCAAATACAAATACAGCCATTAATTAACCTCCTTGTAGGGATTCCACAATCTTCCAGTTTAATGCGGCTCAGCCATTCTGTTGCCCCCTCCAAAACCCCTTATACAAGGGATGAACCAAATGACCATATATCCACCCTTCTGTTGAATCTATATACACATCCAGTGTACCAAATTCGATTTCCTGTTGTTGGATTGCTTCCGCTTGGTCTTTATAGCCAAGACCGCCCATCTCTTTATCTTCCAGATACTCTTGCAAATCTAATAAAGCGCGATTGATTTCCCTCTTCATTATAAATAGCAAATGTTGTATTCCTCACTGTTTGCTCCTTTTGAATGTTCATTATGACTTCTCCGGGTATGGGTAAAACTGATTTTCTCGCATTAGATTATCATCTATCCCGAATATTTTAACCAACGCAGCGATTTCAAAACACCAATAGCCGCAAAATGTGTTATTCTTCGATTCATGAGAATTATGCCAATATGCGTCGCTATGTTTGTCATACCATAATTCCAATTCATCCTTTAATATGTTCTCCTTATTGTCACTTTCTAACAGTTTATCAAAATAGTCTATTACTGAAATTGTTCTCTGCGGGGTTTTATCTTTTAGATAATCCATGAAAAAGACAACCATTCCGTCATTAGATCCATACTTTAATATTATCTGTTCTAAGTCAGCCATAAACTGATTCTTTCTATCCTGTAGCAAAATACCGATTGAAAGAATATCTATAATGTCATACATGCTGTCTGTCGGACTGCATACATCTTTATAGTAATTTAAAAATTTCATATAATCCGGAAAGATACTCTCAAAAGACTTATCTTTCGAAAAAACCAATTTAATACAATTCAAGTAAAGATTCGCTAAGTGTATTTTTCCCATTCGCATGCCATCAATATTTGATGATTCCAGATTCTTTAAAGCGCTTTCAAACTTGTCTATTCTTTTTCTTTCTGATTCCAGCTTATTTACATAATATTGACTTGTTTTTATGTTATTTTTCATAATATGCCTCCATACTATTTTACTATATTTGCATCTTTATCTAGTATTTTTATATTAATTTCCCCTTCTGGCGAAATATTAATTAATTGTTTTTGAATATTTTCTGAGTTGTTCATCATTTCAAGAACCATTTCGTCTGCCATTTCTTCCCCAACAGCATCCACTAGTCTCTTGTCTATCCAAGAATCGCTCATTTGCTTTCCATCCAATGTACTGCCTAATCTTGAACTCCCATACTTCGCCTCACCAATTATATATGGTGGATGCCCATCAGGATTATAATATACTCCATCAATTCCTTGATGAGTTGGCGCATCCAAATCTGTTACCCTGTCAAGGCTAATTCTCTTATACCCTTGACTTTCAAAATATGCATCCATTTTCATCTCACCATAATTACCTTTTTGTATATTATTTCCTAATGTAATTTCGCCATTCTCTACCCTTTTTATGATATCATCACAAGAATTAATCCTACCCTCATATTCAAGTTGTACATTTCCCAAACTATCCTTGAATACATACTTTGTTCCTATCTTGGATACCGTCATTCCGGCCGCCATCGAAATAATAACCGTCAGCGGCACCGGCAATCCTAACTCCTGACACAGTAATCCTACCCCATAGGAAGTTCCGGTCGCTACTGC
>JAZUQL010000024.1:0-3107 GCA_045605685.1 Lachnospiraceae bacterium
GCTAAAGTGAAAACGTAACTGCTAGAGGATATTGACACAAAATATTTTAAACCTTAAATTGGGGTCAAATATGCGTTTAAAAGGTGTATAATGATAACCAAAAGCTATTGTTTTGCATGATTTTTGAACATGACTAATAAGCGGCATGACAGTTGGTTTGCAAAATTAACTGAGACCCCACTTTAAGAGTTTTATGGAGCCTTTGTCTGATCCTGTGGATTTAGATTAGTGTTTTATTAGTTTTGGATTCAAAATAACCTCATCAGGTGGAATGGGTGACAGGTTAAGTGCAGATAATAGCTTTTTTTCATCTGCTGAATCCATTAGTTCAAAAGGTGTTTTGTTATTAAGTTGTTCACGAAGCACGCTATTTATGTGACAACAAATCAAACTGACATCACCAATTGTAAGTTTATTAAAGCTAGTACCTTTTGGGATGATTCGCCTGATTAACCGATGGTTGTTTTCAACTTGTGGCTTTTGCCATGAGGCTTGTGGGTCGCAGAAGAAAACATGAGAACGAATTAAACCAGTTCTAGTATGCTCTAAAGCATTGGGATTCTTAAATTCAACACCATTATCGGTGAGTATTACAGAGAATAATCGTTTAAATAATGCTAGTCCAAGTAATTCCGTCAAAGTATCAAATACTTGAAGGACGCTATCTTGGGTGCCGTCTTTCATAAGAAAGATGAGCATAAAACTTGTTTTTCTAAAAATCATAGTGAGAAAAACTTTTCCCTTTTCACGACCGCCTTTCACGGTATCCATTTCAACAATGGAAAGTTCGGGATTAGCTTCTATGTAAGAGTTAAAGTCTTCATAGGTACGACCTTGACGGTACTGATATTCCAGTTTTGTTAGAACCTTTTTAGGGCGTCGCTGGCGATAAACAACCTTTTGAGGCAAATCGATATTTCTTACATTAAAAACATTCTGGTCAATGTAGTTGTATAGCGTTCGTTCACAAATTCCCAGTTCATCACCATGTGTTGTACAGATATGATTTAAAGATTGTCCTTTAGCCATTAAGGGCTCGATGATTTCTGCGATTTCACGTAGTTCTTTAGGTGTTTTGCGGACCCCGGAATGAGCATTTTTTAATGATCTCTGATGAGCGGCATTGGCTTTGTGGGCAGAATAATAAGCTTTGTTGTATTTGCAGCGTTTTTGCATTTTACAGTTGCTACAAACATAAGGAGGCTTATCTAATAAGCTACACATAAAGGATTCATAGTTGTCACAAATAGAGGTACAAACGATACCGTCAGGACAGCGTTTGCAACGAGATGCAAAACAACCATGGATGCCCATTTCAGGGCAAAGAGTATTTCTTTGGCAACTGGCTTTGTGAATACAGTCATTTTCACCAGGAATGGGGATTCTGCTAGTGAAACAACGATAGTGTAGAACTTCCCTTGCAACAGTAGAAGCGGAGCGTTCCAAAACTCTGGCAATGGATGCAAAGGTATGGTCTTGGTGGAGCATTTGCTCAATAATAATACGTTCAGGTAAGGATAATTGTTTAGGCATAATGGCCTCCTTCCTGATCAAACAAAGGCAAATCAATTATAGTACTTTGCAAAAGTAACTGCTAGTTTGCAAAAGTAGTTGCAAGCAAAATCAAGCGGTTTGAAATTCATTTTTAGCTGAAAAAGAAGTAGTTAAAATCCTTTAAATTGGACACAAAGTATGAGAAAATATAATCAAATAAAAGAAAGTGAGGAACGAAATATGGGTGGATTAATTATTGTATTAGGTTTAGGATGGTTGATATATCAACTAATAAAGGACGCAAATATTAAACCTGCATCAAAGGGAACAGATTATAGACAAGCATTTATTGACTTGAATACTGGAAAATGCAATGCAAAAGAAATGGATAAACGAGTATCAAATGGATATTATGTTAAGAAAGATAAATAAGAGGGGTGGTAGATGAAAATGTTGATTTTAATTTTACTAATTATAATATGTTTTATCATTGTATTTTGTTGTAATGATTCAGGAACGACAAGTAATAGCGATTCAAACCTAACGCTTGATGTAGACAGAATGTATAAAGATTCAGTAGATGTGACACTTGGAAAATTATCGGAAGCAGAAAAGAAAAGACGTATGAAGTCAGGTTATTATTTAGTTCCAAAAGGACAAGAATATTCAAGAATAGACGAATTAAGAAAGAAAAGAATTCAAAGATGGAAAGACCAAGGATATCTAAAATAAGCCATTAGGAATAAAACCCTAGTGGCTTTTATAATGGAAAAATTAGAAGGGATGTGATATAATGTGCAGATGTAGGATGGGAAATCCTAAGAAGAAAAGTCGTTTTATATGTCTTAAGTGTCTTAATCTAGGAATCGAGGGCATACAGAGAAAATCGCAACGAGAAAAGTTTCATGTGAAGGATTTGTTCTGTTGCAATTGTCAGATGGAAACAACGCACATTGAAATAAGACATTGTGATTGGTTGGGTTGAACGATGCACCATTTTTGGCGGGTCATTCAACACAAAAGGTTGTCACAAAGGCAATTGGTAATTATATCTATACCATTGAAAATAACGGGTTCAATAATTACAGAATAATAGGAAAAACACCTATTGATAATGATGCGTTGGATTGGTGGGATGAATAGTATGAATGAGATTAAACGGAAACTATTTGACAAATTAAAAGATTATCATAATGATAAAGATTTTGTTGTTGGGGTTATGAGCAATGCAACACATGATGATGATAGGCAAGCAATTATTAACTATATCAACAATGGTGATGATGTAACAATCGAAAATATTATTCTTCTTTCACTACATCTGAATAATGAGAGGAATAAAAACTGAAGCATCCGGCAGGGTGCTTTTTTAGTACAAACATATTTCAACAAGAAAGCAGAGTAACGTGATATTTGAGCCGAGAGGTGAACAAAATGTAAAAACTATTAGTGCAAAAATATAATAACGATATAGAAGGCGGTCATAGTGGCTGCCTTTTTTATATGCAAAAAAGAAAGAAGGTGAATGGATGAAAGAACTTGCAAACAGATTATCAAAACTTTTGACAATCAAATCACTGGTCACTTTAATAATCACGGTGTTGTTTTCCGTG
>JAZUQL010000025.1:0-19617 GCA_045605685.1 Lachnospiraceae bacterium
AAAAAGGCCCTTGTGAGGGCTAAACCAGAGAATAAGGTGCGGTTGGGGCCGTTTCTTTCGGAGGGTCTTTGAGACCCAAGCCGGTAATAGCCCCTTACAGGGGCAGAGCAAACCACCAGTTCTCACTGGTGGTTATGATTTGCAAAAATTAAGGTTGATGAAACCAAAAGGGTAATTGTATAGTATTTATAGTAGAGAGAACACAGGACAACAAACCATTCTATAAGGAGAAAATTATGATTGAGTGCCCAAATTGTGGAGGGAATATGAAATTCGACATATCTACACAAAACTTGTTATGTGCGTTTTGTGAAACACAGATAGACCCGCAGGAGTATCAAGATAGCAAAGATGAAAAAGGGAGTGTACTTTCAGAGGATTATGAAGTCACCTGTTTTACCTGTCCGCAGTGTGGCGGTGAGGTGTTAAGCACCGATGAAGCAGCTGCCGGGTTTTGTAGTTTTTGTGGCGCATCAACCATTCTATATAGTCGAATTCGAAATGAGAAACGTCCGAAGTATATTATTCCATTTCAAAAGACGAAGGAAGAGTGTAAAGAAGCTTATCTGGAAGAGATAAAAAGAGCAATCTTCGCACCTTCGAAATTAAAGGATAAGGACTACATAGAGTCTTTTCGGGGAATTTACATGCCGTATTGGGATTTTCAACTAACATATGATACGGTTGTGACGGTAGAAGCAACAAGAACATATGAAGAACGTTGGAATATGGTTCAGCAGGATCTACTGATAGATGGCGAGTATAAGGCGAAATTTGATGGGATTTATTATGATGCATCTGTTTCCTTTGCCGATGATATTAGTCAAACACTTGCACCGTTTCAAAAAAGGAAACAGAAAGAATTTAAGCCTGCATACATGAGTGGATTCTATGCCGATGCGGCAACAGTGCCAATGGAAATGTACCGGGAAGATGCTAAGACATTAGTATCACAAGAGGCCCTTAATCGAATCAAAAAGGAGATGAAGGATAGAGATTACAGTTATGTATCTCCGGAGTTCACATATATGGAGCCGAATGAGTGTCAGGCACAACTGACGATGTTGCCGGTTTGGTTTCTTTCTTACCGAAAAGGGGACCGTGTCGCATATATAACGGTAAATGGAGAATCCGGTAAAGTTGTTGCAGATATTCCAATCGACATGAAGAAATATATTTTCCTGTCGTTATTGCTCGCGGTTCCAATTAGCGTGTTGTTGGGCGTGTACTTATTGGTAAGACCGGAGACGATGCTTGCGATTTCGACGATATTTGCCTTATTTACAATGGTTTTATCCGGTTTGCAGATTTTAAAGATATTAAAGAAGAAGTCTCGATTTGAGGATAAAGCATATTTGGAAAAATACAATAAGAAGAGATATCAAGAACTCGAAAAGAAACGCGAAAGAAGAAAAAAAATCAAAAAATACTTATCATTGGGGTTATTTGAATTACAGTGTTTATCCGCTTTTTTATATGTTTTAACGGCAGGATTTATATATTTGCTGTGTCGCACATGGGGGAACATAAATTTTGTGTGGATTATTATTGTGTTAGAAGCGATTATGGCCGGAGTCGTATTGTTTAGCCGGATTCGGTTGACGAAGACGCCAAAGGGAATCGTGGGAGTATTCTACTCCTTTGTGGCAATTGCCTTTAGTACAACGGTTAGTTTTTTGAATCTCTCAGAACCGACGTATCACTATGTTGCAGCAATTCTCTCTTTATTGGCAGTTTTGGTCATGATGTTTGGTCAGGTGCAACAGTTGAATCATTTATCCACAAGAAAATTACCGCAATTTAATAAAGAAGGTGGTGATCATCATGCGTAAAGTAGGAGTTATTATAGGAATACTGGTTTGCCTTTTATTACCGGCAATGCCGACGGCAACCGTATTTGCATATAGTGATGTAGATTATTATGAATTAGTTAGGGAACAGGAGCAAAAGAAGAATGAGACCGAAGAGGAGAATGTTCTGGCAGATGAAACCTCACAGGAGAGGACGTTCCGTTATATTTGCTGTGGTATTCTCGGATTAGGGGTAGCATTTTTAATCAATTATTATGTTGCTTATTATACATCGCAACCGGAGAAGGCAGAACCGTTTTCTTCCGGTAGCAACCGAGGCGGCTACACCCCAACAACAGAATTAATTCAACGGGAAGTAAAGTATGGAAAAAGAGAGAAACGTCATCTTCTGAATTATCTGTTCTATAGCAAGACAATGGATAATCCGTATGATGATTACGATGATGATAGTGGTGAATACTAAGAAAAGTTAAAGATAAAGGGACTGTAGATTATTATAAACTAGGACGAACAGGTATGCACGCCCCCTTATTTCAATAACGAATATGAATACAAATCTCATGCGTCAACTCCTGTCGAAATAATACGACCGAAATAATTTGAAGCAACCAAAACAGAGGCATATAATAAAGATAGCGGATTTGATCAAAGAAGGAGGACTCTTTAGTGGAAAAAATACGTTATATGATATCAGATGCTGCTGCTATGGTGGAAGTAGAGTCGCATGTATTACGGTACTGGGAAGAAGAATTAGAATTGACCATTCCAAGAAATGAAATGGGTCATCGCTACTATACGAATGAGAACATTCGCGAATTTCAACAAATTAAAGAATTAAAAGAAAAGGGATATCAATTAAAAGCAATCCGATTGTTATTACATAATAAGAACGATGCAGATGCATTCATGGATGTCCCAAAGGAACGGGCCCAATCTGCACCATCCATATTGGATGCAGAAGAGAAAATGGCACAGTTTCGCGAACTAATGGATGATATTGTGGGACGAGCTATCCAAAGGAATAACGAAGAACTAAGCCAGACGATTGGGAAAGAAGTTCATGAAAAAGTAATCAAAGAGATGAACTATCTCATGAGAGAACAGGAAGAAGCACAGGAAGAACGATACCGGAAGCTGGATGCGGCAATTCGGGGAAGTTTTCGGAATAAAAGAAGTATATTAAAACGAAGAACGAAGACCACAGGTCCAATGCCGATAGCCAAAGAGGTCTTAGAATAAAAATACTCCCTGCCTGAAGATGAAATATCAACGGGCAGGGAGTATTTATGTGAAAAATTAGTTCTGGTCAATAGCACCTACTGGACAGGCACCAGCACAAGTACCACATTCAACACATGTATTAGCGTCAATTTCGTACTGAGAAGCACCGGCAGAAATAGCACCTACAGGACATTCTCCAGCACAAGTACCACAGCTAACGCAAGCATCTGAAATTACGTATGCCATATTAAGTTCCTCCTTGTAAAATAATGATCATTATTAAGCTTTTTTCAAAGCTTATTGCTATTTTAGTACAAAAATATATGAAGTTCAAGAAAATAATTATTAAAACATGGTATAATAAAAATAAAAAACAGAGAGAAGAAGACATGAGAAATTTAGAAAACATAAGAGCATACTTTCAGGCAGGAGAGACATCGGAACAAAGATTGGGGATTGAGATGGAGCATTTTATCTGCGATGCAGATGGATATCCGATTCCATATGAGAAGATGAAAGAAATCTTCCTACTCTTTGAGGGACAAGCCGGCATACGCCTGTATTACGAAGACGGATGCCCGCTGGGTATCTTTTTTGATGAATATACAGTTAGTCTGGAGCCGGCGGCACAATTGGAGGTTAGCATCGCACCACAGGAGAAGATGAGTGAGATTGAACGTATATATGATGAATTTCGTACACAATGGGAACCGATTATAACGGACAAAGGCTATCAATTCGTGCAATGTGGAGTGTTGCCGCTTACGGAGAAGAAACAGTTGGAGCCGGCGACCTTAGAGATGATTCCTAAGAAGCGTTATCAGTATATGTCAGATTATTTTAACAAGATAGGAAAATATGGAGCGTATATGATGCGTGCAACGGCATCCACGCAGATATCGATAGACTACGAGAATGAAAAGGATGCCATTCATAAGTATCAGCTTTTACAGAAAATGGCACCGTTTATTGGACTTTTTATGGAGAATTCCGAAGTTGGAGGAGAGAAACATCTGCATCGTGCCTATATATGGGAGCGGGTTGACCCGGCAAGAACTGCCTATTTCCCGGGAAGTATGGATGAAAATTATGGATATACTGATTACGCGAAGCATGTATATGAATGCCCACTGATTTTTGAGCCGGATCAAGGGGAACATCGCTACTTAGGGGATGTCTCAGCAAAAGATCTGGAAAGGGAGATGGATACAGAGCAGATTGAGCATATGCTTTCCATGGTATTTCCGTCTGTGCGACTGAAGCAGTATCTGGAAGTACGAGTTGCAGACAGTGTTGACAAAGAACGGATGCTGGGGTATGCAGCATTTATGAAAGGACTGTTCTATAATCAGACGACCCTACAGCAGCTGGAGAAGGCACTGCCTTCGTTTACAACAGTAGAAGAAATATTCCGGGCAGAACATGCGCTTCAGACTTCCGGTTACAAGGCACAGATTGAAGGACGAAGTGCAGCGTCCTGGATTCTTGGATTATTGGACCTTGCAAGAGCGGGGCTGTCTGACGAAGAAGGCGGCTATCTGCAATCACTGTACTCTCTTTTGTTATTGGAAGAAGAGTATCGCAATCTGGCACAACCGGCAGATGAAGCACACTGTGAAAGTGCAAGGTTGGCGAAGGATTATCTTGCAGAATCGACGGCCAAATATCACAATCGTGTGGTAAGAACACTTTATGTTCCTAAGATTTATACCGCACGCGAAGAAAAGATTTTTGAGGACCTGGTCCAACAGTTATATGGCATTTTTCAAAAAATAATTGCAGAGTATGAGACTAATCCACAATTTCGTGAACGCTTCGGTTTTGACAGTCGTTTAGAAGAACTCATTTTAAGACCGAGAACTTATTCGTGCGATGTTCCGATTGCCCGAATTGATATCTTCTATGATGAGGATAGCGGCAACTATCATTTTTGTGAATTTAATACAGATGGTACGAGTGCAATGAATGAGGATAGAGAATTGAACATAGCACTTGGGAAAACGAAGGCATATCAGGAATTCTCGAAGCGCCACAAGGTGCGTACGAAGGAATTGTTTGATAGTTGGGTTGTGGAATTTGAGGCCATTTATAAAGAATTCGCCAAGAACACAGGAAGTCGTGCTCCGATGCAGGTGGCAATTGTAGATTTTATGGAGAATGCAACCGAGAACGAGTTTCACATCTTTGCAGAACATTTTCGGGCACACGGCGCAAAAGCGCAAGTGTGCGAAATCCGAGACTTAAAATGGGATGGAAGCATGTTGCGGACGCCGGACGGGATGGAGGTTACGGCGATTTATCGAAGAGCGGTTACTACAGATATCATGGCACACTTCGATGAGATACCGGATTTCCTTGCAGCCGTTCGTGCAAATGCGGTTTGTCTGGTCGGAGAGTTTCGGACACAGATTGTGCATAACAAGCTTTTATATAAGATTTTGCATCAGAAGGAGACACAGCAACTTCTTACAAGCAAGGAGCAGGAGTTTGTAAAGGAACATGTTCCATTTACAATGTCTTTGGATAAGCAGAGTTTAAGCGAACGAAGCGAGGTGTGGGAGAGTCTTTTGCAGGATAAAAACCGTTGGATCATCAAACCGGAGGATTCGTACGGTTCCTATGGTGTACATGCCGGTGTAGAATCCGATTCGGAACAATGGCGTAAGTTTGTAGACGATTGTATGGGGAAGGGCTATATCTTACAAGAGTTCTGCCATCCGTATCTGCTCTCGAATGCAGATTATGCGGTGGAGAATCCGAAGCAGGTCGAATGGGTGCAGACAAGTAATCTGACGGGTTTATTTGTGTATCGTCATCAGCTGAAAGGCTTGTATTCGCGGACTTCCTTCTCGGAGATGATTTCTACTCAATATAATGAAATGACGCTTCCGACAATAATTGTCTAAATTGCATAAATAATTAAGAAAAGAGTTTGCTATACTTGAGCAATGTGGTATAATTATAAATACTATTTATAAGGTGGATTGGGTCATGAGAACAGACTTGATAGAAATAGACCCTTGGCAAATAGAGGATTCTTTAATCGAGCTTGCGGGGGAGAGAATTGCACAGGGTCAGTTGGTGGCATTTCCTACTGAAACCGTATACGGACTGGGTGGGAATGCGTTAGATCCGGATGCTTCTAAGAAGATATATTCTGCGAAGGGAAGACCGTCTGATAACCCGTTGATTGTTCACATTGCCGATAAGAAGGATATGGAGAAGATTGCACGCAATGTGCCAACAGAGGCGTACTTACTGGCAGAAGCGTTTTGGCCGGGACCGCTTACCATCATCCTAAGGAAGCAACCACACGTTCCGATGGCGACAACAGGAGGATTGGATACGGTTGCAATTCGTATGCCGGATCATCCGATTGCATTGGAACTCATCCGTCGAAGCGGATGCCCGATTGCTGCACCAAGTGCGAATACATCGGGAAGACCAAGCCCTACACTGGCAGAACATGTCAGGGAAGATTTAGAGGGCAAGGTGTCGATGATTGTAGATGGCGGAGAAGTAGGAATTGGGATTGAATCTACGATTATAGATTTGTCGGGAGAGACTCCCATGATTCTAAGACCGGGATTTATTACACCTAAGATGCTTTCAGAGGTATTGCATCAGGAGGTTTGTATGGACCCGGCAATGGAAGAGAAAGATTCCGGCAAGCAGCCGAAAGCACCGGGTATGAAGTATCGCCATTATGCACCGAAGGCCGGGATGGTTATTCTGGATGGCGAACCGACGGCGGTTGTGGAACGAATTAATTCTTTGGTGGAACAGGAACATAAGAAGAATCATACGGTTGCGGTAATTGCAACAGAAGAGAATCAGAAGCTCTATCATGCAGATTATGTGATTTGCGTGGGCTCAAGAAAGAAGCCGGAGCAGATTGCAAAGAATCTCTACCGAATATTACGGGAATGCGATGATAAGAATGTAGATATGATATATTCAGAATGCTTTGACAGAATCGGAGTCGGAATGGCAATCATGAACCGATTACTGAAAGCAGCAGCACACTCAATTATTCGAGTGTAATCAATTAGGAGAAGAGTATGGATTTTTCAAGAATTATATTTCTGGGGCAGAGCGGCAATTGCAGAGAGCCAATGGCAGCAGGAATATTGCAGGACCTTATTTATCCTCATGAACTTGAGATTATGGCGAGGGCGTTAGTTTTTAACTTTCCGGAGCCGATGAATCAGAAAGCAGAAGCTGTTTTGATTAGCAACGGAATTGATATGAGTGGTTATACGACAAGTCCATTGACAGAGGAAGATATTACGGAGGATACGTTGATTCTTACGATGGATAAGTCACAGCAGATTAAGGTATTTGAACTCTTTGATTCTGTAAGCACCGAGCAGGTGTTTGTACTTACGGAGTATGTAGGGGAGGAACTTGAGATTATAGATCCTTATGGAGGAACATTGACAGCGTATGGTGTATGTTATGAATCAATGCGCAACTCACTTCAGAAACTAGTAAGTTTACTATACAAGGAGGAATAAACTATGGGGAAAGTAATTGTAATGGATCACCCATTGATTCAGCACAAAATCGGGTACATGAGAAGAATTGAAACCGGTTCGAAAGATTTCCGAACACTTGTCAGCGAAGTGGCGATGTTAATCTGCTATGAAGCGACCAGGGGATTGGAATTGGTTGAAGTAGAGATTGATACACCGATTTGTGAGACAACGGTTAAGGAACTCAAAGGAAAGAAGCTTGCAGTGATTCCGATTTTACGTGCCGGGTTGGGTATGGTAGAAGGGATGCTGGAGATGATTCCTGCCGCAAAAGTAGGGCATATCGGAATTTTCCGTAATCCGGAGACAGCAGAGCCGATTGAATATTATTCAAAACTTCCGGCCGATTGTGCAAAGAGAGAAGCTTTTATTGTGGACCCAATGCTTGCTACCGGGGGGACGGCAGCTGCAGCGATTCAGATTTTGAAAGACAAAGGGGTTAAGAATATTCATTTCCTATGTATTATTGCAGCACCGGAAGGGCTGAAATATCTTACCGAGAAGCATCCGGATGTGGATGTTTATATCGGAGCATTGGATGAATGTTTGAACGAGAAGAAATACATTGTTCCGGGGTTGGGAGATGCCGGAGACCGAATTTTTGGTACAAAATAAGAGGTTTATTATGCAGGAAACAAAGCGTCAGGATTATATTGGATGGGATGAGTATTTTATGGGCATTGCGATGCTATCCGCCATGAGATCAAAGGATCCGAATACACAGGTGGGAGCATGTATTGTAAGTCCGGAACACAAGATTCTTTCCATGGGATACAATGGATTCCCGAAAGGGTGCTCAGATGACGAATTCCCTTGGACAAGGGAAGGAGAAGACAACAAATACTTTTATTCTACACATAGTGAATTAAATGCGATTCTCAATTACAGGGGAGGAAGCCTGGAGGGGGCTACCATGTATGTAACACTGTTCCCTTGTAATGAATGTGCGAAAGCAATTATACAATGTGGTATCCGTACGTTGGTTTACGCCTGCGATAAGTATAAAGATACGTTATCCGTGATTGCTTCTAAGAAAATGCTAAGGTCAGCAGGGGTGGAAGTAATTGCTTATCAACCATCTCAGAGGGTGGTGACTTTGGACCTATGAAAAAGGATAACAACAAAGATGTTTGGAATGCGCTTACGATGGTATTGCAGTTTGGAATTAACATGATAGTTCCCATCTGTCTGTGTACATTCGTGGGGATATGGCTGGGAAAGAAAATAGAAGCCGAATGGATTGTAATCCCATTGTTTTTTGTAGGAGCGCTTGCCGGGTTTACCAATATTTATAAGTTGTCCCGGAGATTTTTTCAAAAAGAGGAACAGAATAAAGATGTTAAAAAGGATTAATAATGCTCTTCCGGGCCTTGTGCTCGGCATTGTAATATATGGAGTCATTATTCAGCTAATAGGAGTCTGGTGGGTTGAGAGAAAACTCTACTATTCCATCGGACTTTGGTTTGGAATTGTTGTTGCGATTGTAATGGCAATCAACATGGCAATTGTGATTTATGATGCAGTAGAAATCTACGGCACAGAACATGCCAATCGCAGAATTATTATGAAATCAATCTTGCGTTACGCAATAATAGTAGTTCTGTTTTTTATATTGGGCTATTTTCATCTGGGAAGTATTGTAACCGCTTTTATCGGCGTCTTAGGCTTGAAGATATCGGCGTATTTTCAACCATTGGCACGCAAGTTGTTTACAAAATCTCAGGACGGGTCCGATGCAACCCAAGTGATTGAAGATGGCGAGAAACTATAGTAAGGAGGTGTTATTGTGAATCAAGCGATACTTCTGTCGGCAGACTCAAAAATTGACTTTATGATACATGGACTGTTTTCTGTTGAATTCTTTGGTCAGACCGTATGGATTACGACATCTCATGTGTGTATTTTGATTGTTATGATGCTTATGATTGCGTTTGCAATTGTAGCCCGCGTGAAATTGCGCAAAGCAACCGAGATACCGGATGGATTTCAAAATGTAATCGAGTTAATGGTTGAGAAGTTAGACGGAATGGTTGGAAGTTCCATGGGGAAATCCGCACCGAAATTCGTGAATTATATCAGCACGATTTTCATATTTATATTACTCAGTAATATATCCGGATTGTTTGGGCTAAGGCCCCCGACCGCAGATTATGGTACGACCCTGGCAATGGGTATTATTACGTTCTTCCTGATTCATATTAATCAATTTAAGCATCAAAAAGGAAAAGATATCTGGAAGGATATGTGTTCGCCGTTACCACCGTGGTTACCGATTTGGTTGCCAATCAACTTAATTAGTGAGATTGCAGTTCCGATTTCGCTATCACTGCGTTTGTTCGCAAATGTATTATCGGGTACGGTAATGATGGCACTTATTTATGGATTGTTGGGCAAGATAGCCATAATTTGGCCGGCAGCACTTCATGTATATTTCGATTTGTTCTCAGGAGCAATTCAGGCTTATGTATTTTGTATGTTAAGCATGACTTACATTTCACAGGCATGCGACACAGAGTAAATTAAATTATAATTTTTAGGAGGATTTATATTATGGATATTAACGGACAGGATTTAATCAGAGCATGTTCAGCAATTGGAGCAGGATTAGCAGTAATCGCAGGTATCGGACCTGGTATCGGACAGGGTATTGCAGCAGGACATGGTGCAGCAGCAGTTGGTAGAAATCCGGGAGCAAGAGGACAGATTATGTCTACCATGTTATTAGGACAGGCGGTAGCAGAAACAACAGGTCTTTACGGACTTCTTGTAGCGATGCTTTTACTTTTCGTAAAACCATTAGGATAAGAGTAGAACGTATAATCCAACGGAAAGGAGAAAAAGAGATTGCTTTTAGATCAAAGTTTTTTATTTAATCTGGATGCCCAACTCCTTTTTGATACGATATTATTGGCAATAGCTGTATTTTTCCTGTTTTTGCTGATGTCAAATCTTTTATTTAATCCGGCAAGAAAGCTTTTAAAAGGCAGACAGGAGCGAATTGAGAGTGACATTAACCTTGCAAAAGAAGACAAAGAAGAAGCAGCAGCTATGAAAGCAGAATATGAGGCGAAGCTAAAAGAAGTTGATAAGGAAGTTGATGCAATCTTATCGGAGGCAAGACAAAAAGCCCTTAAGAATGAAACAAGAATTATTAACGAAGCAAAAGAAGAAGCTTCCCGTATCATAAAAAGAGCTCAGGAAGAGGCTATTTTAGAGAAGAAGCATGCAATGGATGATATGAAACAGGAAATGGTTCTGATTGCATCCATGATGGCGGAAAAAGTAGTTTCTGCATCTATTGATACAAAAGTACAGGATACGCTGGTAGAAGAGACATTGAGAGAGATGGGTGATTCGACATGGCTAAGCTAGTATCAAACACATATGGGGATGCATTATTTGAACTAGCCTTAGAGAATAACAGTATCGATGTTTTCTCAGAAGAAGGAAAAGTGGTTGTTGAAGCATTGCAAAGCAATGACGAACTCAATCAGATAATGAATCATCCTAAGATATCAAAGGAAGAAAAATTACAAATAATCGAAAACATATTTGAAGGTCGTATTTCGAAAGAACTTGTGGGATTGATGCGAATGATGCTAAATAAAGGGCATTATAATGATATTACAGATGTGTTGACCTATTTTATCGCAAGGGTGAACGAACATAAGAATATCGGAACGGCATATGTAACGTCTGCAGTTGAACTAAGCGATGCACAGAAAAATGCAATCGAGCAGAAGCTTCTTGCGACAACCAAATATGTACAATTTGAAATGAATTATAAGGTAGACGCCGCACTTATTGGTGGCATGATAATTCGAATCGGGGACAGAGTTGTGGATAGCAGTATTCAGACGAAGCTACGCGATTTGACCAGAGAATTATCCAAAATACAGTTGAAAGTAGGTGAATACACTCCATGAATTTGAAACCGGAAGAAATCAGCTCGGTAATCAAAGAGCAGATTAAAAGATATGCTTCCCAATTAGAGGTGGCAGATGTAGGAACGGTTATCCAAGTAGCGGACGGTATTGCACGTATCCACGGCTTGGAGAATGCAATGCAAGGCGAGTTATTAGAATTCCCAGGGGAAGTTTATGGAATGGTATTAAACCTTGAAGAAGATAACGTGGGTGCCGTATTACTTGGCTCTCAGAAGAATATCAACGAAGGTGATACCGTAAAAACTACAGGGAAAGTAGTAGAAGTTCCAGTTGGGGATGGCATGTTAGGACGTGTTGTAAATGCGTTGGGACAGCCAATTGATGGAAAAGGACCAATCGAAAGTACAAAATACCGTCAGATTGAAAGAGTTGCATCTGGCGTTATTTCAAGAAAATCCGTAGATACACCATTACAGACAGGAATCAAAGCAATTGACTCCATGGTTCCAATCGGACGAGGACAACGTGAGCTGATTATCGGAGACCGTCAGACGGGAAAAACAGCAATTGCAATTGATACGATTATCAATCAGAAAGATCAGAATGTAAAATGTATCTATGTTGCAATCGGACAGAAAGCTTCTACGGTTGCATCCATTGTAAAAACATTAGAAGAGTTTGGTGCAATGTCTTATACGACAATTGTTGCAGCAACTGCAAGCGAATTAGCACCATTACAGTATATTGCTCCATATTCCGGCTGTGCAATCGGAGAAGAGTGGATGGAAAGCGGACAGGATGTTCTTGTTATCTATGATGATTTGAGTAAACATGCGGCAGCGTATCGAACCCTTTCTTTGTTGTTAAAGAGAGCACCGGGACGTGAGGCATATCCGGGAGATGTTTTCTATCTTCACTCAAGATTGTTGGAGCGTGCAGCCAGATTATCGGATCAATTGGGTGGCGGTTCTCTTACCGCATTGCCAATTATCGAAACCCAGGCAGGTGACGTATCTGCATACATTCCAACCAACGTAATTTCGATTACAGACGGACAGATTTATCTGGAAACAGAAATGTTTAATGCCGGATTCAGACCGGCAGTAAATGCCGGATTATCCGTATCCCGCGTTGGAGGTTCTGCACAGATTAAGGCAATGAAGAAGATTGCAGCACCAATCCGAGTTGAATTGGCACAGTATAGAGAATTGGCAGCATTTGCGCAGTTTGGTTCCGAATTAGATGCCGATACAACAGAGAAACTGGCACAAGGAGAAAGAATCCGTGAGATTTTAAAACAGCCGCAGTATAAACCGATGTCTGTAGACAAGCAGATCATCATTATTTTTGCAGCTACCAGAAAATATCTGTTGGATATCGAAGTGGAAGATATTTTAAGATTCCAGGATGAATTGTTTGAGTATGTTGATACCAAATATCCGGAGATTTCAGAGGCAATTATGGAAACAAAGGTAATTGATGAAACGACGGAAGAGAAACTAATAAAAGCAATTGAAGAGTGCAAGGCAGCCTTCAATTAATGGTAGAAAGTAGGTGGTAAGAAATGGCCTCAATGCGTGACATTAAACGCAGAAAAAGCAGTATTTCCAGCACACAGCAAATAACAAAAGCAATGAAGCTTGTTTCTACCGTTAAACTGCAAAAGGCAAAGACCCGCGCGGAACAGACCAATCCGTATTTCAATTACATGTATAATACGGTAAGTTCAGTCCTTGCCAAGAGTGGAACCATATCACATCCATATCTGACACAGAATGATTCTAAGCGCAAAGCAGTGATTGTAATTACATCCAATCGAGGTCTGGCAGGCGGATATAATATGAACGTCGTAAGGATGGTTCAAAATGCCGACCTTGAGAAAGCAGATGTTGACATTTATGCGCTTGGTTTAAAAGGTGCAGAATTATTGGAACGCAGGGGATACACAATCAAAGAGAATGACTCAGATATTATGGAGTCCCCAACTTACAGTGACGCAGCAAACTTGTGTCAAAAAGTATTGGAATCTTATTCAAACGGCGAAATCGGAGAAATCTACTTAGCGTATACCCATTTCAAGAATACCGTATCCCATGAGCCGAAGCTCTTAAAGCTTTTGCCGGTGGATATTTCGGACATGGAAGCAGCTGAGACGGAAGAGTCTGATCATGTAATGATGAATTACGAGCCGAATGAAGAAGTCGCACTTGATATGATTATTCCAAAATATATCACAAGTCTGTTTTACGGAGCACTGATTGAGGCGGTGGCGAGTGAGAACGGCGCGCGAATGCAGGCGATGGATTCTGCAACAAGCAATGCAGAAGAGATGATTAGCGATCTGACGTTAAAATACAATAGAGCAAGACAAGGTTCTATTACACAAGAATTAACAGAGATTATTGCTGGTGCAAATGCAATATCATAAAAAGAATAAGGAGATTAAATAATGGCAGATAGAAATGTTGGTAAAATAACACAGATTATCAGTGCCGTTTTGGATATTAAGTTCCAGGAGGGCAATCTGCCTGAGATAAACGACGCGATTGAAATTCCGTTACCGAACGGGAATCAATTAGTTGTTGAAGTTGCTCAGCATCTGGGAGACGATACGGTAAGATGTATTGCCATGGGACCGACAGATGGTCTGGTTCGTGGAATGGATGCGATTGCAACAGGTGCCGCAATTACAATTCCGGTCGGAGAGAAGACATTAGGAAGAATGTTTAATGTACTAGGGAATCCGATTGATGAAGTAGCAGCACCTGATACAGAAGAAAAATGGCCAATCCATAGAAAAGCTCCGGCTTTTGAAGAGCAGGCAACTTCTCAGGAAATGTTAGAAACAGGAATCAAAGTAGTTGATTTACTTTGTCCATATCAAAAAGGTGGAAAAATCGGATTGTTCGGTGGTGCCGGTGTAGGTAAGACCGTATTAATCCAGGAGTTAATTCATAACATTGCAACAGAACATGGTGGATATTCCGTATTTACCGGTGTAGGAGAGCGTACCCGTGAGGGAAATGACCTTTACTACGAAATGAAAGAATCCGGAGTTATTGACAAAACGACCATGGTATTCGGACAGATGAACGAGCCACCTGGAGCCCGTATGCGTGTGGCACTTACCGGTCTTACCATGGCAGAGTACTTCCGAGACAAAGGCGGAAAAGACGTATTATTATTTATTGATAATATTTTCCGTTTTACGCAGGCTGGTTCAGAGGTGTCCGCACTTCTTGGACGTATGCCTTCAGCAGTAGGATATCAGCCGACCCTTCAGACAGAGATGGGTGCACTTCAAGAGCGTATCACATCGACCAAGAACGGTTCCATTACATCCGTACAGGCTGTATATGTGCCGGCAGACGATTTGACGGACCCGGCTCCGGCAACGACATTTGCACATTTGGATGCGACAACCGTATTGGAACGTTCGATAGCAGAGCTTGGAATCTACCCTGCGGTAGACCCTCTTGGTTCGACATCGAGAATTCTGGATCCTAGAATTGTAGGACAGGAGCATTTCGAAGTGGCTCGTGGTGTTCAGGAGATTCTTCAGAAATACAAAGAGTTACAGGATATTATCGCAATCCTTGGTATGGATGAGTTGTCGGAAGATGACAAACTTGTCGTAAGCCGTGCGAGAAAAGTGCAAAGATTCCTATCTCAGCCTTTCTTCGTAGCAGGCCAGTTTACCGGTTTGGAAGGGAAATATGTTCCAATCGAGGAAACGGTTCGCGGATTCAGAGAGATTCTGGAAGGAAAGCATGATGATATTCCGGAAGGTCATTTCTTAAATGCCGGAAGCATTGACGAAGTGCGCGCCCGCATGAAATAAGAGGTGAGTGACTATGGCAGAGAAAGAAAATTATTTCAAAGTAGAAATTATTACGCCGGAACGTATCTTTTTCACGGGTGAAGCAGAATTCATCGAATTCTGTACGATGTCGGGAGAGATTGGAGTCTACAAGAATCACATTCCAATGACAACAGTGCTTGCTCCGGGAATGGTAACCATTCATATGGGCGAGGAAGAAAAGCAGGCACTGGTGCATGCCGGATTTGCAGAGATTTTGAATGATAAGGTTACTTTATTGGCAGAGATTGCAGAATGGCCGGATGAAATAGACTTAGATCGCGCAGAAGAAGCAAGGGATAGAGCACAGCAACGTTTAGAAAATGCATCAGAGGTGGACATCAAACGGGCGGAGTACGCTTTGAGAAAAGCTTTGTTGCGAATTGATGCTAGTAAAGAACGGTAGGAGGAGAAGAGGAAAATGTTTGCGTTAATTGGATTAGTAATAACATTACTAGAACTGGCACTTGGAATATTATTAATTGTTTCAAACTGTTTTATTTTTAAAAAGGCGGGAGAAAAGTGGTGGAAGGCACTGATTCCGATTTACAATGCTTATGTATTTTATAAGATTGCATGGAAAACAGAATACTTCAAGGCAATGCTGATTGCAGCTATTGTTTATGGGATTGCTTATGTTTTTTTATATGCGGGGCTTTTGATAACGAGTCCTGGAGGGCTGCTCTTCCTGGCAATTTTATTGTTTGCGGTTGCAGTTGTGATGTTAGTAGCAGAAATTGCTTTATTAAGAGGACTTTGCAAGAACTTTGGGGCAGGAGTCGGATTCTTTTTCGGACTATTATTCCTTCCGTTCATATTCTTCCCAATCCTTGCATTTAGCAAGCGCTATCAATATTTCCCGGAGTATGCGGATAAAAAACGCTTGAAGAGAAAGCAAGAGTTATATAGTCAGTACGAAGAACAATATAATGATTTTGACCGATACCAGAATTATTAAAATGACAGGACCTGTGTGGATGTTTCCACACAGGTTTTCTTTTGGCAAATATAGACGAAACGAATCAAATCGTGTAAAATAGAAGTGTTTTGAATGGTATAACATAGGAGTAGTGTATGCAAACGAAGAGAAGAAGACTTGTGTTGACGGGAATTCTTGTTGTATTAGTTCTTGCAATAGGAATCGGAGTCATTTTAGGAATAAGAAAGAATCGCTCTTCGCGGGATTTGGTGAAAAAGACCCCGCAGGTGTTAATGATTTATATGGTAGCGTCCGATTTGGAATCCGATTCGGGTCTGGCAACGAAGGACATTGAGGAAATGTTAGAATCCGATGTTTCGGAAGAAGATATGACGATTCTGTTGTGTGCAGGAGGAACGCTTCATTGGGAAACAGAAGAATTCGAGGATGATCCTTGTGCTGTTTATGAAATATACGATGGCAAAATCGAGAAAAAGTATTCCATGGAGAATAAGAACATGGGAGAAGATAAGACCCTTCAAGAGTTTTTAGATTATAGTTATAACCATTATGGTGCGGATAGTTATAATTTGATTATGTGGGACCACGGAGGAGGAGCGGTCCTAGGTTTTGGCGCGGATGAGAATTATAATAACGATATGCTAACAATGTCGGAGATGGATCGTGCGTTTGCACAAAGCCGATTTTACGAGGAGGGAATCCGATTCAATTGGATTGGATTTGATGCCTGCCTGATGGGAATGTTAGAGGTAGCAGATATGTTATCTCCATATGCACAATATCTCATTGCATCAGAAGATATAGAGGCAGAGGACGGATGGGATTATAGTTTTCTGGAGATTATATCAGATGAAGAATATGCAGATGGTGAGAAAGCTGCAGTCGAAATCATGAATGCGTACGAAACATACAGTGTAGAAGAATATCAATATGATGTTACATATTCCATTTCCTGTGTTAATTTAGACAAAATCGATGCTGTAGTGGAAGCGTTTGATGAACTGGTGGATGTTGCACATGAAGATATCCAAGGCGACAAGTACGGACTTTTGGTTCGTAATAGACACAGAACCAGAGCATTTGGAACCAGGGGAACATCCATTCAATATGATACGATAGATTTATATGATTTCTCCGTGCAGATGGCGGAACTGTATCCGACGGAAGCCGGTGAACTTCAGAAGAGAATAGAGAATGCGGTTATCTATAATAAGACAAATATATTAGATGCGTATGGAATTGCGGTATATTTTCCGTATCAAAATACCGGACATCATGATGATTGGATGGGAAAATATACAGAGTACACATTTTCTTCAAACTATTTTGATTTCTTAGAATCCTTCTGGTCGATGTTTTGTGCGACGGAAGAAGCGGTTTCAAAAGATATAGATGCGGTGCAGAGTATCGATCCATATACGCAGGAGATTACGCTGCAGTTAACAGAAGAACAGGCAAGTGATATTGTCGCTGCAAAATATACCATATGGGGACAGGTTGAGAGTGATCCGGAATTCTATCAATGCTGGTACGTATCTGAAGATGTTACGATTGATGAGAACGGAACCTGCAGGGCATTTTTCTCAGGAAAGCGTTTCGTTCTGGAAGATAGCATCGGTCAGACGATGGTGTGCATGGCAGTCGAGACTGAGAGGAATGATACATATACAGAATACTATTTATCTTTGATGAGGAAACCGAAAGGGCTGGGATTTCTTTATGCACAACATTTAGACAGCTATATTCGAGTAGATGAGAACCATCCAAAAGGCACGATTACGGGAATCTACGATGCGGAAGAAACGGAGATTCCGGACCGAAGACAGTTAGTTATTAATAAGGGGGATAATATATATTCAATTCCGCTTACAAGAAAACTGACGTATGATGAGAACAATCAGTTAGAGACCTATGATAAGTGGGAATCCGGTGTTAGTTATATGGAACAGATGGACATCTTTGGACAGATGCGTGTTACGATGGAGGATGTTCCAAAGAATACAACGTATCTTTGCTATTTTCAACTATATGATTCCCATGGAAATATCACATATACAAAACCAATTTTTGTAACGTATTAAATAGAACATAAGAAGAGAAGGAGAAGACAGATGCAGTCGAAGTTCACATTTGACATAGATGATGTGGTACAAAAATATGCAGATATGGTATATCGTTTGGCCAAAATCCACTCCAGAAATGAATATGAAGTAGAAGATGCATTTCAAGAAGTTTTTTTGAAACTTTTTCAGAACCAAGAGAGTATTATAAGTGAGGAGCATTTAAAAGCGTGGTTAATTCGCGTTACAATCAATCAATGTCACAGCATGTCCAAGACTGCATGGAATCGCCACAAGGTGGCAATGGAGAGCATTCAGGAGCAGGGAGAAGAACCTGTGACGGAGGAAAAGGAAGATTTTTCGGAAGTATATGAGGCCGTAAGGGAGCTGCCGGATAAGTACAAAGAAGCAATTCACTTATATTATTATGAAGAGTACTCGATTAAGGAGATTGCTTCGCTTCTCGGGAAGTCAGAATCCACGATTAAAACGCAGTTGTCGCGAGGAAGACAGCTACTTGAGAAGAAATTAAAGGAGGTGTATACAGATGAGGGAATATAAAGAACAGGTCGCACAACAACATGCTCCGAACGAATTAATTCAAAAGACGTTAAATCGAATTCATGAAGAACAGGGAAAAATCGAAAAACAAAGTGCACCGGTGCACGAATCGCGCGCATCTAAAAAAAGTCGCTTTCGTATTGTTTCATCTTCCATTGTCGCTGCGGCAGCAGGGTTGGCAATTATTATCAGTGTCGCAAATGCGAATTCCGGAGCGAATTTGGAATATGGTACGATACCGGAGACAACCATGATAAGGGACATGGCCGGAAAAGAAAGCACGGTTTCAGTTGAAGTGGAGTATTACATGGATAATGATATTGTTATCCAAAGCTCTGAGGATAAAGCAGTCATTCCGGAAGAATTACTAAAGGTAGGAAAACAGGAAGTAAAGGATTGGCAAATCTATGCAGCAAAGAACGAAGAAGGGAACGAAATCTATGTTGCATTCGAGCAGGACGGAACATATTACTATCTTAGAGCCTATAATATCTCAGAGAAAAAACTGGAACGATTTTTAAAGAGAGAGTTTAGTATTCAATAATAAAACGACATAGTTACAGCCATATCTAATTGATATGGCTGTTTTTTTACTTTATAGGAAAGACCTTGTCACACTAAAGTGTGAAAGCTTTTCCTATAAAGCAAAAACGCTCCGCGTGGATGCGCACTCGCGCGTACAAGGAAGATGTCGCTGTCGCGACCGCGCTCGGCGCAAGAGTCCGCTTGCGGACTCTTTGTTC
>JAZUQL010000026.1:0-1672 GCA_045605685.1 Lachnospiraceae bacterium
GATGGTATAGGTTCCCGAATTCTTGTCGTAGTCCGCCCTATTATCATGTGTTAATGGATTTGCAATCGGCGAAGTGGACCAGACAACCTTCTTAATTCCACTCATGTCACTTGCAGTTCCGCGAATCGTAAATTCTTTCGAAGTCGGAGGCCAAGCGGTCTTAGGAAGACAATTAGGAAAACCAACTCCTTGGCTCACAGAACGACATGGCTACGATCCGACTTAGATTGGAGTAGAACTTGTAGCAGAAGATGTAACACCAGAGAATGCAACCGAGCCGGCTTCCGGAATAGAGAAAGTCGTATTTATTGTTGTAAATGAGCAAACGGGTCAGACAAAGGTGGAACAGGACTTTGACGTGAGTTATTCGGTTCCTTTAGAGCCCGGAGAAAACTGTATTGGAGCTTATGTTGTAGACTATGCGGGAAATATTTCGGAAGGACTGGTATGGAATAACTGGCAGACGTTATATTATGATGTAGTAGTGCCGGAGGTGACGATTCAAGGATTGTATGAGGCGGATGATATCTATTACATGGGAAAAGATGCAAGCTTTACAGTAGCTGCCAGTCAGAAAACGACCGGAATTGCATCGATTCAGGTAGAGGTAGTGGATGAGAAGCAAAATGTGATATATGCTCAATCCAAGAAGCATGCGGACAGCCTGACAGTGTCATTGGGAGACAACATCATAAACAATTATTCAAAAATGTACTTACGTGTATATGTTTATGCAAATTCAGGTAGTATAAAAGAGTTAGCAGAAAAAATACAAATTGATAGGGACAATCCTTCCATATCGGATATAACCATACAAAGTGGTGGAGAAGAAGACGCCTTATTGATTGATGATAGTAATACATATGGCTATTTCGGAGCAGAGTCGGTAGTTGCAAGCATACAGATGGAAGAGAAAGAGCAGGGTTCCGGAATTAAGACGATTCGATATTACTTCGAAGATGTATCCGGGGAGCTGGAGCTGGATGAGACCATACAGATGGACGGACACTGTATGGAGAAAGAGATTGCGGTTCCGCTTGCACCGGATTGCAAAGGGTATCTTTTTGTCGAGATAGAAGATAACGTTGGGAATAAAAGAGAGAAGGCATATCAAACGCAGGGAATTATCTTAGAAAGTAAGAAGAAACATGAGGCAAGCAGTGATATACAGATTGTTCCAAAGCAGGAAGCGGAAGGGGATGCAATCTATAATGAGGATGTAGAGCTTGCAGTCACTATAGAGGATACCTATTCCGGGATTGGCGAGATTGAATGGAGTGTTGCCATTCCGGGAGAAGAGACACAGACCGTAAGTTACGATATGACAAAAGATAGCATTCCGCAGGAATGGGGAATCACGACAACAGGTGAAGAGAATCTGATTACAAAAGCAGATTTTGTCATACCGGTGGAAATCGAGGAAAACACAGAAAAAAGTGGAATTGAAGTAACGGTTTGTTTTACAGACCGTGCAGGTCATATCAGTGAAGATACGTATCTTTTTAGTATTGATAAGAAAGCACCGGAGGTCACCATCTCCTTTACCGGTGCCGGTGCGGACCCGCAATATACCGACATCTATCATGGCGGTAGAACGGCAAGGATAGAAGTGCAGGATGCATTCTTTGAGAAACAAAGTGTGGTATGGAATCTGGAGACCATGTACGGTTCA